>CAZMFO010000032.1:0-2508 GCA_964565615.1 uncultured Candidatus Saccharibacteria bacterium | reverse complement strand
CTGTAGGAATGGTTGTTTTTGCCTATTTTGCTATCTTTGTTGCACCAAAAGCAACAATAACAATAACGACCGAAACTTCAACAACAAATAGCTCAATTGATTTTGTCGCTTCTACGGCAATAAAGGCTACCAAAATTGAAGATTCAAAGCTCGCCTCTAAAGAAGTTAAAGAAACCAAAACAGAATCTCAAAAAACCCCCGCAACTGGGCAAAAAGATCTTGGGGCAAAAGCAACCGGTAGTGTACTTTTATCTATTCCGTGTGGTTCGGTTATGGGTTCGCCGCCGACAGTTCCAGCGGGTACTGGCATTAGCACGGGTGGGCTAACTTACATAACTAACAGTTCATCTAGTCTAACTACTCCGAGTTTTGGTTTGGGCTGTAAGTTTACCTCAACTGTTGCAGTTACCGCACAGGCAAATGGTGAGCAATATAACATAGATAGCGGAAAATCCTTTACGGTTGCTGGGTTTTCTTCGGTAACGGGGTCAAACTCATCCGCATTTACCGGTGGTTCGTCAAAGATCGCTAAAGTGGTTAGTCAGCAAGATATTGATTCTGCTAAGCAAAAGCTGACCGATACATCTGGCGAGGTTAAAGATCAATTAAAACAGCAACTCGAATCTGCTGGTTATTATGCTCTTATTGATACTTTTGTTACAGAGTCTGACAAGATAGATGTTTCCCCCGAGGTAGGAGAAGAAGCCACCGAAGTAACGGTTGGTGCCGAGCGAACTTATGTGATGATCGGTATTAAGTATGACGACTTAAAGTTATTGGTTAAGCAAAAGGTTCAGGCCGAGCTAGATAGTAAAAGTATGCAAATAAAAGACGATGGCATAGACAAAGCAATTTTTAGAGTCGGCACAAAACAAAATAATGGCGATACACCAATTACTTTGCAGGCTCAAACAGTTTTAGGGCCCAAGATTGACGAGAATCAAGTAAAACAAGATGTTGTTGGCAAAAAGCGTGGTGAGGCCCAAGAGATTATCAAGAAGATAGAGGGCGTCAAAGAGGCAAAAGTTGAGTTTAGCCCATTTTGGGTTAATATAATACCTAAAAATCCCGCCAAGACATCTATTCAATACGAAGAGGCAAATACTAGTGAGTAGTACAGTTTTGGCGTTAGACATCGGTACAAAAAAAATTGGGATCGCACGAGCTAATCTGATTGCTCGCATTGCCGAACCATTAATTACCCTGCCTAACGACCAGTCATTTAATAGCCGACTGGCTACAATCATTGCCGATCAAGATGCTTGCCTTTTGGTTGTCGGTTTGCCAAGAGGGCTAAACGGTCAAGATACAAAGCAGACAGAATATGTTCGTCGTTTTTTAGACGAGTTGCCGAGCGACATTCCGGTTCATCTTCAGGACGAGGCATTGACTTCTGTAAAAGCAGAACAGCATCTAGCCAGACAAAAAAAGGGCTACCAAAAGCAAGATATTGACGCACAGGCCGCGACAATAATTCTAGAAGATTATCTGATGGAGTACGCAAAATAATGAGCAAAGAATCGACTCGTCGTCGGTGGCTAAAAGCCATAATAATCGTTTTATTGGTAGGAGCAATCTTTGCTGTTGGCGGAATAGTTGCTGTAAGAAAATACTACGACACTAACCTTAAGCCGGTTAGCTCAAATCATAGTTTGGTAGAAGTAACAATTAAAGAGGGCTCAACACTGCCAGAAATTAGCCAGCAATTAAAAAAGCAAAATCTGATTCGTAACAAGCAGGTTTTTGAGCAATATGTTCGCAATAATGGTGTTGATGAGGACATCAAGGCGGGAACATACGAACTAAGCCCTAGCTATGGCGTGCCAGAGGTGGTTTCTATCTTAACACAGGGGAAGATAGTTAGTAAGTTAGTAACCATTTTGCCGGGTGCTAGGATTGACCAAGTTAAAAAAATGCTCCTTAGTGCAGGATTTAACGATTTGGATGTTGATACGGCCCTTAACCCCGCCACCCACATTGATCATCCGGCTCTTGTTGATAAACCCAAAACCGCTAGCCTAGAAGGTTATTTATACCCAGAATCTTTTCAAAGAACTTCCTCAACCTCTGCTTCTCAAATAATATCTGCCTCGTTAGATGAGATGCAAAAGCGTTTAACCCCAGAGGTACGGCAGTCATTTAATCAGCGTGGTTTATCTACTCATCAAGCAATAATTTTAGCTTCTATTGTAGAAAGGGAGGTTTCTAAGCCAGAGGATCGTTTGCAGGTTGCTCAAGTGTTTCTAAAAAGGCTAGGTATTGGGATGAAGCTTCAGTCTGATGCAACTGCTGGTTACGGAGTAATTTTAGATGGTGTTAATATGGACGAGTTACAGCAAAGCCAGATTTTAGCCTATAAATCAGCTTACAACACCTATATTAACGGTGGTCTGCCTCCAGGCCCGATTAGTAATATGTCAGAAACATCTATAAGGGCTGTATCTAGTCCTGCCACGACAGATTGGCTGTATTTTGTGTCTGGTGACGATAAAGTAACATATTTCTCTA
>CAZMFO010000031.1:0-3026 GCA_964565615.1 uncultured Candidatus Saccharibacteria bacterium | reverse complement strand
CCTACCAAACAGTGTTGGCGGAAACCTCTATTTGGACAATCTAGCTAATATTGAAAAAGAAGCTCTCCGCCAAGCCAGACCAGACCTAAAGATTATTTAAAAGATATACTCCTCAATGTTTTTAATGTTGCAGTTATAATCTCTAATTGCTATGTAGTCACATTTCATAAGTATTATGTATAGAAAAGTACAAGCTAATAGGGTATAATATCTAGTACATAAAAGAACGGAGGGGTTGATGAGTTCAGACACTATTACGCTTGCTTTAAACCAGCGAAGTGTGGTGGGCAAGCAAGTAAGAGCCTTACGACGAGAAGGTCGTATCCCGGCAGTAATTCATAATCACGGTAAAGATTCTATTATTGTTGATGTACCATTGCTAGATGTTGCAAAGGTTTACGAAAAGGCAGGTAAGCACCATACTGTCGATCTTACAGTTGGGTCGGACAAGTATTTGGCAATAATAAAATCTGTCGATTTTGATCCTAAAAAGAATACGCTAAGGCATATTGTGTTTGACTCGTTACATCAGAACGAAAAGGTTAAGACAGAAGTTCCGTTAAAATTTGAAGGAGATAGCATAGCAGAAAAAGCCGGCTTAATGCTACTCCATCAACTAGAAAGCATTGAGCTAGAGGCTACGCCTCGTAATCTGCCAGACAATATTGTGGTAAATGTTGAAAAGCTCGCAGAAGTTGGCGACAAAATTACTGTTGGCGATCTTCTAGCACCAGAAAATGTTGTGTTTATTACTGATGCCGAACATCCTATTGTGGCCGTGATAGAAACACCAGCTCAACAGTCTGAAGAGGCAGAGTCTGGAGAGGCAGAAGCCACAGAGAGCGAAGCACCCGAAAACAGCGAAACTACTGTCGACAAAGCCTAACATTGTCTATGCTTATTGTTAAGACAGGGTTCTAGTGATTAATCCTCAATAAAACCACCAGATTGCCTGCTCCACAGATCAGCATACTTACCCTGACGATTAATTAGCTCTATGTGTGAGCCTTCTTCAATTATTTTGCCGTTATCAAGCACGATAATGCGATCCATTTTTTGAATCGTGCTTAATCTATGAGCAACGACTATGGCGGTTTTGTTTTGCATTAACCTCCAGAGTGCGTCCTGAATTAACGCCTCGCTTTGGCTATCCAACGCACTAGTTGCCTCATCCAAAACAATAATCGGAGCGTTTTTTATCATTGTACGGGCAATTGCTACTCTTTGGCGCTGACCGCCAGATAGTTTGACTCCTCGTTCGCCAACCAAAGTTTGGTATCCATCGGGCAAACTTTTGATAAACTCGTGAGCATAGGCCATTTTGGCAACTGTCTCTATTTCTTTTTGGCTTGCGTCGGGGTTGCCGTATCCGATATTTTCGGCTAAAGTTCGGTGGAACAACAATGGTTCTTGTGGAACATAGGCAATGCGACTATGTAAGTCATCTTGCTTGATATTGGCGATGTTTTGACCATCAATATTGATGACTCCTGCATTTATGTCGCCAAACCTAAGCAACAACCGGACTAGCGTTGACTTACCAGACCCAGAATGCCCGACTAGCCCAACTTTTTCGCCTTGTTTAATATGTAAATCAAGGTTTTTAAAAATAGAGCTGTCAGAACCGGTGTGCTTAAAACCAATATTATCAAAAATAATTTCGCCTTTTGATATTTTTATTGGCTCTGGTTTGATTGGGTCTAGCACTTCTGGTGTTTGGCTAAGGATATTAACCATTTCGGAGGCGTCTCCAAAAGCTCGGTTGTAGTTTCTTAAACCGCTATTACTAAAAGTAAATAGTTGATCAATAATGTTTGAAGTATAGCTAAATATCAAGAACACCGTAGCGATATTGGCATTAAATGTTACCACTCCAATAACAGCTACTAACAATGCCGTGAGCGACATTGTTCGACTAATCATTGCAAATATATTCATTTGAACTTGGTGCATATTGGCAAAGCGTTGCATCCGCTTTTTAGTATTAGTAGTTGCTTGATGAAAGCGCTTTTTTTCAAAATTTGGCCTGGCGAAACTTTTAATTGCCATAATGTTAGTAATAGCATCCGCCAAGAAACCAGTCTGTTTGCTTTCGGCTTTGGCAGATTTTGCACTAAGTTTGCGTACTGGCCTTGAAATAAGTAGCGCTCCAACTATGAATACTATCGTTCCCGCGAGTAATGCAATAACATATTGTGGAGATCTTGGCCACAGAATAATACTAACCGTGATCAGCCCAATAACTAGAGGGTATGTCCCGAATATAGTGGTGTCGGCGGTGCGAATGTAGCCACCTAGAAGTTTGCTATTTGCTGATACCAGAGAACCGCCAAAGTGGTTGGCATGAAAGTTAGCACTTTGTTTGACTAAACGATCAAAAACCTCTTCGGCAATATCTTGTTGAACACTAATCTCTAAGCGCCACATAAAATAATCCACAACACGCCAAAGGAGTGCACCAATAAAGATAAGAAGGCCATAAATTAGTAGATCTGTACCAAAACTACCCAATACATCATTAGGGGTGAAACTACGAGTACTTAGTTTAGCTAGCACATTAGCAAGAATTATTGGCGGTAAGTAATTGTTGATGACAATAGTTAATGGCACGGCAATAATAATCCCCAAAAGATGAAAGGGGTATATGGTGATTTTGTGCCAAAAATATTTGGCAACTGGGTTGATTCTTGGTTTCTTCATAGGCAGTCTCCTACTGCTGGGATTAATTTGTTATTGAATTCTGTTGCGGTTAACAACGAATGAGTATATTTTCTCTATTCGTTGCAGGTGACGAAAGAGAATGTATAGACTGATTGTGGTTTTGTCATAGTTGTTGTCGCCACCTTTCCTTTAAAATTATTGATTATGTAAATATATCACAAGCATAGCGGGGTTGACAAGTGTAAGTATTAGAAAAGAAAGTGTATTTTTGCAAACATTGTCTAAGCCCCCTTGCTAAAATCATGGTTCTGTTATACCATAAAACCATTAGCGTAACTTAACAACTTAGGGTAAAAGAACGTCAA
>CAZMFO010000030.1:0-3842 GCA_964565615.1 uncultured Candidatus Saccharibacteria bacterium | reverse complement strand
TAGAGAAATATGTTACTTTATCGTCACCAGACACAAAATACAGCCAATCTGTCGTTGCGGGGTTAGATACTGCCGTAATAGCAGTCTCTGATATATTACTAATAGGACCAGGAGGTAAACCGTTGTTAATATAAGTATTGTAGGCTGACTTGTAGGCCAAAAGCTGGCTATGCTGAAGCTCGTCTATATTTACTCCATCTAAAACTGCCCCGTAACTAGCGGTCGCATCAGATTGCAACTTCATCCCCATATTTAGTCTCTTTAAAAAAACTTGAGCAACCTGCAATCGATCCTCTGGCTTTGATACTTCTCGTTCTACAATCGAGGCTAATGTTATTGCTTGATGAGTAGATAAACCACGCTGATTAAAGGCTTGTCGAACCTCTGGGGTTAATCTTTTTTGCATTTCATCTAACGAGGCGGTGATGATTTGCGATGCAGACGTAGAAGACGTCCGCTGGAATGACTCTGGATACAGATATCCCTCTAAACTGGCCTGTTTTGGCTTATCGACAAGCGCCGGGTGGTTAGTGTGCGTGGCCGGGTTTAGGGCGGTATCAACATCTGACTCGCTAAACCCTGCACTAAGAAGCATTTTTTTAACTTGATCGATCCGAGCACCGGGTAAAATTGTTACAAGCTTGCTAACTATTTTGCCTTGGGTCAAAATCGACACTATCTCTGACACGCCATAACTAGGACTTAACTCGTATGTACCCGCCTTTATATCTTCGTCCACACCATTATTACGAACGTACTGCTCGAAAACTTGTTTGTTGCGTATTAGATTTTGCTTTTTTAATTGCTGGCTAATCTCTGGCAGGGTAGAACCCTCTTTAATTGTTACCTCAACCAATGAATGATTAGCGCTAGCAGGCTTTAGATTAGCATTATAATATCTCCTTACCGCAATCATACCACCGGTTACAGCTATCGCCCCAACAATGAGAGCAACTACTAATACTTTGACCCAACGACGTCGATAGGGGTGTTTGTTAGCCATTTCTATTCTCCACAAGATAATCCTCTAAAATAATAGAAGCGGCCTGGGCGTCAATATCGCCCTTAACAAAACTCTTCTTCTGTGATGCAAGTTTTTGTTCTGCATTAACAGATGTTAGGGCCTCATCCTGAAAATGAATTGGAATATCAACCCGTAAGTTATCTAAAAACCGTCGCACATAGCGAGTCTGATCTGTATCTTGTCCGTCAAGCCCTCTAGGTAAACCAACTACCAATAAGCTGGCATTTTGATCAGAAATAATTTTAGCAAGCACATCATTAAAGTTATCATCATTGGGCAAAGTCGTTAAAGGCTCTGCAATGCGGGCAATCAAATTTGCGCGAGCTACCCCAATTTTTTTTGTACCTATATCTAACGCCAAAACGGTGCTACTCACTATTCTTTAGCCTCTTCATAACGGATTGATACTTTTGCGGTATTTTTTGGAATTATATTAACCCAAAATGGGCTAAACTCTACTTTTGCCTCTTTAACCCCCTCAATCCTTTTGATAATCTCTTGAGCATCACCACGTTTTTTGCCTGCGATATCTTGCTTTACTTGATTTTCATCAATCTTGGGCCCCAAAACGGTTTGAGCCTGCAAAGTGATTGGTGTATCGCCGTTACTTTGTTTTGTCCCCACCCTAATAATTGCTTTATCTATGCCGTCGTCTTTTATCTGCATACTTTTACTGTCTAGCTCGGGCTGAACTTTTTGCTTAACTAATAACTTTAGATCATCAAATTTGATGCCTATCATTACATAAATACGTTCGGCGTTAACGGTTACTTCGGTAGCTTCTTCTCCTACTTCGGGAGAGATATCTATCTTATCAGACTCTGTAGTAAAAGTATCAACTAAGGCATAATATCCAGCAGATTCAAGTTGTTGTTTTAACTGATCTTTGACCTCGCCGGAGGTATCGGTCAGTTTTTGCTTAGCAGAATCTACGTCTTGCTGGCTAACTACTTTGGCAATTTTTGACGAACCGCCTGTAAATGCCGATGAATTTGACCCTGTTACCGAAGAAAATCCAGCAACCGTAAAGGATTTTCCGTTATCAATGTTATACTGCTCTCCATTTGCTTGTGCGGTAACTGCAACTGTTGAGGTAAACTTGCACCCCAAACCAAAGCTCGGAGTCGTTAGGCTAGATGAACTATTGGTTATGTAAGTTAGCCCACCCGTACTAACACCCGTACCTGCCGGAACTGTCGGAGGTGATCCACTAACCGAGCCACAGGGGATAGATAAAAGTACGCTACCGGTTGCCTTTGCTCCAAGGTCTTTTTGCCCAGTTGCAGGGGTTTTTTGAGTCTCCGTTTTGGTTTCTTTAACTTCTTTAGAAGCTAGTTTTGAATCTTCAATTTTGGTGGCTTTTACTGCCGTAGAAGCAACAAAATCAATTGAATTGTTTGCTGTTGAAGTTTCGGTTGTTATTGTTACGGTTGCTTTTGGTGCAACAAAGATAGCAAAATAGGCAAAAACAACCATTCCTACAGCTACTAGGGAGCCAATTATTGCCTTTTTTCTAAACGAATCAAAGTTCGGTACTTTATTCTTTTTGCCCCCAGTTTGTTGTTTTGAGTTGTTAGATTTTTTTCTGTTAGTATTTTGTGGAGGGGTATCTTTTGGCTGATCTGACTCAAAAACAGCCTCATTTTCGCCAGCAAGCTCGCCAACTGTCTTTTCTTTATTAAGTGGTTCTGGCACAGACTCTTCTTCTGCCTCTAATAGATTATCTTCATCAGAGGCTGGAACCTCGTCGGGTGCTGGAGGTATCTCTGGCTTTGATTGCAAATTTTTTGCCACATACATACCAACTGCTCCAGCTAAGGCAATAATTGTTTGATCGGAGCTTATTAAAACTGTTCTTTTACCTTGATCATCAGATGCTCGCTTTAAAAGTTTTAGGTTAACGATGCTCTGTAAAACTACTGCTCTTTTTGGCAAGACTAACGCAATAATTTTAGACTTACTCTTAGTAATCTTGTCGATAATTGATGTAATCTCGTCGTCAACATCAACATAAACTATATCTTTTTGATTTGTTGAACTCATCTATCCTATTATACCTTAAGCATCCTATCAATTCTTGATCTAATTGAATTTTGATCGTCGTTAACTTGCTGGAGCGAATCAATGCCGACCCGAACCAACCCCAGTGCAGTAATAAGGGTGTGGTCGTTTACTTGACCGGTTGCATCTACTATTCCAACAACTTCGCTAGGATTAATATGTTGAATAATTGGCTGTTTAGTAAATGGCAAATCTCGATACCACTTTGTTTTACTTAGCTGTGCCGGAATAATCGACAGCGATGACCCACCACCGCACAATAATACTTTTTGTGGCAGGTTATCTATGTTGTCGAACTCACTTAAAGCCAACTCTACTCCATTTGTCCAAACACTCAGAGTTTTAACTAGAGCCTCTTTGACTTCACGGGCTTTATCACCTGTTGTTTGATGAGAAGAAAGCCCCATTTTTAGCTCTTCGGCTTTGTCAAAATCAACACCTAGCTCTCGTTCTACAGATCGAGTAAAGGCTCGCCCGCCAATCCCGAACATCTTAGTACCTTGTACGCCGCCATCATTGATTACCGCTATATCAGTTGTGCCACCACCAATATCCATCAAGATAGCACTCATATTTGATCCTGTATCATCACCGATAACCGAGCGCGCCACCGCAAAAGGTTCGGCGGCGATAGCCAATAGGTCTAAATCGAGCTCTTGGGCTGTACGTTCTAATGCTCCAATATGTACCAGTGGAGCAAACGCCGTGTATAACTGAACCACAACATCACGCCCCTGAAAGCCAACAGGATTTGTAA
>CAZMFO010000029.1:0-6494 GCA_964565615.1 uncultured Candidatus Saccharibacteria bacterium | reverse complement strand
CCCCTGTGGAAAACTCTACAATTCTTAATAACATAAAACCAAAAAAAGTAGCCTAACCCCCGTAACTCAAACCTTTGACACATCAAGTGCAACCAATAGAATATGAATAGAGTGGGGCTTTTGATAAACTGTTATCAAATGGATATTGATAAACGAGAGTTAAAAAAACAGCTTAGGATGCAACGATCTCTGCCTCATAAGATTTCAATAGACATCTTAGGCGTTCTTATGATTATATCTTCTGGATTGGTTGGATGGATGCCCGGACCCGGGGGTATCCCGTTGGTTTTGGCTGGGCTGGCTTTGCTTGCTAATAATCATGACTGGGCAGAGAAATTACTGCACGAACTAAAAGATCGTGGGAGCAAAATATCAGAAGTCATTTTTAAAGACGACCTTAGAACAAAAATTTTGTTTGATATTGTATCGTTGCTTCTTTTTGCTCTTGGATGCTTTGGACTGACCGTCGGCAAAACTATCTTGATCAGGGGCTTGTCTTCGTCTATGTTGTTTGTTAGTTTTTGGTTATTCTTTGGCAACCGAAAACGGCTAGATAGACTATCTAGCTCAATTAGTACGCGGTTTAAGAAAAAATAAACATTACCGATATAATCTTATTGACAAACTGTCCATTAAGTGTACAATAGCGTCTAAAGGAGTGAGGAAATGTTAGAGTTGTTGGTTTTGGGGCACATACCCGGCACAAACATTGAGATTACATTATTTTGGTATTTACTGATGGCATTGGCTCTGTCCATCGGCGGTTTATTTTTTTATCATAAAACACATACTGGCAAACACAGTAAAGAAGAAATTAAACAGTTGCAACTTTTTAATTAAGGTCTGGCAAAATGCTCTCGCCGTATATTTTTAGATCTTCTAGAATATTTTTTTGTTGAGTGTTGATTTTTGTATTAGTGGCAAGTCCTTGGAGTTGGTTAAAGTATTTATTTGCTCGGCTTTGCTCACCGCCAGATAACAATTTACGATACTTATAGTCTTCCCATATTTTTTTATCTTGATTACTTAATTGTTTTGGATAATTTCTTGCTTTGTATAGTGGCAGTAATGTTTGCAGACGAGCGTCTTCAAAATCATTTTTGAACACGCCTACATTATTGATATCTGCCTTGCGTAACCTTTCCATTTTTGGCTTGTCTGTATCCTTAATAAATCCTTCGTACAGTTGCCCATCTACTAACTTGGGCTCTGTGTCCCACGCTGTTTGCTGTTGCTTGTTCATGGCGTCCAGGGCCTTAAGCACATTTTGGCTAAAGGCAGGATTACTAATTAGTGTCTGGTGATTATGAGCAATTACTTGCATATCTAGCGACAGCCTTTGTTGGGATTCCTCATCTAAAACAGAGGTCGGCGCAATTGCTGGGCAACGATTATATTGTAGGGTTTTAATTGGTAGTCGTTGCTCTTGGCTGTCTTTCTTCCACCGCCACGATTCTACTAATTGTTCTGGGGTTTTGTTAAGCCATTCGTTTGGGTCAAATCGTAAATCGTAAACTAAAGCTCCAGATTTTGGATTGTCTGCCAGATAAACAGCTACGGTTGTTTTTTCTTGTTCACTACTATATTTGCCACTAGAATAAACGAAAGGGTTTTTTGATTTTACCTCTGCTTCTACTTTGGATTTGTCGCGCATTTTTAATAGATAACTAAAGAGTTTTGGTTGTTTGCTTTTAAGTAAACGGGCGAATGATATTGTGGCACGAACATCGCTCAAAGCATTATGGGCGTTAGAATGCTCTAAATTATTAAGGCTAGTTAATAGTTCTAGGCGATTTGTTGGCTTGCCTTCCGGATCAAAGGGCCACTTTATGCCATCGGGGCGCAAGGCACGAGTCATACGAGTAACATCAAGCAGATCCCAACGGCTTCGTCCATCCTTCCAGTGCCATTCGTACGGGTCATAAAAATTGCGATAATGTAAGTACCGCATAAATTCGTCATCAAATCTAATAGAATTATAGCCGACAAAGATTGTGCCAGCAGTAGCAATTTCTTGAGTAAAGGTCTGTAAGAACTCGGCTTCGGTAATTCCTTCGGCAATTGTTTGTTGGGGCAAAATGCTAGTTACCATAATTGCATAAGGCTCTGGCAGAACATCATCTGTTAATGATATTAAAAAGTTAAACGGCTGGCCAATCTCATTAAGCTGTAAATCGGTGCGTTGCCCGGCAAATTGCATTATTCGTTGCTCCTTTGGATCAACACCGCTAGTCTCTAGGTCGTAAAAAAAGAAGGTCTGCTCCATACAACCAGTGTAGCACTATCTTTGCCTATACTTCTGGTTTGTACCTAGCTTTGTTTAAAGAATGCTATAATACAAGTGTTAAATTATGACAAAAACAAACAATAGATATTTTTGGTACGGCGCGTTAGCTACGGTTTTAGGGTCAGTAAATATCCCATTAATGAAGTACGCAGTTGCATCGTCTAATCATATAACCCTGAACGCTCTAAGATTTGGTATGGGAGCTTTAGTAACATTGCCATTTATTTTTAAGCATAGCCCCAAAATTACCAAAAACAACCTTAAATATGCTATTTATTCTGGAATAGCTATTTTTGTTTCTTCCTCTTGCTTGCTGATTGCTCTTAACCAAAGCACTGCTAACTATGTTACCTTGTTGATGCTACTTAATCCTATAATGCTAATGCTCTATTCGGTTAAGATGACCAAAGATAAGCTGGATTTAAAGAAAATTGCTGGGTTTAGTATGGCTGGCATAGGCGCCTTAATAATAGTAGCTACGCCATTTATCGTCACCAACAATACCTCTTTAAGGATTTATCCAAGTGCGACATTTTATGCTTTGTTGTTTACGATGTTTTACCCTCTGTCTGTTGTTTTTGCCAGAAAAGCAAGCGAGGGGAGAAAAAAGCTACCCTTAACGGCTGTAGTTTTTGTTCAGGCATTTGTCGTGACGATTTTAAACATTGGTTATGGGTTATTGACTAAAACCATATATCTTTCGCCCGCTGTTTTGCAGTCTCCAAAGCTATTACTTCCTGTTGTATATTCTGGTATTTTTGTAACAGTATTAAGTCGGGTGCTTAACATAGCCAGTTATAAAAAAACTGGATCAGCCATAAATGGGAGCTTATTTTACGCTGGTGTATTTATTACTTTGCTAGTATCAATTTACTTTTTGCAAGAACCGCTATCTTTAACTGCCTTAATAGGAGGGCTTATTACTCTAGCAGGAGTTGCGTTGTCAAAGTACAAACCCTTAACACCTCTAAAATCTAAAAATAATCCAAAAATACGCCGTTAAAAGGCTAATATTCTAGCTTGCCAATAGCTGGATCGCCGATAATTATTGAATCTCCGACCTCAATCTTTTGTTTTATTAGCCCATTTATGACACCCATTTTCTTAAGAATATCTCGCATTCTTTGAGTGCTATGATAGTCAGAAAAATCCGTTCGCCTAGCAAAACTTTCTAGTTTTTTGCCTACTACAACATAGCCATCTGGGGTTTTGCTTATTGACCATCTTTCGTCTGGTTGTTCAAAGGTAAACACGGGCAACTCTTGAGTTATTTTTTTGGTAACTTTAGCCTTTTCTTGTTTTACTGCCATAAGTACTGCCCGAGACATTTCTTTTAGTCCTTGACCACTAGCCGACGAGATTGCCATAATTTTAGTCTTTGGTGGCATAACTTTTTTTAGCTTTGTTTTAACATCTGCAATTATTTCGTCATCAAGCCCATCAATTTTACTAATAATTACTATTTGCGGTTTTTTTGTTAAATCTACCTCGTAATTTTGTAATTCTTTTTGAATTGTTTTGTAATCGGCAACTATATTATTACTATAGGCATCTACAAGGTGCAGAATAACGCTTGTCCGTTCAATGTGTTTTAAGAACTCATCACCAAGCCCCTTGCCATGACTTGCTCCTTCTATAAGCCCAGGAATGTCAGCCACCAAAAATCCAGACCGACCATCAACATCAACTACTCCAAGATTTGGGGTAAGGGTTGTAAAAGGATAGTTGGCAATTTCGGGTCGGGCATTGCTTATTCTAGAAAGTAGTGTTGATTTTCCTACATTGGGTAGCCCCACCAGGCCAACATCGGCAATCAATTTTAGCTCTAGGGTTAGTTTGTGTTCTTCGCCCGGCTCTCCCTTTTCGGCAACTCTTGGAGCTTGTCTGGTTGACGATACAAAGTGAGCGTTTCCAAAGCCACCCCTACCACCTTTGGCGATTAGAGCTTGTTGACCTTCGCTTATTAGGTCGGCAATAATGGCACCTGTCTCGTCGGTAATTACAGTACCTACGGGGAGCTCTATACACAAATTTTTACCGTTTCGTCCATGCTTTTTTCTTTCTGACCCAGCCACACCGTTTTCTGCCGAAAGTTGTTTTTTGTACCGAAAGGTTGCTAATGTGTCCTGATTACGGCTGGCAATTGCTAAGATACTTCCGCCATTGCCACCATCACCACCGTCGGGGCCTCCTTTGTCTATGTACTTTTCGTGCCGAAAGCTAACCACACCATTGCCACCATCACCGGCTTTTGCTAACACCGAAACTTTATCAACAAACATAGCAGATATTATACAATGTAATCTAAATTGTCGCTAGTAAATAAAGCGATATTTGCTAAACTCACTAGGTGGAACTGTTCGGTTTGTAACACGACCCCAAGAAGGATAGTTCATATCAGAAACGAGTATTGAGCCATCCTCGTTAACGGCTTCTACATAAGCAACATGGCCTAGCCCGCCCAAGTTGGCGTGCCAAAGTACCGCCCCAGCACGAGGTTCGTTACCTACAGCCATACCACCCCCCTGTGCTCTTGAGTACCAAGAACGAGCATGACCTAAGTTAGTAGGTATGGGTCTGCCTGATTGAGCTCGCCGATTGGCGGCGTGCCAAGTACAGTAACCATAATCGTAGCCATTAGATGCACCATATACCGCCGTAAATCCAGGGGCTCTCCCAAATGATGCTGTTGGCTGACCACCCCTAGGCGAAACCGGCACAGGGCGACCACCGGGCAAAACGATCTTTTCGCCAACGGTCGGCAAGTTACCAGATTCTAGATCGTTAAAGGCAATAAACTTTACTTTATCTACATTAAACTTGCCGACTAATCCATCTATTGTATCTCCAGATTGAACCGTATAAACCAACCCATCTACAGGAGAAATCGTTAGTTTTGTGCCGACTCCGACATTATCTCCAGTTAGATTGTTTGTCCATTTAATAGTGTCGGATGTAACGCCGTATTTACTGGCAATGCCAGAAACAGTATCACCTTCTTTAACAATATATGTCAGAATATCTGCCCTGGACTTTAGCCCAGTTGCAATAATTTGTGGCTGGGTAACTACAATGTTATCTGCAGGGGTTACGGTTAATTGATCGTTCATACTATCAGCTAAATTGGCAACGGCAGTTTGCTCGGGTAAATTTGTGGCTCGGGCTACATTTAGTGCAATATCTGCAGAAGACAAAGTATCTAACGGGTTAACAGTCGCCTCTTCCTTAGTAGTTAAAATTGCATTAGATACTGTTGTGCCTGATGTACTTGGTTTTTGCAAAACAAAAACAGTAGCCACTAACAGTAACGAAACATTAACCGTTAGCAAGCTTATACCTATGGTTTTGCGTCGATTCTTTTTGTTCATCAACCGCTTATACAGGGGTATTTTTTTAATATCTGTCTGTAGCTCACCAAATCGCGAACTAACTTCTGTACGATCAATAATCTGCGGGGAAGTGCTAATACTTACTCCTTATAGGTATATCCTATAGATAAAAACAAGTTATTAATATCTTTCTTGAGAGCTCGACCACTCAAGTTATTTGGTTATCTTGTTTTTATAACAGTGCTACCTTCTTATTATTTGACGATGATCTACGGCAAGAACTGTCAGGTAATATAGTACCATTTTTTGCGGTAATAATACAATGCTTTGCGGAGCGCTTTGTTTACCCTTTACCTCACCCCAGTATTCGGTGCTCCAACGGCTTGGGTGGCTAGGCCTACGGGGTCTTTAATGATACCAGTTGTACTATCTAGGTCTAGGTCTCCATTGTCTGTTATGGTATAGGTTAGTAGTAAGGCTGGTTTAGAGTTATGAGTAGTTTCGGTAATAGTAGCATTAGTTAGATTAGTATAGCCGTTAGTGCTAGGGTTATACTTTTTAGCTACTACTTGATTTGGTTTTAAGTCTGTAACAAATAGTAGAGATACCGTGTTGTTACTAGCACTAGTACTAAAGCAGAAGTCCACTAAGCCTACTGGATAGTTATAGCCAGAGTCATTAACATCAAGTGAGGATTCTTTAACCGCTACATTGCATGTTAGAGTAGTGCCACTAGGCAAGTTAACTACTATATCTTTGCCATCTTCTGCATTAGGTATATTACTAGCTACTGGACTATTGGCTACTTGGTAAGTATAGACAATCTCATTAGCTCCTGTAGTAGATAGAGTTAGAGTACTAGGTGGAGTAGATACTAG
>CAZMFO010000028.1:0-7395 GCA_964565615.1 uncultured Candidatus Saccharibacteria bacterium | reverse complement strand
TACAAACCTATTCTACAAGTTGGATGTGTCTACGATCTATTTGAGTATGGGCATAACATATTTTTCCAGAGGGACTATCAAGCTGGCTCGAACTTGCTTTGGGTCGGCAGATCGTGAGCTTTTGTCAATATGATATGCGGCAATACGGCGCAAGATTCGCAGTTTTTGCGGACTGAACCCCAGTACTGCCGGATAGGTTTGAACAAGCTCTTGGGCGGAATACTCCCAATTAAGTAGGGCGATACTTTCCTCTAAAAATGCGAACTTAGCCCGCACTGATTCCGGGGCATAGCTAATAGCCGCTGGTAAAGCATTGATAACCTTAGCAGCGTCCAGACCGAGCTGAATTAGATTGTCAAACTTAGCTCGCACGGATTCTGGGGCATAGCCAATAGCCGCTGGCGAAGCATTGATAACCTTAGCAGCGTCCAGACCGAGCTGAGTGAAGGTTCTCTGAGTGTTGATAAAAGTGTCGAGTGGCACAATGGTTGGCTTTATTGCAAGAAAAGTTCCAAGAGTAGCTTCAGGTACGCCGATGAAGTTCATAAATTGAATGCGGGCCTGTATTATTTCTGTATGGGCCTCGGTAGTTTGATTAACAGGATCATTCAGTCTTCTAGATCCAATGGCAATAATTGATGTTAGCTCATCTAAAAGAGCAGGATTGTCTTGCCATAATGGGTCAACACCAAATGAAGCAAGCCAGACTTGATCGTCTGGGGTTAGGCTAACTTCGTGCTCTGTGCGGATTACATCCTTTGCACCAACAAATTCTGGGGACATACGAACATATTAAAGCACAAAAAGCCAGAATTTGCAAATCATTCCCGATCCACCACTGTCAAAACCATAATAGATATGGTAAAATATAGCGGTATATGGTAATAATATCGTAATAACAGAGGAGAAGATATGGATTTTACTCTTGGAAAAGGTTTTGAAATAAAGGGCGGAGTTGCCAGCGTACCAGCTGATGAATTACTTGATCACGAAGTTACTGGTGCACTCGATGAGCTGAAGGCGGAGGCAGAAGCTCGTGGCCTTTGGGTACCAGAAGGTGCCGGTCAAATCGCAGTTGCTCAGACAGTAGATATTGCTGCTGAACGAGCTAGACTTCTTGGTACTGTTGAAGTAGGCGCAGGCCTCTTTAACGATACTATTGATGAAATCAACAGCAGTCGTCGCAAGAAAGAGCAGATTCCTGTGTTTGCACCAGGTCTCTACCGTGAACGAGCCGAGGATTGGCTGACTGACGAACGTGTTACTGCCGCTGCCCAGCTGCCTGAGACTGATCAACGTAGGCGCACGGTCTTTCCTAAGCTAAATCGCCCTGTTTCAACTGAAGAAACTGTTACCAGTTGGGACAAAGCTTCAGATCACGGACTATATCCTTGGAGTGACCGCATGAAGTTCCTGGCTAACTGGACTGACGACCAATTAAGCGGCTATGACCCCGAAGCAGGTGATGCTGATCGCTTCGCAATTACCCCAACAGCCTACGACGCTGACCGCGAGGGTACAGTAGCTCAGCAAAAGGCTACCCTTGAAGCCCTGCAGCAGGACAACCCTGAGATCGGTGTAACCCCTATCTTTGAAGGTTCACTCCTAGCCCGTCGTTACAAGGGTCAAAGCCGTACCTGGAAAGATAGCTATGTTAAAGGTATTGATCTAAAGCCAGCTAGGGTTGGCGTGTTCGGCTGCGTGCCGAGCGCCCGCGTGCGCGACGATGGCGACGCCGACGTGTACGATTCTTACGTGCAGAATGGGAACGCTGCTCGTCTCCAGGTGAGGTAAATCCTTAATCCTTTCTCCTTCCTTTGTTCCTTTTTTTCTCTTTTCCTTTGTCTTTGCTTTAGCAAAGACTCCGACGCAAATTTTTTAGAAAACCTACTGTACAATAGACTCTGAAGTGGGATTCCATAACACCGTAATCCGTGGTATTCGGTGCTTCATTAGGTATGCCCGTTAACAGTAGCATTAGTATAGTGGAGACATATAGGGTGTTAGCACATGCAGAACCTTATTGCCCCACGGTTTGCCTTAGCAGTATCAGCTTTGGCTGACACAGTCTATCCGTCCGTTGTATTCTTTGGAGATAGGTCTCTGTGAGATTGCTTTGGAAACCTTGGAAGCAAATCAAATCTATGCGACAAAGCCATTAACAACTTCTGTCAGTTTGCCACAAAAACTTCAAAACCATGCGAATTACTGTCCGCCTCCGTATTGGCGGAGGGTGAGGGCTTTGCGTAAAACCAGAAAAAAATTTGAGAATTATCTGAGGCCTATTGGGGTAGTTCCGGGAATGTCTTTAGACTTAGCGATTGGCGGCTGTAAGGATTATTGCTTTTTAGTTTGAGTTCGGTAATTGTGCCGTTGTCTTGTACTAATTTAAATAGAGTTGAGGTTCCAGTATTAATTGACAATAGCACGCCTCTTGAAGTAATTATTGGTTTGTCCATTGTATCTATCGAAGTGGCATTAATTTCTAGTTTACTGCGCAATAATAGACCGAACTCACTCTCTTCAAGCTGGGAGGCGGTTATATAACCATTTTCTGAACCACCATCTCTATATCTAGTGGACAGAAAAACATCTTTGTCAGCATCATAGTAAATGTTATCGGTGCTAACCTGATGAGAATTGACTGGCAATACAAAACCATCCGCTAGGCGAATAGCATTGATTGCAGGCGAGGGTGGATCTGTGTCAATTGCTACCCAGTTCTTAGGTAGTTGATGCGAAATAAACAAGTAGGTGTTATTACTACCTATCACCTTGATTGATTTGGTGTCAACATTTTCGCCCGTTTTATAAATCCTACGCTTTTCTCCGGTCTCAACATTGAACATATGTATTACAAGTGGAGCAGGAAGAAAATCCGCATCATTTTCTTCACGCCTAGTCTCACTAATTAATATACTAGAGTCATCAGCCCAGCTAAATGACGAATTCTGCTCAACTGCGTTAGTTCCATCAAAAACTTTTCGGATTTCTTCAAAATTAGTGTCTGTCACGACCACATCTTTATCATTCATTTCAACTAATAGTTTTGCTTCGCTTGGGCTTGAGCTTATAACAGATGTTTCGTTGTACTTACTGGGTATGGCGTAATTCTTTAATTCCCCTGTCAGAATATGTTCGCATTTGAGATTATTTGCCTCAACAATGCACACTACATTATTACCGTTTGTTAGATATGATATTGCTGGATCTTGTGGTTTATTATCGCCAGTAAGGAACTTCCATACGACTATACTAAAAATAGCTACACCAATGGCAAACAGCACAATCTTAAGCAATGGTTTTGAGAACATTTTTGGTTTTGTATTTTTAGTTTTTGGCATAGTAGCGTTACCTTTTTCGCCAACTATCTTATATTCACCCATAGCTGGAATTATACATAGTCTTGATTATTTTTGCTTTAAAATGCTATTACTAAAAACGCTCGGAGTGTTTACTGTGATGTCTTTGCCGTAGCTCGCGCTGTTTTGTTGTTTTTGGCAGACGCTCCTTCGGCCCAGAGGACACTTTTTCCCTACGATAAGTATAATCCTGAGTGTCTTTCAGTATAGTCAGCATTAGTAGAAGAGGCTAATGCATTTTTCAATAACAAATTGTTTGCATAAATTGTGGTTGACATTACGCATAGCTGGGTTCATATTTAAAGTCAGTAATGAAGCGTATAAAAGCTATCTCTCGCAGGCGCTCTCAAATAATAATTGCTGTGATTGCTATTGTTGGATTGATAGCCCTATTGTCTGCAAATGCCTCGACATTCTCTATTTCTTTAGAGCCTGAAGGTGGCAATAAAAGTTCAGAGGTAAAGACATTGCCTGACGCCAATGCTTCAGGAGGCTCCTTTATTTTATTTGGCTCTCAACAGACTAATACAGACATTAGCTCAAATAAGCCATGTGGTGCAACTCCCGCTCCAACAAAATGGAACCATGTTGTTGTTTTGATCTTTGAAAATAAAAAATATAGTGAGGTTATTACATCTAAAAATTCACCTTACATCGCCGATTTAGCTAAGAAGTGTGGAACATACACCGACTGGAAAGATGCCGACTATAAAGTAGATGGCCAAAAAGAAAAGGGCTATTCTTCTAAGCCAAATTATGCCACCTTAACTAGCGGATTATCCCCATCAGCTCATAAAATAACAGATAATGATTATGGTGATACAACTAATGTAGATAATATATTCAATCGTTTAAATCAAGCAGGAAAGATGGCTAGAACATATATCAGCACTAAGAAGACCCCTAATTGCTCTAGTAGTAGCGACCAAAAAGGGTCTTATCACGACCCAATGCGATATTACACCAACCTAGGTGGACAATCATCGTCGCCCTCTACATATTGTAATACTCACAATGTTCCAGCCAGTACATTTATGACAGATGTCAACAATGGTAATCTGCCAGCATTCTCTGTTATTATCCCAACTAATGACGAAAACACTCACGATAACTCAATTCCGACTGGTGATGCTTGGGCACAGAACTTTTTAAAGCCACTCTTTGACAGTTCCGCCTACAAGAAAGGAGATGTTGCCGTATTCTTTATTTGGGACGAAGATACACCGATTCCTACTGTATTTGCTGCGCCGTCTATTGTCCCTGGTTCTCAACCAAAGAAAACAGGCAATAATCCAATCAGCCACTTTAGTGGGCTTAGGACATGGCAAGAGATGTTGGGCATTACTCCCTTCTTAGGAGATACTGGCCAAGCTCCGAGCATATTAGATCATTATAACGGAAAGCCATAGTATGAGAATTGAATATAACAATAAACAGATTAAGCCACAAACGATAATAATAATTACATTGGCAGTAGTTAGTATAATTTTTGGCGGATATTTGTTAGCAAATAACGGAGAATCCGGCAGTACTGTTACGGATAAAAACACAAGCAATAACAGTAACAGTAATACAGGACAGGGGCAAACAAATTCTGACGATGTCAACGAACAAAAAATTAGCTATGCTCTGGTTAATGGAGTGCCTAGCAAAGAGACAACTGCTGGCTTGCCTGTGCCAGAGTATTTTGATAAGCTAGAGAGTCCAAATGTAGTTTTTGATCTTGTGGTAGAAGAGGGTAAGTTGATGAGTGGGCCTTCTACAATAGAAGTAAAAAAAGACCAATCCGTAAAGGTTAATATACTTGTCCAGCACGAGGAGGCACGAGTTAGGCTAGAGGGTTACGAGATAATCACCGAGAGTGATGTTCCGTCACCGGGTGGTTTTAGCTTTATTGCCAATAAGACGGGTACCTTTAACTTTTATGCCTTGCCAGAAGACGAACACGAAGACGCAGTTACAAAAGAACCAAGTTGGCTTGGTAAGATAATCGTCAAGTAACAATATATCTATATTTTACCACTATGCTCTTGGTGATTTGTTGCTGAGCATTTAAAATATACCGTATATGTCTTTATCAACTCAACCATACAAGGGTGCGCGTGATTTTTATCCAGAAGACAAACGGTTGCAAAAGTGGATGTTTGCAAAATGGAGGAAGGTGGTTGAAAGTTTTGGCTACGAAGAATACGATGCGCCACTATTAGAGCCAACGGAGCTATATGCTCATAAAACAAGCGACGAGATAGTTAACGAACAGACCTATAGTTTTGTAGATAGAGGAGATCGTCAGGTTACTATTAGAACAGAGATGACCCCTTCGGTCAGCAGAATGGTTGCCGGCAGAAGACAAGAACTTGCCTTTCCTTTGAGGTGGTATTCAATTCCGAATTTGTGGCGCTATGAGCGACCCCAGCGTGGACGATTACGAGAGTTTTGGCAGTTAAATGTTGATTTGTTTGGCATTTCAAACCTTTCGGCAGACTTTGAAATGATCCAGATAGCACACGAGATTATGAAGTCTTTTGGGGCTAAGCCAAAAATGTACGAAATACGCATAAATAGTCGCCAACTGGTTAATTATTTACTGCTTGACTTTGTAAAAATTAACGATTTTCAAGCAACAACCTTGATCAGGCTAATCGATCGTATGCATAAAATGCCGAAGAGTGAGTTTAATGCCAAAGTTGATGTGTTGCTAACTAGTCAACAAAGAACGGACGGTACCAGCGAACGGTTGCAGGCAGTATTAAGTATTAAAGATCTTGATGATGTGCCAGAAGAAGTCCAGGCACAAACTTGTTTTATAGAGGTTGCAAACTTAATAACTCTAGCGAGGCAGAGTGGTATTAATAATATAGTCTTTGATGTCTCGTTGATGCGAGGGTTTGATTATTACACCGATGTAGTTTTTGAGGTTTTTGATAAGCATATTGATAACAACCGATCAATGTTTGGTGGTGGACGCTACGACGGGTTGGTATCGCAATTTGGGGTTGAACCTGTCCCGACGGTAGGTTTTGGTATGGGGGACGCAACCCTCTACAATTTTTTGCTCCTCCATAACTTAATGCCAGAATTATCGGCAATGACTGATGTATATGTTGTTTTGTTGGGTAATGTTTACGAACACGCAATAAAGCCAGTGGAACAACTTCGAGAAATGGGCTTAAGGGTTGCTGTTGACAGCACTGGTCGCAAGGCAGAAAAACAAATTAGAACTGCCGACAAAAAGGGTATCAGATATGTGATGTTTATCGGTGATTATGAGCTGGCTACAGAGCGGTTCAAGCTAAAAGATCTTAGCACTGGTAAGGAGGAACAGCACAGCTTACAGCGAATTGTTTCTATCATTAAAGATTACCGCAAAAAGTAGTCATAAAAGTAAACACAAATAACAAGATTAGCCGACAGCTGGCCCGCCCATATCTTCGCCTTCGAAAAATCTTCGAGTAAGATTGTCTAGTTCAGCTTTTATTTGCCCTTCGGTTGCGTTTCTGATTTCGTTTTCAGCGCTTATTACTACTCCACTAATAGGCATTGCACCTGCGTCGATATAGTGCCTTAAGATTCTAACTTCTAATTCCGGAACAGAATCCGGGCCAAGATTTAGAGCTTTAAGAAACGAATTTCGCACTTGATTGGGAGTAGGGTCTTTCGCAAAACAGATACCAAGTTGGCTAGATTGTACCCCATCCATCTCTGAAACTTGTGGATTACCAAAATTTACTGTAGTTCCACTTAGCATCCCACACCGGACTGCTTCGTCAAAGAGATAAGATATCTGCGCATTATACCTTTGTTCGTTTGGCGAAAAAAACCTAAGAGTAGCAAAAAAATCGCCCCCCGTAACACCGCTAAAGTACACTATAGGTCTGCCTTGCTCATCTATTTCTGGTTCTAATACTCTGGGTAGATTGTTTGGGTTGTCATTTAGTCGTTCTGACATAGCTCATCTCTCTATTCAGTTATTTTTTGTAACAAATTACATCATAGCACCAAACACAAGGGTTGTCAATGCCACTAGTGGTTA
>CAZMFO010000027.1:0-7542 GCA_964565615.1 uncultured Candidatus Saccharibacteria bacterium | reverse complement strand
ATCAACAATAAAAAAAATAATGCGCCGAAACGACGCACTATTATCAATATCGTAAAGTAGTGTTACTCTGCTGGTATTTCGGGAACCGGCATTTCTTGAATACTAGAGTTAAGACGATCAACCTCATCAGAAAACCTTAGCATATCTTGTGCCGAATTAATCTCTTTTGTTTTGATGATTAGATCGGAATTTTTGCGATGGTTATTATACATAATCCATCCCCCCGTAACCACTCCGCCGATCACTAGAGCTATTATTGCTAGTTTTGTTAACGAAGGTTTACTTTGCATTTTTGCCTTACTATTACTACTTCTTGTTAAAAATTGTGCCATAATATTCTCCTATCTATCTTCAATGTTTTTAAAACAATTTAGTTCGTCTAAAAATAATGGACCTATAATTTATACTGTTTTTCTTTCTCATGAGTTCTGGCATAAACTGTTGTATCTTAGTAAATACACCAAACCGTAAGGTGCGTGTCCCAATACACCTTTTCATATAGATTTCTTGTTCTATTGTTGCCATTGATCCCTTAATAGCGACCCAACGACTAAAGAATTCTTTATCCTTCTTTATTTGTGGCGTTGTTAAACGATATTTCTCTACTAGGTTTTCCAGTGTGTCGATAGTAGATTCGATGTCCTTAACACTTTTGGCAAGTGCTTCATACTGAGACTTGGCTACCTTACACTCTTTGTCTTCACCTTCACTCCATTTTGCAACATTAATCAGCTGAGTAATTTCGTTTTCAGTCTCTGAATTCCAATATCCTGTTACCGAAATCTGCTGCTGGTCAACCCTCCCACTACGCTTTCTTATTGTGTTTATAGCCAATTGAATGTAACGAATACAGGGGTCCTCATTTTTTGTCGTAGTACCTCGATACTTACTTAAATACTGTGCAAGAGTCGTTGGGCAATTAACTGCCGGATTCGAAGAAGGCTTGTTCTGATCCGTTGTTGGCGTAACGGGAGTAGCAGGTTGTTGCGCTGGTGGAGGAGTGTTTTTAGTATTAACCCAGTGTATCAAGCGATCCCAGATATTCGGAGTTACTATATTTACATATGGGTCGGTACCGTCAAACATCTTAAGTTTTGTAAAGTTAAGTAGTTGGTTGTGCAACGCTCCATCAAAACCATTGTTGTTTGAATCTAATTTGGCATTTGGGTTAATTTTATTAACCATAGCTTTTAGAACTTTTACGCAGTCGCCTTTGCTATAAGGTGTCAAGTTTTGCAAACGACACTCTACCGGCTTTGGTGGCTGAGGTTTTGGTGCTGGTTGCTCTGGTAGAGGATTTGGTTTATAAGACGGCGGATAGGCATAAAATGCCACCCCTTGGTTAACCCAGCCGTATTGATTAATCAACGCGTCTCGCATACCAATGTCAGACACATAAAAGTAGTTAGACAGAGCCGGGTGGTTTAGCCGATAAATGGGCACGGTATTTGATGCTTGATGATTAAACACATAAAATGGCACAGCCTCAATCTTTGCACCAAAGGCTTGGTGATTCGTAACTTCTTGCTGGTTAATGGTAAAGAAATGGCGGTTATTTATTGGGTTCATCAATCGTGTAACCCCTACTGTGCCGGGATATTCCGAAAGATAAGCCTTAAACTGAACTTCGTTATTATTCCAGCCTCCACCCAGGAGCCCCAACGTTTCCCTGTTGTCATGAGTTAAAACACCATCGTTAGCAGAGCTACTATACAACATCCTTACATCGCACACATTATCTGCAACACACCCAGTCGCCGCATTACTGACTTTTAATAAATAGGTTCCTATACCGGCAATCAAGATGACTACAATCGCAACTAACAACTTCTTTAGCCGACCGTCTTTAGTCTTTGTTACCTTAGTTTTTTGTTTTTGTTTTGTAATTGGTTTTTTTTGAGGCATATTTTTCCTTTTTTTATGCTTATGCTAGAGAATATAGACTTTTGTTTATGCCTTGTCAACTATTTTTTTAAACAAAATACAACTAGGCGTATTCTCTGCCAGCCAATCTTACAAATAATCCCCGATTGTAAAAATTATGTTAATATAAACAATGTAATTTATAAATAACAATCACTAGGAGGGCTTATGGCGACAAATAACACTATTAGAGACTTTAACAAAGATTATGGTCAGGAGCCCTCGGTAATTGCGGTTAGCGAAGTAACGGCAAACAACGATTTTTTTAGACGAACAATTTGGACTGGTGAACATTTACAGATGACAATTATGTCTATAAATGTTGGTGACGATATCGGCCTAGAGGTTCATAACAAAAACGATCAATTACTAGTAATTCAAAAGGGTCAAGCAAAGATAACTATGGGGCAGTCGCAGGACTCGCTTGATGAATGGAATGCAAGTGCTGGAGAGGCAATTTTTGTACCAGCAGGAGTATGGCACAATATCATCAATAGTAGCCAAGAAGTATTAAAGCTCTACTCTGTCTATGCTGGCCCAGAGCATAATCCCGGAACAACTAACAAAGATAAACCAAGCGAATAATCAATTAATACATAATATAAATATGGGTAATAGAGCAACTACTAAAAAAAGCCCCGAAAGCCAGCCACTCTCTAGCGAAGGGCTACCAAAAGTGATACTATTGTCAGTCCTCGCTATTTTACTTCTTGGATGGAGTGCTTATTTTATCAACCTATTTATTCGAAAAAGCCAGCGCAACATTTACTATGGAGTCGGCACAAACAAAGATTTCGAGATTGGGGTAGATTCTGTCAATAAGAAGATCAGTAACCCAGAGCAACTTTATCTGGGGGGAGATATTGCAAAAGAAAAGATTGTTAAAGTGGCCGGGGGTAATGGCTACTCTATGTTCCTAACAGATGAGGGCGAACTATGGGGTATCGGCAGTAACAGCTATGGACAGATCCAGCCAAAAGACGATACAAAACTATTTTATAGTGCCGTTAAGTTAAACTTAGACTTACAAGAAGGAGAAAAGATTATAGAGGTTGACTCGGCGTTTCACCATAATCTAGCCATAACAGATAAGAATAGAGTGGTTGCTTGGGGGTCAAACTCTACTGGACAACTAGGAACTGATGTTTTTGCCGACAAATTAAAAGTAATAAATCTAGATAAATCAAAAAAATATAAAGCAATCTCTGCCGGATGGAGACACTCGGCAGTATTAACAGACAGCGGGGAAATCTTTGCTTGGGGTGGCATTTGTACATTTGACAAAGAGGTCCAACTAGAACATTTAAGAGTTGAAAGTCTCGGAGGTTGCACTGGTTCGGCAAGTATAGATGAGGCAGGAATTAACGACTGCAACAATACCCTAGATACAACATTTATCAAAACCATAACCCCGACCAAAATTGGCGATGATAAAACCTTTTTTAGCAAGGTTGACCTAGGTCATGGCCACATTGTAGCCCTTAGTCTTAATGGAGATGTATTTACTTCTGGTAGTAATCTTTTTGGTCAATTGGGGCGTGGCAACAGAGACACCACCCAGTCTAACCTAGATTTTAAAAAATCCGACTCTCTTTCGGGGAACATTAAAGATATTTCTGCCGGATACAGAAATACTTTTATACTAAATAACAGGGGTAAAGTTAGTTATGTGGGTGTTGATTTTGATGATATTACTAACATATCGCCACTTCAATCAAGCCCCTATAATCTAGAAACCGCCCAAAAACTTAAGGCCAAACTAGAACCAGCAGAAATTATGAGTGACTCTAAAGCAATTTTTGCTAATCAAGATGTGCTACTTAGTCTAAAAAACGACTCTACAAAAGTTGAGGTTTTAGGGAGACTCAACTGGCTAGACACCAGCAAAGATGTGCGGAGTATTATCTTTCCAAAAAATATCAAAAAAATAATTGTTACCCCTAACAAAATAATATCAATATGATGCCCCGACGACTTACTACATCAAAGAACGGGGCAATCCCAAGCAATGTTAAAAAACTCTCGTGGATTAGCCTGTTTACAGATATGGCCAGTGATATGTTATACCCGATACTTCCAATCTTCTGGCAACAAAAGGGTATTAGCGTACTGAATATCGGTGTAATTGAGGGTGTTGCTGGCTTTGTTACCAGTGTGTCTAAAGCGTATTGGGGAGCATTATCTGACAGACTCAAAAAATACCGAATCTTTGTAATTATTGGTTATGGTATATCGGCAATAACAAAGCCATTATTGGTTTTTGGCAATTCCTTCTTTTGGCCTTTTCTTGTTAGAAACATTGAACGACTAGGAAAAGCCGTAAGAACCTCTCCGAGAGACGCAATTTTAGCATCAGAATCCACAAAATCTAATCAGGCGAATATCTTTAGCTATCATCGTGCAATGGACACGGTTGGTGCAACCATAGGACCCCTTATCTGTTTGTTAATTTTAAAACTCAGTAATAACTCTGTTTCTTTAGTTTTTATGGCCAGCATTATACCCGGATTTATCGCAGTTATTCTGACGCTACGACTTAGCAAGCCACCGATAGAACGAGTAGATAAACCAACGAAAAATACCCCAGCACCAAGCGCCTCTAGTGTTGAGTTTATAAAAAAATCACTTCACTACAGCGGATTTAAAAAATTACTTGTTATTTTTGGTATCTTCTCGTTAATTAACAGCTCTGACGCCTTTTTGCTTTTAAGGCTTAACGATTTAGGATTATCTCTACAGGGCGTGGTGTACATCTATAGTGGATACAACCTAATAAACACCTTTGTTACAAGAAAGTCGCACTTCTTAATCGAAAAGCTAGGCATCAAGATTGCATCGGCAATATCATTAATCGTATTTATTCTGGTTTATTCGGTGTTATCAATTCAGTTCTCGCCATTAGTTGGGGCTATTGGTGTGTTATTATACGGATTTTTTGATGGAACCTTCGATGTTATCACCAAGTCGTGGATAGGTGCGGTGGTTCCTAAAAACCTCTACTCTACCTCGTCCGGACTTTATGGAACTATTAGCGCATTTGGATTTATGGTATCGAGCATCAGCACGGGATTTTTGTTAATGAAGATCGGCAACCTTACCTACCTTGTGCTCGCCAGTTTAGCCATCATCCCATTACTGTTACTATTAAGTTGCAACAACACCGATTTTCGATTATCCCAAAAAACAATGACAAAACTTTTGCCGAAGTGACTAATGCCGAAAAAGATGCTATTTCTATGCGGGCAATAGCATCCAAAGTAATGAAAGATTCTCTACAAATCAACTAGATAATGTAAACCAAAAAAACTAAAGTATTTTGGTGCAGAATAGTTGACGCATTTCAATCATCAGCTATTGAACAGCACAATAATATAAACTCGTGTGCCTGGTTCAAATACTCAATTTATCTGACACTTTGTTGGGCTAAAGTCCATTAACGTGTTTTCCGCCTTGGCTTGCTAGCCTCCTATCGAATGTCACCAGCTTGTTATTATATGCTTTAGCCTCAGTAGTGGCATAACAATCAACGACCGAAAGTGAAGGATAATTTTTATACAGTCTAATCGTATCCAATAAAAAATAAGTATTGTGCACAACGTTTGAAAAACCCAGAAAGTCAGTCACAAGCTTCGTTATGTCTTGTCGAGAAAGCCCAATGACCCTTTCCAGAACATAGATTACCTCGATAACAACGACATCAGTCACGTACACTTTATTCCTAGTAATAGCCTCAGTTGCTTTTTGGGTTTGTTCAGGTACATCACCTAAAAGAAAACGCAATACTACATTTGTATCTAGGCTAATCATCGTGTTCTGCCGTCCATGCTTTGGCGGTAGCTTCACGTAACGAGTCCCCCGAAAGTCCTCTTAAGTGGTTTGGTATATTCTTTGTTATTCTAGCCCTAGTAGCCTCAAAAGTTTTAATGTCAGTACCTGCATCAAGCACAATTTGATTATCATTATTGAGAGCGAGTGTTAACTTCTGACCAGCCTTTATCCCAAGTGCTTTGCGTAGGGGTGCCGCAATCGTAATGGTGCCTTTACTTGTGACGGTTGTGTCGTATGTCATGTAATACATTTTAATATTCGTAATACATTTTGTCAATTTCTTTCATACATTTTTTAATTACTCACATAAAAAAAGAGCCTCATTAAGACTCTAATGTTTGAAAGCTCTCTAGAAGAAAAACGTTTTAGTTCCGATTTAGTGCGAGATAGTTGACGCATTTCAAATATCAGCAATTGAGAAAATTGTAAAATGTTAAGTTAAAGTATTTAGTACAAACCTTCCAACTTTCAGATTCACTCATAGAATAAACTAATCGGCTTTTGCTTTCAGGTAGTCTTCTAGCTTGGCTAATGCAATACGTCGCATCGAGCTTTCGTTTTGCTCTTCTTTTGTCATTTCACCCCAAGTCTTATCATAACCATTAGGGATAAATACAGGATCCCAGCCAAAACCTCGTTCGCCAACAGGCTGGTCGGCAATAGTGCCTTCGGCTTGCCCTTCAAATGTAGATAACTCACTACCGTCATAATAACCAAATAGAACAGATGCTGTCGCAGAGCGATCTGAATAACCATTCAATAATTCGCATAGGCCACTATTATCAAGTTCTTGAAGAAACCATTTTATAAGTGGTCCAGGCAATTTGCCTAGAGCATGGAATACAAGTGAGGTATCTTCAACTATCACAGGACCATTAGCAACTTCGTATGCTACTCTGGCTTTATGCTCAACAACCTCAGCCAGAGATAGTGATTGCAATTCCGGAACCTCTACTGCCATATGGTTCAGCTCAATTCCTAAGTGCCAACTTAATTGTTCTGCTTTTGAAGGATTACTTGTTATAAAAATAGGTCGCTCACTCATACAATGATAATAACAAACAAGCCAAAAATGGCCCACTCGTTTAAAACTATACTGTTTCAAAACGCTTGGGTCGAATTGGTGCAGGATAGTTGGCGCATTTCAAACATCAGCCAGAATATCGGGTAAATAATGCGAGTTAAAACTTTAGTACAGTTATTTTAATCATCAGCTGACTTGTTGAATACCCAATTCGGTAGCTCGACTAGCAAATTGCTTATCGTAACTCAATAATCTTGTAATCCCCGCATCTATCAATAACTGCAAGAGCAGAGCATCGTTAATGCCCAACTTCAGATCATCACTCAACTTTGCGTACCTTTCCGCAAATGCCAAAACAGCATCAGGCTCAATCAATACCAAGCCAGGTATTTTCCCAATCTCTTTGATTACTTTGGTCGCACTTATATCACTAACTTTTCGCACGATGTAAACAACCTCTTCAATAACGTGGTGTGAGGTACATAGTGTTACGCCACTTTCTAGTAACCGTTGTATTAGTGTCACGACATCAGAATACCGTTCACCCGTCTTATCAAGGGCGTAGATTATCGCATTAGCATCCAGAAATACTGGTGTACTATTTATCATATCTAGTAGCGGACATTTTGTTTATGTATTCTGGAGTGAGCGGGCGACCCAACTTCTCCTGCAAGCGTAGACCACCGCCAGTGAACTTACGATGAACGGCATTTGTGTCAGAAAATGGCTCTAACCGAGCAATTGGCTTGCCGGCTTTACCGATAATA
>CAZMFO010000026.1:0-8052 GCA_964565615.1 uncultured Candidatus Saccharibacteria bacterium | reverse complement strand
TCCTTTAACATTTCTACGGTTTACGCTTGTTCCATGTTAGTTGACTGAACCCCCTGATAATATGATTCAATAAATGGAGCCGGTGGACTATAATTGGTAAAGCTCACAAATTTTGATAATCCTAGTTGACTAGCTGTGCCAGTCCGAGACCCATAACTACCAGTACTACCCCAGTTATATTCAGAAATAGTTATCGTACTACCACTGACGCTCTCAACATACACCACATGGCCATACCTTTCATCAACTCCAGCCGATCCAACTAATGGAGTGTTGCTTACCGAAAGGCCTTTTTTGGGGGCATTGTCGTCCCATACTCCAGCATTACCAAGTCCTGATACTTTTGCTAGCGAAACCCCATTATTTATTAAACGCCAAGCAACATAATCTGTACAGTTTCTGTAATAATAGTTCCCCGTTGATGGATTGCGAGTTCTCCCACCATAAGACCATTCATAATTTGGGCATCTACCACCTATTTGTCCCGTAGCAACACATACTGCCCCACCCCACGGGTAGCCATTACTAGCCTCTACTTTTGTTGTTGCTACTAGTGGAGCTATTGCACTAACAATGACTAACCCCGCCAGCCAAAATACCTTTACATACCTTATAAATTTACCCAAAACTATTTATCAACCCCCATTAAATTGATAGTGCCGATAAATATATTCCTAAAAGCTAGTAGAAAAAATTGCTAATGATTAATCACCTACATCTCTAATAACGCTTAATAAACAAGACGACTCCTGTTTAGTCTGTGGAAAGATGTTCTAAAAAATACAGTCTTAGAAATTACAACACCTGTGTACATAGTGAGCACCGGAAGTCTTGCTATAATAATCTTGCTAAGGAGTCATATGTCACAGAATATTTTGGTAACAGGTGGTCTTGGGTTTATAGGTTCGCACACTGTTGTCGAACTAATCAACAGCGGATATACACCCATCATTGTTGATAATCTTAGCAATTCACAAGCTTCGGTATTACAGGGTATTACAGCTATAACTAAAACTATGCCAAAGTTTGTTGAAGGTGACTATGCCGACCATAAATTGCTAGATAAATTAATCAAAAAGAATAAAATCGAGGGGATTATCCACTTTGCCGCCTTTAAAGCCGTAGAAGAATCTACCAACAAGCCTCTAGATTATTATCAAAACAATGTGGCGGGTTTAATTAACTTGCTACAAATTCTTAACCAAAATAATATCTCAAATGTTGTTTTTTCGTCTTCTTGTACTGTTTATGGAGAGCCTGATACCCTGCCGGTTACCGAGAATGCTCCCTTCAAACCAGCCGAATCACCTTACGGCGCAACTAAACAAATGTGCGAAACGATTCTTAAAGACAGTTTTTCCGCCGGACTTATCAAAACCGCCATATCTCTCCGTTATTTTAACCCTATCGGGGCACATCCAAGCAGTAAAATTGGCGAACTCCCACTAGGAACACCAGCCAACCTAGTACCCTTTGTTACCCAAACAGCTATCGGTCAACGCCGTCAGTTAACAATCTATGGTGATGACTACCCCACTCCGGACGGTACTTGCATCAGAGATTACATACATGTAGTTGACCTAGCTAAAGCTCATGTTAAAGCTCTAGAACTTTTACAACAAAAAAGCAAATTTTATGATGCTATCAATGTTGGCACCGGTAAAGGTGCTAGTGTACTAGAGGTTATCAATACCTTTGAGAAAGTCAACAAAACTAATGTTCCACATATTATCGGGCCCCGTCGTACGGGTGATATTATAGAAATCTATGCCGACACCACCAAGGCTAACAAACTTTTAAATTGGCGAGCAAGCCTCACACTAAGCGATGCTTTACAAGATGCTTGGCACTGGCAACAACAATTGGGTAAACAATAAAGTTATAGTCGTAGATCTCGACGATCTGTTTTGTAAATCAACAAATGAATATGATAATGCGTCTTTATGGATTGCTTTTTGGGGTAGTTAACCATATAACAATCGTAAATCTCGCTTAGCTCATCCAAAATATCCTCTAACTCATCACGCTCTTGTTGAGTTAGCATAGACTTTAATACAGACTTTCGTTTTGGTATTAGCATATGATGGGTATCAAAAACTGCGTTATACGGAAACTCGTTTTCTATCAACATCCACGATTTCCATACTCGTAAGGGAGCCTCTTTATGAAGTGCCTTCTTGGCAATGCCCGCCTTTTTTGCTCGCAAATAATTAGCCTCGTCTTTGTGTGTTCGTAAACTGACAGGCAAACTAGACTTACGAACTGGCTGAAATCTCTTTTTTAATTCTAACACTGCATTCATATTATCTCGTACTGCATATTATAACAGCTTATGCAAATAATGTAAGATTTTACGGCCGATACTCTTTTTGGTTGCTATAATAGTAACTATGTATAGAGTACTAGTAACTGGGGGCTGTGGCTTTATCGGGTCAAACTTTGTACATCTAGCCAACAAAGAGCGACCAAATTGGAAGATAACAGTAGTGGACAAACTAGGTTATGCTGGTAACTTATCTAACCTAAAAGAAGCACAAGACAAAATTGAGTTCGTAAAAGGAGACATTTGTAATCAAAAATTGATAGACGGCTTGGTTTCAAAGTCGGACCATATTGTTCACTTTGCCGCCGAATCACATAACGACAATTCTCTGCAAAATCCTTGGCCTTTCGTAGAAAGCAACTTGATTGGTACATATCAAATTCTAGAAGCTGTACGAAAACACAATGTTAAATTGCATCATATTAGCACCGATGAAGTCTATGGCGACCTAGAACTTGACGATCCGGCCAAGTTTACACCAGATACTCCCTATAATCCATCAAGTCCCTATTCCAGCACTAAAGCTGGGTCGGATATGCTCGTTCGGGCTTGGGTACGCAGTTTTGGTATCCACGCCACAATATCTAACTGCTCCAACAATTATGGCCCTCGCCAGCATATCGAAAAAGTAATACCAAGACAAATTACTAACCTGCTTTCCGGCCAAAAACTTAAGCTTTATGGCTCTGGAGAAAATGTTCGCGACTGGATAAATGTAGACGATCATAACTCGGCAGTCATAAAGATTATAGAAAAAGGTAAGAGTGGCGAAACTTATTTAATTGGTGCAAACGGCGAAAAAAGCAACAAGCAAGTGTTTGAAATAATATTAAAACTAATGAACAAAGATAAAACTTGGCTAGAAAATGTACCCGATCGCCCCGGCCATGACTTAAGATATGCAATTGATAACTCTAAGATAGTCAGTGAGTTAGGCTGGCAACCAAAATATACAAATTTTGAAGAAGGACTAAAAAACACTATCACTTGGTACAAAAACAACGAAGCTTGGTGGAGACCACAAAAAGAAGCCACCGAGTCCAGATACAAGGAGTTGGGTAGATGAGTGTAGCTACAACATCTTTTTCTGCTCAAAAAACAAACATACCCGGTCTTCTTATTTTTGATATTGAGTACCCCAAAGATAACAGAGGCTACTACCAAGAAAACTACCAAAAGGAAAAACTTACTAAGGCTGGTCTGGATCCAAACTTTACGGTTGTTCAAACCAATGTTTCTTATAATGTTTTATCTGGTGTAACTAGAGGTTTTCATGCAGAACCATGGAACAAGTATCTAAGCGTTGTGCGAGGTAAAATTTTTGTCGCATACATAGATCTAAGACAAGGCGAAAGTTTCGGTCAAGTGTTTACATCTACGCTGGACAAAAATAAGGCTGTTTACCTACCTCAAGGAGTAGCAAACTCATTCCAAACACTTCAAGATGACACCTATTATCTCTACAGTGTTGATGCTCACTGGTCTGCCGATGCTTACGAAAAGTACTGTTTTGTAAACCTTGCCGACCCGACCATTAATATCAATTGGCCAATCCCCTTATCAAAAGCAATCTTGTCCGAAAAAGACAGAAACCACCCACTACTTAAAGACGCAAAGCAATTTAAGGCAAAGCTATGAACCAATCAAACATTTTTATAACAGGTGCTGGTGGGCAACTTGGTACCGCCCTACGGCAATACTATCCAAAGGCTCGATCTGCTGATGTTGACGAGTTAGACATTACCAACCAGCAATCTATTAAAACATTTGATTGGTCGCAGACTAAAATCATCATCAACACGGCCGCCTATACAGATGTTGATGGTGCTGAAACACCAATTGGCAGAGCTATGTCGTGGAAGGTCAATGCTCAAGCGGTTGGCAATTTAACATCCATTGCTAGAAGACATAACATTATGCTTATTCACATATCTACAGACTATGTATTTGATGGCACAAAAACCCCACACACAGAAGACGAGCCTTTTTCGCCCCTTAATGTTTATGGAGCAAGTAAATCTGCAGGCGATCTCTTAGTTGCCCAGCTAGACAAACATTATATCTTGCGAACATCTTGGGTTGTTGGCGAAGGCAAAAACTTTGTCCGCACTATGTTAGAACTCGCCAAAAAAGGTATTAATCCTTCTGTCATAAACGATCAGATCGGCCGACTAACCTTTACAGATGAACTTGTTAGAGCGATTGACCATTTAATAAGCCAGAAAGCTCCTTTTGGTACCTATAATGTAACTAACTCTGGAGAGGCATCTTCTTGGGCAGAAATCGCCCGTAAGATTTATGAGCTATCTAACTTGCCAAATATTGTTACAAGAGTATCAACGGCAGATTACCATAGGGGCAAGCCAAACATCGCCCCTCGTCCTAGATATAGTGAGTTATCTCTTGATAAAATACAAGCCACTAGTTTTACGCCAAAAAGTTGGCAAGACTCGCTAAAAGAATATCTTTCTGGACAAAAAAACTAATCTACTGTTTGTTTTGTCGTTTGCGGTAGCTATGATCAAGCTCTTTTTTGCGCAAACGCAAATTCTTTGGAGTAACCTCTAGTAGTTCGTCTTTTTCAATAAAATCTAAACATTGCTCTAAACTCAAAATTGTTGGGGGAGTTAATTGCACCACGCCATCAGAAGAAGAGCTCCGCATATTAGTTAAGTGCTTAGCCTTGCAGACATTCATCTCCATATCTTCTTGGCGTTTATTGAGTCCTACAATCTGCCCAGCATAAACCTTTTCGGCAGGAGCAACATAAATCTCGCCCCGCTCTTCTGCCATTTGCAAAGCATAAGGTGTTGTTGCGCCTGTCTCATAGGCTACCAAAACTCCATTACGAATCTGCTGAAGCTCGGCGCCCATCTTTTGATAACCAACCATCAAACTATTCATAATTACTGTGCCTTTAGTCTTGGTAACCAAGATATTCCGTAAACCAAGCAGGGTGCGTGTTGGCAATTTGTAAACTAGCTTTGTTAGGCCCTTTGGGCTAACAAACTGCTCTACCAGCTCTGCTCGTCGAGTACCCAGTTCCATTTGAACAACACCAACATACTCGGCAGGCACCTCAACCAATAACTCTTCTAATGGCTCTTCTGTTAGCCCATTTTTTTCTCTCGTTACTACTTGTGGACGCCCTACCTCAAACTCATAGCCTTCTCGACGCATAGTTTCTATCAAAACACTAAGATGTAATTCTCCCCTTCCCGATACCAAAAAGCCAATTCCTTGCTCCTCTACCCTTAAACCTACATTAACCTCTAACTCTTTGTTTAAACGCTCACCAATTTGCCTAGAAGTACTAAACTCACCTTCGGTGCCCTTAAAGGGTGAGGTGTTCGGACCAAGATAAATCTTTAAAGTTGGCTCTTCGATTTCTAACACGGGCAAAGCCTCTGGCGCATCAATATCGGCAACCGTTTCGCCAATTTGAGCATCTGCAATACCGGTAACCTGCACAATATCACCTGCAATTCCACCCGCCACCTCAAAGCGACTCACTCCATGACTCATAAACACATTGTCTACTTTTGTCTTAACAACTACTCCACCCTTTTTACAAAGCGCCACCTGATCTCCAGCTCTAACCCCGCCTCTACTTATCCTGCCAATTGCATACTTTCCTTTATAACTATCCCAAGCAAGTGCCGTAACCAACATCTGAAAAGGCTTGTCTAATTCAACAACTGGTGCTGGAATTTGCTCAATTATTGCATCAAAAATTGGTTCTAAGTCAGCCTCTGCCTCAACATTTTCTGGTATTGAGCCCCATGATTTTCCCTCTCTGCCAATGGCGTAGTAAACCGGATAATGTAACTGATCCTCGTGAACAGCTAGTTCTAAAAACAAATCTGCTAGCTCGTCTTCAACTTCTTTAATACGACTCCCCTGTTTATCTATTTTGTTAATGATAACGATTGGTTTTAGCTCTGAAGCCAAGGCCTTACCTAGAACAAATTTAGTTTGTGGCATAGGACCCTCTTGAGCGTCAACAATCAAAATACATCCATCTGCCATATTCATTGTCCGTTCTACCTCACCAGAAAAGTCAGCGTGACCCGGCGTATCAATTATGTTAATCCGATAATCTCCGCGTTGTACTGCCGTAACCTTTGCCGTAATAGTAATGCCTCGCTCGCGTTCTTGATCACCACTATCCATAATCAGCTCTTGGCTCATTTCTGCCTGATTTTCTCTGAAAGTGTGCGACTGTTTAAGTAATCCGTCTACCAAAGTTGTCTTGCCATGATCAACATGGGCAATAATGGCAATGTTTCGTATCTTGCTAGGATTTTGTTGAATATTTGTGTCCATCAATTATTCCTTATTCATTAATAAAAGTTAATGCGTAGCCTACCCGACCAGCGCGACCAGCGCGACCAATCCTATGAGTATAGTCATCATAGGTTTGAGGAACACTATAATTTATAACATGGGTTATATCCTTAACATCAATACCTCGAGCCGCTATATCAGTTGCTACTAAGATATCTACCTTATTCTCCTTGAACCGCAACAAAGCCCTCTGTCTTTGGCGTTGATTTTTACCACCATGAATCACATCTGCCTTAAAACCTCTTGCAACCAACTCGTTACCAAGTTTTTCGACATTTCGTTGAGTCTCATCAAACACAATAATTTTCTCTGCCTCATCTTTTATTAAGATATCGTGGAGCCTGTTGATTTTATCACTAGAATTGCCAATACGCACCACATCCTGATGAACATTATCACTAGTATCACCAGTTTTATACTTAACCATAACTGGATTACTAGAAAAATCTGCTATCAATCCCTCTACCCTCTTGTCAATTGTTGCAGAGAAAAATAACGACTGCCTAGCCCGTGGAAGCTGGTTCATAATTGTTCTTATGTCAGGCAAAAACCCCATATCTAACATTCTGTCAACTTCATCCAATACGACCATATTAAACCGATTTAGCCTTAGGCTTGCCCGCTCCATATGATCCTTGATTCGTCCGGGCGTACCAATCACTACAGAAGGATTTAGTCTTAAATCCCTCAACTGTCGCCCAATGCTAGATCCACCAATTAATAATGCACCCCTTAGGCCACTACCGTTTGCGATAGACTCCATCTCTAACTCTATTTGCTCAGCAAGTTCACGAGTTGGGGCAACAATTAATACCCTAGACTCCCTATCAACAATAAGTTTATTCAATACTGGAACTGCAAAAGAAGCCGTCTTTCCAGTACCGGTATTAGCTATGCCGATAATATCATTACCTTCCAAAGCTAGTGGGATTGTTTGATCTTGGATAGGTGACGGGATCTCATATCCCTTAGCACGGAGATTGTTCTTTAGTAAATCAATCATCTCAAAATCATCAAACTTATGTATAGCTTGATATTGATCAGTCTTAATAGACTGAGCTACTTTTATGAATCGTTCGGGATTGATATATTGACCAACAAAGCGTTTTCTTGGCTGTTTATATGTGTTCCGATGTCGTCTATGAGTATTTTTGGTGTATGGCATTAAGTAAATCCTTTGTTCTTGGCACTTTGGAGCACCCTTTCGGTTAATAATACAGTGATTGTCGTTTAATGAAACCAAAGTACAAAACTCGAACTACCAGGATTCACTCTTTAACTAATAACTACCAATAATTGTACCAGATTTGAGCACAAGCGTCAACTGTCTTGCACTTACCCACTACATCGTGGACACTTTACTATGTGGAATAGTTATGTTT
>CAZMFO010000025.1:0-8608 GCA_964565615.1 uncultured Candidatus Saccharibacteria bacterium | reverse complement strand
AAGAAAATCCCTCACGGATGAGAGATTTTCTTGTTTCCATCGGCTCGAACCGCCGACTTTCGGCGGGAATGCTTTTGGCGGAATTCAAAACCCCTTGGAATTTCTTGGCGGAAATGCCAGCCCAAGCCCGCGCCTTTGGCGCGGGCGCGGTCAATTCGGAAGCAAATCAATTTTGGTGGAGCATAAGGGATTCGAACCCTTGACCTCATCCATGCCATGGATGCGCGCTAGCCAACTGCGCCAATGCCCCAGCTTTATCCTAAGATTGATTTTACAATAATTGTGCTTGCATTGGTAGAGTTTACTATAGGCTGATACAATGGTCTTTATGCGACACCTATCTAAGGAAGACCAAGAAACCTATTTTAAAACGATTTTAATAATCTCTTTAGCCCTAGCTTGTTTTATTCTTTGGTTGTGGTGGGCAAGAGTTTACACTAGCAAAAGTAGTGTCTTTAGGGGTATGCTATTGAATAATTTGTCAACTAGGGGGTTTACAAAATCGCTTAAGCAAGAAGAGGCGGGTGAGAGTTTGCAACAGGTTTCACAAATCCAATTTGGAGGTCAATATCTAGCAAATGTAAAAACCGATATTGTTCAGCCAGCCCAAGGTGGAGAAATAAAAGTATCAACCCAGACACTATCTACGCCAACCGAAGATTATGTGCGCTATACATCTGTTGATATGCCCCAAGTTGATGGAGCGGCCAAGCGTAATTTTTCGTCATTGACATCTATTTGGGGTAAATCTATTAAAGCAGAAGGGGGAGGAAGCACCTTTTTAGAGAGTATTTATGGCATTGTGCCTTTTGGCAACCTACCTAGCAAGCAACGCAATGAGCTACTTGCTATGATCCACAGTAAGGATGTTTATAAAACTGATTTTTCTAAAACAGAGGTAAAACAAGAGGATGATCGGACGGTTTATGTTTATGATGTAGAAGTTAATCTACGGGCATACGCAGAGGTAATCAAGAGTCTGGACAAAACGCTTAATTTAAAACAAATGGACAAACTCAACCCTGACGATTATCAAAATGCCGATCCAGTAAAGATAAAACTAACAATAGATAAACTTAGCCGACGACTAACTAAGATATATTATCAAGAAGAGCAGAGGCAAGAAGAAATTAGTGGTTATGGAATATCAAAAAATATAGATTTGCCAAAAGACACGATTAGTAGTCAAGAACTTGAGGGCAGACTACAGCAGATTATGCAAGCAGAACAGTAGCAAAAAGCCAGTATCTCTATTATACTTATTCTTAATGCAGGTTATCGTTGATTCTCTCTTAGTTAATTATAGGAGCATTGGAAAAGAAAAAGAAACTATTGTTATGTTACACGGGTGGGGTGATTCGTCAAGCACATTTGATCGTATCGCATCAACATTAAGCAATAAATATACAATAATCTTGATTGATTTGCCCGGCTTTGGTGGCACACAGCCCCCAAGTCAATCATGGGGACTGGATGAATATGCAAAATTTGTAGCTGACTTTTTACAAAAAATAAACTGTAAAAACATCAAGGCAATTGTTGGTCATTCAAACGGTGGAGCAATTGTACTACGAGGTCTCGGCAGTGGTGTGTTAAGTGCGGGCAAACTTGTACTACTGGCATCTGCAGGAATTCGCGACCAGTATAAGGGTCGAAAGAAGGTTTTGCGTCTGGTGGCCAAGACAGCAAAGCTGATGACGAAACCTCTACCCAAACAAGTGCAGGCAAGATTGAAGAAAAAGGCGTACAGAGCAATTGGCTCAGATTTATTTGTGGCCGAACATCTCCAAGAGACTTTTAAGCGCATCATTACTGACGATGTGCAGGCTGACGCAGAAAAAGTTCGCATTCCTTGTCTGCTAATATATGGTTCGGAAGACACCGCAACACCCCCCGAATACGGAGAGATCTACCACCGATTAATAAAAAACTCCAAGTTACATATCTTGCCTAATGCTGGTCATTTTGTTCATCTAGATCAGCCAGATGAGGTTACTCAGTTAATCCGAAAGAACATCGTATGAGGCAGTTTTTTAGTTTGTATTCTATAAAGTATCCAGAGGTTTTGGTCTATATGTTGCAAAACACAGAGTATAACTCGCTTGCTTATCTGCGGTGGTTTTGGCGTACAGACGATTTTTCTAGGGTAATGTATCGTCGTCGGTTAGACAAAACACGATCGGCGTCATTACTGTTATATTATTTGATTGTTGGCATTGTTATACAGGTATCTTTAGGTTTTATTTTGATTGTGGCAAATTTTAATGAGGCGAGTAGTTGGGCCTTTTTAGGTTGGGCGTTATTGGTTTCTTATCCGATAGTTTGGGCTTACTTGTTAGTCGTACCGTTAATTATTGGTCGGTGGGTTATTGTTGAGCCACAAAATAATCGAGCAATTGCTCAATCAAAAGAGATATTCGCTAAACACAAGGCGATAAAAATAGCTATTGTTGGAAGTTACGGCAAGACATCAATGAAGGAGCTTTTGGGGACGGTTTTAAAAGAGGGCAAAAATGTTGCCATTACGCCTGCAAATAAAAATGTTTCGGTATCTCATAGTAGGTTTGCTCAAAAACTATCTGGTACAGAAGAAGTGCTGGTCATTGAGTATGGCGAGGGAAAACCGGGCGACATTAGTCGGTTTGCCGAGATAACCAAACCAAATATGGCAATTATTACGGGTCTTGCACCGGCCCACCTTGACCAATATCCAAGCTTAGAATCCGCCGGAGAGGATATATTTTCTATCGTCAAGGTAGTCGGTGCTAGTAATACTTATGTAAACATTGACTCTGTTGCAACGAAGCAGTTTATTCAGCCAACCTGTCATAAATATAGCCACAAGGGCGTTATGGGCTGGAAGATTAGTGGTATCAAGATAGGCTTTGAGGGGCTTTCTTTTGTGATGACCAAAGGTAAGCAGACTCTTAAAATAAAGAGTGGGTTATTGGGCCGACATCAGGTGGGGCCTCTTGCACTAGTTTCTGCTCTGGGTATAGAGCTGGGTCTTACTAAAAAGCAGGTAGAGACAGGAGTTGCTAAAACAAAAGCTTTTGAGCATCGTATGGAACCTCGTTCGGTACGAGGAGCATGGATATTAGACGATACCTACAATGGCAATATAGATGGGGTGGTGGCGGGTTTGGCTTTATTGAGCGAATTGCCAGCTAAGCGCAAAATCTATGTTACCCCCGGCTTAGTTGATCAGGGTATAGAAACCAAAAAAGTTCATCTGCAAATAGGTAAAGAGGTTGCCAAATCTAATCCTGATGTGGTTGTTTTAATGGAGAACTCTACTACTCCGTTTATAAAAATGGGTTTAGAGAATGCTGGATATCGCGGGGAATTGCGTGTAGAAAATGATCCACTAGAGTTTTACTTGAATATTGAGCATTTTATCGCCTCTGGAGATGTAATTTTGCTCCAAAATGATTGGCCAGATAATTACAATTAATTAGCAATAATTGTAGCTTGTAATTGTATAACAAGAGAGTAACATAATAGGTATGAAGACAGTCGCAGTAATTTTTGGCGGTCAATCAACAGAGCACGATGTTTCTATTGTTACCGCTCTTGCCAGCATTATTAAACCCCTAGAACTAACTAAACAATACGAAGTTGAGCCAGTCTATATCGCTAAAGATGGGTCGTGGTACTGGGATAAGAAATTGAAAGATATTGAGTTTTATCGTTCGGGGCAGGTTTCGGAATATCTACCAAAGGCCAGCAAGGTCCAGATAATGTTTGATGCAGGATTAGTTTTGATAAAGAGTAGTCAATTTGCTGGCAGAAAAAAGTATAAAAAAGTAGATATAGTCTTTCCGGCTATGCACGGAACTTATGGTGAAGATGGTGATTTAATGGGAATACTAGAAATGGCTAATGTGCCTTATGTTGGTTGCGGTGTTTCGGCTAGTGCAATTGCAATGGATAAGGTATTAGCTAAGCAGGTTACCGGTAGTGCAGGTATTGCCTCAACTCCATGGATTTGGTTTTATGCTTATGATTTTTCTAGGTCTCCTGATGAAGTTCTGAAAAAGATTGAGCCCTTAAAGTATCCGTTATTTGTAAAACCTGCTCATCTTGGGTCAAGTATTGGCATAACGCGTGTAACATCCCGCAATCAACTGATTAACGCTTTAGAGGTGGCAATTCATTACGATAATAAAGTAATTGTTGAGCAGGGTGTAGAGAACCTCATAGAGGTTACCTTGCCGATTATTGGCAATGATCAACCTATACCGGCATTGCTGGAAAAACCTTTATTAAAGAGCGAGGACTTCTTTGATTTTGATACTAAATATATGCAGGGTGGTAAGAAGGGTGGCAAAAAGGGTGGTTCCGAAGGGTCGCAAGGCTATAGCGAAGTCCCAGCCGTTATTCCTAAAAAGCTTTACGATGAGGCGGTTAGGCTGGGCATAGAAACATATAAGACAATCGGCTGTCAGGGTATTTCTCGGGTTGATATGTTAATCAACTCAAAAACTAATAAGGTGATGTTTAACGAGGTAAATCCGTTACCCGGTGGGCTTTATAGCCACAATTGGAACAAGGCGGGTGTTTCAAATATAGATTTGGTACAAAGGCTGGTTGCCTATGGCGAAGAAGCGTGGAAACTAAAGCAAAATCAAACAACCGTATTTAGTACAAATTATCTTAAACAGTTTTAGGAGTGAGTGGTGATAGATAGTAAAGTATTTTTTGGCAATAAATTAGTTGATTTTAATCAAGCTCATTTGAGCATTGCTAGTTCGGCGGTACTTTACGGGTTAAGTGTTTATACGGTGTTTCCAGTAAATAAAACTAGACAGGGGCTAATAGCCTTTCGGCTAATAGATCATTTTAACAGATTACGAGAATCATCACAGATTATCGGGCTGGATAGTTTTATCAAAGTATGGGATTACCCAAAATTTGAAGAAGCAGTTAAAAAGCTAGTAAAAGCTAACAGGGTGGATCAAGATGTATTTGTGCGGGCAACTGTTCATACTGTTGATGTTGTACCCGGAATGAGATCTAAGGGTCTGCAAACCGAAATAAGTATGTTTGTTTATCCAGCCCACCCAATTTTGCCAAAGGACGGGGTGCGACTTAAAACCAGTGTTTGGCGTCGTGTTCCGGACTATGCAATTCCTGCCCGTGCTAAAGTAAACGGTGCTTATGTTAACTCTGTGTTAGCCAAACAAGATGCTGTTGATAGTGGTTATGATGATTGTATTTTTTTGGATGCACAGGGGCATGTTTGCGAGCTTTCGGCATCAAACATTTTTTTGGTTCGTGGGGGAGTGTTAATTACACCCAGCAAGACAAGTGATTTACTTGAGGGGATCAATCGACGAACAATTATTGAACTTGCCAAAATTGAGGGGATTGAAGTTGAACAAAGGACTGTTGATTTAACAGAACTGTATATTGCCGATGAGGTTTTTACTTGTGGTACATCTGCTTTTGTGGCTGGTATCTCAGAGGTTGACGGCCGACAGATTGCCGATGGCAAAAATGGGCCGATAACGAGAAAGTTGGCTGTGTTGCACAATGACTTACTGCACGGTAAAGGTCAGCTTGTGCCAACCTATCTTACAAAAGTCGGAGATTAAGTAATCGCCAAAAATTTCGTGTTATAATTACCTCTGATGAATCGTTATAATCCAAAAGAAATCGAACCCAAGTGGCAAAAAATTTGGGATGACAGACAAATTTATAAAGCCAATCTTAATAGTAGCAAACACAAGTATATTGCTATGAGTATGTTTAACTACCCTAGTGGGGCGGGTATTCATATTGGCCATGCTATGAATTACACGATTTCTGATGTGATGGCAAGGTATAAGCGACAGCAGGGGTATGAGAGTTATCATCCAGTTGGTTGGGATGCTTTTGGCTTGCCGGCGGAGAATTACGCCATCAAAACCGGTATTAGCCCGCAGGAATCAATGAAACAGATTATTCCAAGCTACCATAAGCAGTACAAAGCAATGGGCTGGAGTAACGACTGGAGTAAAGAGATTGCTACGCACGAGCCTGCTTACTACAAGTGGACGCAGTGGATTTTTTCGCAGATGTACAAAAATGGCCTCGCTTACCAAGAAGCACGCATGCAATGGTGGTGCACCAAGTGTCAGACGGTCCTTGCCAATGAGCAAGTGGTTGACGGAAAATGTTGGCGCCACGATGGAGCCGATGACCCAATTATCGAAAAGAAAGAGGTCAAGCAGTGGTTCTTTAAGATTACCGACTATGCTGATGAACTGCTTGAGGCAACCGATGCACTTGATTGGTCAGAAGTAGTAAAAACAGCTCAGAAAAACTGGATTGGCAAAAGTAAAGGTGCCGAAATCGACTTTAAATTAGCGGATGGCAACGATAAAATAACTGTTTTTACGACTCGGCCAGATACAATCTTTGGGGCAACTTTCTTGGTTTTGGCACCAGAACATGAGCTTGTAGAGCAACTTACTACAAAAGAGCAAAAAGCGAAAGTGGATGATTACACAAAACAATCTACCAAAAAGACAGAAGTTGAACGCCAGGCAAGTAAAGAAAAAACCGGTGTTTTTACAGGTTCATATGCAATTAATCCAGCAAGTAACGATAAGATACCCATCTGGGTGGCTGATTATGTGTTGGTTGGCTACGGCACCGGGGCAATTATGGCGGTCCCTGCCCACGACGAACGCGATAACGAATTTGCCAAGAAGTATGATTTGCCGATTTGTGAAGTAATCTCTAGGGTTTTTGGAACACCTGTTTCTGATGCTGTTACGGCAGATGGAGCAAATATCATTGGTTACAGCCCATCAACAAAGCGATTTCTGTCATTACATAATAATATAGCTGGCTTAGATTGGATTCCGGGAGGCGGAAGAAATAACGAAGAAAGCTATGAACAAACTGCAATTCGCGAGCTTAATGAAGAGGCAGGATATAGTCGTGTTTCACAAATAATTCAGCTGGGTGGTATGTTCCACGCTAACTATTTTAATGCAAATAAGCAGAGTAATCGTCGAGCTACAGGATATAATTTCTTAGCAATTATTGATGAATCGGAGGATATATCTCAGAAAAGCGAAGAACACGAAGATTTTTCTGTACAATGGACTGATTTTGACACATTAAGGAATTCCATAGAAAAGCAACACACCGACGCCAATCATTGGCTATATGCATTAGATCAGGCAAGACTAGCAGTTGACGCACTTGAAAAGAATCAAGAATATTCACCTATGTTGCTAACAGACGAGGGCGTGATGATTAACTCTGGCAAGTATGATGGTTTGAGTTCTGCCGAGACGCGAGAAAAGATTGTTGCAGACCTAGAGAAGCAGGGTCTAGCAAAAGAAAAGACAACCTTTAAAATTCGTGATTGGAGCGTCAGCCGCCAACGCTACTGGGGCGCACCGATACCGATTATTAATTGTAAGAAATGTGGGCAAGTACTTGTCTCAGACGAAGATTTGCCGATTGTTTTGCCCGAGCTAGACGACTATGCACCGAGCGGTGATGGTCGCAGTGCTCTGGCTAGAGCAACAGATTGGCTTGAAGTTGATTGTCCAAAATGTGGCGGAAAGGGCGAGCGGGAAACCGATACGCTTGATACCTACATATGTAGTAGCTGGTACTACCTAAGGTATTTCGATCCAACGAACAAAACCAAAGCCTTCGATAGCTCGGTGGTGAACAAATGGATGCCGATTGATTTTTACAATGGCGGTGATCATGCTACCGCACATATGATCTATGCTCGTTTTATAACGAGATTCTTCCATAAGATTGGACTTTTAGATAATCCTGAACCATTTAAGAAGTTTTTGTTTAATGGCAAAATTATGGCTAGTGATGGTCAGATGTTTAGCAAGTCTAAAGGCAATGGCGTAGACCCGTTAGAGATTATTGAACAAGGCTATGGTGCAGATGCGCTTAGAACATATTTGATGTTTGCCGCTCCATTAGATCTTTGGATTCGTTGGGATCCGCAAGGTGTGCCGGGAGCTTACCGCTTTTTGAACAGGGTCTGGAATATAGTGCAAGAATTTGTTGAAGCAAAAGAGAGTGATGATCATAATGATCAAGCTCTTAAGATTATTCATCCTGCCATAAAAAAGGTAACAGAAGACCTAGAAGAGCAAAAATACAATACCGCAATAGCAACAATGATGAAGGCCACCAACGAATTATATGAGCTAAAGTCTAAGCAAGAAATAAAGAATAATAACGATTGGCGGACGGCGTTAGAGTCGTTGGTAATGTTAATTGCTCCGTTTGCTCCACATACAGCAGATGAATTATGGAGTCAGCTAGGCCATAAAGATAGCGTTAATGTTGATAACTGGCCAGAGTGGAACGACAAGTTTATCAATCAAGATGTCGTGACGATTGTGGTTCAGGTAAACGGCAAACTTCGTGGTCAAGTGCAGATGGATAAAGGTAGTTCAGAAGATGAGGTTATCTTATTGGCACAGTCAGATAGTAGTATTTCAAGGTATATTAGCGGAGGAATAAAAAAAGTAATATATGTGCCAAATAGACTGATAAACTTTGTAGTCTAGCAGATGACTGCCCATACTCAAATAGATCGTAGACACATCCAACTTGTAGAATAGGTTTGTAA
>CAZMFO010000024.1:0-8854 GCA_964565615.1 uncultured Candidatus Saccharibacteria bacterium | reverse complement strand
ACAAACCTATTCTACAAGTTGGATGTGTCTACGATCTATTTGAGTATGGGCACTGCTAAAAACTCAACCCTAGATTACTGCTTAATCTCTGTGCTTCGTTCTTGATGCGTTCTATAAACCAAAACTGCATCTATTGCTTATGCTTGCACACCATAGTAGAATAATGTTTATGAAACACAAAACAAGCGGAAGTCTTGGCGGATTTCACAAAATATGGCTTATGTTTATAGAGCTATTTTCTTCATTTATTATGTTAAACTTGAGTTTAAAGTTTAACTGGGGGCTGGCTCTATTTGCTATCATCTTGCCCGGCGTTTTTTACCTAATACAAAAGACGACTAATGCTCAACTCCGGAATTTTACTGCACTTAAATTATGGATTCATTCAATAAAAAATACTAGATATGTTGTCCAAAAATACTCGATAGTTATTCTAAAGACAGCTATAAAGTCTCATCAAAAAGTTACTAAAATTTCAAACTCTAAACTTATAGAATTTCCATCAAGATTAGCATAATAATAGTAATGGTTTGTTGTTCGGGTTACTTACGAGCAGAGGTACTTTACTTAATGCGATGTATAAATAACCTAGACATTATATTGTCGTGATAGATCCTTGAAGCATTCTTTGCCGTCCTCTTCAAATCGGGTTACTAAAATCTTGTTGGGTTGTTGCTCAAAAAGCCTTCGTGATATCTCTAAAATATCATCACAAAACCTTAATTTAGTACGCCACTGGGTTGGTATAGCTTTATAGCCATAGTATGCTCCAGCAAGTTGACCATAGATTGAGGCATTTGTGTCGGTATCGCCACCTAGTCGTATCACTTCAATCATACCTTGACGAAAACTATCAAAGTTTAAGAACCCCCAAACGGCTATTTTAAGACTATCAATAGCGTAACCACCCAAATCTTTTAAGTGTTTATCAGCATCCAAATTTTTAGTTTGCATAATACGATTAAGAATGCTGTCAAACACAGTGCCAGTTGAATATTCAGAAACATCAATAATGACATTTTTATCATCCAGTCTTAAGGCTTGCCATAGCATTATGGCAAAAACTTCCGCACTTGCATCGGCCTCTTTGGAGTAATGGGTTTCACGAGAAGTTATTTTTGCAAGTCGCATAGATGTTTCTGCTGACTTATTACTAGTCACAATAATCGCTGGCGCAAGCCGCATTATCCCTCCATTACCTGCCCCCGTAAGCCGTGCGCGATCTTTGTATACGGCTGGTTTATCTACAAATTGCTCTAGTTCTAGAGCAATTTGTGAGCCAATGTCAGATGCTGGCATACCGTTATCTTCGCTAGCTCTATATCCAACTGTCGCCCACTTTAGATATTTTGACATTACATCATAAGAATTATAGCCGCCGCACTCTAGTAAACTATCCGCTAAACACAAAGCCATAGCAGTATCGTCTGTATAATAACCCGCAGGAATGCGATGATCTTGCATTTGCCCGTTCCATTTAGCCAGTATAGAATGGGCGGTCCATCCAAATTCAACTGGAGCACCCAAGGCATCGCCGACTGCAAGACCAAGTAGCATACCTCGTGCTTGTTCTAAATGTACTTGCATCGCAAATCCAATTATATTAAGAAAGAAGTATTTAAAAAACAAAGAAAATCATTAAATTCATTGTTCTATGTGTAGGCATACAAACTCGGAATACCTTACTCAATTATTGCTCGGCTGACTTTGCTTTTGTCAATAGAGGAAGCATTGACTAATAATTAAATAAAATAGCTTTTAACCTTGGCAAACCATAAATAGCACTAACTTTTACATTAGGATCAACAACTCTAAATTTGCCCTTACTTCTCATCGCATCAATGCATAAGTTCAATACCTTTTGCTATAGCCAGCTTTGAACTTTGTGCATTATATGAGGATGGGAACTCTTAGCTATTTAGATTTTTCATACAACTTATATCGCACGATTTTGAGTATTCACGAAAGCATTTTATTAACTTGCTTTATTATACTATCGTCTTCGTTAGACTCAATTACCAATATGCGAGCAGGATTTTTATTATGTGTTATATCTGCCACACCATCCACAAAATCAAGATGCTTGTTGGTGGCAGGATTGATCATAAACCCCAAGTGGAGCAAGCGTTCAACGATACGACGACGAATAATACCAGAACGCAACCCCACTGTGCCCGTAAAAACCAGTGCGTCAGCGCCGTTCATAGAAACTGCCATTGCACCAATTGCTTGTTGTGCTTTATAAACATACATATCCAAAGCTAACTTAACACGCTTTTGACTATGCTCGAGTGTCAGAAGTTTACGGATATCGCTCGAAACACCACTTACTCCGATCAACCCGCTACGCAGGTTGAAGTAATCATATGTTGTATCATTGTCCAGCTTATAATGCCTCTTAATGAGATCAGATGCCAGCAGATCAATATTACCACTTCTAGTAGCCATCATCACGCCTTCTAACGGAGAATAGCCCATACTGCTATCAACCACTCTACCGTTTTTGATTGCCGAGATACTAACTCCCCCACCCAAGTGACAAACCACCGTACGCTGTGGCAATTGATGGGTTTTCTTTAACTGATGTACAACAGAAGAAAAGGAGAGCCCATGGTAGCCAAAGCGTTTAATATCAAGTTTATTTGCATCTTCAATAGGTAAACCATAGTATGTAGCAACTTCGGGCTTAGTCGCCATAAAGGCACTATCAGAAACTCCATAAAAAGTCGCCTTTGGCAAAACAGCTTTCAATAATCGGAGGTCAGATAGGGTACTGCTAATATGTAACGGTGCTATAGTTTGTAGTTTCTCTAGTCGCTCTATGACCTTTTGTGAGAGAACATGATTTTGCTGAAAATAAGTTGACGGAGCAACAATTCGTAAAGCCACCCCTTCAATTTGCGAACCATCTATCTCAGGATGAAGTTGTTGCATAACATCTAATAATACCGTTGGAGCAAATGCAATATGACTAATGTTAACTTGGACAGTCTCCCCCATAACAGTACATACAACCCGTTCATTTATCCGTTCAAAATGTAATTTGGCCAGACATTTCTCGCCTCGATAAAGACTATATTTACGGCTTTCGCTACCGGGATTACTAACAAGTATTATCTTGTCCAACGCCATGAGGATATTTCCTCCATATCAACGCCATGGGTTTTTATGTATTCGGTATTTATGGCTAGTTTTTGCTCGTACTTTTGAATTAGCATCACAGCTTTATCTTGTGGCATACTACCAGTTATGGCCATCTTGTTGACCGTATCAATAGCTAAATTATATCGATCTGTCTTGTTACGGACATGCATATCAAATGGCGTAGTCGTAGAGCCACTTTCAATATAGCCGTGCACACTAAAGCGTTGAGGCGACGAATGAATATAGTCAAATAAAATACTCTTAAGAGTTTGTGGATAACCATGAAAATTACAAACAACTGGTTTATCGGGGGTAAACAGTAAATTAAAGCCTTCTACAGTTAAACAAGCATCAGTAGCACCCAATCCACAGCTTGCCAAAGACATAATATTTACAAAACGCAAACGAGCATCAGGAAAATCTTGTTTGATAATATCTATACAAGCCAACGATTCTATTGTCAGATAATCACCTGCCGCCGCCAATACAACATGCGGGTTGTCGTCGCTTGCAAAGTCCCACTGCATCAGACCAGACTGGATGTTCTTTTTGGCTAACTCTGGCGTCAGCCAGCGAGGCTCTTGAGTCTTCCCGGCAACGATCACATTAATACTATTAACTGAGCTTAAACACTTTTCTAGGACAGCTAATGTAGAATTGCCGTCTGGCGGGAAATAAACGGTTGCCAAGCTACCCTGTCGTTGTAAAACATCGTCTATAAAACCGGGGTTCTGATGAGAAAAACCATTGTGCTCTTGTCGCCATCCAGAAGAGGTCAAAATGTAATTTAGAGATGGTACATCGCCATGCCAGTCAATGTTGCGAGCTTGATGAAGAAACTTAGCATATTGATCAACCATACTGGCGATAACCTGCACGAAGGCCTCGTAACTAGCGAAAACAGCGTGTCTTCCAGTAATAGCATAACCCTGCAAGAGACCCTGAAGATTATGCTCGCTAAGCATTTCTAGCACCCGACCATCTGGCGACAGATCTTTATCCCATGGTTGAATAGGCAGGGTCCACGCTCGTTTACTAGCATTGAATACCGAATCTAGCTTATTTGAATATGTTTCATCAGGAGACAAAAAACGAAAGTTTTTTGGATTACGACGCAAGACTTCCTCAAGGTACAAACCAGCCCGTCGCATACTACTAGACCCAATAGTTCCGGGTACCTGTGCGTCTTCACTAAATTGTTCAGCCGTCGGCAAATCAAGCTGTTTATAGACCTCCGCACCACCAAAGGCATATTTGCTCCTCCCAATACGCTGTTGTGGTTCTGGTAAAATCTGATCGGCAATATGGCTAAAACCACGATTTGTGTCAAAAAGTTCATTTATTTTGTACGAATCCAGCCAACTCTGCAACAAACTAAGTTGCTCGGCACTTGACTTTGCTTCAGTAAGGACTACTTGATGTGCAAGATAGTTACCCTCGACTTTTTGGCCATTTAGCTCTTTTACCCCTGTCCAACCCTTTTCGGTTCTTAAAATAATCATTGGCATAATTGGTCGTTCGTTAACCGATAATTGCTTAGCGGACTTTATCTTTTTATAAACAGTTGACAATATCTTTTGCATATCGCTGTGTATATTTGAGCTCTGCTGAACAAGGTAAGGCTCGTAACCATAACCCCTAAAAAGATGAGCCAACTCCTCATCGCTCATTCGACCATAGATTGTTGGCGCTGATATCTTATAACCATTTAGATGCAATATCGGCAATACTACCCCATTAAGATTTGGGTGTACTAACTTATTCAAGTGCCACGCCCCAGCTGTTGGGCCAGTTTCTGCCTCTCCGTCGCCAATTAAACAAGCCACGATTAGATCTTTATTATCAAGAGAAGCACCATAAGAGGTTGACAATGCGTAGCCTAGTTCGCCACCCTCCAAAATAACTCCCGGAGTGCCGGGATTACTATGGCTAGGAAACCCATAAGGCCAACTAAAGTTCTTGCATAAATAGGCTATACCATCGTAACTTTGAGTAGCTCTAGGGTAGTACTGCTCTAAAGTACCCTCTAAAAATAGGTTAGCTTGCAAAGCTGGAAAGGCATGGCCGGGTCCAAGGACAAATAAAATATCCTGCTGATTATCTCTAGCTAGTTTACTTAAATGGCTATAGGCGAAATTAACACCCGGGCCAGATCCCCAATGCCCAAGCAAACGAGGTTTGATATCTTCAGAAGTCAATCGACGCTCCAACAAAAAGTTATCTCTCAAAAAGATTTGCGCAGCAGTAAGGTAGTTTGCTACACGCAAGTAATTGTCAAAAGCGAGTTTGTCTGTGTTCATACTTATGCTTATCTTACAGTAATTTGCTCTAGACTCAAATAAAAAACCCAAGAGCACAGTAAGTAAGCGATTGTTAGAATGAGGGACTTATTCTCCGTTCTTCACAACCCCCATCTAGTTTTGGTTCATTAAACTACGGCAGAACAATCAATATGCTTTTATGGGTACGCTCTCATCTCTTTACGATGTACTGTAAACCAGCAAGTTGTCTGTAGATAGCGGTCAAATACGACTACTAAGAGGTGCTCGGTCTAATTTGCAAGTGCCAAATCATCGGCAAGTTAGGTACCATCGTTATCTTGATATTGTTTTAGGTTTTTGGTATTAAAATCTAGTCCACAGTCGTTGCAATGGCGATTCGGGTCTTCATCAGTTACTACACATCCACCTAAATGTATTTTGCCTGCTTCAAGTTTCTGGTTTAGATCAGGGGTAAAATCCATTAAGCCGTAAACTATGTAGCATGTGTTGGTGGATTTACATTTAGGACAAATTACATAAGACATATCATTTCCTCCTATCTCTGCGAATTCATACCTAATTATAACTAATTTTAGGCAAATATCAATTGTTCGTAAAGGCTCACTCCAAATGCGACTTTTCCAATGCTTTCGCTAGTTCTTATGTTGCAGTTTCTATTTTTTGATTGTCATAGTATTTAAACTGGCGAACTGCCAGAAGAACTGGCTTTTAGTTCAAACAAATAACTAATGGCGGAGATAGTTAAATAATTCAAAGGCGGTTTTCTGGCGGGGCGAGCGTAGGCTCGCCCCACGCTGGTGCATTCTGTCTGAAGAATCAAAAAATTCCTCTCGGCGGGGGTAAAAAAGGAAAATCAAAAACCTGTTTTTATAGTTTGTGCCGTGCTTGCACGGCGTGGCTCGCCGGAGAGTTCATCATTTTTTGTACTTAAATAGGTTTGAGCAAAATCTAAAAAAGAGCCGACTAAAAAAACCCGCCTAATGCGAGTCATTTTGTTTGGCTCGTTTTTACAACGAAGCTCGAACCTATTTCCAGCAAAATGCGTAAGCTCAGCCCCGCCGCCTGTTCCAGCAAAGCTGGAACGCGCTCCGCCAGAAAAACCCTTTGCATATTTTTGAGATTTCCCCCGCAGAGATTTTTTTTGGATTTGGAAAAGGGTTTTTCTGGTTCGGGTGCGCTGTCGCTTTAGCGACTTATGTTTGGACGAAAAAGCAATGCCAGCGCGTCTTTTCGCTCATGGGGTGATATGAATAATCGATAACTGTGTATCCGTTTTCTTGAAGCATTTTGGCAAACTCGTCTTTTTGCCAATATGAAAAGAACCTTTCAAGCTGTTTGCCGTTAATCTCATCATGCTCTACCTTTTCACCGATACCGTCTTTGAGCGAGATGAAACCAATAGCCCTAGTTACAAGTACACTTTTTATTCTTGCTAGTGCTTCGTTCATACGGTCTTTTGGTATATGCAACAGAACCGCCGAAGCCCAAAAACCATCAAATTTTTCTCCCTGAAAGTCCAAGTCGTAGACACTCTGGTTCAAAAAGGTCTCATTTGGCAGGTTTTGGCGAGCCACTTCAAGTAAACCTGTTGAAATATCTGTGCCAACGTATTCATAGCCGAGTTCAACAAGTTCTTTTGCATCTCTACCGCCACCAGAACCGATTTCTAAAATCTTGCCGCTTGGCAAAAGACGGTGAAAGTTTTCCATTTCCGTTGCCCAGAAACCTTTTGAGTTATGGACACCTGACCATGTCTGCGCAGATTGGTCGTATGTTTGTGCTGTGGTTAGTTCTTTGGGTCGTAAGGTCATAAATTATTCCTCATATTCGTCAATCTTAAAATCTAACTGTTCAAGCGGTATACCAATGCTTTGACCGTATGCGATTGCGTCTTTCCAGGTGCTTTTATCAGAGTAGATAATATCAAACATCTTGTTAGGGTAAACAACTATCACATTATCGCCTTGCCAGAAATGCGCATACCAGCCAGTCGACTTCAACTGACTGGCGAGTTCGTTTGTTTGCTCTGGCGTTGTCTCAACTTGGTACAAGTGCCAGCGATCTTCTGGTTTTTCGGCACTAGAAATACGAAAGTTAGTTATCTTGAAACCGTTTAGCAAACGGTTGTCTATCAGACTTTCTTCAACTATCGTACCTTTGTAGGTCATAACTACATCGCCCCTCGTGCGTTTTGGTCTACTAAACCACCGATAACGACCGCCCAATAAATCTCCTCATCGCCGTCATAGATGTATTCCTTGACGGTGTGATTAGCAACATCGCCCTCGGTGGTGCTTTTGTAAATCAGATTGTCTTTTTTATACTCTGCAGGGCCACGAAAAGGGTTGTCCTCGCCTGGGTGTTGTAGTGCCTCACGAAGAAAGTTATAAACTGGGTCTGCCGGACGGCTTGTCCGCCCGTAGTAAACCTCAAGGAATAAAGGTTGGTCTTTGTAAAAAACCACCAAACGCCCACCGTATGGCTCGCCGCCAAAGAAGTTATCGTGCATACGATAATCACCCTCACTATACTCAATAGTCCGCGAGCCGTCCGCCTCCTTAATAGTCTTTGCTGTTCCTGTGGCATGGGGCATATTTGCTCGCATTAAAAACTGTTTGAGTGCATCAAGATTTACACTTTTCATATTTGAAATTATAACAGATTTTCATATGTTTAATGGTCGCTTACGACACATAGCGGCTTTGCCGCTCCGAGCCACGCCGACTGTTTCGGCTTTTGCCGAAACGCGACCCGAACCAGAAGCAGACCCACAATGGCGTGAGAAAGTTCAACTTATGCACGATGGTTACGCACAGGTTACTGGAAGACGACCTTATTACCGCCAGCCAGATAAACTAAACATAATGACCACACCTTTTAATGGTATGTTGTCTGTCGGCACAACTAAAGATAGTATTATGAAGTTTTGGATTGGTGTTGGCGTCTTAAAACCTAAAGACAATAGTTTTCGACAAATTATTTTATCTCCAAATCAACTTAATACAACGGCTTTTGACTTCCAAGATGTAGAGCTTGGCATTAACGGTAAGAACTTCAAGAAAATTAGAGTATTGAAGTAGTCGCAAAGTGGTCAAAGCAGCAGGCGACCCGAACCAGAAAAACCCTTTTCCAAATCCAAAAAAAATCTCGGCGGGGGAAATCTCAAAAATATGCAAAGGGTTTTTCTGGCGGAGCGCGTTCCAGCTTTGCTGGAACAGGCGGCGGGGCTGAGCTTACGCATTTTGCTGGAAATAGGTTCGAGCTTCGTTGTAAAAACGAGCCAATTTAGGACAATTTTCGGAAATCGGGCGCGAAAGCGCCCTTTTTTCTTTGGTTTTGCGGAGCAAAAGCCAAATGTTTTCAGGGGGGTGAGCTGCATTTGGGGCAGCCGTAGGCTGCGCCGTTTTGGATTTTAATATGAGGTTCGA
>CAZMFO010000023.1:0-9159 GCA_964565615.1 uncultured Candidatus Saccharibacteria bacterium | reverse complement strand
CCATAGTAGACCCCGTAGGCCTAGCCACCCAAGCAGTCGGCGCCCCGAATACAGGATTAAAGTAAAGGTAAATAAAACCATTAAAATCTATTTTAGGAGGACTGTCCTCCTAAAATAAGAAAATGTGGTGTAGTAGGGGTTTTTATAAAATGGTATTGACAAAAAAGCATAAACTAAAGGAGGATGTGTCTAGACAATACCCTCAACGGCATCAACGGCACCATAGTAGACCCCGTAGGCCTAGCCACCCAAGCCGTAGGCGCCCCGAATACAGGGGTGGGGTAAAAGTTTGATTTTGTTTAAAAAAAGGTGTATACAAAATACATAAACTAAAGGAGGTTGTGCTATGAACAAGCAAATTAAAGGGTTTATGACATTTGTACGAGAGCAAGGTGTAGTTGGCTTGGCGGTTGGTTTAGCGATTGGTACCGCTGCAGGCAACACGGTAAAGTCAATCGTAGATAATTTAATCAATCCGCTAGTGGGATTAATTCTTGGCGGTACGGATTTATCATCAATCCAGAGTGTAGTTAATCGTGGTGGTGAAAGACTGGTTTTTGGCTGGGGAAACATATTAAACTCGGCAATTACTTTGCTTGCAGTTGCAGGTGTTGTTTACTTTGCCGTGCATGGGTTAAAACTAGACCGAGCAGACAAAAAGAAAGACAAGTAATCTTAACATATTGACTCAAGCGTATGGTAAGCGAGTCATTGTTAGCGCAGAACGGCTAGACCAAGGGTGTACTGTAAACGACTATTGACAAACTAACAAAAGATAGTATCATTAGACTATTAACTAATCGTGGTGGGGCAAAGGTTGAGTATGTTTAAGTCTTTTGTCCAAAAAACTAGATTTTTTGCAGTTTCTGTCTTGGCAATGATAGTTGCCAGTTTTATTAAAAGCCCTCTGGTGTCGGCTAGTGTCCAGAACCCAACTCCGCAAGCACAGATTTCTTTTACTTTTGACGATGGTGGAGAAAGTGATATTAGCATTGTTGCTCCGTTGCTCGCACAGTATGACATAACCGGTACGAGCTATGTTGTAACAAGTTGTGTAGGGATTGTGGTTGTGCCAAATGACTGTAATGCAGACCCCGGTATAAAGTATATGACATGGGATCAAATCAAGGCTTTACAAAATAGTTACGGATGGGAGATTGGCTCGCACAGCGTATCGCACCCCTTACTATCAGAAATTAGTGCCTCAAAGGTAGAAAAAGAGCTAGCCAACAGCAAAAAAGAACTAAAAAAACATGGCATTAAGGCGACCTCTTTTGCAACGCCCTTTGGTGATTATGACCAAAAAGTGCTTGAACGCATTGCCAAGCATTATGATAATCATCGACCTTTTCATGACACAGGATATAACATTTGGCCATACAACGACTATATGTTGCGGGTTCAACAGGTTCAGGCTGGTGTTAGCGTAGAGACTGTTAAGGGATATATTGATAAAGCCGTTGCCGATAATGCTTGGTTGATATTGGTGTTTCACGATATTGAGGATCAGCCAGCCACCTCACTTAGTGATTATCAGTACAGTGCGACAGATTTAGCCGAGATAGCAAACTATGTAAAAGTTCGTAACATAAAAACTACAAATATGAGCAAAGGGACAGTTAAAGCGGATGTAGTTGATAACAAAGTTAGCGAGCCAGTTACAGGAAGCACTTTGGGCGGTGGTTGGACTACAGATGAGCCAACAGCCGTAAAAGTTGACACTACCTCAAAGGGCAATGCCCCAGAGCCAAAAAAGTCAATCAAGGCTACTTCTAATGCCAACAAAACCGTTCATATTTTTGCACCTACCGTTAATGTTAAACCAGCCAGCCAGTATGTCGTAAAGGGGTACATTAATTTGAGCGCTGTTCAAAATGGTTCGGTTGGCTTTTATATTGACGAATACGACACTAGTGGCAACTGGATAAGCGGGCAGTACAAGCAAACTATTGACAAATGGTATGTTAAAGATTTGTCCTTTGCCTATTCGGCGACCTCTGTTTTAGTTGCAAAAGCACGACTACAGATAATCATTACAAATAATGTCGGTACAATTGTCTATATTGATACTATTCGTTGGTTTGAGGTGGTGAGTGGGCCAGCTCCAGAACCAGAGCCAATCAACCTGATTGTTAATGGTGATTTTGAGCAAGGATTGAGTGGCTGGACTGTCGATAACCCCGCTATCTCGCTTGATGTCGCTAATCACGGAACAACCCCGACGATTAAGAATTCTGCAAAGCTAACAAATGTATCAAACAAGAGCGTTCATTTATTTGCTCCAAAAGTTAGCGTAGTAAGCTCTAAGACACATAAAGTTAGTGCCGATCTTAATGTGCAGGCGATTAGTAGTAGTGGAGAGATTGGCTTTTATATTGACGAATATGACACGAATGGCAACTGGATAAGTGGGCAGTACTTGTTTACAGTACGGAGCGTGGGGTTCAGTAGAGTAGCGTTTAATTATACTCCTACCTCTGTTAATGTGAGCTTGGCCAGTTTACAAACTATTGTTACAAAAGGTTCGGGAACGGAAGCCTATCTAGATAATGTTAAAGTTGTACAGGCATAAGCAGAAATTATCATAAAATATAGTTTACAAAACTACACAAACATAGTAAAATAGTTGTCGTACAAGCGTGAGGGTCGTTTGGCCCTCTTTTTGATGGCTAAATATATTCTCACCTGTCTTAACAAGTAAAGGAGAGACATTATGTACGAAGGTGGTAAAGGTGCTGGCGCTGTAGTGGCTGGTAGTGTTGTTCTACCAAATACCGGCGGTAGCCGAATACTAACTGCAATTGCAGTAATCAGTATTACTGTGGGCGTCGTAATTGTTGTTTCAACAATTGCTCGTTTTGCAGTAAACAAGACTCGTTAAGAGTTAAGACAGGGGAGGGTAGTAATGGAATGTTGCTACCCTTTTGTTTTTATGAAAAATCGATTATTAATTTTGGGTGTACTTTTGGGGCTTGTTATGGTGTTGGCTGGCTCTTTTGTATTGATGCGAAACAGCTACATTAACGAAGAGTATCAATATGTACCCACTTCGGCAGAGGCTAGTAAGCAAGATAGCGGTAGCCAAGTAAATAAGGAGGGTGCCTCATCGGCAAGCTCAGACAATGCGTCAGTTGCGCCGGGCTACCCGACTAGGGTTGTGGTTAATGACGCCGGAATAGATATTGCTGTGGACAAGGGTTATTACAATGCTTCAACAAAAAAGTGGACAATCAGTAGAGACAAGGCATATTACGCCGTTATGACTGATCGTCCAAACACTAAGGGGGGAAACACTTTTATCTATGGACACAACCGATCAAATGTCTTTTCGCGGTTGCTTAAAATTAAGTCGGGCAGTATCGCTAATGTAATAACCGACAACAACCAAAAGTATATTTATAGGTTAGAGCGGTCTTATACTACAAATCCTAGTGATAGTAGTATTTTGTTTTATGAAGGAGAGCCAATTCTTACTTTGCAAACTTGTTCGGGTGCAAATTTTCAAAACCGCACTTTGTTTATTTTCAAGTTAGTAGAGGTCAGTAATGTATAAAGACATTTTGTTTTATATCTTTGCTTTTATCGCAATACTCAATACTGTTCATTTTGGGTTCTATATCGCTGGTGCAAACATTTATGATATAAAAGAAGCACTTAAAAAGAGCAAACCCAAAAAAATCCAAAAAGGGTTGAGGCCTTTAGTAACATTGGTAATACCTGCCCATAACGAAGAGGCGGGGGTTGTTAGGACGCTTGAGTCTGTCCGTAAAAATACATATCGGAAATTACAGATTTTGGTTGTTGATGATGCCTCTACAGATAATACGCGTGGTTTAGTTTGGCGCTACATCAATGAACACCCTCATATGAACATAGAACTTGTCCGTATGAAGAAAAATGTAGGTAAGGGCGAAGCAATGAACCACGCCCTACGAACGCTAGCAAGAGGTGATCTGTTAATGACTTTGGATGCCGATTCTTTATTGGCGCGACGATCAATTAATAATGCAGTAAAGCATTTTGATGATCCAAATGTCGTTGGTATGGCGGCCAATGTTAGAGTGCTTGATAACGGGACTATGCTTGGTCTGTTACAGAAATTTGAGCATATGATAGGCTATAGAAGCAAGAAGTTCTACACTGTAACGAATAGTGAGTTTATCATCGGTGGCGTAGCGTCAACTTATCGTATGGATGTCGTTAGGGAGGTGGATTTTTATGATACTGATACTCAAACAGAAGACATTGGGCTAAGTATGAAGTTGGTCTCTAAGGGCAATCTGCACCAGAAGATTATCTATGCTTCTGATGTTTTAGCACTTACCGAAGGTGTACAAAGCTACAGGGCGTTATTTAAACAAAGGTACCGCTGGAAGCTAGGAATGTTGCAGAATCTCATTAAGCATAGCTCTATGGTGGGTAACTTAAACTCTAAGTACAGCCGTACATTGACTTTTTATAGATTACCGGTAGCAATTTTGAGTGAACTCATTTTGCTAGTAGAGCCCGTATTACTAATTTATGTTACCTATTTGAGCATTATCTACAAAAATCCCTACTCCTTGCTAGGGGCTTATATTACGATTACTTTGTATCTATTGTGGAACCTTTGGCCAGACGAATACTTATTGCCAAAAAGCAAAGTGCGTTTGAGTTTGTATGCTCCTTTAATGTACTTTTGTTTTTATGTTATGAATGCCGTCCAGTTGGTAGCAATCTTGCGATGCATCAAAGACAACAAAAAAGTATTCCGTAAGGTGCAAACAGGGGGAGCATGGACATCTCCTGCTCGTGCTTCTTCTGCCTAATTATAGCTCGTGCATAATTGAAATACGGGCGCCAAGTGAGTTAAACCGCTCGGCTAAATCTTCGTAACCCCGATTAATTGTGTAAACATTACGCAATATGCTCACACCGTTACTTGCCAGCATTCCGATAAGTATGATTACTGCCGGACGAATACCGCTTGGAGCAACAAGATCGGCCGGTTTAAATTTTGTCGGACCCTCTACATAAAGCCGATGAGGGTCGGCTAGCTCGAGCTTGACTCCTATTTTTTTCATTTCGGTAAACATCAAGGCTCTATCTTCGTATACCCAGTCATGAATCAGACTACGACCATTGGCTACGGCGACTATCGGTACAAAATAGGGCAGGTGGTCTATATTTAGACCGGGAAAGGGGCGACCATAGAGTTTTTCTGCTGGAGCGGTTAGCTGGCCATTATGCTTGTGAATTTTTATATCTACAAGGTCGGTTTGGTTGTTGTTGGCTTTGTAGGTTTTAGATTGGTCAAACTTGAGCCCCATTTTTTGTAACTTAAGTAGCTCAAGCTCTAGAAAATCAATAGGCACACGCTTGACGGTAATAGAAGAGTTTGTGACTACTCCAGCCGTAATAAAGGTCATAGCCTCTACTGGGTCTTCGCTAGGACAGTAGGTAACATTTTTTTTGATATTTTTTAGACCCCTGATTCGTAATGTAGTGGTGCCGATGCCATCAATCTTAACCCCTAGGCGTTTTAAGAAGAAGCAGATATCTTGCACCATATAATTTGCACTAGCCATTTTGATAATTGTTTCGCCCTCAAAACGAGAAGCCGCCATAAGGATATTTTCTGTTGTTGTATCGCCCGATTCATAAAGCACTATGGGTTTAGAAGGTTGTTTTTTATTGACCGATACTTCGTAAGATCCTGTTTTTGTATTAACATTAACGCCAAATTCTTCAAGTGCATAAAGGTGAGGAAGTACGGTGCGCTTACCTAGCTCGCAACCGCCAGCATAAGGTATTTTAAACTTATCCAAAAGATGAATTAGTGGCCCCATAAGCATAATGACACTCCGGGTGCGTCGTGAGGCAGAATGATCAATGTTGATTATGTTTAGCTTTTCGGGTGGTTTAATCTCTATGTCGCTACCAGTCCAGCGGACTGCGACTCCTATGCTCCTCAGAACTTCAATAATTCGGCTGACCTCCTCTATTTTGGGGGCATTTTTTAGCTTTGTTGTGCCTTTGTTGAGCAGGCTGGCACAAAGTAGGGCAACGGTAGCATTTTTTGAGCTTTTTACGGTAATCTCGCCGTGTAACTCGTGTCCACCCTCAACTCGTAGGTTAATCGCTCCACTTGAAATGTTAATGAGAGGCTTATTTAAGACATCGCTAATGCGGGCAAGATAATCCAAGCTCAGGTTTTGCCCGCCTCGTTCTATGCGGTTTACTGCTGACTGACTGGTTTTTAATTGTTTGGCAAATTCTGCCTGTGTTAGGCCTCGTTCTTGTCGTATTTGAGAAATCATCTGACCAATCTTTTGATTATTTGATTGCATATTCTAGCTATTATATCATCAAAGATATATGGGTGAAATATTTTATTTCTCGTTAATCTGTAAATACAGTACAATAAAGCTATGATTTAGCGCAAGCAAAAATTGATCGTTAGTAAGTTTAAAAGGAGAGATTATGAAGGATACAAAGATTGCGCAAGCTATTAAGAACGAGGAAAATAGACAACGAACAGGATTAGAATTAATACCATCAGAAAATTATGTTAGTCGGGATGTGTTGGATGCTCTTGGTAGTGTATTAACAAATAAATACTCCGAGGGCTATCCCGGCAAGCGGTATTATGGTGGGCAAGAATTCACAGATAAGATAGAGCAACTGGCTATAGACAGAGCTAAGGTGTTATTTAATGCTGATCATGCGAATGTTCAGCCACATAGTGGCGCACCAGCAAATATAGCCGTTTATCAATCTTGGTTGGATCCGGGCGATACAGTAATGGCAATGCAGTTGGATCAGGGTGGACACTTGACTCACGGGCATCCGGTTACTAGTAGTGCTAAACTGTATAATTTTGTTCGTTATGGGATTAAAGATATTGAAACAGGTGAGATTGATTATGGGGCAATGCGTGATGTCGCAATAAAAGAAAAGCCCAAGATAATTCTAGCGGGTTTTAGTGGGTATCCTCGTAATTTAGATTATGCCAAGTTTGCCGAAATAGGTATGGAGGTTGGTGCCGTTTTGATGGCTGATATGGCACATATTGCTGGGTTGATTGCTGGCAAGGCTCTGCCAAATCCTTTTGACTTTGGTTTTCATATTATTACCAGCACCACACATAAAACCTTGCGTGGCCCTAGAGGTGGCTTGATCTTGAGTCGGGGTAAGGTCGGCAATCCTTTAAAAAAGCCCGAAAAATCGATAGAAAACTTACCAACATTAATTGATCGCGAGGTGTTTCCGGGTTTTCAGGGTGGCCCACATATGCATACAATTGCCGGTAAGGCGGTTGCTTTTGGTGAGGCTCAAAAGCCAGAGTTTCAAGAGTATGCAAGGCAGATATTACTTAATGCTAAAAGACTAGCAGACGAACTAATAGGGCAAGGATTTAAGCTAGTAACAAATGGTACAGATAATCATTTGATACAAATTGATATGATGACTAGCTTTAAGATAGATGGTCGCCAAGCCCAAGATATATTTGATGCCATTGGTTTAACTGCTAACTGTAACGCCATACCTAACGATACATTACCACCATTTAGGCCAAGTGGACTACGAATTGGAACACCTGCTATTACAACACGGGGCTTAAAAGAGGCTGATATGGTGATTATCGCCAAGTGGATGAATCAGGCAATTAATCAAAAAAATGACACAAAAAAGCTTACTAATCTAAAGCAAGAAGTAGCTAATTTTGCTAAGCAATTTCCCTTGCCTAGCGACCTGTAGCTAGATTAGCTCTGGTTCTTGCTGGAGCAAAATACCAAATTTGTCCTCTACGGCAGTAGTTATCTTTTGTTTAAAAATTAACAAGTCGTTTGTAGATTGTGCCTTTTCGTTGACTAAAACTAGGGCTTGGTCCTTCCATAAGGCCATTCCGGTTTCGATATCTTTATGCCCTCTTTTGTAACCTGCTTGTTCAATCAGCCAAGCAGATGATAGCTTGATTTTTTTATCAACTTTCCAGTACGGAGCATTGGGATACTTAGCTAGAAGTTTGTCGGCTTGGGCAATACTGATTATTGGGTTGGCAAAAAAAGAGCCGTTATTGGCAACTTTAGTTGGGTCTGGTAGTTTGCTTTTACGGATAGCAATAATGGCTAGCCGGATATTTATTGGTGTATAAGATGTAATCTTTTTATCATCAAGGTACTTTTGAAGACTGTCGTAAAAAGGTGGTTTTTGGTTTTGTTTATGTAATTTTAGAGTAACAGCAACAATAATATAACGATTTTTGTGAGATGACTTAAAACAACTATCTCGGTAGCTAAACTGGCATTGACGGTTGGTGAGGGTAGTAAATTTGTGCTGGTGCCTGTCGTAAACACGCACAGAAACCAAAGTATCTTTAATTTCTGCTCCGTAAGCACCAATATTTTGGACGGGCCCGGCACCTACTGTTCCCGGTATAAGTGATAAGTTTTCTAGTCCGCTATAGCCTAGCTTAACTGTCTGCTCTACAGTGTTATCCCAGTTTTCGCCAGCTCCTATGGTAAACAATGCCGAATCTGTGCCTCCAATCTCACGGATTTGCCATCCAAGAATTTGGTTGACTATCACCAAGCCACCAAAACCACTATCTTTCCAGACGATATTGCTACCAGAGCCGATAACAATAACCTGTAAGTCTTGCCGTTCTGCCCAAGTTAGAGCTTCGGTTAGCTCCACAGTAGAATTAACGATAGTTAGGTAGCGGGCTAAACCGCCAAGCCTCATAGTGCTGTATTGTTTTAGGCTGACATTGCTATGGATCTTCATCACAGGCATATTATAATCGCTTTTGCTTGCATTTAGTATGATTTACGGCGTAACATATTAGTATATGAGAGAATCAAGACCGCATAGAGCGATTGGTTTACGCCTAAAAACTTTGCGCGAACGCGCCAAAGAGAGTTTACTTGAAGTAAGTGGGGCTGTAGAAGTTGATGTAGCAGTGCTTCAAGAGATTGAGGCTGGCAAGCGTTTACCCGACGAGGATATATTATTGATGTTAATTAATCATTTTAATGTCCCCGATCAAGAATCGGTAAAATTGTGGGAACTAGCAGGCTACAGCAAATCAGGGAGCAAAGAGGCAACATTTGACGACCAACTATAGTCCCCGCAAAACAAATTCACAATATCTTGTAATCAAATCTTTTGCCAGAG
>CAZMFO010000022.1:0-12376 GCA_964565615.1 uncultured Candidatus Saccharibacteria bacterium | reverse complement strand
GCCGTGTATAACTGAACCACAACATCACGCCCCTGAAAGCCAACAGGATTTGTAATTTTGTATCCGTCTATCTCAATACTGACGAGAGCGCTGTTTACTAACCTAATATCAACAGACTTACCACCTAATTCCCAAGCAAGGCTTTGCTTAGCTTTTTGCTCGGCTCTTTCTTGTACCTTCTTAACAATCTTGGTAACTTCCTCAAAAGTCAGCTCACGATTTGGTTGTTGACGGCGATACCGAACAGTTGTGGTAGTACCCTTAACCAGCTCTCCTGCTATTCCAATTACAACTGTCCGAGCACTTAATCCAGCCTGTTGTTCGGCTTCGGCTAAGGCTGTATCGCAATTAGCAACAACTGCCTGAATATCGGCGATAGCCCCTGCTTGCATATCCCCAAGCTGTTGATGAGCCCGACCCATACCAATTATCTCGGCTTGATTGCCCTCAACCTTTGCAACTAAAGCCTTAACATATTCGGTGCCAATATCTAGCCCAACAACATAGCGTTCTGACCTATGTTTTGGAACCTTGTTGCTAACTTTAGGCAGTTTTAAAACTTTAATTTTCTTCAATTTATTAAGCATAAGTTTATCAACAGTATAGCACTTTTAGCCCTCTTATGGGAAGTTAGGTCGCCTATATTAAGGTAAACGCTTGTGCTATACTAAAAAAATGGATGCTTCTTCAAGCCAGCCAGAACCAAACAATCAGGCTCCTCAACCCTCGCAAATCTCTCAATCACCAAATAACCCCATATTTAATAAACCACCGCAAAGTGTTCCCTCCAAGAAAAACAACAAACTACTAATAGGAACCATCGTACTTGTTATTACATTTGCAATAACTGCTGTAGCCCTTTTTGTTGTTAAGTCTGTACTATCTAACGACCAAAATGGCACACCCACACACCAAAACACAAACCCAACACCGTTACAAAGTCAACAATCCGCACAAAAGCTAACTAAAGCTACCGAGGGCGTAACTACTGTTGAAGTTACCCATCCGACAACTTGGTTAGTTACTCAAAACACTAATGAGTCTGGGGCAATAAGTATAACCATAACTTCAACACTAGGCAATATCCTAGTGTTTAGAGGGAAGCCAGAGGTGGGCGGTGCTTGTACGGCAGATAATTATGCCTTTACACTAACCCAAAAAATACCAACAGCAACCCCTAACTTATTCTTTTCTGAATACACGACAACTTCTCCAGAGTTTTTAGAGACCGGGCTCTCTATAGACACCTCTAAATTTGATATCGCAAACAAGCAGGTCGGAGATACGGGCAAAGATGTTTGCTCAAACAAAATTGGTTATTACCCTATAGTTGGCAAACTTGATGATCCTGATAGCAAAATATATGTATCGGTAACCAGCCCAAAGGCAAATCAAAGGAACACAAGGTTCTCCGATATTAGCGACGATACAGAATTTATTGCAATGCTCCAATCACTCAATGTTGTCGTTTCTGAATAGGCGATTTTACTGCAAAACAGCTTTAATACGACGAACTCCTGCCGAGGAAGATTCTTCTTTGATAATCTTAAACTGTTTGTTGCCCTCCCTTAGCTGGAGGGTATGATCAATATGGGGCCCACCACAAATTTCAAAACTAAATGGTCGTTCATCTGGTGGAGATTTTGGATCCTTCATACTGTAAACCTTAACCGTTTCGCCGTACCTATCACCGAATTGACCAAGAGCACCCAACTTGCCAGTTGCTTCTGTAGTCGGATATTCTGCCCAGCTTATTTGCAAGTCTTTAGAGATTTGTTTATTGACTATATCCTCAACCTCTTTAAGCTGTTGCTTGGTAACTTTTTCTGGATGACTAAAGTCAAATCGTAAGCGTTCTTCGGTAATGTTACTACCTCGTTGAATAATATGCTCTCCTAATACATCGCGCAATGCCTGGTACATTAAATGTGTAGCAGTGTGATATTTCTTGTGCTGGAGAGTCTGTCCACCCAAGCCACCCTTAAAAGTACCCTTGCTAGCCGTTTGACTGCGTTGACGCTGTTGCTCCATATTTTTATCAAATTCTTCTCGCCAATTTGTCGCTAGTACCGAGTGAGTCAGCTGTGGTATCAGCTCGGTAGAAAGTTCAACAGGGTAACCGTAAGTATCATATAGAGTAAATATCACCTCGCCCGTTACTATAAATCGCCTTTCTCCGCCTTTTTCTTTCTGTAGTGTTTTGCTAGTACCATCTGTGGTATATTTTGTTAGTTCGCGAATACCTTTTTTTAGGGTCTGCCTAAAGATCTTTTCTTCCTTAGTTAGGGTATCTATTATTTTTTCTCTGTTATTGGCAACTTCTAAATAGTCTTGATGATAAATATCGGCTATAACTGGTACGACATCTTGCAAAAAGTTCTGCTCTATCCCAAGCTCAAATGCCTTGACCATCGCCCTCCTAATTAACCGTCGCATTACATAACCTTGCTCTTTATTACTGGGGGACACCCCATCCACTGCCAAAAAAACAGATGCTCGTAAATGATCGGCAATAACTTGCATACTTTGGCGATGAGAATCGTATTTTTGGCCACTAATCGTTTGCAATTTTTCTATAATTGGCCAAAGCAAACTAATTCTAAACATATCAGAAGAGTTAATAGACGCCTGTGCAATTCGTTCTAACCCACCACCAAAATCCACATTGGGCTTAGCTAGTTTTTTAAAACCCTGCTCGGTGCGTTGGTACTGCATAAAAACTTGATTGCCGATTTCTATAAATCGCCCAGAATCACTTGCAGGGTGCGGTTTACCGAAACCTGTCTTATGAGCAGATTCACCAAAATCATAAAATACCTCGCTGTCTGGCCCGCACGGATCACCGACAGGTGTCTGGGCTATACCACCAGCCCTAGACCACCAATTTTCGCCATCATCATAAAAGAAAATTCGTTCACCCGCATTAATACCGCGTTTATCTCCGTCCGCTTGGCCACCTATCTCAACAATTTTGGCCTCTATGCCTTTGCTCTTAAAAAGTTCCTGCCAAATTAAGGCTGACTCGTCATCTCTTGGGATGCCATTTTTTTGATCTCCAATAAAGCAAGTTACATATATCTTTTCTGGGTCAAGACCAACAATATCAACCAAAAACTCAAAAAACCAAGCTATCTGTTCTTTTTTAAAATAATCCCCGAGACTCCAGTTGCCCAACATTTCAAAAAAGGTTGTATGCCGATCGTCGCCAATATCATCAATGTCTTGGGCGCGCAAGCAAGTTTGACTATTAACTAGTCGATTGCCATCTTGGTGAACCTCGCCCAACAGATACGGTATCAGTGGTTGCATTCCCGAACCCGTAAACAATGTTGTTGGATCGTTTTGTGGAACCAATAAAGCTCTAGGAATTACGCTATGACTTCGTGTTTTGAAAAACTCAATATAAGCTCGCCTAATCTGCTGTGCATTCATCTAAAGATATTATAACAAAAAAGAGTAAAATTACAGAGGTTATTTATCTAGTTTTTCTTGGATATTCTGTGCTACATCCCCAACACTATTGGCAACGCCACCAACTGCCTTGCCAGCACCAGAAGCAATGTCTTGAGCTACATTGCCAGCTCCACTTACCACATTACCGGCCACATCTCCTACCGTATTGGCTACATTGCCCACGCCGTCAGCTACCTTACCGGCCACATCACCAGTTGTTTGAGCTACATCTCCAACAATTCCAGCAGTGGCTGATCCAACATTTTTAGAGGCATCTACCACACCTCCAGCAATATCTTTGCCAACATCAATTGCGTCGCCGGCAATATCTTTGCCCGTATTAAGCGCATTGTTAGCAACATCTTGAGCCTGACCGGCAACTGTGCCTGCTGTATTTTTTGCACCGCCAAACAAACCTTTTATTGAATCTACAATCCCCATATTCCCTCCGTTTCTTAATGCTTACCTTAATACTAGCCTAAAAGCTACATAATTGCTAGTTATTTTTTAAATGATAATTCCACCCCCAAGTACTTCATCTTTTTGATAGATAACTGCCGACTGGCCGGGGGTCAAGGCACGAATTTCGTTTTTGAGTTTTAACCTTAAAAAAGCAGTGTTTTCTTTGTTAATAATTGTGGCAGGGACTAGTGGAGCACGGTGGCGAGTGCGCACTAATATGTCTGTTTTAGCAGGAGTATCGTTTATCCAATGAACATCAGTTAAATAAAGAGTATCACTCCACAGGCGTTGATCATTTAGATCTGTTGTAACCCAAACCTCATTTTTTTGCATATCTTTGCCGACAACATAATAGGGCAAACCCCCACCAACATCTAACCCGTGCCTTTGCCCAATTGTGTAATAAATTGCCCCCTCGTGCTTTCCGACCACTCTGTGATATTCGTCTATGATATTTCCCGGTTCTGATTTGACATACTGGCTAAGAAACTCCTTAATCCCCACTTTGCCTACAAAGCAAATTCCCATACTCTCTTTTTTGTTGGCTGTTATTAGCCCAAATTTTTTCGCTAGCTGTCGAACCTCTGGCTTTGTGTGCTTTCCTAGAGGGAATAGTGTTTTCTTGAGCGCCTCACTACTAACACGATACAAAAAATAAGTTTGATCTTTGTTAGCGTCTTTGGCAACCAATAGTCTGCCGTTTTTTGTTTGGGCATAATGTCCGGTGGCCACTAAATCTGCCCCCTCGGCTAATGCTGTATCCATAAACAATTTAAATTTTATCTCTTGATTGCACATAATATCGGGATTTGGTGTTCTCCCAGCACGATATTCGTCTATCATATAATCTACTACCTTTTGTTTGTACTGTTCTTCAAAATCAAAAACCTTAAACTCTATCTTTAATTGCACTGCCACTCTTTTGGCGTCTTGATAATCTTCCTTCCATGGACAGTCAAATCCCGGGAGATCTTTTGTCCAGTTCTTCATATAAACGCCAACAACATTAAAACCCTGTTCTTTTAATAAACACGCCGATACACTAGAGTCAACACCTCCACTCAGGCCTACATAGACAGTTTGCTTGTTGCTTTTCACAAATCTCATTATAACAGAGGTAAGCCTAACTAAAAATAGCTAGATCTAGCAGGGTTTTGAGCGACTGGTTCTTTTTGCCCAGATAGCCCGCTGGCAAGCACGGAGTCTGCAATTGCCAATCTTGAGTTAAGGCTAAAGTCGTAACTTTTATGTTTTATTCGGATAATTGCTCCTCCGTTCAATCTAGCTTGATCAGAACGACTGATTAGCGTTTGGGCATGAACATTTTGCCTAAACCATTCAATAATTTTATCAATCAACTGCTTTTCGGCGTTTGGCGAGACCATAACTGCAATCTCGGGAGCATATTTGTAAACAGCGCGTAAAAATCTAGCCATTTCGCCCCTATGGTCATGATTTAAGACATTACGTCCGTTGGCATCAGCGAACTTGTCCAAATCAGCAGTAGTTTTAGGCAAAGTAAGTTTTGCTCCCGGCTGACGCGTTTTTGCTTCATCAAGGAACTTTTCAATCTGCAGTAGTTCCGTTAACATTTTGTGAACATCAACCTTAGTCGCCATAAAAACAGGTAATACTAATAACTTAGGTGGCTCGGACACATCAGACACGTCTTATGTCCTCAATGATATCTGCTTTTTTTGCATTTAGACCGTCAATTACTAGTGCAACCTGCTGATCCGTTGTGAGTATGTCTCCGATAGCGGTCGTAACATATTTCTTGACGATTTCGGCAATTTGCCCATCAAGTTGCTGTATGCGTCTTTCTTTTTCGATATCAATCTGGTTCTGTAAATCTGCCTGACTTTTTGTTACCGAATCCGACAACATTTGCCTAGTTTGGGCTATGGCCTCGTGATGTTTTGAAAGCTCTTGTTGCAATGTAGAAACAACCTCGTTCTTCATAAAGTCTTCTAGCTGGGTGGCACTAATACGAACATCTTGCTGTAAAAACATAGCATTCTCGTGAATTAATTGCTCAAATTGCTGACGTGCTCGTTGACGCAGTTCTTCCCGAAAATCCTCCGAAAAAGCCTGGTTTACAGCAAGATTAACGGCATCGCTAGCATTTGTTCGTGGCTCAAAACCACCCGAACGACCAACTACGCTCAATTTATGAACCACTAAGCCAAAAGCTGACATAGTCATAATCAATGTGCCAACGATCAGTAATAATTGCCAGTGTTCCACTTTTGATTTATCCACCTGTTTATCTATTTACATAATAAACATTAGCGTCGCGTTTAGCAACTATCTTTTAGAGCTTGCACCGTTCGAATAATATCCTTTTGGGTTGTCTCGCGCCCCATAGTAAACCGCAGACTGCTTTGAGCTTGATCATCACTTAATCCAATCGCTTTTAATATATGAGAGGGCTCGTCGCTACTAGCACTACAGGCAGAACCAGTCGCACACATAATACCCAGCTCATCTAGCTCCATTACTACTCGTTCATTATCAATACCAGAAATTGTCAGATGGATGTTATTCGGTAGGCGTTGTTTTAGACTGCCGTTTATTTGTGCTCTGGGTATTGTTTGCTCAAGCTGTTCAATGAAGATCTGTCGTAACTGACCGAGTCGTCTGGCTTCTTGACTTCGCACATTTGTTGCGATTTGCAAGGCTTTAGCTAGACCGATAATCCCAGCAACGTTTTCGGTGCCAGCTCTTAGCCCTCTTTCTTGCCCCCCACCTAAAATTTGTCCTGCTATGCGTGTTCCTGTTTTTACATACAAAAACCCCATTTGTTTAGGCCCATAAATCTTACCACCATTAACACTCATCAAATCAACACCCAAACGATCGGTATGAATATCTAAATAATTTGTTGCCTGTGCAGAATCTGTATGTAGGTACAGAGGTAGCTCATTGCCGTTTTTGGTGCGACTTTTCTTAATTTCGCTTATTATCTCGGCTACTTCTTTAATAGGCTGAACGGTGCCAATCTCGTTATTCGCCTGCATAATACTCACCAAAACCGTGTCGTCAGATATTTTTTTCCGAAGGTCTTGAAGATCAATAATTCCCGACGCATCAACAGCTACTCTATCGAACTCATAGTTTTGCGATGGTTTTATTACAGACTCATGCTCTATCGAGCTAATCGCAATTCTTTTGCCTAAGAACAAGCTCATAACTCCATTAATTGCCAAGTTGTTTGCCTCTGTTGCACCAGCTGTAAAGATTATCTCGCTTGGCTTGGCGCCAACAATTTTAGCGATGTCCCGGCGAGCCAGTTCTATGGATTGACGAACAGCTTTAGCGGGCAAGTACAATGCCGAAGGATTGTAAAAATTATCACTATAATATGGTTGCATAGCCTGCATTACCAAAGGATCGACAGGAGTAGTAGAGGCGTAATCTAAATAAATAGCCATATCTACAGACTACTCTTTCTTTAGGCAAAGGTATAGATTTCTTGCTGGATTTTTTGCTTATATGCTCTAGCTGCTTGGAGTAGTCGCCGTGCTTCGCTATCGCTTATTGGTTGATAGTAACCGCCATTTTGTGATTTTAGTACTCCTGTTGGTCGGACGTCGTACCGTGTGGTTATAACTTTATGTTTGCCAGTTTGATCTGTCCATTCCTCGTGCCACACCCAAGTGTGTTCGTCTAAACAAAAAAACTCTCGTCGGCGTCCTTCTGGAGTCGGTCCAAAAACAGTACCGCCGATGCGAGATTCGTGGCGCATTAAATCACGGTATAGTTTAGCCTCACGGGCGGGCTGTTTATTAACCGACACAACTTGAAATAGGTTGTTGAATAGGTTTTTAAGCAACATCAGCGAGGGCCTCGTTTACTAATTGACGAGCTTTTTCTTCTGCCGTGCTAGGTTCTTCTGTCTTGCTAGGGGTTGGGTTGCTTTCGCCCGGGATAATAGTTGGCCTATCGACTCTCGGATAATCTTCTGTTTTAAGGGGTTCTTGAGTTCTTGCCTCGTCATCGAGAGTCTCTTTTAGGGGCAAAAGAGTGGTCTCTAGTTTAGCTAGGGCACCTCTCACCACAGCAAAACGATCAACCATCGGAGGCGGAAAGTACGATTCTTTAGCTAGTAGTTCGTGCTTGTTATCTTGAATTATCATAACTTAAACAGCTCTATGGCATTCTGAGTAGTATTTTTAGCCAAATCTTCTAGGCTTTCTCCTCGCAATTTTGCTAAAAACTGGGCCGTACTCACTACATACATAGGCTGACAGATTGTACCACGAAACGGAACAGGGGTCAAGTACGGAGCATCAGTTTCTAGTAATAATCTGTTTTGAGGCACAATACTAGCCGACTTTAACTGATCTTTATCTTTCGTAAAGGTCATTATTCCATTTAAACCAATATACAGCCCCCGATTTAGGCATTGCTCTAGCGTTTGTGGATTAGCCGTAAAGCTATGTATAACACCTCTTATGCCATTGTATTCATCAAAAACCTTAAAAAAATCATCAAAAGCCTCTCGAACATGAAAGATAAAGGGCAAGTCGTTTGCTAACCCTAGTTCTAGTTGATAACGGAGCATAGCAATTTGGTCGGATTGACTAGAATGGTTGTAATAATAATCTAGGCCTATTTCGCCAATCGCCACTACCCGATCTTGAGTTGATAATTCTCTTAATTGTTGCAAAGCTTTGGTATCTTCTACATAAAATTGAGCTTCGTGAGGATGAACTCCAACACTCGCCCAAACGCTCCGATGTTTTTTTGCCAACTCCACCCCTAGATTGCTATCACGCAAAGTGCAACCAACGGCAATCATTCTGGTAACACCATCTTTTAGTGCTTCTTTAAGGACATCGTTTGTATCTAACCCATAATCAGGAAAATGAATATGGCAATGTGTGTCTACATATTCAATCATAGTTTAGCCTCTATGTTTATGGCATTACAAATAACTATTTTCCCTCGTTAAGTTACTTACTAAATTATACCCCAATATCAAATTTTTGTTGGTTAACGAGGGTTTATTAACATTAAGTTTAACCTAAGCTAACGGTATTTACTATGACGCTTTAGGGAATAGAGTGCCCTCAATTGGTCGAATAACACCATCGGCAAAAACATGGCGAATTTTGGTAGCTGTTGCTGGCATAAAAGGCTCTAGCAAATCGGCAATCTGAATTAAATATGCTACTTGATACGCCAAAACATTACGCAAATGCAGTTTGTCTTTAGTTTTAGCAATTTCCCAAGGTTTTTGCTCCTCAATGTACTGGTTTAAACTGCGCACTCTTTCCCAAACATCTTCTAGGGCTTTATCAAAGCGACAATCATCTAAGAATTGTTCGTATTGTCCGGTGTCGTGTTCTGTTTTTGGAATATCACCCAAAACTCCATCCTCATACCGATTTATCATAGAGGCAGTGCGTTGCACGGCATTACCAAGCTCGTTTGCCAACTCATTATTATAGACCTCCTCTAGACGACTCCACGAAAAATCGCCATCACCATAGCTAGGAATATGTCGTAAAAAGTAATATCTAAAGACATCGGCATCGTATTTATCTAAAATCTCGGCTGGCACAACATAATTACCTAGTGATTTACTCATTTTTTTGTCATTAACGGTAATAAATCCATGCACATATAGTGTTTTTGGGAGCGATAATCCTAGCCCCAATAAAATTGCTGGCCAAATTGCTGAATGAAACCTCAATATGTCTTTGCCAACAACCTGAACATTGGCTGGCCAATATTTTTCAAAATCATCGTTTTCTGGGTAGCCTAAAACGGTTATGTAATTTAACAATGCCTCAAACCAAACATACATAACCTGACTATCGTCACCCGGAACAGGAATACCCCAAGAAATCTTATCTTTTGGTCTAGAAATACTAATATCCTCCAACCCCGAGCTAATTATATGGAGTATTTCGTTTCGCCTTGTTTTAGGGATCACTCTAAACTGCTTAGAAACAATAGCCTGGCGAATTTGGTCAGCATATTTTGATAAATTAAAGAAATAATTGTCCTCCTTAAGTCGCTCGTAAGGACGATTATGATCAGGACAGCAGTTATTGTTCTCTTTAACGGTAGCATCGGGCACAAAAGTTTCGCACCCTGTGCAGTACCATCCTTCATAACTGCCTTTATAAATATCATCTTTTAGCTTGCTCCAGACTATTTGAGCGCGCTGAATATGACCTTCGTCTGTTGTACGAATAAACCGGTCGTTGCTGATGTTAAGAGCTTTTTGCAACTCCTTAAACCTACTACTATTCCTATCTACTAATTGTTTTGGGGTTATCCCAAGTTCTTCGGCCTTTTCGGCAATCTTGCTCCCATGCTCGTCTGTGCCGGTAGCAAAGATTGTTGGAGTTTTTTGCAATCGTGCGTGTCTTGCTAAAACATCGGCATACAGAAACTCTAACGCGTGCCCAAGATGTGGCTCGCCGTTAGCATAAGGAATTGATGTTGTGATGTAGTAGTTCATAATTTATTCACGCCCCTTATTGTAAAGTGCTATCTTTAGCCAAAGAGCTTACTCAATACTTTTTTTAAACGATTACCAAGTCGCTAATTTATGGTGGCTAACCTATATTATACTAGACATTTCCGGTAATTAATAACAAACTACCGAAAAATCAATGTTTAACGACAGGTCTTGCCGTAGTAAAGTATCTGCATTATTGATTGGCTATGTTTTAATGACTAACCCCACTTACTGGAAAGATGCCAAAATCCACAATACGGACACTTGTAGCTTTTTAGCCTGACATTATGCTTGTTATTCGCCAAGAGGCTTGAAGCATTTGCCTCTGATTTTGTTTTGTAAATTGCCTTTTCGTGGCAAGGTAACTTATCGTTCATCTAGATAATCCTGACAAAACCGTTCAAAAACTGCATTAGTCCAACCAAAACCTGTCTGACTAGGGTAAACTCCTTTAGCAGGGGGCTTTGATGGATCAACCACATTGTACTTTTCAAGAAAAACACCGTACTTATTAAACCAATCAAGGTTAGTTTTAAGCCATTTTAGAGCGATCCGTTTGGCATCATCGTAATATTCATACCTTTCAAGACCCTGTACAACAATGTAATGCAAAGGCGCCCAACCGTTAGGGTGTGCCCATTGTGTCGGAATGGTTCCAGGAATTATCTGATTAAACGCAATTGTCTGAGCATCGGTAGTAGCCAATCCGCCTCGCTCTTCAAATCTCCTAAGTGATCTAACCAACTTGTTTGCTTTTGTCTCATCTACCATACCTGCCCACATTGGGAAGTAACTGGCTAAAGAACTAACCGTGCCTCGCTTTTCTTTTTTATAGTCATAATCGTAATAAAGCCCCTTAAGGTCACTCCACATCAAGCTGTCCATCGTGTTTTTTCTAATCTGGGCTTGATTTTCCCACTTTCGTGCCTCTGACAAGTCGCCATTAAGCCGAGCAACTTGAGCAAAATCTACCTCATATTTGTACAATAAACTGTTTAAGTCAACTGGCAAAAAGTTAAGAGCTTTGCGTCCAAAACGAGGTGTCATATCCCAGCCACTTTCGGCTTCGGCTAGGTCGTTTAGATAGTTAATATCGTAATAACGGCTTAGCCCTCCATAAACAAGCCGTTCGTTTGGCTTGCCGACACCCATCCAAACTGTTGCATATTCGTTTTTGGCTGACTCTATATGCTCGTTAAGCCACTTTAAATTATGGTTGTAGGCATTATAGACATCAAAAATAAAACTAGTCAAGAACGGTGGTTGCGATCGCCCCATTAAATAGGTTCTGGAAGCATTGGGGATTATCTTAAACCTTTTTTGTAAAGCAATTAGATTCTCTAGAACTCCTTCTACCAGAGATTGATGAGGGGCGTCTAGCATTCCTTGCACCATAAAATAACTATCCCAATAGTACATTTCGTTAAAATCAAAAGCGTGCCCCTCTTCGTATGCCGGAACTAGGTATGGTCGGGGTAAGCCCAGCAAGGTCTCATCATCTTTGGGGTGAAAGCGCTCTAGCTTCTTCCAGTAGTCCTTAATGTAATGTCTGGCATCCTTAACATCAGCTAGGGTAATTCCGATAGGCGTTGAGCCAAAAAGAGATTTTACTGCCAATTTTGATTTTTGTAACATACTGCTTATAAGTGTATGCTTTGGGTGCTATTCTTTCAAGAACCAAACCACCTATCAGCACCCCACCAACCTAAACTTGTATATTATTCTTGACAACAATAACCGTTATGCTAAACTCATTGTTATAAGCATAAGCTAATAATTAGTATAAGTTTAAGCTAATAGCACCTTTGTACTTAAAGAGAGATAAGAGAAACATACCTTATAAAGAGAGGGGGAATAGTATTAAATGAACAATGATGCATTTGTTAGTAAAACCAAAACACTAACTAGTAAGTTACTACCAGTAGTTAAGATATAGTCCCCGCAAAACAAATTCACAATATCTTGTAATCAAATCTTTTGCCA
>CAZMFO010000021.1:0-12811 GCA_964565615.1 uncultured Candidatus Saccharibacteria bacterium | reverse complement strand
AAACCTATTCTACAAGTTGGATGTGTCTACGATCTATTTGAGTATGGGCAGAATAGTATTTCAGAAATGTGCTTAAATACAAAAAATATTTACTTTTATATTTCTTATTCTTGATTGCATTTTTATTCAATCGTAAGTAGTATGAATAATATGTAGACAATTTTGTCTAACAAGGCAACTAAGGGGTATGGAGGATTGAAGATTAATGAAAAAAATTGTCGGTTCTTTAAAGGATAAATATCAAAATGCACCTGTAAAAAAACGCAATCTGATTCGTGGCAGTTTTATTGCGCTTATATTTGGCGTTTGTGGAGTAGTTGTTTTAATAAGTAGTTTTGCAGATAGCTCAAATATTAGCGGTGCTGTATTTAATGATTTTAATGGTAATGGTAGGCGCGAAAATTGGCAGACTATCAATCCTTCCGTCGCTTCAGAGAGAGGTATAGAAGGCGTTGTAGTTAAAGCTTTTGGTGCAGACGGACAATTATGTGATACAAAAACTACAAATTCTCTAGGTGAGTACACATTAGATATGGGCAGTTGTACTGATTCTAGGTATAGAGTAGAATTTTCTAGCCTGCCAACAGATACACACCCTTCGCAACTAGGAGCTGACAATCAATCTACTACTCAATTTGTGGCATCTGGTGGAGTTGCTAACTTGGGTGTATATAGACCAGATGAATTCTGTCAGAATAACCCTAGTTTAGCCACTTCTTGTCACAGTTTTGGGTCTATATCTAACCAAAACTCTGGTAAAGATGCTATTGTTGGGTTTCCGTTTAATATAACAGGGACAACAACCCCACCTATGAAGATGGGTACGGTAGGACAGGCCGGCACAGTCTGGGGACTGACATATAGGCGATCGTCAAATACAGTTTTTAGTGGAGCGTATATGAAGCGTCATGCCGATTTTGGTCCTGATGGTCTTGGTGCGATCTATGAATCCGCTGTGCCAACAAACGGATCGGGAACGACAAGCCCAGTTCTTAAAGCAACAATACCCAACACCGGCACTAATCCACATCCCATAAGCGATACGAACTGTAATTCGGTTGATGGTCAAACTAGTGTTAGTTCTAATCTTTGCTGGGCTCGCGACGAATTTTCTTTTAGTGCTGTTGGCAAACGAAGCCTTGGTGGACTATCATTAATCCCAGATCTAAATAATTCAAGCAACGACTCTTTAGTAACAGTAAATTTAAATGACCGTAAGCTTTATAAGATTAGCAACCTAGATACGACTCCTTCGGTCTCATCTTATGACTTGCCTCTTGGGTTGCCCAACAGCGGTGTCGATGCTTTGCCAATGGGTAGTGCCTCTGGACAACACCAAATATGTGAAATAAATGATGTGAGACCCTTTGCTGTAACTTATTATCAGAGTGTTGGTTATGTAGGGCTGGTTTGCTCGGCGCAAACAAGTAGAGATTTGGCCAATTTGCGTGCTTATATCTACAGCTTTAACCCATCAACGATGCAATTTTCTACAGTACCAACTATTGAGTTTCCGTTAAATTATGGGCGATCTTGCTCTAATGGCAATAACGATACTGGCTGCCCCCACAGAGCAAATTGGCTCCCGTGGATTGACACATTTAATGACTCGCTCGTTAATGACGATAAGCCACCGTTGCCTAGCGGGTTAAAGATCTTAACTGCTCCTCAACCAATGTTATCGGATATAGTATTTGGCTCTAATGGAAGTATGACAATAGGTATTCGCGATCGATATGGTGATCAAATGGGATACCAGGCGTTTAATACCGCTAACGGCGATGGGACATTGTATGCCGCAACAAGCACAGGCGACATATTAAGAGCGTGTTTGGTTGGAGGAAAATATGTTTTAGAAAATGCTGGTTTATGTGATGGCAAGGGTCCGGGAAGCAGTGGCGTTCATGCAGTGGTTAATGGCTTACCTCAAGGACCCGGCGACTACGAATTTTATAACTTTGATTATTTTGCCGATGACAACAATAACCCCATTTATCATGATGAGGGGGCACAGGGTAGTTTAGCACAAGTACCGGGCTTTGATACTGTTGTCAGTTCAAGTATGAATCCATTGAATGGCATTATTGAGGGTGCATGGAGTGGTGGATTGCGTTGGTACAATAGCGAAGACGGAACAAAAAGCAATGCTTATAGGCTGTTCCGAAGCAACTACCCAGATTCAGTTGGTAATCCATATTTTGGTAAAGCAAATGGCACAGGAGATGTTATAGCAATTTGTTCTTCTGCTCCAATAGAGGTTGGTAATTTGGTATGGGAAGATATAAATAGTAACGGCATACAAGATTCAAATGAACCAGTAATACCCGGCGTAACTGTTACCTTAGTTGACGCCAATGGAACAGTATTGGCGACCGCTATAACAGATCAAAATGGCAACTATTTGTTCTCTAATCGGGCTCAGGATGAAAACGGGGCCGTAATTGAAAGTTCCGCTAGTCATAAGTACGGAATATCAAGCTTGACTGCAAATACTCAGGGCTTTCGCCTTGAGCTAAGAACAGAGTCTGACTACTCTAGTCAGGACCGACTCCAAGGTCTTTCACTGACCACTCCTGAATCAAGGATAAACTATGGAAGTAGTCAAAATGATTCTAGTGCGATTCCATTGAGTAGTGGCCTGCAGTTGTCTGCCACTAACCCAGCAATAATAACATTTGCTACCGGTGCGACAGGTGCTAATGATCATACTTTAGATTTCGGCTTTACTACTGTGGCAAGTGTTAATGATCCTGTAGAAGAACCTGTAGAAAATAACCCGCCCGTAAATCCTCCAAATCCGCAAACAAATACTAATAATCCAACAACACCTCCTGCTACGCCAGCCCCAACAAGTAATAAGATAGCAACAGTTTTTGCTAATACAGGGCAGGCACTCGTTGCTAGTATACTGACAGCTATTTTGCTGATTTCTGGAGGAGTTGCGTTCTTTATTGTCTCGCGCCGAAACAGTCGTTCTAAATAACTGTTACCCTAGCTATTGACACAGTAACTATAGAGAAGAATCTAGAGTATTGACAGCATTTTGAGAAATGTACCACATAAGCATTAAGCTCAGAACAATCAGTAAGCATAACACTATAAACAAGCGTTTCTCCTTCATAAATTTACCTCTTTCTGAAGCTCTCCTACTACAACAAGTCTATCTTTGGGGTTCCAAAGAGGTGTGCAAGTGTATAGGGTCAGTCTTGGATATGCTGTTGGGCCAAGAATAGCAGTCTGGCTTGTGCTAACTGTTTTAACATCTATGATTTTATACAAGTATGTTTTGTTATCCCAAATAACTCCAACCATATCGTTAATCTTTACCTTGTCTAAGAAATAAAAGGCACCTTGCGGTTTGTTATAAGTAAATCGATGACCCGCTAGCACGGTGTTGCCTCCTTTATCTGGAGTGCTACTACCGGGCCACCTCCATACTCCTTTTCTTAAGGCTGTAACAGAATTTTGACCTTCTATAATCGGTTGATCAAGAACTAAAGAAGGTATGATAACGCTGTTAACTATATTTTGTGCTGTGCTAAGGGGGCTTTTTGGGTCTTGTCCGTCGACAGTATCTGAAACACTTCTGCCATTAAAAATAGCCTGCTCTAGTTGCTTGCGTTCCTCTGTATTAATAGTATCTGAATAAAGTATTTGAGGCAGTAGCGGTGTCAATATCACATAACCATTTATAAGTACTAGGACAACCAACAGCAAGTTATTAACCAATCGTAGGGGATTACGGCCACCCACTCCTTTTTGTTCGGTTATTAGGGATTGACTATTACCCTTGCTAAGCAACGATTTAAGTCGCAACCAAGCAGGTAGTCTTGATTGTTTAACATTACCTTCATTTACAGCCGACATTGTTGATGACATTGATAGACCTAGGTAAGGGTGCTCATTGGTTTGGCCATTCTCCAATGTTTTGGACTGACTTGATAAGTTAGATTCAGATTCTTGATTAGTGGACACGGATGTTAACCACCCTATGTTCTTTAAACTAGACTGTGTAGTTTGTGCGCTCTCTGTATTTTTGTCACCACTTATACTGTCTGCTTGAGATGACGAACTTATAAATTGATTACCTGACTCGCTTCTATAGTTAGACATATTTACATAAGTATTATATCGCAGACTATACATAAACAGTAATCGCATTATTAGTCTATAGTTAAATACTATCAATAGAGAAGTTATTCGCTACATTATGAGCCTGACAAAGAATTGTTAGATCTTGTACGCCCCAAAGATAATTATTAGGGGTTTAGGCAGTCTGTACTTCCGCTAACTGTGGCGACCGACCCATCTATATTATGAGTAAGCCTAATGACATAACCTTTGGTTGTTATGCGCAGATCGCTAACACCAGCTAGGTCGACCACCTTTTGTTCTTCTATCTTAAGCGACTTATCTTTTGCAAGCTCCTCCTGCAGAATTTTTACCAGTTTATCAGAGGCATCTTTCCCTGCCAAAGGTACCGCAAAAGAATAGCTTTGCTGAAAGCTCCCATCTCTTGTGTTAAGGCCTGATCGGCATTCATTTTGGGTTCCTGATTGGACTGTGTCTGGAGCCAAGCCAGAAGATTTTACTGCATCTCGCAAAAAAGTTATTTTTTGTTCTACGACCGAGCTAATAGAATATAAATCATCATTTGTTCGCAACTTAATTAGAAAAAAATAAGCTGTTGCTAATACAGTAGCGAACAACACTACCACAACAACAATGAGTGATTTTTTGCTCATAGTGTTAAGTATAGCAAACTTTGTTTATCAGTATTTTGGCCAACCTCTGATTAAATATGTATAACTTAGTGCTTATTGGTATGTTAGATCTACAGAAACCAGATTTGCACTAGCGCCTTCAGGAAGAGTGTATATCTTTTGTCTATCAACACTAAATGTAATGGATTCCGATCCCCATCCAGAGGCAAACCTGCGATAAAATGGCCCCTCGCTGTACCTAATTAAAGAGCTTGATACTGTCTCTCCAGCCGAACGATTTACCGGCCACCCCCATAGCTCCTCGTAATTGCATATTACGAAGTACTTTCCGTCTGATGATATATCTGCCCCAGTAATTCCACCGGGGTTTCCGGAGTTTTTTATGGTAGTAATGGTAGCGACTAGTTGTGGTGATAATGCGCCACCGCCATTTCTAAACTGAGAGGCGGGTATAGTATAGACTGTACTGCTACGGGGGCGAGAGCTACTGCTACCAATTTTTTGAAACAAATAGCCGTCCCCGGTTATGGGGTCAACAAAGAAACCTTCTGAGTCATCTATCGGAGAATTAAAATGGAATACCTCAACCTGATTAGAGGCTATGGTAATGTTTTGACCAGACTGATTAATGTTAACCGACGGCTCCTGAATACGATAGATTTCTCTAGGGTTAGACGACGATGACCCTATGTTTGCTACATATAGGTAATCTTTGTTGCTATCTGGACCGGGTCCTATGGCTATGTCTTCCCAATCGTTATTTTGTGCCCCAGACAAAGTAACGGTCGCCAGTATGCTTTTATTTTGGGCAATGGCATAAATTTCATTTCTACCCCCAGAGTCATTATGAGTCCAAAAAATTGTCCCAGAATTGTTCTTTCGCGAGACAACCAGACCCGATGCTTCATTAATTTTACCGCTTGTGTCTGGATCTCCTAGTCTGTTTAGAGTAGAGCCAATCTGCATAGGTGGTAATGTGCTGGGGGTGCTCTGCCCAAATTTAACATAATGCCCCCCTGAGGCGTCAGACGCCGGCTGTTTCATTGAACTATTTGATAAGTTACCACCTTCTGGCTCAAGAGAAACACTATAAGTCGCTGCGCTTGTCAGCAAGAGCCATACTGCCCCGACGACGCCGACGATAAGCAAAATAAGAATAGGTCGTTTAGCCTGCCATAATTTAGAACGGATATCTTGTAACTTTTTTCGCAATTGTTAATCCTCAAGTAGGTATGCTTATAGTATAAACAAAATATCAACAATAACAATGTTTATGTTAATCAATAGGAAAATAGCCGAGTTTGTGAGCGACTCGGCTTTTCTTATTGTCTGCAGTGATTGCTATCGCAATCCTAGTTTTTTCGTACAGGCAGGCCATTGACCCCACCCACTGCGAGCTTGAAGTATTTGTGCTCTGTGTATTTGTTCTTCTTTACTATTTTGGTGTGGTAAGCCCGAACCACCGACAGCCTTCCATGTTGAGGCGGTAAATTGTAGCCCACCATAGTAGCCATTACCTGTATTTATCGCCCAGTTGCCACCCGATTCGCATCGTGCTAAATCGTCCCAAACACTACCACTCGCCACCTGAACAGATTGAGCTTTTTGTGGTTTTGAGCTTGTCTTGGGCGTTCTAGTAATCGCCCGACTTGATTTAACTCCTTGTTGTGCTTTTGGTTTATTTGTCGCAACTGGCTTTATTTCTGCCGGTATTGTCCTGCTGGCTAGTTGCTCACTCTGATCTGGGATTCTAACTTTCTCTCCGGGATGAATTATGTCGGGGTCTTTAATATGCTCGTTGGCATCAAACAATCGGACATAAGTTGTCTGATGTTTATTGGCAATTTTTGATAGGTTATCGCCTTTTTCTACCTCTACGATAACTTGTTGTGATGTTGTGTTTGTATTTTGATTTTGTCCTGCTCCTTCATCTTGTGCATTTGCTGTAGGTTTATTAACAAGCAGAACTATACCCGCCACCAACAAACCCGCTAACACGGTTTTACGCATTATATTCCTCCTTATACCTTATTGTAATTACCCTCGTATGATCGCTAATGTTAAAAATTTGTCATTTGGGGTCGTTGTGCACATTTTCCTCACAAAAAAAGACACAAATTCCAGCATACCTGTTATGAATTAATTGTCAAGCATAACAGATGTAAAAAAGTGTTGTAATAAAACCAACGTTAGGTTTCTATCGTTTTTTGGCTTTTACTTCGTTGCGACCTAGATTTTTCTTAGTCTCAACAAACAAGACGTGCTTTCGGAGTTTAGGATCGTACTTTTTTAGTTCTAGCTTGTCTGGAGTATTTTGATGATTCTTCTTTGTGTAGTAATTTCTGTTACCAGAAGCCTCAGAAACTAAACCAATAATCTTACGTTTTGCTGATTTTTTTGCCATTTGTCTTTACCTCACTTTTCTTAGGCATAATGATTGATAATACTAAGTACCCTAATAAACCCGGGAAAACACCGGTTAAGATTGTCAGAAATGGAAAAACTGCCCTAAGCAATGTTGGGTCAGTATCAAAATATTCTGCAAGACCGGCACAAACCCCATCCAACTTTTTATCGTCTTCTGACTTGTATAGCAATTTTGGCATTGGTTAATTGTAACAGATTGCTCAGTATATTTCAATGGAGCCGTTGTCGGGACTTGAACCCGAGACCCCTTCCTTACCATGGAAGTGCTCTACCACTGAGCTACAACGGCATATCTACTAGATTTTAACAGATGTCATAATAAATTTCGACATTTGATTTACGACACCAGCTTAACACTTCTATCTACCCCAAAAAGTGCTAGCTGATTTGGCAATACTTGTATTTGTCCAACCTCATCGGGATTCGGATAGTCGTCGTTCTTTGATCGGCTTCTGTACACTGTCAAAAGTGGCATTCCTGTTCTAAGTTGGTGGGACGAAACTGTTAAAGCCCGACTTTCTTTCTCAGGGACTGTAGTGCTTTCGATTGCGTGCGGGAACATCATTTCTGGATCAAGCCCCAAAAACCGATTATCGTTGCAATAATCTATTACAACCTGTCTGGCATCGTCGGGGTCTTGGCCTGCAACTAAAAATGTTGCATCAGAGCAAATCTGAACACGAAAACATTCTTTATTTCCACTTGTTTCCATCCAGTGTTTAACTATAACCATAAGTAGTCGTCAGGTTAAGCAAAAATAACAATTTCACAACATATTTTATTTTGAGAATATTGTTTTGGACTCACAGTACTTCGTTTTGATTTATGGGTTTGTATGAAGCTGACAGGCGAAATTGAAAAACGAAGGTTGGTCTCCAATAGACTTATCGTTACATATCTACATAAGAGTACGACACCCAAATAATTAAGTAGCAATACTATTCTTGTTCTTAGGTTTCTTTGAGTTTATCGAGTCGAGCTCACTGACAGCTAACTGTGCAGTTGAGTCCGCATAGTCTCTCACTTCTTCAAAACCTATTTTAGCAAACGGAATAGCGATACTGCCTCCGAATACAAGTTCGCTTACCCCTTCGGTCAAATCACCCTTAAGCATTGTTCCAATCCCTACACCAATAAGAGTTATGCCCGCTGAGGCAATAAAAAAATGCTTGTAAAAAATTGCATGCGATCATGTTTGACAGATTCTTGCCAGCTGTCGCGACTATATTCTAGGTTGTTTTGAAAATTGTTCATAATGTTGTGCGTAAATTTTACGAATAATTTATAGTGAAGTCAATGATTGTTTGGTGCAGCATTACCTAAAAATTAGAGCTAGTTTTCAGCGATAGGTATGTGCGACAATTCCGATTGAGTTAGGTTAGATTGGTTTTCAGGTAGTGTTTCCAATAATTCGATTGTGTTAACCGCTGATTCTATTCCAATAGCACCAATTGTTTGTTCTATGCTTACTGGCTTGGGTATATCAGGAGTTGTAGGATATACGTCTCGAATTGGCTGAGGGAGTACTTTGGTTAGTGCTCGTTTTGCTTTAGATAGTCTTAGTGCGGTCTCTACGGATTCACAAATTGGCGTGCTCCGGGGGATTCTTAGAGGATCGCGACCAACTTCCTGAACTACGTTAAGTTGTTTTAGTCGTTTACTCCGACGGAACGGGTTTTCCATATCTGAATTATAACAAACAAATAACCTCCAAAGAAGTCTTTCGTAGTGCTTGTGTTTGGTGCGATTTTACGCTGAAATCCGAACCCATTTCGCAGGCAAATGCTAATCTGAGCCGCGCCGCCTGTCCGCCGTGGGCGGACGCGCCCCACCAGCCGCCCCCTTTGCCTTTTTCTGAGATTTCCCCCCGCCGAATTTCTTTTTTTAGCTGAAAAGGGGTTGGCTGGTGGTTCGCCTACTGCTGGAGCAGTAGAGGCGGCGCGGCTTTAGTCGGCATAGCCGACGCGCTTGCGCGCAGCCGCAGAATACAGCAAAATCTGTTAAAATATAGATATGAAACTCTACAGATTTTCTCCTATTCAAAGCCAAGACGAACTATTAGAGGCAATAAAGTATATTCATTTTGCCTGTTATAAATTGTGCAAGCAGTCATTTAACAAGTATTTGCCAAACGCTGGTAATATGGGTGTATTTTGCCACTATGATGACGAGCACACCCGATTAGTGGAGATACGAAAACAGATAGCCAAGCCGTCAGACGACCCAAACCAAAAGTATTTTGAATTGTACGAACCGATTGTTATTCCCGCACAAGATGATGTGCCAGAAACGACCTATACGCATTTGTATATTCGTAAGCCCGATATTTACCGCGCACAAGTTGGTGATGTTGATTTTTATTTAGAGCAATCAGAGTACGACAAACTGAAACAATCGCTGATTGACGGTGCAACCGTAAAAGGCGCGAGGGTATTCCCTCGCAACGACTTAGATATGATTGAGTTGTATGACCCAGATATTGACGCGCTCGGCTATGTTAGTACAAATGTTATGAGTGAGAAAGTGCGCATTAAGTTGTCAGAGGAAACTAAGTTATGACAAATATAGATTTTGTCCGTTTCAACGCCACCGACAATGTAGAGCTGCAAGGCTGGCTCAACAATGAAGCCAGCGATCTTGCCGTTGTCCACATACACGGTATGTCTGGAAATGGTTACGAAAACTATTTTTTGGACAATCTGCGCGAGATGTATCAACAAAAAGATATTTCGCTATTTACGATTGATACGCGCGGACGCGGTATAATCAGCGATTTTCGCCAAAATGACGGCTGGAAACGCGGCGGAAGTTGTTTTGAGATTTTTGAGGAAAGCGTCCACGATATTCAAGGTGCGATAAATCATCTGAAAACACTCGGCAAAACGCGGTTTATCCTACAAGGACACTCACTCGGTTGCACCAAAGTTGTAAACTTTGTGTTGACGCAAGATATTTCTGGCATTGAAAAAGTTGTTTTGCTTGCGCCTACCGATATGGCTGGCTGGGCGAACACCGAACCAGAGCATCAAGAGTATTTGGCAAGAGCAAGGCAACTCATTGCTGAAAGCAAAGGTCAAGAATTAGTGAGTGCGGGGTGCTGGCTAGATAAAACGCCCATTTCAGCGCAAACTTACCCGACAATTTGCGAGGCTGGTAGTTCCGCGGACATTTATGGTGAGCGTGAGGACGGCGTATTACTTGGAAAAGTAAGTCTGCCAATGCTTATTCCTTACGGAACAGAAGATATTGGCATTACTCAAATTGATGGCACAATGGACAGATGGTTAGAGCGTGTTGAGAAAATCAAGAACGACAACACACAAATTGCGGTTATAGACGGTGCTTCGCATGGTTTTAGAGGTTTTGAGGATAAACTAACAGAAGTTGTTAGTGATTTTGTCGCATAGCGACACCGCACCCACCAGCCAACCCCTTTTCAGCTAAAAAAAGAAATTCGGCGGGGGGAAATCTCAGAAAAAGGCAAAGGGGGCGGCTGGTGGGGCGCGTCCGCCCACGGCGGACAGGCGGCGCGGCTCAGATTAGCATTTGCCTGCGAAATGGGTTCGGATTTCAGCGTAAAATCGCACCAGATTAGGATTTTTTCCGGAATTGCCGCCCATTTGGGCGGTTTTTTCTCTGGCAGCGCGTAGCGCCTGCCAGCTGTTCGGAGGGGGGAGAGCGGAAATTAGGCGCGGCGAGAGCCGCGCTTTTTTGTCACCGCCGCAAGCGGCGGTGTTCATGGTAAAATAAGAGTGGACACAATCAAATAAAGAAGAGCTATATTTTGTAGGCTTATATAGCCGTTCCGTACAGTTTGGTTCTTCCAGATTGTGTCCAGCGGAGCGGCTATTTAAGTTGAGGGGGCGACAATGAAAGAATTACTACTAAATATAAAACTTGTGTATTACATCTATGTACGTAAAAGCACCGACGTAGAGGACAAACAAGTATTGAGTGTTGAGGCGCAAATTGTGGAGCTACGCAAGTTTGCCGCCGACAACAATATGAAAATTGCAGGCGTTATTGTCGAGAAACAATCCGCAAAAACTCCAGGGCGCAAAAAGTTTAATGCCATGATGAAAGATATTGAGGCTGGCAGAGCCAACGGCATATTGTCATGGCACCCCGACAGGCTCGCCCGCAACTCTGTGGACGGTGGACATATCATTTACTTGCTAGATGAAATGCGTTTGCAGGCCTTGAAGTTCCCGACCTTTTGGTTTGAGAATACCAGTCAAGGCAAGTTTATGCTCTCAATGGCATTTAGTCAAAGCAAATACTATGTAGATAATCTGTCCGAGAATACAAAGCGGGGTTTGCGGCAAAAGGTACGGCGCGGCGAGTTCCCCAGTAGAGCACCTGTCGGGTATATTAACGATGTACGGACAAAAAGTATCGTGATCGACAAGCGGCTTGCGCCGCATGTCGTGGCGGCATTTGAGCTGTACGCAACTGGCAGCAAGCGACTGGAGGACATCGCTACATTCCTTGCCAGTAAAGGCATAAAAACCAAGGGCAATAAGTTGCTATCGAAAGACCAAGTAAAACACATGTTGAAAAATCCATTCTACTACGGGCATTTTTACTATGCTGGCGAGGTACACGAGGGCAAACATAAAGGAATAATTGAGAAAAGTTTATATGACCGAGTACAGACGGTGCTAGCGCGGCGCGGCTATACTCGTAAAACCAAGAACGCGCCGCAAGCCTTATGTGGCTTACTGACTTGCGGCGCGTGCAATATGTCTATAACTGCCGAAAAGAAGATAAAACACCAGAAAAATGGCAATGTGCATGAATATGTATATTATCGGTGCAGTCGCAAAAGCAAAATCATTAAATGTACCGAACCAGCTATAACCGAACCGCAATTACTGACGCAATTATCGGACATATTGCAGGGCTACGCCCTGCCGAAGTCGTGGGCTGATGAGTTGCATATAATACTGAACGAGGACGAAAGGAAAGCAGAGCAAAGCTCTGGCGTGTTTATCGCTGACGCGCAAAACACGATTAGTAGCTTGCAGAGCAAGCTACAGCGACTTTTAGACAGCTACCTAGACCAAGATATTGACCAAGCGACCTACAAAGCCAAACAAGCCGAGCTGATGAGCGAAAAGAAGTCGCTAGAGGAACAAATCGGCAAGCTAACGCTTGCCGCCAATGCGTGGGTTGAACCTATGCGCCAATGGCTAAATCAAGCTGCTGACCTCAATAGAATTGCAAAAAGTGCCGAGCCAAGCGCCATGAAACAGGCTTTTGCTGAAATTGAAGGATTGAACCTATTTTTAGAGAACAAAAAAGCGCGGCTCTCGCCGCGCCTAATTTCCGCTCTCCCCCCTCCGAACAGCTGGCAGGCGCTACGCGCTGCCAGAGAAAAAACCGCCCAAATGGGCGGCAATTCCGGAAAAAATCCTAATCTGGTGCAGGGAGAGGGATTCGAACCCCCGAAGGCATAAGCCAGCAGATTTACAGTCTGCCGTGTTTGACCGCTTCACTATCCCTGCATTTGACTAACAATCTGTTAGCCAAAGAACACCTACCTGACTCGCCTCAGGCGTTTTAGATATTCTCGCAGTATATCTAAAATTGTAAATGGAGCCGGCAGAGGGATTCGAACCCACGACCTACGGTTTACAAAACCGTCGCTCTAACCAACT
>CAZMFO010000020.1:0-15457 GCA_964565615.1 uncultured Candidatus Saccharibacteria bacterium | reverse complement strand
TTGGTTGCTATTACACTCCTAAGTATACGGGTGTTCCGTTTTAGTTTAGTGAACCCTAAAACAAATAGTATTTACAAAACAGGGGTTATACGCTATAGTAAAAACAATAAAGATTATTAATTAACTAGAGAAGGAACAATAACTGTAATGCCAATCATTAAGTCTGCAAAAAAGCGTGTTAAAGTTGCCGATAAGGCAACCATTCGTAATCGCAAAACAAAACGGTCCGTCAAAAGCTCAATTAAGGCACTGGTTGCCAGTATTTCGGGCAATAAAAAGGATGCTCCCAAGCTGTTGGCAAAAGCCCAAAGCGATATAGATAAAGCCATAAAAAAAGGTGTTATTCATAAGAACAAAGGTGCTCGCAAAAAAGCTCAACTAGCTAAAATTGCTCAAAATGCTAATGTAAAGCCAGCTACTTCTCCAAGCAAAAAACCTGCCAAGAATAAGTCAACAACTAGCAAATCAGCGACACAAAAAGTAACAAAAACAGCTACCAAGGCTAAGCCGACTACTAAAAAAACAACTACTAAGAAGTAATTCTGTTTAAAAATAGCAACACTGCCTGATCGGCATTAACATTAGTTGACTTAATCATTATATCTAGCTGGTGTGCTTCTTTAACTAGCCTTTTTATATCGGTCATAGACAAATTTTTGGCTAGCTCCATAGATTTTTCTACACTATACAACTTAACTTTTGCTGTTTTAGCAATCTCAAAAGAAGACAGCTTTTTTGCCGATTTAACCAGCGCCAGCAAGTGTAACTGCCAACCAATTGCTCCAATTATCATCTGTGGCTCAACTTTTTGAAGCCTTTGTTCTTTGTATAATTGTTTGACTTTGCTAGTTTGCTTAAGAAAAACCGCCTTTAATAAATCAAAATTTGTACTTTGGGGGCGAGCCTCTACCAACAAATCGATCACTTGCTTCTTAATTGATGGGCTGTGTGTTAGTAGCTTATCTAGTTCGCTTTTTAGCATCATCTGGTTTTCGCCAACTCTATCAATTAGATATCTGGCGTCTGATAAGGAAATACTACCCCCTTCAGTCTTAGCATAATCCATAATCCATCGTGACATATTGTGGGCGGGACTCTTTTCAAAAACCTCAAAACCCGATAACGACTTTATCTTTTTATAATAACCAGCACGCTTATCAAGCTTAATAATTACAATAACTATATTTTGTTCTGGGATATCTAGATCAACAAGTCTCGCTATTAAGTCTTTATCGGTAACATCTCTGACTATAACCATTTTAGATGAATACAAGAACGGCAAAGCACTAACTGCTTCAATAATTAGTCCAGGCTCTGTTTCGCTCGCTACCAAGCTTTCTAGTGCCAGTTTATCGTGTTCGGCTAAAAATGAATTTACCAAAGAATCCACCCTTTGCTTGATTGCGAAATCGTTCGCTCCAGTAAAAAAATAAATCATTTATAGTCCTTTGGTAATTTTTGTTCATATGGACAAAGGTGGGTACCTCTTCCGGCAACACGAATTTTAATAATTGTAGCTCCGCAATTAAAGCATATTTTTCCCTCTCTTCTAAATACTTTGGCAAAATCTAAATATTGTCCTTTGTTTCCGCTAGCGTCTACATAATTCCTATCGCTTGATCCTCCGCTTGAAATACCCTGTTGTAAAACAGTATTAACTGCCTTAAATAATGCGATTAATTTTGTTCTAGAAATATCTTTAACCCGCTTTTTGGGGTGTAATTTTGCCAAAAATAATGACTCATCAGCATAAATGTTGCCAATTCCAACTACCACAGATTGATCTAATAATACCGCTTTTATGGCAGAATTGTTGCGACGCTTTAATCGAGCTAGAAAATCATCTGCCGTAAATGAAGGCTCTAGCGGTTCTGGGCCAAGCTTCTTAATATAAGGTTGGCTCTCCAGTAAATTGGTTCGCACCAATCTTATCCAGCCAAATTTTCGCTGATCATTAAAGAATAGCCTAGACCCATCTTTAAAGCTAAAGATAATCCGGGTTGTCCGATCGGGTAGTTCACCAACTAAACTATCGTTCGGGTGCCCTGCCCCAAAGTTTTGCTTACCCCGATAGACCAATTGACCAGTCATCTTTAAATGGACTACTAAACTATATTGAGAGCTAAGTTTTACCTCTAGCATCTTCCCTCGACGCTCAACCGATAGAACACTAGAACCAATAATGTATTTGTTGATGTCTGCTTGGCTGGCCTGAAGACTCTTCTCCCATATTATCGTTACCTCGCGAATCTCGCGACCCGGCAAAAGCTCCTCCAACCCTCTTCTAACTGTCTCTACCTCTGGTAACTCTGGCATAGGTTTATTGTATCAGGGATTTATTGGCTGACTGTATCGCACATAAAATATTACTACACTGTATACTAGCTGTATGGCAGATATGTTAGGCGATCTATTAAAACAGCGAAGCTCACAAAAAGAGCCAATTGAGTTTTCAATAATTCGCAAGTATGTTCAAGATCGATTTGAGATAACCCCCAAGCTGAATATTGCCAAAAATGGAATATCTATCGGCGTGCCTAATTCGGCCATTGCCACCAATCTACGGTTTGAACTTTACGAACTAAGCCAAAAGCTAGATACTAAGCACAGGTTGTTTGTTAAAATTGTAAAGTAAACTCTAGTGATCTATTGAGTCGCAATTGCTAAAAGTTAACACCTTTAACAAAAGAGCTGTAGTCTGGTATTTGATTACGAAATAGTGTTTGCACTTCGCTAGATCTTCCGGCAAAAGTACCTTTTGTAGAGGAGCAAGTTGATGACCAAAGCGACTGTTTAAGATTGGCTCCCTCAACAATATCGTATCGAAACCTCTTTCCATTTGGGCACGATGCAATAGGGTTAACATTTTTTGTAACAATTTGAGTCTTTGTATACCCACTATTCTGTAAACCAGCCAACAGTGCTCTGTAAGAGTCTTGATCGTTAAGAAAAGTTTGATTTTTTAGTACACTACCCTGAAAACCATCAAATAATGTTATTGTCCTTTCGGACTGGCTGACAGTAATTTGTAAAACTCTATGATTTTCTCGGGCATTGATCTTACCCTCTTCAGTAAACCTTACTGCCACATCGGTATTAGCATAATCTACAATCGTCGTGCCTGTACTTACCTTAGATCCCTGCTTTGGCTTGTTGTCCCCACGAGCAAATAGCCAAATAACAGACACAAATATCAAAATGATAACCGCTCCGACCACGATAAACTGTCTCATAACCGATATTATATCACTTTTCGCAAGTTCGTGCAACAGTTATTACAAATATCGTGCTTGTGTCATAATACTACTAATGGCAAACAAGCGAATTATCTATGCCAACGATGCCACAGAAAGCGTTGGACTCTTACTAAGAATTAGACTACCGTGGCTAATTATTGGTCTGTTGTTAAGTTTGGGGACAGCAACAATTGTATCTAGATACGAGGAGATACTGTCTTTAGACTCTAGGATAGCTTTTTTTATTCCACTAATTGTCTATGTTAGTGATGCGGTAGGTACGCAGACTGCCACAATCTATATCCGTAATCTAGGCAAGAAACAAGCTCGATTTAGCACCTACATTATCAAAGAACTGTCTCTTGGACTAATGATTGGGGCAATTTTTGGGATTATTACCGGTTTGGTAACCAAATCGTGGCTTCAGACAAATCAGCTAGCTATCGCTGTTGGGGTAGCGTTGTTTGCCAGTATAACTTGTGCGACTGTTTTTGCCCTAATACTCTCTGCTACTCTAAACAAACTCAAAACCGATCCAGCAACAGGAGCAGAACCCTTGGTTACAGTGATCCAAGACATCATCAGTTTAATGATATACTTCTGGGTTGTTAGTCTAGTTGCCAGCTAATTAGCCGGCAGAGAACCTTTGTTGTATTAAAGCTCCCCCCAAGTTTTGCCAATCGCTGTATCAACAATCAACTTAACAGGAAGATTATAAACCCCTTCCATCGTATCTTTTAAAATCTTGGCGACCTTTTTTGCCTTTCTTTCTGGACACTCAACCAATATAGAATCGTGGATCTGTAACAATTGCCTACAATCACTATCTAAACGGCTATCTAACATCACCATTGCCATTTTCATCAAATCTGCCTCTGTTCCTTGAATAGGCATATTTATTGACGCCCTCTCGGCTGATGTCCGAACCAAAAAATTACTCGAGTTAATATCTGGCACTGGTCGCCTTCTACCAAACATAGTTTCAACATAGCCGGTCTTCTTGGCACTTGCTTTAATGTCGTCCATATATTTAAGTAACGGCTTACGAAGCTCAAAATACTTATCAATAAAATGAGTTGCCTGATCCCGAGACATACCAGTGGCAATACTTAAACCATGTGGACTCATCCCATATAAAATACCGAAATTAACAACCTTGGCATCTCGTCGCATTGTTTTGGTCACATCTTCTGGCTCACGGCCATATATTTGCGAGGCAGTTATGGTATGAATATCGGCACCTTGGTTAAACATTTTTATCAGCTCTTCATCGTTAGCCAGTACCGAAGCCAATCTTAACTCAAATTGTGAATAATCTGCACTTACTAGGACATTTCCTTCCTCTGCTATAAAAGCCTCCCTAATACGATTACCAAGTTCGGTACGCACTGGGATGTTTTGCAAATTTGGGTCGTTAGAGCTTAACCGACCTGTTTGTGCCACAGTTAGAGCAAAAGTAGTGTGTAAGCGATTATTTTTATCTACCATTTTTGGTAAAGTATCAATATAGGTATTCTTAAGTTTTGTAACCTCGCGATAGTCAGCAATCAAATCAATAATCTCGTGTTTACCTCGTAACTTATCTAGCTCACTGATAGCAGTAGAGAAACCTGTCTTACCCCTTTTTATACCTTGAGTCGGCAATTTTAGATCGACAAATAACACTTCGGCAAGTTGTAGCGGACTGCCGATATTAAACTCTTTATTTGCCAAACCATAAATAGTTTGTTCAATATCAGAAATCTGATCTTCAATTTCTACCGAAAAAGCTTCTAGGTATTTAGTGTCTAACTTTATGCCGATATATTCCATATTTGCCAATACTGGAATAACTGGCCACTCTATATCTTTTGCCAACTTCGCCACTCGTGGCATAGATTGCAATTGCTTTTGTTGCAGTTCGTAAAGCAACCAAATACTCTTGGTGACTTCTCCTGCTCTCTCTACCAGCTCTTCATTACTTAGCGAGTCTAGCTGTACGCTATAACTTAAATCTGCCTCAACTAATTCACTAAGGGTCTGCTCGCGTCGTAAACTGTTTATCAAGAATGAGCCAACAAGGACATCGTGTTCTATATTGTTTATCTCAACACCGAGCGACAACCCAGCTTGGATATCTCCCTTCAAGTCATAACCGATGACAGGAGGCAAATCGCTTAGAGCCTCCCTGACCTTTTGGGGATTGAGCTTACTCAACAAAAGCGTATAGGTTATCTTGCTAGAAGGACTAATTATTAATGCGTATGGCTTCTGCCCATGCTTACCGAGACACCTAGAATAAACAACTACCTTTTTATACTTACTTAGATCTAGGTCTGCTAAACTTTTATCGTCAGAAATTATGATATTATTTGACCCTGTTGGTAGATGGGTAGCCGGTGGTGCTATATCTCCGTTCCATATTTCTGAACTAAGACGGAGTAATGATTTAAACTCTAGCCTCTGCAATATCTCTCTGACCGCATCCGGTCTGCATTTACTCCCATCTACTTCATCAAGATTAAGCGAAAGCGGTGCATCCAGCCATATAGAGGCAAGCTTTTTGCTAAGATAAGCCATATCTTTACCAGCGACAAGCTTTGCTTTTACACTATCACGAATTAACTCAATATTTTCGTAGATTCCATCAAGAGTCTTATATTGTTTTAAGAGCTCAATGGCTCCCTTTTCGCCTATACCGGGAACACCCGGTATGTTATCCGAGCTATCTCCTTTTAGGGCCTTTAGATCAAGAAACTGATCAGGTAATAAGCCGTACTTCTGATAAAAGCTTTCTGGATGATAAAGCTCAATATTACTCAAGCCCTTTTTAAGAGCATAAACACTAACATGCAGGTTAATTAGTTGAAGCATATCCAGATCGCTAGTTATTAGCATTGTTTCAATGTCTTGCTTGGTTGCTTGTACCGCCAAAGATCCCATAATATCATCCGCCTCGTAATCATCTAGCTCGTAAAGTGGCCAGCCGAATGCCTCTAGGAGCTCGTGAAGAATCGGAATCTGGGCATAGAAGTCTGGCGGTGGTGGCTTACGACCCGCCTTGTACTCTGGATACATCTCTAATCGTTTTCTGATGTTTGTTTTAGGTTTATCCCAAGCTACACAAACATAATCTGGCTTCAGCTTACGAATAACCTCTAGTGCCATAGAGGCAAAGCCAAAAATACCACCAGTAGGTGTTCCGTCTTTAGTGCTTAAGTTAGAGAGAGCATAATAACCCCTATAAAAAACACTCTTGCCATCAATGATTGCTAATTTTCTTCGTCTGCTCTGCTCCTTCATAATTACAGTATACGCCAGTTTTGTTTTATACTTAGCTTAAGCATTATGAAAGACACTAAACAAATTACACCTTATAGAGTTGATTATGGGGTAGTTCTTAAGCATTTTCAAACAACAAAAAAGGGTCTAAGCAAGGTAATTGCTAATAACCGCTTGCAACATTTTGGACAAAATGCGTTATCCGAAGTCCACAGGCAATCATGGGGAATACGATACTTAAAGCAGTTTCTTGATTTTATGATCTTACTCCTGTTGGCTAGTAGCCTAATATCCTTCTTTATTGGCGATCAGAGAACCGCCTTTGTGCTTTTTGCATTGATTATTTTTAATACCGTTATCGGATTTACTCAAGAATACAAAGCAGAAAGGATTATGGAATCACTGGTTAAGTTAGTGGTTCCAGAGGCCAAAGTAATGCGTGACAATAAGCTAGGGCTAATTCCTTCTGCAGAAATCGTTCCGGGCGACATCATTTACATAGAAGAAGGCGATTCTATACCTGCGGATATTCGTTTATTTGAAGAAACAGAACTTTCTACAAATGACTTTGCTTTAACTGGCGAATCAAATCCGACTCGAAAGTTTACGCATCCAATATCGGTCAACACTACTCTGGGCAGACGAAATAATTTATGTTTTATGGGAACAACAGTTGCTACAGGAAATGGTTATGGGGTTGTGGTCGGTACGGGGATGAACACCGAGCTTGGTAGAATAGCCAGCCTTAGCCAAGATACCGCATCAGATATCAGTCCGCTACAAAAAGAGATCAATACTATCGCAAAATATGTAACAGGAGGTACCGTTATTCTTTGTGCAACATTGCTACCGATTGCGATTCAAGCAGATTTATCAATCAAAGATGCTTTTTTGTTTGCAATAGGAATAGCCAGCTCGATTATTCCTCAAGGGCTACCTGCAGAAATTAACACCTCTCTTGCCCAAGCAGCAAACAAGCTAGCTCGAGCGCGTGCTTTAGTAAAAAGACTGTCGGCTGTTGAGACTCTCGGTGCCACCAGTATTATTTGTACCGACAAAACAGGTACACTAACCAAAAACCAAATGTCAGTTAGTCAAATCATTGTGGATTCTAGCACTTACCAAGTAACTGGCTCTGGATACGAGACCAACGGCGCTATCCAGCAATCAAGCAAAGACTTAACAAATAAACAGTTGAAGGATCTAGAGCTATTTTTTGTCGCTGGGGTATTTGCCAGCAATGCACGAGTTGAACCACCAGACGACAAACACAATAGCTGGTATGCAATTGGCGATCCTACAGAGGCCTCGTTAATAACCCTCGCCCGCAAAGCCAAAATTGATACAAATAAGCTCCTTGAAAGCTCACCCGAGCTACGCGAGTTCTCGTTTGATTCGGGTCGCAAAAGAATGTCATCAATCAGAAAATGGGGGTCAAACAATGAACACTTTGTTTTTACGAAAGGCGCTCCCGAAAGTGTCCTAGAAAAATGCAACCATATCCTGAAAAACGGAACCATAAAAAAACTAAGTGCTCAAGACAAGCAAAATGTATTGGCTGAAGCCGAAGAGCTGGCGGGTTCCGCTATGCGAAACTTAGCAGTCGCCTACAAAATTCTGCCACAAAGCACTAAACCAGAAAATATCAGTATGGAAGAAGCCGAGAGCGATCTAGTTTATTTAGGTTTTGCCTCAATGATAGACCCCTTACGCGATGAAGTACCAGATGCTATGAAGAGCGCCAAACAAGCCCATATAGCCGTATCTATAATTACTGGCGATAATGCAATTACAGCACAAGCAATTGCACTAAAAGCCGGTTTAGCAAAAGATCGTGATGATATTAAATTAGTTCACGGCGAAGAAGTAAATCAGCTTTCTGACCAAGATATTTTATCTATGACCACGAAAGGTAGTGTTATATTCTCTAGAGTTAGCCCAGAGGATAAACTTCGTATTGTTGGACTAATTAAAGAAAGTGGGCGAGTTGTGGCAGTAACGGGTGACGGTATTAATGACGCCCCCGCTTTAAAGCGAGCCGACATTGGAGTAGCTATGGGAAAGACTGGCACAGATGTAGCTAAGCAATCAGCGGATATTGTTCTGCTAGATGACAGCTTCCATACTCTTGTTGGAGCCGTACAGCAAGGCAGGATTGTGTTTCAAAATATCAAAAAAGGTACATTAAGTTGCTTCACATCCAATTCGGCAGAATTAATAGTCAATTTAACAAGCCTTGCCACAACTAGCCTTTTGGGAATTCCCCTAGCCTTAACAGTAATGCAGATATTAGCTATTGACTTAATTGCCGAGTTGTTCCCCATTGCCTCACTTGGCTGGGACAAAGCAGATACTAACTTAATGTCTAGTCAGCCAAGAAATCCAAAATCGCACATATTAAACCGTAACAGTATAGCCGATCTGCTGATGTGTGGAGTGCTGATCGGTGGATTAGCATTTATGAACTACCTGTGGTTTTTTGGAAGACACGGATTTGATGCTAGCTCCGTCCAATCTGGGAGCCAAATACATATGCAAGCCACTGCCTTAACCTATCTAACTATCGTACTTTGTCAACTGGGCAATATAATACAACGCCGAAGCCATAATGGCATATTTACCAAATACCAACTCCACAACAAACACTTCTGGATTGCCATCGCTCTTTCGTTATTCTGTGTAATTAACATCATCCACAATCCATGGTTGTCATCATACTTTGGGGCCTCCAGCATATCTATTGTTGATTGGAGCTTTGCCATTGGCGCTTTAATTATATTCTTAGGAATAAGAGAACTAGAACGAATCCATTTTGACCGACAATCAATCTAGTTTATTAATTTAATCATCAAGCTCTATGTATTTATCTTTCAGCTCTTTGGCCTTTTCTTTGGTTACCGATGGGACATTCTTAATTTTAGGAATAACCGCCTTGGTAACTGGCCTCACCTTTTTTACTCCCGACCTTACTTGTTTAGTGGTTCTAACAGTAACTCGTGCCGTTCCTCTCGCAGAGTTTTTGATTATTTGTCTGATGATTTGTCTTTTTCGTGGTTTTAACTTCTTTTCATATACTACCATCGGATTAGCTTCTATCTCTTTTAGTATCCAGCTATAGATATCTATGGTTGTTCTAATGGGTATCTGGTAGCGCTCTGGAACAAATGCCATAGCATCATCGGCCTCTTTTTGCCATTTGTAATACATTTTGACCTGTGCGCCAATAAACTTCTCAAACTCCTTAATATGCTCTTGGGCAGTATCCTCGGTTAAATCACTAAGGCCATACTTCCTTACTTCTTTGGTTGGAAAATAGTGCCTTTCTTGCTCTGTGTCCTCGTCTAAGCTCCTCAATATATCAACCCATTTGATAACCCGAGCTTGTGCCTGTACTGCTTCGTATGACTCTTGAGGCAAGTCTAATATCTTGGCAAACATCAACCCGATTACTTCGGCAGAACCATAAATATAATCCCGCAAATCTTCGAGCGAAGAGGGTTTCTTTTTTAACATATCCATCTTCATAGATCTAAAGAAACCCTCTACCCAGACCTTTTCAAACTTATACTTATGCTGTAAGCGAACAATATGTTTTACAACTCGTGTGTCCAGATCGTCCCATTTATGAGCAATTGCATCAAAAGCATTGTCCGAAACAGCACTCTCGTAAGATTTCTCTAGCGCTAACACTTTTTTATGAGTTGCTTTATTGCCAATATAGCTCTCTGCTGTCCCCACAAAGCCACACAAACTATAGACATCATCTCTTACCCGTTTCGGGAAAAATTTACCTGTTAGATATATGGTTTTGTCGATGTTTTTTATGATGTTCTGCTCGGCTTCCATTAATCATATTGTATCATCTTTTGCTATGTTATTAGGCTCTTCGGTTAGCTAAAGCACTCACTAAGCCAATCAAAAAGTCAACACCCTCCTGTCGCCACGATATTTTTTGATCTTGAATAGATCTTATTGCTTTGCCGATACACTCAATTGCTTCGTTTTGGGCGTGCTTTAGCGATCCCGACTCTGTTATTATCTTTTTGCAACGATCAAACTCGGCCATTGTTAGGTCTTGGTTGCCCAACATCTGAATCAAAAAGTTCTGATCTGCTTTATCGGCATACTCCAAAGCATAAATTGTTAGTAGTGTGCGCTTTCCTTCCTTGATGTCGTCCATAGGATTTTTTCCAACCTCAAGCTCACTACCAAATATCCCTAAAATATCATCAGTAATTTGAAAAGCGCGCCCGGCATTCAAACAATAATCCCGAACAGCATCAGTCGCCCGACAATCAGCACCAGCTAATACCATTCCAAATGTTAGTGGATTTAAGAAAGTATAGTATGCCGTCTTCCACTCTAAAACATTATTTATGTCTGTCAGTCCAACATCTGCTTTAACCTCGTTCATAATGTCATTAGTCTGACCATAAGCAGTAGTTATCATTGCCTGATTTAAAATGCTTGAGGCCTTTATTCTAAGATCTTCGTCAACATCAAGGTTTAGAACGATGACTTGTGAAGCATGGTTTCCTATGCCCATAGCATTTAATGCCTGCGAAACGCCAAAATGATTAGCATCACCAGATAAATAATGCCGACGATGATAATCTGCCAGAGCAATATGTGCGGTTGGACCGCCTCTACGCACCGAGCTGTTATCTTGAATATCATCCATTATAAGTATGTAAGCATGGATCATTTCAATCGCTCGGCTGGCCTCAATAATCATTTTTTGGTTTGTTCCACCCATCATCTCATAGCCAGCCATCACAAGTGACCCCCTAATACGCTTACCTCCCCGACCGAGTATTTCAAGAAAGGCGTCTGTAGCAATCCGTGAAGACGCACCATACTTTTGTAGGATACTTTTTTGAATAGTTTTTGTGTACAGCTTTATGTCCGCATCTATTAAATCTTTATACTGAGCAAGCTTTTTGTTAAATAGATCTGCTTGTCTGTTTATCTGTAAGGTATTTTTCATCATCCTTAACCCCTACTTTACTACATCAAAAGGCTTATCTTTAAGATTAAATACCTTTGTAGCTTTCTGTTTAAACTCCTCAAAATCATCTCCGTTATTCTCAAAAATCTCTGTTGCATTTTCTTTAACATAGCTAGTATTCATCTGAACTTCTTTTGGCATTCCAGCCTGTGGAACCTCTTGTAGCTTTTCGTGTTCTAGCATTTCGGTTATGGTTTGATCTGACTCACCCTCCCTTCGAGCTGATTGAGATCGACTAAAACGCACTTGGTCGCTTGCCTCAACCCAAATCAACTTTCCCTTGTTTTGTAAGATAAAATCAACTTCAACAGGTGCCCGCACGCTAAACACAACCAAGCCCTGATAGTCTTGACTCTGTTTGGCAATTTCATAACGCTCCAAAGCCTCTTTAAGGGCAAAATCAGCGCCCTTTGTGCTTCGTAAATAGTTAGATGTTTCAGTCATATTTTTTACAGAGATAGGGTCTGGTTCGTCGCTATGACGCTTTCTGGCTTCTTCCCGAACGATATCGCCCAGAGATACACCAAAATAGCCACAAGCCATAAATAATTCTGCCAAAGAGTCCTTACCACTTCGTGGCAGACCAGCAATTCCAATAATATTCACTGTTTACCCCTTCTTCTCTTTTTTAAGTAAATAATCGGCACAAAAATCGCCGAAGCAACAATGCTAGGCAAAAAAATCCAAATTAGCAAGTGGAGAATTCTCATACTAACTTATGTAATCGTAAATGTTCTTGCTATCCTTATGCTTACGAAGCTTAGCCAGTGCCTTTGCTTCAATCTGACGAATTCGTTCTCTAGTAACATTAAACTCCTGCCCTACTTCTTCAAGGGTGTGCGAACGACCATCTTCTAACCCAAAACGCAATTTGATAATCTTTTGCTCTCGTTCGCTTAAAGCACCCAGCAAATCTCTGATGTGCTCTTTTAATAGTTGACCAGTAGCTGAATCTTCGGGACTAATTGTGTCTTCGTCTTCAATAAAATCGCCCAAAACACTATCCTCTTCATCATCACGGACGCTAGCATCAAGAGAGCTAATGTCTTGTTTGATCTTCATAATATGCTCTACCTTATCAACATCAATTTCCATAGCTTTGGCAATCTCTTCGTTTGATGGTTCGCGATTGAGGTCTTGAGTTAGTCGTCGTTGGGTTCTAAGTAATTTATTAATTGTTTCTACCATATGCACCGGTATCCTAATAGTCCTTGCTTGATCAGCGATGGCTCTAGTTATCGCTTGCCTAATCCACCATGTCGCATATGTAGAAAACTTAAACCCTTTATCCGGATCAAACTTTTCAACAGCTCTTAATAAACCGGTGTTTCCTTCTTGTATGAGATCCAATAAATCCAGCCCTCGACCAACATAGCGCTTAGCGATAGACACAACAAGGCGCATATTTGCCTCAGCCATTTTATCCTTAGCGCGTTTATCGCCAGCCACAACCTTGTAAGCTAGCTCTAGTTCCTCGTCGGGCTTCAACAACGGTATCTTACCTATCTCTCGCAAATAAAGCCTAACAGAATCATCCGAAATATCATCTGCATATATCTGCTCTTCAACAACAACCTCTTCTTCTTCGTCAACCCATTCATCAGAAAAATCTTCTGCGTTTGGCTCAGTTGCCTCAATAACATCAACCCCGGCATCAAGTAACTCAGCGTGAAACTTATCTAGCAAGTCAATATTATCGGGCGTATCTGGGATAACCTTAAAAATTTCTCTTTGTTCAATTTTGCCTTCTCTTTTTGCCTTATTGAATAGTTTTAGCTTAACGCTCTCTAAGCTCTTCTTATCTTTGTCATCGCCCATACTTACTCTCCTTTGCTTTTTTTAGTAGTTGGTCTAGTTGCTTAGCTTGCTCTAAAAGGCTCATCTCCTCTTCTGGGGAAACACCCGCTTTAAGCCGTGCTGTTATTATTAACTTTTGCTCCTTAACAAAATGATCTATGACACGCACCTGCAACCGAGTGGCTTCGTATTCAAGCTCAATAAACTCGAGGTTAGCATAGAGTTCCTCATATAATAATGAGATTACTTTACCATAATCGCTCAAACTTTGCACATCTTTTATTTTTTCTGCGATTTCTTTGGCTTTTAAAGAACTGTTCTCTGTCAAAAACCGAAACATTTCTTTGGCTTCCTCGCTGTGCAACATATTTGGCTGGGCTACTTGAGTGTATATCCGCAAACTAGGTTGCATAAACAATAGGCTCAAGTATTGATTTTCTGTTTTGGCTAGGTCTGCCTGTTGTTTACTAACTTGTTCAACTGATTTTTGTTTTTTTATTCTATGATTGACCTTAGCAGATACTTGAGACTGTACTGCCGTAACACTAACCCCCAGCTTTTTGGCCACAAGATTTTGATAATGTTCCTTCTCTACCGGACTTAGTAATCTATTTATGACCGGCACAATCTTTTGAGCAAAATCTTTTTTACCTTCGCCACTAGTTATATCAATGTCCCTAGAGTAGTGGTCGATCAACCAATCAACCGAGTAAACCGACTTAGTAATTATTTGTTGCCATACTTTTTTGTCAACTTTAATAAGTTCATCTGGATCTTTTCCGCTAGGTATAGTAACGACGCTAAGCTTAATATCTTGCCCCAACGCCAAAAGTATGGTTCTTTCAGTAGCATTTATACCAGCCTGATCTTGGTCAAAACTAAGTCGGATATCTGGTGAAAATCTAGAAATCTCCTTAAAGTGTTGTGCGGTCATAGCAGTACCAGCCGTAGCCACAACATTTTTAACATTAACCTGATGGCTCATAATTACATCCATATTCCCTTCTACCACAACTACAAAATCCTTTTTTCTTATTGACTCCTTAGCTAGATGTAGCCCAAAAATATGTCGGCTTTTATCGTACAACAATGTTTGTGGGGTGTTAATGTATTTTGGACTGTTTTTATCGTTCTCTATCTGACGAGCTGTAAATCCAATAGCTCGCCCTTGTGAATCCAGTAAACCAATCATCATTCGCCCACGAAACATATCTCTTAACCGACCACTAAAGACATTGCCCAAACCGGCTTTTTTGATTTCGTCAGCCGAAAAACCTTTTTTTAGCAAAAAATTACATAATGCCTGCCCGCTAGACGGAGCATAACCAATTTTAAACTCTAGTACCGTGTCTTTGGTTAATTCCCTTTCTTTTATAATATAATCTAAAACTGTCTTGTTATTTTTTAATTGAGCTTGATAAAACTTTGTGGCTAGGTCAAGAGCACTGTACAATCGCTCTTTAAGTTTAGTGTTTTTTGCAAAACTACTACTTCTATATTGAGCTAAATCTACTCCCGCTTTACGAGCCAAAAGCTCCAAAGCTCCTTTAAAATCCAGCCCCTCCATTTCCATCACAAAGCTAAAGATATTGCCCCCTTTGCCGGATGAAAAATCATGCCATATTTGCTTTTCGGGGCTAACCATAAAACTAGGTGTCTTCTCGGAATTAAACGGGCTTAGACCACGAAAGTTCCTCCCTGCGCGTTTTAACTCAATATATTCACCGATAACATCCTCAATAGCTAAGCGTTGCTTAATATCCTCTACCGCATCCATAATGTACTACCATTGTACGCTATTGATAAAAACTATCTATAGAGCTACCAAACAAACAATGATTAAAACTAATCTAAAGATGGGGATTGTGGTTCGTCAAAGAGGGCTTGCGGAGAGTCGTCCCCGAGCATCTGTATATCAGAGGCTTGGGCAAGCTCTTCTTCGACCCATTTATCCATTTGGTCTTGAGTGGGCGAAACAACCGCTGGTACGAAACTGGCATCTTTGCTAACTTTTGGGTTTGTCATAATTTATCTAATCCTTTTTGTTTTTTCAAAAATTAACTATTCTATATTAGCACAAGTACTACTATTTGTCAAGATTTTTGCACTTACCCACTACATCGTGGACACTTTACTATGTGGAATAGTTATGTTT
>CAZMFO010000019.1:0-16998 GCA_964565615.1 uncultured Candidatus Saccharibacteria bacterium | reverse complement strand
GATTGCCACTGGCTAATACTGGGCAGAATACTAAAGCTATAACTGGTATAGGTAGTATATTAGTCTTAGTTACTGGTGCCTTAGCTATACTTAAGAGATTTAAAAGACATAAGAAGTTCCTAGCTATTAAGTGAGGTTAGGGGGCCATTATTAGTAAAGAGTTTGCTTGCGGGCAGAGTTAGATTTTTATTGTAGAATAATAGTATGAATAAGGTTATTTTGTACTATAAATTTGTACCAATTGCTGACCCAGCAATGACCGTGCGATGGCAAAAGGAGCTTTGTAATAGACTAGGCCTGAAAGGGCGAGTTATAGTTAGCAAACACGGTATTAATGGAACGCTTGGCGGGGATATAGAGCTTACGCGAATATAAACGAGAAATGAACAGATCTGTGGTATTCAAAAACATAATGTATAAGTGGAGTGACGGAACAGGAAAAGACTTTCCAAGATTGAGCGTTAAGGAAAGGCCCGAGCTAGTTGCTTTTGGTGCACCAGACGAGGTTAAAGTTGACGACAAAGGTGTAGTTGGTGGCGGAAAACACCTTAAGCCACAGGAAGTTAATGAACTTGTTAAGCAACGAGGAGATGATGTTGTATTTTTTGATGGTCGTAATGCTTATGAGGCAGAGATTGGTGTGTTTAAAAATGCGGTTATTCCAGACGTAAAAACAAGTCGAGACTTTTTGTCAGAAATAGAAAGCGATAAATATAACGACATTAAAGATAAACCAGTAATAACTTATTGTACCGGAGGAGTTCGTTGCGAAGTATTAAGTGCGTTAATGAAATCTCGTGGCTTTAAAGAGGTTTATCAAATTGATGGCGGAATAGTAAAGTACGGCGAGAAATATGGTGATAAGGGCTTATGGGAAGGAAAGCTACATATTTTTGACGATCGAATGGTGCATCAGTTTAGTGATGACGCAAAAGATATTGGTAAGTGTGTGCATTGCGATAACCAGACTAGTCGATATATTAACTGCCAAAATAAGTCTTGTAATAGATTAGTGTTGGTGTGCGATGTTTGTAAAAAACAGAAGAGTGGATCAACTTGCAAAGAGTGCTCTTTGTTAAAAAATGTTGCCTAGTAAGTTCTTTGTGCGAGAACTGTGGGTGGGGCAAGTGTGCCGAGTAAGGGATGTGCCCTACAAAGCAATACAGGCCCCAGCCCACAGTTCTAACCACTCCCCAGCTTTGCCTCCCTGCAGAGGCAGTTACGCGGCGGTGCGCCTTTCGGCCACCGAAGACCTCTTTCTTTCTAGGAGCTGGCCAAGCTTGGTGGGCTGGTCAATCCCGAAAAAGAAGTCTAGTATGGCCTCGTTGGCAACGCCAGACAGAACGATCACCGGAATGGTAATTATCTGAAAGGTGTTTGCATCTTGAGGCCAGAGCCCTCCGTTCTTGGTTTTGCTTACCCAAAGGGTTGCTCCTCCAAGATCAGAGGCTACGTCAAGCAAGAAGATAGTCCCCGCAAAGACCAACGCCACAATGTGGTGTGGGTTGAGCTGGCGGAGCTTCACTCCTGACTTGGAGTAGTTCCAGAGCACTATCTGGAGTGCGCTGGTAACAGTACTGAGCAGAAAGCCCAATGTCTCTGCTTTACTCCAGTTGACGTGCCAACCGAGCAACGGTAGGGTCGTTTCGATACCCCCTTTGAGGTAGGGTTCGAATGCTTTTTGAAAGTAGTTCGCCCCGGAGGCAATGTCTAGATATAGGATACCTGGGCCCAAGACGATACAAATAAACGCCTTCCATCCCACCGCTATTGCGGTGTTGACGCCCCGGACTATTCCGGAGTTGTTCCCATAAGCAGGCATTTTGGTCTTCCTTTGGAGTGGTTTTTGGGCAGAGCCCTCACTGCCGATTAGCAGAACATAATAATACCAGACAATTGACAAAAGGTCAATCTCTATAGTATATTAATGTGTTGAAATTATGAAAGAAGATATTCGTCCATTTGAGGTTAAAGTGTATAACCCTAGCATCCACGAGTTAAGTGGAGGTAGTGGTAGGCCACCTTTAGCTTTGGGTGTAGGTAGGGCTGTGCTTTTATTGACTCTTATTTATGGTGGATATTCGGCGTATGACAATAAAGAGGATTCAACACAAATTGATGTAAGTACGGCACCAGTTGAGCGCTCCATTACCACTACTACTCTGCCGGGTGTTGAATCAGGCAAAATTGTCAAAGATCGCAAACCTAGCTACAAAGAGTCAATGAAAGCATTGTTGGACTTAATAGCAAGCGGAGAGGGCGGATACCAATCAGTTAACAGAGGTATAGCTGGTGATACTCCAGAGGATAGCTCGGTTTATAGATCGTTGCTCGGCGGCGCCAAATTAACAGATCTTACTGTGTCAGAGATTCAAGAAAAACAAAAGGAGCAGGATTTATTTGCTGTCGGGAGATACCAATTTATCCCTACTACCTTAGCCTCTGCACTTAAAGCATCCAAGACTAGTCCGGCTCAACGATTTTCTGAAGAGTTGCAAGATCAATTAGCCGAATCATACCTGATACTCGGTGGTAAACAGCCTAAATTAACAGAATATTTATTGGGTAAAGAAGCCTCTTTGGATGAGGCGGTTGATGGATTGTGTAGAGAATTTGCTTCTTTGCCTTGTAGCAATGGCAAAGGGCGTTATGATAATGTTGCGGGCAACTTTGCCGAAGGCTCATTTAACAAAGTAGCCATAATGAAGTCGTTGCTTGCCCAGCTAAGATCGGCCATTTTAGAGAGTTAAAAGAAATAAATCACTCGTTTTTGACTAAAGGTTTTTTGGTTAGCGGGTAGAGATATGCTGTTTAGCCAATGTATTGCACTATAATTAGTTATAGCTATGTCTGTGTCAAGAAACAAACTAACCCAGTTGCCAAAATCCCCGGGGGTTTATTTTCATAAAAATAAAAAAGGGGAGATTATTTATGTTGGGAAGGCTTCGGTACTACGGAATCGGGTAAGGCAGTACTTTCAGGTTAGTCGTAGCCGAGATCCAAAAACAGAATTGTTGGTTAGCGAGATTGCTGATACTGATTGGCAGGTTGTTGATAGTGAGGCAGAGGCATTATTTTTAGAAGCCGAGATGATCCGGCGGTATATGCCTAGATATAACATTTTGCTACGGGATGATAAGTCAATGACTTATCTACGCATTAATTTTAAAGACAAGTATCCCAATATAACATTTACGCGTTGGCCAGTTGACGATGGGGCTGATTATTACGGGCCATATTTAAGTGCACTGGCGTTAAAGAGGGCACTAAAGTACTTACGGCGAGCCTTTCCGTACTCTACACACATAACTTTGCCAAAGCGGGCTTGCTTACAACATCACTTAGGCCTTTGTCCCGGCCCAGAAACAGGCTACTTAGAAGAAAAAGCATATAAATCTGATCTTAAGCAGATAGTTCGGGTTTTAAAAGGGCAAAGAACAAGCATACTTAAAGAGTTAGATCAAAAGATGCGTCAATACGCACAGCGACAAGATTTTGAAAAAGCCGGAGCGATACGAAACCAAATTTTTGCCCTAAAGAATATCGGACAACAAATAATATTTGGGGACAAAGAGTTTTTGGATATATCTAAAGACCACGCATTAGCCGATTTGGTTGGATTATTAGGACTAGAAAAGCCTCCTTACCGAATTGAAGGTTACGATATCAGCCATATGTCAGGAACGAACACGGTTGCCAGTATGGTGGTGTTTGTAAATGGAGCATCTGATAAAAGCAAGTATCGTAAATTTAAATCTAAAATAGCTGGTAATGATGATTTTTTGCATATGAACGAGGCATTGTCTAGGCGGTTTAGCGAGAAGAACAAAAAACAGTGGGGGTTGCCAGATTTACTATTGATTGATGGGGGTAAAGGGCAGTTAAGCTCGGTACTTAATGCTTTGCAAAAAAAGAATATTCTACTGCCAGTAATTGGTCTAGCAAAAAGGCACGAAGAAGTAGTTATTGCCAACAGCTGGCCAAGCATTAAATTAGACCAGAAATATGTATTAAGTTTAGGTGGGACTGTGCAGTCTGGTGCTGACTTTACTTTGGTAAACCTGCCAAATAGTACACATATTGTTAAATTGTTGCAACGCATCAGAGATGAATCGCATCGCTTTGCCGTTAGCTATCATTCATTACTAAAGACTAAAGGTCAATCAGCTAGCTTGCTTGATACAATTCCCGGCATCGGACAAGCTACAAAAAAGAAGCTACTAAAGAAATTCGGATCTTTAAGGAGTATTACTTTAGCAAGTCAACAAGAGCTTTCTAGCGTAATCGGGGATAAAAAAGCAAAAAGCTTAACAAGTTATTTAATAAACAACAATAAAAATATGAACTAGTCCTAGTTTTGACATATACTATTAAGTTAGTGAAAGATTTTACCTCTATCTTTTTTTCTCAAAATCGGCGAGCTTTACGCCAAAAGTTGGCAAGTGGCGACCCGGTTATTCTCACAGCCAACGGCGTTATTCAGCGTGCTGGTGATAGTGGATACCCATTTAAGCAAGACAGTAATTTTTGGTATCTAACAGGCCTTAATTTGCCAGATGTCGTGTTGGTTATTACTAAAGAACGCGAGTTTTTAATCTTGCCAGAACGCGATCCCATATTGGATTATTTTGAGGGCCCCATTGATCAAGCTGACTTACGCAGAATATCAGGGATTGATAAGATATTTTCTGCACACGAAGGTTGGGACTATCTAAGACAGCTAGCTAGCAAGTATCGACTATTTTATACTTGTTTAGTTAAGGGTTACGACGCCAGACACAATTTATACACCAATCCTAGCAAGACTCGGTTGATAAGTAGACTCAAAAAACTAGCTCCAAAGGCAGAGATTAAAGATATCAGAAAAGAACTGGCTCATCTTAGGATGGTTAAACAACCAGAGGAGATAGATGCTATTATGGAGTCGGTAAATGTTACAATTGCAGGGTTTAATGATGTTTTTAAAGATGGATGGTATAAAAAATCAAACCACGAATCTGTAGTCTCGGCTAGGCTTGGTTTTGAGTTTCTTAGGAGAAATGCAGTACACGCTTATCCACCTATTGTGGCATCTGGTAAGTCGGCTTGTACTTTGCATTACGATAATAATAATCAATCAATTGAGCCAGAGGATTTATTGTTAGTAGATGCCGGTGCCGAGCTTAATATGTATGCATCTGACATTACTAGGGTTTATAGCCCAACAAAAATGAGTACTCTTCAGAAGGAGGTTTATGGTGTCGTTAAAGATATTCAGCAATTTGCTTTTGCCCAGCTAAAGCCGGGTGTTGATTTAAAAATTGTTGACAAAAAAGTAGAGAAAGAAATAGGCCGATTTTTAAAGTCTAAAAAGCTGATATCAAAACAAGAGCCAAGCCAGATACGCAAATACTATCCGCATACAGTTTCTCATCATTTAGGGTTGGATGTGCACGATGACGCAGATTATTCGTTGCCTCTTAGAGAGGGGAATATCATAACCATTGAGCCGGGTATTTATATTCCCGAGTATAATATTGGAGTACGCATAGAGGACGATGTTTTAATAACAAAAGAAGGGTTTAGGGTTATTAGTGCCGACTTGCCATCGTAGTCATATCAAAGTAGAATTAACATAAACATGAATAGTTCAGCGATTAGATTTCTTATTAGATGGGGTGTATGTGCTTTGGGGCTGTGGATTTCGGCAGGACTGCTTGGCGATAAAATCTCTTACCAAAACAAGTTGAGTGTTGTCATTATAGCTGGATTAGTGCTGGCTATTGTTAATATGGTTATTAAACCAGTAATTGTTATGCTCTCGTTGCCGGCGTTATTATTTACGCTGGGTTTGTTTATGGTAGTCATAAATGGGCTGATGGTGGTGTTGGTCAGCAAAATATATGGCTCTTTAGAGATCGCAAATTTTTGGAGTGCGATATTTGCTGGTATGATAATAGGGTTAGTTAATTATTTAGTAACAGCAATCGTGGAGGATTAATGACAATTTATAATCAAATAACAATTATTTCGGCAATTTTAATGACTATCTTGATATTGATTCAGACTAGAGGTGCCTCTTTGGGGGCAGGTTTTGGTGGCGGGACAGAGGTTAATACAGTCAGACGAGGATCCGACAAGACGATATTCCAGATTACTATTATTATGGCATTTGTGTTTGCCACCTCAATAATTGCCGGGGTTATTACCTAGATAGGTTATGATTGATCGATACACCAGGCTTCGTTGGCGTCGTCGATTTAGGCGAGGCCAACATAAAGTAGAAAACATTTCTATTCAAGCCGAAAAAGGCGTGGAGCGATATTTTTTTACTCGACTCCCTAGACTGACGAGCGTTCGTCGATTTGTTATCGGGTGGGTAATGCTAGTTGTTTTGCTGGGGGGCGCGGTAATAATGCAAATTAAGGCGTTGTCGCCATACTATCAAACAACCCAGCCAGTTAAGGGCGGTATTTATACGGAGGGAATAATTGGACGGTTTACAACAGCTAACCCTTTATATGCTACAAGTTCGGTTGATAGTTCTGTATCACGGTTGATATTTTCTGGGTTATTGCGTTATAACGACCAGAATGAGCTTGTTGGCGATCTTGCTCAAGAGGTTACGGCTGACGACCGAGCTTTGGTTTATACAGTTAAGCTTAGGGAGAACATTTATTGGCATGACGGCAAACCGGTTACGGCAGACGATGTAGTTTTTACATATAAGGTAATTCAAAATCCAGATGCTAAGTCTCCTCTGTTAGGTAACTGGAAGAGTGTTAGCATAGAGAAACTTGACGATCGGACAGTTCGTTTTACTTTGCCTCACTCCTTGTCGTCTTTTAGAAATCTTTTGACAAACGGTATAGTTCCTAAGCATAAGCTAGAGAGTGTCCATGCCTCACAACTTCGGACTGACGAGTTTAATGTGTCTGCGCCAGTTGGTAGTGGACCTTTTCAGTGGGATAGTATTCAGATAAGCGGGCAAACACCCGAAACCCGCGAGGAGCAAATAGGGTTAAGTGCTAACGCTGGTTATTATGGAGGATCGCCTGATTTGGACAAGTTTATTATTAAGGTCGTTCATTCAGAAGACAGATTAGTGGAGCAGTTTAATAATAAGCAGGTGGACTCTATGGTTGGGCTAGAAAAACTACCCGATACAGTTGACAAGGACGCTCTTGTTAAGGAATACGAGGTGCCCCTAAACGCTCAAGTAATGGTCTTTTTTAAGTCTAGTAACGAAGTTTTATCCGATAAAGTGGTTAGGCAGGCATTAACAAAGGCAACCAACAGATCAGAGATATTGGCAGGATTAGGCTACACAGTCAAGGCGTCTGTTGGGCCACTTTTGTCTGCTCATAATGGTTTTGCAAAGGATGTTACCCAGTTTGAATATAATCCAGAAGAGGCAAGTACTATGCTTGATCAAGGGGGTTGGATTAAGAATGCAGAAGGAATAAGAGAAAAGGCTGGAGCAAAGCTGTCCTTTCAGTTGAGCTCTTTAAATAATAGTGAGTATGCTTATATTACCCAGATTTTGCAAAGACAATGGCGAGAGGTAGGGGTTGATGTTAAGGTAGCTCTTGAGGATGATTCTGAGCTACAATCAACGATTGCTTCGCATAATTATGACTCATTGCTATATGGTATTACTGTAGGGAGTGACCCAGATGTTTATGCCTTTTGGCATAGCTCGCAAGCGGATGTAAGGGCATCCTCTAGGTTAAACTTTTCGGAGTTAAAATCGGCTCAAGCCGATAGCGCTCTTGACGCCGGCAGGACGCGTATAGACCCGGTATTGCGTGCAGTTAAGTATCGCTCATTCTTATCTGCATGGCGAGATGAAGCACCGGCTGTCGCCTTGTATCAACCACGATTTTTGTATGTTGTCAGAGGTGTCGTGTATGGGTTTAATAGCAGAGTATTAAATACCTCTTTTGATCGCTATTGGAATGTTCAAAATTGGCGAATTCGTACCGAAAAAGTAATTATCCGTTAAAAGTTATGTTCAATCACAATATGCTTATGGTATGATAGTTTTATTGAAGAACAAAGGAACGGAGTAGATGAGTAAGATTGCCCATTATTTGCAAGAACACCTTGTAGGAGAAGTATTAACATCAAGTGATGCTCGTCGTTATTTTTCAACTGACGCAAGTGTGTTTACTCTAACCCCCTCTGTAATAGCTTACCCAAGAACCGAAAACGATATTCGCAAGATTGCTCGTTTTACTTGGCAGTTGGCAGAGCGAGGTCGAGTTATTTCTATCACCGCTCGGGGTAGGGGTAGCGATCAAAGTGGTGCATCTATCGGTAAAGATATTGTTGTCGTTTTTCCAGCACATATGAACAGGATATTAGAGTATGATGGAAAAACTGGTGATGTTGTGGTTGAGCCGGGCATAACCTATGGACGCCTTCAGCAAGCATTGTATACACACGGGAGGTTTCTGCCAGCTTATCCTGCCTCTATAGATTATTCGTCAATTGGTGGGGCGGTAGCAAATAATGCGTCTGGCGAGAAGTCTGTTAAATATGGTACAACACGCGATTTTACTAAAAGCCTGCGAGTGGTACTCGCCAACGGCGAAGTTATAGAAACTAGGCGTTTATCTAAACGAGAACTTAATAAAAAGATGGGGCTTTCTAGTTTTGAGGGAGAGATTTACCGAAACTTAGACAAGCTGATAGAAGAGAATAAAGAGCTAATTAAACAGATTAAGTTAAATGTTTCAAAAAATACGGCGGGCTATGCTATAACCGAAGTAAAGCAAAAAAACACCTTTGATTTAACTCCTTTGATAGTTGGATCCCAGGGTACGCTAGGTATTGTCAGCGAGGTAACTTTATCCACCGCCTCTTATAGTCCACAGACTTCTTTAGTTACTGCATTTTTTGAAAGTATTAGCTCCGTAGAAGGTGCATTACACGACTTGCAGAAAATGGCTGATAAGCCTTGCGCAATAGAGCTGGTCGATCAAAATACTCTTGATTTTGTAAAAGAGCACAACCCCAATCTTTTGAAGGGCGTTATCAATAAATCAACACCTAAAGCTGTCTTGCTCATTGAGTTTGATAACCATAACGATCGCAACCGAAAAAAAGCGACAAAAAGAGCCATTAAAATCTTAAATAAGCATAATGCCGACTATCAGCTAGAGACTGATTCCGACGAAAAAGAAAAGTTCTGGAAGATTCGGCAAAGCATAGCTACCGTAATGTCCTATGCTCAAGATAATAAAAAGGCTGTTCCGATAATAAATGATGGCATAGTGCCTATAGCCAAATTTGCCGAATTTATCAATGGTGTTTATCAGATATTTGAAAGCCATAATATTAAGGTTCCGTTGTGGGGTCGTGCAGGTGATGCAAACTTGCGTGTTCAGCCATTTTTAGATCTCGGCCAAGTGGGCGATAGACAAAAAGTCTTTAAAATAATGGATGAATATTATAACTTGGTGATTAGCCTTGGCGGGAGTACTAGTGGAGAAGGTGGTGACGGTCGTCTTAGGGCACCATACTTATCAAAGCTTTATGGCCAACAGGCTTACGATTTATTTAAGAAGATAAAATCAATCTTTGATCCTTATGGCACTCTTAACCCCGGTGTAAAAGTTGATGTAGCTATAGAGGACATTAAGCCTTTGCTCCGTGATGAGTATTCGCTAGGGCATTTTTACGATTATCTGCCTCGCTCATAGTTAATTACGCCTAGTATTATTAGACAATATTAAGTGTTAATACAAAAAATACTAGTTGTGCAAATACAAATATATTGGTTTATTAGGGGCTGGCTAAGCAGACGAAATATCACCAGTAATTTGATCAAGCATAGTATGGTAGCTGACATCTGCATATTTTGTAAGCAATCGACCGATAGCTAATATGTCGGCTCCTTCACTAATGGCCTCTTTTGGAGTCATTACTTGAGGGTGATCGTCCTGATAGCGTTTATCGTATCTGATGCCAGTAGCGATAACCGAAAAGTTACCCATTTGTTTAACGGTTTTTATTAGACCGACATTACACATAATATCTGTGATTTGCCTTCGGTACGGCAATGATTCGTTAGCTTCTAAAATGTCGTCTAAAAATGGTTCAACTAAGTGGGGGTGAAAGTTTGGTAAGGGTACGAATATTTTTTTATCATCATCCACTGTTGATGAGGCGGAAATTAGAGACTTAACTCCTGATAAGGGCGAAACACTAACTTTTTTTACCCCGCGGTTAAAGGTGTCCTTTACAGCTTGCGATGCTTGATCTGGGTCAAGCATATATCTTGTGTCTAGCCATGTATCTACGCCACGATCACGAAGCATACGGTGAATAGACCATGGCCTATCAAATTGAAACAACTCAACTCCGAGTTTTAGTGCCCTTACACCAGACCCTAGCTCATTAGCAATACGACCTAATTGTTGGATATCAGATTTGGCGTCAATAATAACAACGACTTTATCACTAGCCTCGTTAAGCGATTCTAGACCTCTCATACAGTCCAGTTATAACAGAAAACAGAGGACTTGTAAATAATATTATTGATTAGAAAAACCGTATGCTTGTTAGTATTTTTGGTATCTTTACAAAAACCCCTATAAAATACAAAAATCTCTGGTATAATAACAACTCATAGTGGGCGCTTAGCTCAGCTGGCTAGAGCACTTCGTTTACACCGAAGGGGTCGGGGGTTCGAGTCCCTCAGCGCCCACCAAGTTAGATAAGGTAAATTAATCTAATACCAGATTAGCAATAATGACGGTTTGGACTGTGCTAGATGAGGATTTTGATGGAAAAGAGTCGTTTAATTGATAATGGGTGGATGGAAGAAGCAAATTGTCGTGGTGAGCCTGTGGGGCTATTTTTCTCCTATGAGGCTAGTGATAATTCGCTGGCTAAGTTAGTTTGTTCTGAATGCGTGGTACAGCCCGATTGCTTAAAGTATGCCGTTGACAATAAAATTATATATGGAATTTGGGGTGGAACAGATGAATACGAGCGCCGAGTGCTCATTGGCAGAAGAAGACGTAGGAGCACTTCTGGCGCGCCAAGGCTTACCGACTAGGTATCGGCATTTTGTTCCCGTTTATTGTTGATTGCAGGCAAGAGTTATTAAACAACAGCAAAAAGAGTTGCTTTAGGGTGGTTTTATGGGCAATTTTTATTGTGTTTGTGGGAGGGTTTTGTGCAAAGCAATATAGTAAAGAGTGTAGCAATACAGTACAATTAGATTTGTTAGTAATAAGGAGTGTCAAAAGATGGGGCTGTTAGTTTTTATCATTATGGCTGGTTTATTTGTAATAATCTCTGGAATAAGGATTGTTAACCAGTACGAGCGAGGCATTATTTTAACGCTAGGTAAATATACAGGCACAAGAAATCCAGGCCTTAACATTATTATTCCCATTATTCAGACTATGCGTAAAGTTGATGTTAGGTCAACACCAGTAGATGTTCCAAAACAAGAGGTAATCACAAAAGATAACGTAACTGTTGGGGTTGATGCGGTAGTATACTTTAGGGCGATAGATCCTGCTAAAGCGGTTTTAGAAACTACAAATTATAGTTATGCTACAGCACAGTTTGCGCAGGCTGCCTTAAGAGATGTTGTGGGCAATGTTGAGCTTGATGATTTACTAAGTAAACGTGATGATATTAGTTTACAGATTAAGCAAATTGTAGATTCAGAGACTGACAAATGGGGTATCGATGTAGAGAACGTTAAACTTCAGAATATTGAGCTCCCTCAAGATATGAAGCGAGCAATGGCTAAACAAGCAGAGGCCGAGCGAGAGAGAAGAGCAAACATTATTAATGCAGACGGAGAAAAGGTTGCTGCACAGACATTAGCGGATGCCGCCAAGATGCTTTCTTCAGCGCCTGGGGCGATAAATTTGCGTACATTAAATACGTTAGAGCGGATTTCTACAGAGCCATCTCAAAAGACAATGTTTTTGTTCCCTGTTGAGATGATTGACGTGTTAAGAAACATTAGTGGCCAAAAAAAGTAAGGTACAGAGTTTCTGTATTTTTTATAGGATTGTTATACAAAATCTTCTTTTAACTGTTAGACTGTTGTATAATCGATGTAGCTATCATTTGGCTCTTTAGCTCAGTTGGTAGAGTGAGAACTGCCAGTGGCAGTTTGCAAGGCCGGAAACACTGCGCACGAATGTGCCAGAGTTGAGGAGGGGTCGAGCGCGATTATGTAAATAATCGACGGGTGACGAGGCCTGAAGAGCGTTTTGGCGAAGCCAACAAATTTTATAATTTGTCCCAGGGGGCACAGGCTCTTCTGGTAAAGGCGATAAATGTTGTATAATCGATGTAGCTATCATGTGGCTCTTTAGCTCAGTTGGTAGAGCAGAGGCCTGAAGAGCCTTGTGTCCCCAGTTCGAGTCTGGGAGGAGCCACCAAAATATCAGCATAATTTTGGGAGATGCCCAGACGAGAACTGGGATCTACGAAGCAGACAGTTCGGTTATAACGAACAAGCGCAGATGCTTGCATCGAGCATGTGAGGAAATGGACCCCAAGGTCGCCCCGGGAGGAGCCACAAAAATATTAGTATGCGCGGGTGTAGCTCAGTTGATAGAGCGCTTCCTTGCCAAGGAAGAGGCCACGAGTTTGAGTCTCGTCACCCGCACCAAAAACAGACTTTCGGAGAATTGGTCGTCCATTCGGGCGACAATTTCCGTTCCTGTGTCGATTTGGTGGCTTTGTATTCCAAAGCTCGAACCTATTTTAGCACGAAGTGCTGAAGCTCAGCCCCGACGCCTAGCACAGCGGAGCTGTGCTGCGCCCCGCCAGAAAAAACCGCCCCTTGATTCATTTTTTGAGATTCCCCCGCCGTATTTTTCTTTTTAGTTGAAAGGGTCGGATTTTTCTGTCGGTTCGCCCACTACAAGCGGTGGAGGCATCGGGGCTTCGCTGGGGCAGCAAAGCTGCCATGTGCCGCTAGCGACACATAGAAACCACAACTAAATCTGGTATAATAACCCTATGCTACAAGATCAAGAAGGCCTTTATGAAATTGATGTCCCATTGGTTTTTACAGATGGAACTGAAATATATAATAAAATTGCTAAGGAATACAGACGACACAAGAAAGGCTTTTTTATTCTCGGGCCATCGGGCATAGGAAAGAGTCACTATATCAGAAATCAAAAGTCGCAAGAAAAACACTGGGTTGACGCAGACCAACTGTGGCGATGGGCTCGAGCTATGCCACTAGGAGCATGGTGGGAAACCCTAGAGAACATCATCGAAGTTGAGCAAAAGTGCGATATTATCACCGCCGAAGCCAAAAAGCAGGGATTTTGGATGTTGGGGTCTGCTTGCAACTGGCTGACGCCAGACGCGATAGTTGTTCCTCACTGGCAAACGAACGTAAAATACATAAAAATACGCGAGAAAAATTACGACGGCGGCATTACCACTGAACGTTTGCCGCAACTGAAGAATCATCGCAAAGAGATATTGGGCTGGCAGAAAAGAGGAGTTCCCAAGTTCTATTCAGTACCGGAGGCTGTGGCTTATTTGGAAGATTTATACAAAAAGGAGTTTAAAGATGTCAATGCCTAGTATCAATGACGAAAATAAAAAGGTTCTTTATTTTGGATTCGGCACAAATAAAGACCTTGAGATGATGCAACATATGATTGGCAAGGATGAAATAGCTGGTCGTCCTGGTCGCCTGATAGGCTATGAAGTGTGTATACAACGAGGTGATCAATTCCGTACGGATATCCCACCCACCTCACCGTACCCAGTTTCGCCAAGAGACCTCATCATCAAAAGCTGGGGGCCAGACTTTGAAATGTATGTGTCAAGACCTAATCCTGTTGGCATTGCATATGGCACGATTTGGGAACTTACTCCTGAAGACCTTGAGCTGGTGAGAGAGTGGGAGATTGTTGACTATGGTGCCCAAGAAGACGCATGGGGCATAGCTATTGACGACGACGGAAGCCTTCATACTGTCGTAACTCAAAGCTTTATGCGCCCGCCTATTGATATTGACAGAGTTGTTACGGGTTCGGATTACGAGCCATATATCTGGCCCAAAGACGCTATGCTAAAGCGAGCGGATGAGCTACGAGAAGAATACCTAGCTCGTAAGAACTCGAACAGTAACTAAGTTTCGATCTTTACAGGATATTGCTTACCACCGACAACTGTTTCGGCACTACCGTCTGTGCCTTTTCTGATGACAAGCCCTCCAGCCTTTTCGACAGGGATAAATCCTTGTGAGGGGTCTATGCCCATAAGTGTTCTTTTTGCCCAAGGACTGATATTGTCGTAGTGGCCTACCGCGAAAACAATCACGCGCCGAGAAGGATCCCTCTGCTGATGGATATTAGCAATATATCCACTGAGATTTACTAATTGACTCATTCTTTCGGCAATTTCTGACGGTCCTTCAACACCAAGAGATTCACGTATATCTTTTTCTGTATCATCTTCATAAGCCATCCATAGCTCACGACCAGCACCGTATTTCTCTATTAAATAGTCTACGAACTGTTTAACATTTGGCTTATCGGTTTGATGAAGCATATTCACATCACGAAGATGAGTAATAGCAATTGGGTTATCGCCATCGGAAGTTATATGTTCGTTAGAATCAATACCTTGAGCATCCATTGCCTCTCGAACACCTTGAATAATCTCCTTACCCGTTAGGACGGCGCGGCGTTGATCGACTAATAAGCCGTCTTCACCCGGTGTAACCAGCGGGGTGTCGCCTGCAAGTACAACTACATCCAACTTGTCTTTTTCTTCTGGGGATAGATGACTATAGAGGTTATCCATTTTTTGTTTGATAGACTCTCTAAAACCGGCAGCTTGTTCTGGGTATAGAGTGCCTAGTTCACCATCGACTTCTGTACGAATATCTTTTACGTTGCAAACAAGAGAAATAAGAGCCTCGCCTTCTCGAAAATCTTCAGGAAATTGCAGGTCCTCTTTCGTAATTGCAACTCGTTCGTTTTCCGGGATAGCCTCGGCACTAACACTGATATCAAAGCCTTCTGCACCATGAATGACGGCAGGCTTGTCGTCTTGTTCGGTTTCATAGCTAATGTTTACACCCTGTTGCTGAGCCTCCAGTTTTGCCTGTGCAATATATTCAGGTAAATGCTCATCAACATGGCGACGACTCTCCTCAATGTTTTCGTCATACGTAGTTTGGGCGTCTTCTACGATTTTATCCAACGAAGCATGTGTTTGCTGTATGGCAGGATGTTCCTCTGGTTTTGCTGGTAATTCTATATCGTCATGACTATCTGCTATTGCTTGTGCTTCTTCGAGAGTATCTTCAACACCCTGTCGACCAGACTCTCTTATTTCATTTGCAAATCTAAGTTGCCAAGCACGATCATTATGCTCTTGCCTAAGCCTTATAGCCTCTTCGTTTTGCTCTTGGGTTAACCCAGATGGTGGTTGTTCGCTCATCGTTTGTTTTTATAATTTTAACAATACTAGTGTATCACAGATTGTGTCGACTCAACAATCACATGTGGAGGTTCACTACATGAGCGCCACTTCTTTACTTTTAATTTTGGCTAAATATTCATTGGGAGCCAAGTATCCAAGGGACTGGTGTGGCCGGTAGGAGTGGTATTTCTCTAGCCAGGCATTAATGATTTGCTGTTGGTCTCTTAGGTCAGTAGACACACCGCCCCATTGAAGACATTCTCGTTCTAAGGTACCTATGAAGCGTTCGACATGTAGTTTGTCTTTGGGAGTCCGGGGTCTGGCCCAGTAATGCTCAGTTGGTTGTTCGCTGAGTAGCTTGGCAAAGGCTCCCATGTTCTCACTACCGTTGTCGGTTAAAACAGCTTTGGGTAATCCTAGTTGGTGAACGGCTTTACGCCAAGCTAATGCACCTTGAGTACTGGAGATAGTGCTGGACACATGGACTACCGTTTGTTTAGTTACAACGTCAATAGCAACAAAGCCATAGCGTTTGTTGCCAGTATTTGGTAGATGTTTCACATCTATCTCAACCAAGTCTCCTGGTTGATCTGGCGTAAAACCACGGGGTTTACGTAGACGGTTAATACTTTGCTTACGTCCTGGATGACCTTTTCGTCTTACTGGGGGAGAGAAAAATAGATTGTAACGTTTAATTACTCGACCGATAGTACTGGAACTAACACAGTAGCCGTAGTCTCGTTTGAGGATCACAGTTAGTTTATACTTTGAGTATTCTGGGTTAGCCTTACGCAAGTACTTAATAGCATCAATAACTGGCATAGGGGTGGTAGGCTTACGTGTGTGAACTGGACGATGGGATTGGCTCTCAAGCCCCCTGACTCCTTGCTTCTTGAAACGGTTGTAGTAGCGGTAAAAGGTGCGGTGATGGATACCGAAATGCCTAGCTGTTAGCCGGGCATTGTTACTATGTGAATGGTAATAATCTATCCACTTAAGTCGTTGCTTAGCTTCTTTGCTTAAACTAATAGTTGGTTTGATACTTCCCAGTTTAGGTACTAATACCCCAATACGGGTTTGTATACCTGTATGTCTCATAGGCTCTCCTTCCAGATACTTAATTGTATTCTAGAAGTGGCGCTTATCTATCTGAACCTGGACATCACACGTGCACCCGACTAGAAAAATCCGACCCTTTCAACTAAAAAGAAAAATACGGCGGGGGGAAATTCAAAAAATAATTCGAGGGGTGGTTTTTCTGGCTGGACGCATGCCAGCTTTGCTGGCATAGGCGTCGGGGCTGAGCTTACACAGCTCAGTTTTTACGCTTGAAGTAGGTTCGAGCTTCGGCGTAAAATGCCACCAAATGTTTGAACTCAAGAACCGTAAGGCTTTTTTGTTGTAAAATGACTTGACATGACCTGATTAGTCCAGTAGACTAACAATATGAATGTAGTCAATGTGCACGAAGCCAAAACTAATTTTTCTAAACTCCTTGAACGTGCCGCTCAAGGCGAACGTATTATTATCGGTAAAGCCGGCAAGCCAATTGCTCGGTTAGAGCCATTTTCTGACACA
>CAZMFO010000018.1:0-18310 GCA_964565615.1 uncultured Candidatus Saccharibacteria bacterium | reverse complement strand
CAGCGGATTAGAGCACTTGTCTTCGGAACAAGGGGTCGGGGGTTCGAATCCCTCCCGGTGTACCAAAAAAAGACTCTGCTAGAACAGAGTTTTTTTTGTTAAAAGGTTAGAATAGTTAATTTTGCCGGGGAGCTTTCGTGGCGGTAAGTCAAGAGAGCTATTTGTAATATGTTTGAGTAGCCTAAAAATAGCTTGTAAAAATTATTGTTGACAATATCAAGCTTATGCATATACAATGAAAAACAGGTAAAGAAATGATTATCAAACTAACATCAGCCAAAACTCGCTTCGTACTAGTAGCTGTTGTATTGCTTGCTGTTATTGGTCTTTCTACTGGTAGGGCAGAGGCGGCAACAGATTGCAACGATACTTCTCTTGGGACTGTAACACGGAGCTACACCATTCCCTCTGATCAAGCAGGCGATTTTAATTTATGGATCAGGATGAGTGCCGAGAGTGCTGGCAATGACTCTGTTTGGTTTAGAAACGACAATGGGGCGTGTACTTTAGTGGGCGACACACAAGTTCCTGTTGGAAGCTGGAAGTGGGTAGGCTACAAAGACGGAAATACTAATAGTAAAATTACTTTCTCTAATTTGTCCGCAGGTAATCACGAGATGAAGCTAATCGGTAGAGAAAATAGTGTAAAAGTAGATAAAGTTATGTTAGTAAAGAATAGCAACTGTACTCCTGCTGATATGGAGGGCAATCCTTGTCTGCCCGACAAAACAAATCCAACGGTCTCCGTTTCTACGCCAACAACTCAGTCTGGAACGATTCAGTTAAATGCCCAAGCAAGTGATGACGATGCCAATGGAAGAATCACAGTTACCTTTAGATTAAATGGCACAAATCTATCTCCTGCAGACGATACCTCTCCATATTCGTACGCCCTAAACTCTACTCAATACACTAACGGAACATATAGACTTTCTGCCATTGCCGTAGACGCATCTGGTAATACAGCGACAAGCTCGGAGAAAACATTTACCATAAATAACACTGTTCCGGATACGACCCCACCAACAGTATCTATTACTAACCCAGCCAACTCTAGTGTCCAGATTCCCGAGGGTAGCTTTACATTCTCGGCAAATGCCTACGATAATGTCGGGATTAAAAATGTAACATTTAAGTTGAACGGGCAAGTAATAGGTGCACCAACAGCGTCGCCATATACCGCTAGCACAAACTTAACAGCTGGTTCTTATTCGTTAGAGGTTACAGCAACAGACACCTCAAATCTTACACAAACGCAAACTATGCAAATTACGGTAGTAAAACAAGTAGTTGTTAAAAAGTGTGACTTTTCTGGCCCTAGTGGTGCTGGCAGGTCAGATGGTATCGTTAACATTTACGATTTAGCAACCCTGTTAGCATCATGGAAGAAGTCTGTCTCGGCTGGCACTTTGGGTGATTGTAGTGGCTCTGATAATGGCCAAGTAGATGGGTTCGTTAATGTGTTTGATTTAGGAGCTTTGCTGGGAACATGGAAGAAGTAAAGCTATGAAGAAATATATCAATAAATCAAAGAAAGTAAAGAGTACAAGAGCATTTAACCTCTCGCCAATGCGACTTAGCCTTATTGTGCTGGTAAGTACATTTATGGCATGGATTGTCTATGGTGCTTCTGCTGCAACTGGTGGGCTAACCTTATCTACCGACAAAACAACCGTCAATCAAGGGTCGGAGGTAAATGTTGCTGTTTCTGCTTTCTCGGCAAATGATCCAATTACGACAGCACTTGTAGCTCTTAACTTTGATAGCTCAAAACTAGAGTTTGTTCAGATTGACTATACGGGGTCACCCCTTACACTACAGCCAGAAGGTCTTGTTGTTGCTAATGGGAGAGTAACATTTAGTAGATTCCAGGCAGAGCCGCAACCAAGTGGTAATGTTTTTATAGCTAAAATAACATTTAAGGCAAAAGTGGCAAGTGGCAGTACATCTATAAGCATTTCCCCTCCGCCTGAATCAGTTGTGTTTATCGTGAACGATACGGGTGAAGAACAGATCTTTTCTAGTGCAACTCCACTAAACCTATCTTTTAGCGCACCGTATGTACCCCCAACTCCCGGTCCAGTAAATCCTACCCCTGCTCCCACAAATCCAGCACCCTCTAACCCTAGCCAGCCAAAGACATCAAAGACTCCTAAGCCAAAAGCGCAAACAAGTACACCATCGGCTACCTCGCCGTCTCCAAGTACCCCGCCAGTTGCTAGTGCGCCAACAGATAACTCTTATTACAATTCGTATGCTACGCAAACCGACGAAACACCAACCAGTTCGTATATTGAAGCAAAGCCAACATTAAGCTCCAGATTTCTTAGCTTGATGAAAAAGCTGGTCCCTGTCTTGATTGTTGGTGGAGGCTCTGGTTTCTTGGTATGGTTTTTGCTGGGCAAATTTCACGGTCAAGCACTAACAGGTTTTGTAGGTTCGGCCAAAACAACAAGTGTGGTAGGCGCCGGAGGGGTGACATCTGTTGTGCCACCACCTCAAGGAGCAACACCAACTAACTATGTTAATGGCACCCCACCAGCTACCACAAACAATAATGATAATACACCCAAGACTTTTAGTGGCGTATAATCACCAGATCTATTCTTAGCCCATTTAATTGAGTATTAATTAGTGCTTGACTTATAGTCGCCTTGTTTCTGACTGGTGTTCTCAGTGATACGCTCTAGATAATCTTGGTACATAATATGTAAGTTGTTGAGGCATTTCAATACATATAAGGTTTATTTAAGAAGATTAAGCAATTTTGTTAGGTATCACAACAGAACATCCCTGCATATTCATCTGCGTTGTAAAGTGTGCAGTTATGCTTTGTTTATCACCGATAGCTGTTCTTTCGGCTCTACATATACCATATACTTGATATGTAGGCATTAAACACAAAACCGAAAGACGGTGGTAATCATTTGGTGCACATTCTCGGATTGGTGGGCCAGGAGGGGCTCGACTCACCTCCGGCGAGCCCGGAAAAACATCTTTGAAAACAAGTTTTCAAGAGTTTATTCCCTTGCAAATTGCCACCGGCAATTCTCACCTCTCCACCCTTTTGGCGTGTCGAGTGTTCAAGCCCGCTCTCCAAACAAAACACCCAACACATGGCTGGGCGCTTTGCTTGGAGGGCCAGGAGGGGCTCGAACCCTCGACACCCTGCTTAAGAGGCAGGTGCTCTAACCAACTGAGCTACTGGCCCGATACAAAAGCTATATTAACAGATACATCGTTGTTTGTAAAACATACCTTTATTTAATTATTAAAATTGTTTTGTTTTTTGACATAGGGGTATATAATACAGGTCATATTAATTAACTAGCATAGGAGGGGATTATGCTTGAGATGTTAGCACAGACATATAATTATACATACGACGGGGGTTCGTTAACTGCTGATGAGAAGGCGGGCTTGGCTGGTCTTTTTGCCTTTGGCGCTGTAATTATGGTGGTTTATTTGATAGTTCTCATCGTTACTCTAGTGGCTCTGTGGAAGGTATTCGTAAAGGCCGGCGTAGAGGGATGGAAGGCTATTATTCCAGTGTATAACGGATGGGTACTAGCAGAAATTGCTGGGAAGCCCGGCTGGTGGGGTATTGTTGGCATAGGTGCGATCATACCATTTATTGGTTTTGTGTTTTCAATCGCAGCATTAGTGCTTTATGTCTTAATTGCCATAGAGTTGGCCAAAAGGTTTGGCAAGGACACAACCTTTGCTGTTGTTGGGCTAATTATATTTTCGTTAATTGGAATGCTAATACTTGGCTTTGGAGATGCCCAGTATCAGGGTGGCTCATCAGCTAAGACACCAACAGCCACACCAACTACATAAACGAGCTATCAAAAAGTAAAAAGGGCGACATAGGGTCGTCTTTTTTGTGCTAGAATACTAGGTATAAAGTATGAAAGAACTAAATGGCAGTGAGCTTGCTGGATTTATTAAGGAGCGTCAAGCCAAAGATGTTAGGGTTTTGCGTCAATCAATCAAAATAATTCCAAGACTGGCGATTATCCGAACTAATCCTGACCCTGTTGTTGATAGCTATATGCGCTTAAAACAAAATTATGGTGCTGATATCGGTGTTGATGTTGATGTTTATAGCATAGAGCAGTCAGACGCACAATCTGTAATAAATAAACTAAATAAGGATTCGGCTGTTCACGGTATTATAGTGCAAATTCCTTTGCCCGATAAGACTAAAACTACAGATACCCTAAATTTGGTATCTCCTAGTAAAGATGTTGATGCATTGGGGAAAAAGGCTGTTTACGATCCAGCAACCCCAATGGCTATTAACTGGCTGTTGGCGGGCTACAATATCAACCTTAAAGATAAGCATATTGTCATTGTTGGGCATGGTCGTTTAGTCGGCAGGCCACTAGCAAAGATGTGGAAGCAATCAGGATTTATCATAAAGGTCGTTGACAAAAAAGTTAAAAACCTAGCAGAAGAGGCTAGAAAGGCTGACATTTTGGTTTGTGCTACTGGAGTTCCTGGATTGATTAACAAAGATATGATCAAAAAAAATGCAGTTATAGTTGATGCTGGGGTTGCAACGGATAGTAATGGCTTGGTGGGTGATGTGGCCGAAGAGGTCAGAAGCTTGCCTAGTATTATGATTACCCCCATAAAAGGTGGAGTTGGGCCGTTAACTGTCTGTGCACTATTTGAAAATGTTATTAGGGCGACACGGTTGCAAGTTGCAGAAAGATGAAGATCGGCGTTTTTGACTCTGGAATTGGCGGATTATCGGTAGCCAGAGCAATTGAGCAGGCTCTGCCCAATCATCAAATTGTCTTTAAGAACGATACTCAGAATGTTCCGTACGGGACAAAAACAGCAGAAGCTCTGCTCTGTTTAGTGATGCCAATTTTGCAAGCGATGGTTAAAGAGGGTTGCCATATTATCGTAATTGCTTGTAATACAGTAACTACCGTTTTAATTGATCAACTTCGTACTCAAATTGCTGTGCCATTGATTGGTATGGAGCCGATGGTTAAGACCGCCTCAAAAAAAACAAAGACAAAAAAGATAGCAGTGTTTGCAACGCCAACTACACTGGCAAGCAAGAGATACAATGAGCTAAAAAAGATGTTTGCCGGCGATACTATTGTTTTGGAGCCAGACTGTAGTGACTGGTCTAGTATGATAGAGCAAAAAAATCTTGATAGACATAAGATAGTTGCTGTTACTAACAGTGTTTGCGTTCAGGGGGCGGATGTTATAGTGCTGGGGTGTACGCATTATCATTGGATAGAAGACTTAATCAAGTTGTCGGCTAAAAAAAGGGCAGTTGTTTTACAACCAGAGCAACCTGTTATTTTGCAACTTAAAAGAGTTATGCGGACTTTAGAGCCTTAACCTCTGCCTTAAATTGCTCACCGCGATCAATGTAGTCTGTAAACATATCAAAACTAGCACAAGCGGTAGATAGCAGAACTACATCACCATCTTGCGCAAAACGCCTGGCAGTAGCAACAATATCTTTCATAGATTGGTTGGTGTTAATTATGGAATAGGGGATGTTTTTGTTCTCTGATGAGCCTTTGAGCATTGCAATAATTTTTGGTCCTAACTCCCCAATGGCAACAATATGCCTAATGTTGCTTTGATTGATGGTAGCCACCAAATTCGTAAAATTGTTATTCTTCTCTGATCCACCTAAGATGAGTACCTTTGGCTGATCGTAGGCTTTGATGGCCACTTCGGCAGTAGCAGGATTTGTGCCAAATGAATCATCAACAAACAGTACTCCGTCAACTTCGGCAACCTCTTTAAGCCTATGAGGCAAGCCAGTAAATCCCCGCAGGGCCTTCTTAATTGGTTGGGGGTCTTGGTTGATATAGTTCCATATGGCCCCGATAGAAGCGCATACATTTTGTAAATTGTGCCGACCCTTAAGCGAGACATCGTGTAAGTCCAAGATGGTTCTGTTGTTGAACTTTATATGGTTACCCTCTACATAAACCCCATTTGTAAACTCGGCTGGTTCATTTTTATCTAGAGGAGCATCATAGCTAATTTTGTTGTGAGCTGGCGAGGAAGACATAATTTCTGTAGCATAAATATCTCGTGCATTATAGACTGCAATATCGTCTGTCTTTTGATGAGCAAAAATTTGTTTTTTGGAGCTTATGTATTCATACATATCTGAATGCCAATCAAGATGCTCCTCGGTTATCATTAAGCATACAGCAATATGTGGGCTATATTTTAAATCAATAAGCTGAAAGTTAGCCAATTCCAATACTACAATATTGTCTTTGTTTATATTGTTCTTTATTAGTTCTAGTGGTGGAGTTCCAATATTTCCGCCAAGATGAACTTTCTTGCCACCTTCTTCTAAAATTCTAGCAATTAAGGTTGAGGTTGTTCCCTTTCCTTTGCTGCCCGTTACGCCGATTATAGGGGCTTTGCAAATTTTAAAGAATTCCTCCGTATTTGACGTAATTTTATCAATTATTTCTGGATGATCTGGGTTTGCGTCTAGAATTGTTTTTGGGTGGACAGATGGACTTCGAACAATTAAGTCAAATTTATGTAGATCTTCCAAATAATTAAGACCAAGCCTACCTATTGCCCCTTCGGGTAGTATAATGTCGGTTTGCTTGTCGCAGATGGTTATGGTGTTGCCACCTTTATTAAGCCAATACTCAAACGAAGACTGACCTTGTTTGCCGTAGCCAATAATTGCAATGTTCATAGTTAGTATTATCTGTCAAATAGCTGTTTTAGCCAAACGAAAGAGCTATGTTTGTAAAAGTTTTTTGACAAGTTCGGCAACTTGTCTGGGAGTCATATCTGCCTTTAAGATTACTGCCGAAACATTAAGTTGCTTGACTTCTTCTGGTATTTCTTGCTCTCCCATATTTGTTAGAACAACTACTTTGATATTTTTGCCCCATGGTGTAGCGCGTAGTTTTGTTAGCATTTCGCTACCGTTCATCTCGGGCATCATAAGGTCTAGCAAGATAATATCGGGCTTCATACTTTCGGCTAGCTCCAGACCTAGCAGACCGTTTTCGGCAGTATTTACGTCGTAACCTTCTGCCTCAAACTTGATACGATACATTTGGGCAATTGCCTGATCGTCTTCGATGATTGCTACTTTGTGTGTCATATGTAGTATGTTACGTTAAAAGTCTATCCTATACAAGCGAGAGAGCAAATAAGTGATAATTTTTTGTTTACGAGCTAATAACAATACCAATAGTCGTTTTTAAATTATTTCTTGGACAATTTCTAGTACTTGCGATGGTGTGTGATGAGCTTTAACAACGTAGCGGTCTATATTTAAAAACTGTATGTTACGAGGAGCCTCGTCTCTGCTGATGTTCGTTAGCACGATTACTCGAATTTCTGCTCCCCAATCTGTCTGGCGGAGTTTGGCAAGCATTTCATCACCACTCATAATGGGCATCTTTAGGTCTAGCAGAATAAGCTGGGGTTTAAAATCTTCTAGTAACTTTAGTCCTTCTTGCCCGTTATGAGCAGTTTTTACGTTGTAGCCTGCAGAGCCTAGCTTCATCTTATACATCTCACAAATACTAGGCTCATCTTCTATGACAGCAATTTTTACATCGCTTTTTGATAAAGTATTGTCCGAGCTCATATATTCAAACATAATAAAGTACAGATATGATTACCGCAATAGTCATTCATCATTGATTATATATTTGGTAACATAGATGAAATGGCGATATATCCAAAATGTAATAAGTGTGGCAAGATCCTCGATGACTTTGGGGCTATATTGTTGAGTCCGCCTGATTCCGATAGCAAAGTTATTAAGTTTCATATTTGTAAAAAGTGCTACAAGAAATTCGAGTCAGAGCTTCTATAGGCATCCCTTTGTATATATTTTCAACGCACAATAAAGCTTGTTTTGGCGACCATTTGGCAAGTATATCAAATGTAACTTCGTATTTTATCTACAACTGTAGCAGGGGTTAGTTGAGCTTTGGTTAAGATATCTACTACCCCAAGCCTCTTTACCTTTTCGGCTATTTTTGCCTCGCTAACGTTGGTTAGTACAACTACCCGCATATCTTTACCCCAATCTGTCTGGCGAAGTTTGGTGAGCATTTCGTCACCGTTCATAATAGGCATCATTAAATCAAGCAAAACCAAATCTGGCCTTATATTTTCGCAAAGCATTAGCCCGGCCTCACCATTTTCTGCCGTGTAAACACTAAACCCTTCAGACTCAAACTTAATCTTATACATTTGTAGTATTGCTGGATCGTCTTCTATTATGGCTATATTCTTCATAGGTTTTCTCCAATTAAAAAACAGCACACCACTCCGTAGGAATGACACGCTGTTAATCTTATAAGGTACTATGTTTATTTATAGTCCTGGTGATGTGGTTTGTCAAGCTTTCGGGTGGATTATATGTATTTGACAAAAACTACTTGACATTTTTTAGTATTTTGATATTATAGACACTAGTACTTTACAAGATTAAATGTCGTAAGAACTCCAAATAAGGAGCTACTTGCGACATTTTTTTAATCGTTAAAGATATGAGTAACCCAGAAGAATTTATTAGCACTTTCCCAGAAGGCGAGTTATCTATTGATCCAAGCCAAGAGGCTATGTCAAGTGTGGCAAATAAATTGCGAAGAGTATGCGATGTTGCGATGGTTGGCGTAGAAGTTAGCCCACTCAATGAGGCTATTAGATTTGGGGCTATTGGTGTTGCGCTTGCATCTGGAGCAGATCCAGTGGTTGTTGGTGCGGTTGCTGGTGGAGCGACATTAGCGGTTGAGTCGGGTGGCGCTGTTGCAGTAGCTGGATTGTTAACAAGCCACAACGGGGACAGGGCTGTTGGGTGGATTAACGCAAAATTAGAAAATAATTTAAAAATATCACCTGAAGCAAAATTTAGCTCTTTAACCAAAGCCGGAATTGCCTTTTTGGGTGGGTCTGCCATTGTATCGGCAGTTAAATATCGAGAAGACCCAGAGATGACAGAGTCAGAAGTACGCAACTATGGATTAAAAAGTGCAATAGCTTTGGCTGGTTCAGCAACTGTTATGGGATATGCACTTGGTGAGGGTATTGAGTTACCTGGCCCACAAATGGTGGGTACCGGGCTTATTGCTACCGGAATACTAACAGCTATATGGAGAAAGATAACCGCTCGGATTAGGCGCGAACAAGTTGAGGAAGGCATAGATATAGATAACATAAATAAGGAGGAGACAGAATAATGGAAATTAAGATATCAACAGGGTTGGGTGCGGGGCCAACACAACTCTCGGCATTTGATTCGGCTCTAAACAACGCAGGGATTGCTAATTATAATTTACTAAAGCTTAGTTCGGTGATTCCGCCAAAATCAAAGTTAATTGTTAGTAAAACACCTCTAACAAATTTGCCGGGTCAATGGGGCGACAGGCTTTATGTTGTTATGGCTGAACAGCGAGCTCATGTGCCAAACGAAGAGGCTTGGGCAGGAATTGGCTGGGTGCAAGACAAAAAGACAGGTCGGGGCTTGTTTGTGGAGCACGAAGGCAGTAGCGAGAAAGCAGTTAGAAGTGATATCAGGCAGAGCTTAGAAGCATTGATGGCAACCAGAAATGTAGATTTTGGCAATATTAATATGGAGGTTGTGGGTACAACCTGTAAACATTTGCCTGTCTGTGCGATGGTTGTGGCCGTATATCAAGCCGATGGATGGAGTGGTTATTATGGAGAAACAAGATAAAATTGAACCAACCTTTGCTAATTACATTAATGTTGTTGCCGAACATAGTGTTGGGCCACAGATTGAGGGGCTTGCACTAGAGCAATATGACAAAGTTGTAGATGACGCTAATACAATCTTTATTGACATCGATCCAAATAAACTGCCATTATTTGGTTTGCTGAAATATGCGGAGTGGATAAATTTAGAGTTCTTTGAAAATCGTGGCTACGATACATCCAAGCTATATTTCTGTCTATTGCCCCAAAAATTAATTGCAGAAAATATTGAACAAGTTGAGAACGAAATTACAAGGCAGGCTAGAGAAAAAGATGGCTTTTCTGCGTTAGTTGATTTTCCGGATATGCCTGAAGTAGCGCCAATGAGCGAGAGAGTAAGAGGTGTGTCGCATATCGATAGGTTGATTACTTCTGTTGAAACTCCAGCTGCAACCTATCATTACAAAGCAAACTTTATTCCTATACCTGAACGGATAGAGACATTTAAAGTTGATCCGAATGTCAGAAAAATTGCAAATCCTGATCAGATAGAAGCATATTTTGAAAGGATTTGGGATATATATAATAGACAGTTCAAAGCTCTCGTTGACGACCATCCAATTAACGGGGCAATTCCACGAGAAGTATTAAGGGATACCTTGTTGTCTGAAGGATCTGATCTATATGCGTATATAGATGATGATGGGGTTTTGCAGTCTTTTGGTTATATTGTGAGAGATTTTGAGTTATGTCCTTGGCTTAATAAAAAATATTTTGATATAGAATCCGGAGGCAAGCAAGTTATGTACATGCCAGGCATAGCAACTGCCCCAGAGTCTAATCTTTCTGTAAGCACAAAAATAATGGAGTCCCTTCTATATAATAATCTTAAAGAGTTTGGGGAATGGGTCGTTACTTTTGAATGTAGCAATATATCATCTCAATATATCCCTAAGTTGGTTGAGGAGGCTGCTAAAAGTGTGGGTATTGCAAAATTTAGTGGTCTGAGAGAGATCAGGCACAAGTATGAAGTTGTTAGTTTTGGTTAATTAAGCTAAGAGAGTACTTTTTCAAATAACCCACAGGTCTTAGGTGAGATTTGGCGGATCGTAATCCCTGAATTCCCAAATCTTGCTCTATGTTTATGAGTTTAACTTTTCGCTCGTATAGTCTTTTGCAAACCTCATGAACGAGTTTATAGTAGACGCCCTTGTATGCAGGATTAAATTTTAGAAAATGGCCAATCGCGTAGTCTTTATTAACAATTTCAAACGATGCGAGTGCGATCAGGCTATTTTTTTCATATATAGCAATGTAGTCAATACTTGGCTTGCTGCTTGCGAGTTGTAGAAATCTAGAATAGGCAAGGAGCTCATCTTCATAAAAGTCGACTACCTGATTTCTGCTACGCGCCCATTTGTCTCCAAGCTTTAGGGCTGCCATAACTTGCCCTTTATCTTTGGGGTTAAGGTTTTTTATCTCAAGATCATCATCGTGTGTTCTATCAAAAAGTGAAAGTTTATATCTAAAATCGGAATACCGATTCCCGTACATATGTGTTGTAAGAGCTGTATCGATGATATAGTCAAACGAATCTCTATCTTCGTATAAAATCCATCTCTCTGATTCCTCTAAGAGCATTGTTTGCAGTCCCTCAATAACTATTTGCGGTACAAGGTCAAATCTAACATCGTAATTATTTTGTTGTAGCCATAAGCTGTAAAGATTTAAGTTTTGGCGATGTTTTTTTTTGCATAAAAGCGTAAAAATAGGCTTTTGGGTCGTATAGTCAGGTAGCATCAAGTACAGGCAATCTTCTGTAATACAATATTTTGCTTGAGAATGCTTTGCCCAACTATAGATGCTTACAAAGTTAAAATCAGAGTATGGCTCAAAACTATTAACATAGTTTTCAATTAAATTTGCGTCGGACTCTGTTATAGTATTAAAAGTGAGCATAAATATTGAGTCGTTACTCGTGATTAATTAAACCTTGCTTTAACATTATTATGTCAACATTAATACTTACAATAGCATATTCTGTGCCAATTCTGGTTCTTGTTTTTATGTTTTTAGTATTGATGAGAAGTCATGCGAGGAAACGACAAGAAGTAAAGTACTTTGGATATTTTTTGGTAACATTAATTGTTTGGCTAGTTCTATTATGGATTTCTGATGAGCTTAATAATAGCAATAGTTTATTTACCTTAAATGTGGCTATATTTGTTGGTAGCTTTGCTCCATTGTTGCTGTTCTTGTTTGCTGAAAAATATGTAGGAGTAACAAGTAGATTAGTGAATAGTCTTCTAATAGCTACCTCGATATTATTTGCTCTTTCATCTGTGCTGGGATGGATGGCGCTCGAAGTTAGTTCTGGCTCAACGGGTGTTAATATTAAGTCTTCAAGTATATTGTATGTACTTCAGGGTTTTTATACGATTGCAGTTTTTGCCTTTGCAATTGTTTGGATAAAGTATTTCGCGAAAAAAGAAAAGAATAAAGACTTGTTGAGGCAATCACAGTATATAATTCTAGCTACTATTTTATCTGGTCTGATTGGGATTGTGGGTGGCTTGCTGTTCAGTAATGTGGGGGGCAGCAATCTTTTATCTCCAGTTGCTGTGACAGTTTTTGTTGCAGGAGCCTTTATTGCAATATTTAAGCATCGGTTGTTTGATGTTCGGTTGGTTGTTGCGCGGACGGTTGGGTATGCCCTTTCGATTACAATGTTGGCGACTCTTTATGGTGTTTTGGCGTTTAATGTGGTTGATGTGTTTAGCTCTAGCTTAAGCAGGGGTGGTCAACAAGTTGTCTATACTTTGCTTGCTGTTGTTTTGGCGTTTACCTTTCAGCCCTTAAAGCGTTTTTTTGATAGGCTTAGTAACAAGTTATTTTATCGTGACGCGTATGACTCGCAGGAGCTACTTGATGGACTCAATAAGATATTGGTTTCAACACTAGATATTAATAAGTTATTAAAAAGTAGTGCCGAAGAGATAAACAAATCTATACGGTCAGAATTTGTGCTGTTTGGAATAAAGAAAATCGAGGATTCTCCACAACGGATTATCGGAACAAGCGATCGACAGTTTAGTCAAAAAGATATTGAATTTGTGAGAAGTATTACTCCAAAAATGAGACAAAAAAGTATTATTGTAGATGAGCTAGAGGATACCGAACCAAAACTAAAAGATTTATTGCATAAAAATAACATTGCTTTGTTAGTACGCCTAACTGATACGCCAAATAAAGTCCAAGAGGGGTTGGGTTATATTGTTTTAGGGGATAAAAAGAGCGGTGGGCAATATACCAAGCAAGATTTGCAAGTGTTAGAAATTATTGCCGACGAGTTAGTGATTGCTATTCAAAACGCATTAAGGTTTGAGGAAATCCAGAACTTTAACATTACTTTGCAAGGAAGGGTTGATGATGCCACCAAGAGGTTGCGTTCGGCAAATAATCGTTTAGTAGAGCTAGATCAGACTAAGGACGATTTTATTAGTATGGCGTCTCATCAGTTACGAACACCACTAACTACCATTAAGGGTTATTTAAGTATGGTTTTGGAGGGTGATGTTGGCAAGATTAGTGGTAAACAATCAGAGCTTTTAGGCAAGGCATTTATTAGCTCTCAACAAATGGTTTATTTAATAGCAGACTTATTGAATGTTTCTAGGTTGAGAACAGGAAAATTTGTGATTGAAGCTAAGGAAACTAATTTAACAGAGGTGATTAACGGAGAAATTGATCAATTGATTGAAACAGCCAAGGCCAAAAACCTAAAAATAGATTTTGTTTGTCCTAAAGACTTTCCTACTTTAATGCTTGATGAGGTAAAGATACGCCAAGTAATTATGAACTTTGTTGACAACGCAATATATTATACACCTGCTGGTGGGCATATTGCCGTAGCTTTAGCAGACAAAGGAAAGACAGTAGAATTTACGGTGACCGATAATGGAATTGGCGTTCCAAAAGCCGAACAGCATCATTTATTTACGAAGTTCTATCGAGCTGGCAATGCTAAAAAGGCACGACCAGACGGTACTGGCTTGGGGTTATTTATGGCGAAGAAGGTGGTTATAGCCCAAAGCGGATCAATTATCTTTAGTTCGCAAGAGAATAAAGGTAGTATTTTTGGGTTTAGCTTTTCTAAGGATCGATTGTTGCCAGAAAACTATAAGGGCGTAGTACATACGACATCAGCATAATTCTTTCCGAGGCGTATAATAGAAGTATGAGTGTTCAAAAAGACGAAGCTAGTTTGGATGATATTGCCGAATCAATCGCCAGCTTAGCAGATATGGTGAGTGACCAATTTAATATAGTTGGTGAGCGTTTTGAGCAAGTAGGCAAGCGTTTTGAGCAAGTAGATGCAAGATTAGATAGTATCGAGAATCGACTTTATCGTCTTGAGCGTCAGTATAATGAAATGCACGAATGGATAGAAAGCATAGATAGCCGTTTAAGTGGCATAGAGAGTGATATTGCCGAAATATATGACCGGATTGTAGCGTTAGAAAAGAAGAGCGAGCAAAATCTTACCAAACAAGATAAAAAAGAGTTAGAACAAAAGATGAATACTTTGTTTGAGTGGGCAAAAGAGGTAAGCAAAAAAACCGGTATCTCCCTCCCAAAACTTGACTGAACTTCTAGGATGTATTAGTTTAGAATATTGCTTGCGCATAATAAAGCTTGATAATTATTATCAGCAAGCGTACTATTTAAGCATAATGAATTAAAACAAGTAAAGGAAAAAAATGTCAGAACAACCACCAAAAGCTACCTTACCACCAGAAGAAACTCCCTCTGGTTACGATCCATCTACAGGGTTAACTTATAAAGAATACCTAGAGCAGGGTGGTGAGGTTGGTCAAGCATTAAGGTCTAGATCTGCAACACCCGACAGCATAGAAGTCTCTTCTGATCAGGGGCATGGCGTTAGGCCAGTAACAGAAGATGATTTAGGCAAGTTTAGAGATAAGGCAAGCGATGAGGGTATCGGCGATGGGGCAATAGCCTCAATGGCCATTGAACCATGGACATTTGACGAAGATACTTCTACCAAGACTGACCCTCCTGTGGAGGCCCCTGTTGAACCAGAAGCATCAGTTGAACCGCTAGAGCCGGCAGAATCCATTGAGCAACCTGCAGAGTCGCCACAACCAGCTGAAGCTCCATTAACTGCTGACGCAAATACTGATCCCCAGAACCAATTTCAAGAAGCATACGATAAGCGCAAAACCGATTTAATTGGTCAAGGACTTAGCGAGTCAGAGGCAGAAACACGAATGCAAGACGAATTTACTGGCATAGAGAGCGACATAAGAACCCCATACGAACGAATTGGAGATGCTGTTTCGGGTCGGATTGACGAGCTAGAAGAAGGGGGTGCAACTTCGGCTGATGCTCACGCTAGAGTTCACGATGAGTTCTGGGGTGAAATATCTCCAGATAGCTCTGCAGAAGAGCCTCCTCGAGACCCAACTGATCCAGTTGATCCTACTGAGCCCACGGAGCCAACAGAAGAGCCTCCAGTAGAACCCTTACCAGAACTACCCGATATTCCTCGAACACCAGAGTTAGAAAGGGCAGAAGCCGAGCTTGCCATAGCCAGAGAAGAATATGCCAGAATGAAGGCTGGCAGAGAAAGCTCCACCTTCTTTTCTATTAAGTTTAGTAGCAAAAAGGTTGAGCAAGCTAGGATAGCTTACGAAGAAGCTGTTGAAAGGGCTGGTGTTGAGGCGGTAAGAGCGCTTGTTAGTAACGGGTTGCCTCACGAGCAAATCCGGAGTGCAGTCAACTTTGGCGTTGCCGTAGAGGGGACAAAATTGATAGATGCACAATATAATCACGAACAACAGGCGATTGACAGTAAGGTTTTTAAAGGATTCTACAAATGGTGGAGCAAGCAGAGTGGGGTAAAGGGTGCAATTAAAAAAGGTGCAGTAATGGCATTAGTTGCGGGTCCAATTGGTGTTGGTATTGGTATTGTTGGTGCACCAATTTTGGCTGGCGGTGGTGCTGGCGCATTTTTGGGCTTAGCTGGGGCCAGATCTATTACAAAGGGTCTGGTGGGCAATACCATAAAAAGGAATGCTAGCGCAGAGTCTGTAGTAACTGAAAAGGCAGAAAGACGAAAGCAAGGTATAGCTGATCTAATAACCGCAATAGAGAGCAGAGACGAATTAGTTGAGCAAGATTTGGTAAACGGACTATTGTATAAGCAGACAATAGATACCAAGAAGATCAATGATCAACGAGCAATAAAAGGTATGGTAGTCAGCGCGGCAATAGGTGCCGGAGGTGCATTACTTGGTGCTTGGCTTGGTGATCATTTAATTGATGGCGATAAAACTCCGGCACCCGGTCCGGGTGAGGATGTGCCTCCGACAAACCCTACAGGTGCCTACGATACACTTGATCAGGATAGGTACTTTGGTCTGCAAACTGCCGAACCAAATGGTGCACAAAGAGCTAACGAGTTCTTTGGGAATCTTTCTAAGAACCCAGGAATTGCGGGAGTCGATCCAGAGATGGATGCCGTAAACAAGATTTGGGAGGGCGTTAAGGGTCAACTTTCGCCAGATCAAAGCAAGCTTTACAATCAAGTCGTTGGGCAAGTTGCCGGGACTCCAGGTTTGGGGCACGCTTGGACTATTAACAATGCAGATAGATTGCTTGATCTAGTAAAGAATGCACCTGCGGGCGCTTCTCATCAAGATATTTTTGAGGCAATACAAGCGGGCAACGCAACAATTTAGTAAGGTAACAAAATAAGAGAAAGGAAACATTATGCAGTTGCAGATAGACGAGACACTACTTAACGAGCTAGGAATAACAGGCCTAGATGAGGATGACAAAAACGCCTTACTGGCAAGTTTATACAAATCACTTAATTTAAGAATGGGTATGCGTATTGCAGAAGTCTTGGGCGAGGACAAGCTAACAGAACTAAATAAGCTAACCGATGCTGGTAAAGATCAAGAAGCTCAGCAATGGATTAAAGACAATGTTCCAAATTATCAAGATATCGCCAAAGAAGAACTAGATAAGTTTAAACAAGAAATCAAAGATACATCTGCAAATATAATGAACAAAGCCCAGATTCCAGAAGATAATTAGCTTACAGATGTGGATTTTGTCCTACTTTAGATAGCAGAGATTGATAGATTGCTAACTGTCGTAACTCTTGCGGTTTAGGCGTTTATTGATGTAAAATACAAACGTAAGAAGATAGGAATAATATGCAATCAGAAGAACTAAAAAAATACGTTACAGATATAATAGATCAAAAGAACCTAACAGGGGTTGATCAGGACATTAAAGATAAGCTAATTGATGATTTGGCAAAGAAACTAGAAAGTCAAATCACCAGAGCATTAATTAACCATCTTTCCGATAGCCAGTTTGATGAGTTTGAAAAGTTGGTAAACGATCAGGATTCAACAAAGCTTAGAACTTTTTTTGAAGACAATAACGTACCCGTTAATGAGATAACCACAAAAGAACTGGTAAGGTTTAGGGTTTCTTATCTAGGATCATAAATGTATGGATGGAGAACCCGGATCAACACATTCTAGCAATGCTCGGCTAAGGCCTGTTTCAGAGGATGATTTACAGCGAAATCGGGAAATGGCGGATGCTCAGGGCATCGGTGAGGGGGCCATTGCCTCTATGACACACGAACCTTGGACGTTAGACGATGACGACTCGGCTAGGGTAGATTCTCCTGCGGTGGAACCACCAGGACTAGCAGAGCCACCGGCAGGGCCAATAGAACTAGCAGAGCCACCGGCAGGGCCAATAGAACCAGCACCTACAGCAGTAAACAGTGCTGAAAGCAATCAGCCAATTAAGATCGCGATTGGTAATCTAGACAGAAGTGTCTCTGCCGAAGCCCGAGACATTGCAGGGGCAGAGAATGATCGAAGAACTCAAGGCAGGGGTGTTAGAGGTTGGCTCCGCAAAATATGGTACGGAGGGGTATTTAAGAATGTTCATCTCGATAGAGGAGAATTAAGAGCCAGAAATGCTATTTTGCAGTCAGGCGAACTATATGTTAATCGTCCAGAAGGGGCAGTTTCTCAGGACGAGATAGAGCAATCGGTTATAGAGAAGCTTACCCATCAAAATATCGACCAGATGCTAAGCGAAGAATCTGGCGAGACTTATCGGAGAATAAATAACGAAACTGACCCAGAGGCAGTAGCAATTAGGGGTGCAGTTAATGATCTTATTAGTAGATACGCTCGTGGAGAGCTTGATGATGATAACTTTGAAGAAGAAAAGAACAGAGTATTAGCTGAACTAGCTCAAACAAACAGTGAGTTGTTGGGTGAAGGTCGTATGTTTGCCGATAATCTATTGCTAGTTGCCCAGAATGTTAGGTCTATGGTAAGGCATAATCGAGGCGTGGAAGATATAATGGCTAACGCCGTTATTGATCTTGGGCAAGTTAGAACTGATGCCCGTACTGAAGCAAGTTATTCTCGCACAAATGCTTTAGTAGAGAGGATACAGCAAACAAGAATAGGGCGATGGCTTAACGAAGCTACTCTAGTTACGTTAGTTTCAATAGCGACATCAGCCACCAAAAACACAATTCTAT
>CAZMFO010000017.1:0-19176 GCA_964565615.1 uncultured Candidatus Saccharibacteria bacterium | reverse complement strand
GCTTCTTGGGATTTCTTTTGGTTTCTTTGATCTTTGGGGAATGGGTGGGTTATCATATCTGGACAGCAGTGGACGAGCTGGGCTTGAGAATTTCTCGGCCACAGCGGCTGCGTGAAGTGTGATTTTGGGCAAAGAGTTGGTTATTCAACACTCTGGTGTAGTGAGTGACTACGCCCGAATCATCAAGAAAGTAACTCTCCCGAATTGGCTCAATGACACTGTCGGCAAGGCGATGGTTAGATGGTATAAGTTATGGTTGCGACTGTAACGAAAAGGACGTCTTGAGCAATAACAGGGGTCGCGCCTAACGGCAACTGGAACCCGGACAACGGCCAGGTGAACCTGAATTGGGACAACCTTGACAACCGTGACGACAACCTTGGTACGCGACCCGCGGTGAGAGTTATTTTCTATTGGGTCGACTTTAGCCAGCCACCGAGCATTCTGCCGATGTCTTGGCAGGTAGCCTGAGACTGGAACAGTCGGGTTGCATTGGCGACATTCAATTCCAGGCACAAGCGAAGTTTTAGTCTTAAAACGTCTAAGTGAGCACTAGCTCTTTGCAGATATATTCTTTTGTGTAATTTTGGTGCGGTTTGGGCAAGACATAACTGCTCAATGAGTTGCAATAGTGTATTTTCTGTACTTGCTCCTAATGTATAGCGACGTTCTTTAGTCATTTTCTGTTGTATATCGTAGAATTGCTTATACAGTCGGTAACAGGTATCAATAATGGGAAGTCCCTCAGACATAGATCTTAGTTTAGCAAACATCTGGAAATCATGGTATAACTTTCGTAAGGGTAAGCGTAATAGTCAAGCAATTCTTGAGTTTGAGTGGGGACTGGAGGGCAACCTCGCAAATCTTCATCAGGATTTAGTGGATAGTTCTTACCAACATGGCTCGTATGATCACTTTATTGTGAATGAGCACAAGCGTCGTGACATTGCCGTTGCAAGCGTTCGGGATCGAGTTGTTCATCGGCTTCTATACGATTATCTTGTACCACTTTGCGACAAACGTTTTGATTACGATGTTTGGTCGTGCCGAGTTGGTAAGGGAAATACGGCGGCTCTTGAGCGAACAGCTCAGCTCTTACGAAAACACCCAAACTCTTATGTATGGCGCGGCGATGTAGCGAAATTCTTTGACAATATTGATCACCACAAAATTCTGGAGATCTTGCGACGGTATAATATAGGCGATAAAGCTTACGAAATTGTTGACAAAGTCATCAATAGCTATCCGTTACAATTAGAAGTCAGTCAGTCAGTCAGTCAGTCAGTCATTGGTCTGCCAATCGGTAATTTGACTAGTCAGGTTCTGGCTAATATCTACCTACACGAGTTCGATCACTTTGTTCGCCACAACCTCAAACCACCTGCTTATATGCGATATGGCGATGATTTTCTTCTAATCGGCACTTCAATACAACAAGTGAGACAGTTTCAAAAGATTGGAACAGAATTTCTAAAACAAAAACTTCAACTACCACTGCATAGTAAGAACAACCTCACATTGCCAGTTAAGCGAGGCATACACTACTTGGGAGTTGTTCATTATCCTAATAGCAGAACTCTGTCACCAGCGATGTTTCAGTACATTCAGGATAAAACTTCATTAAAAAATCAGGATAGTTACATCAACTATGTTAATCAGTACGGCAATCGCAAGCAGAAGATACTTATTGAACTCCCAGTATGATGCTTTGGTTCACTCAAGATAAGGTGAACCAAGACATCCACAACTTTAAAGGTGTTATTGCAAATTCTTGACATCTGCTAATATGGTGACATGAGCAATAATAGCTTTGCCGACAATATTCCTGAAAATCTTGTTAGTCTTCGCAAGCAGCAGCACTATACCCAGAAAGAGCTTGCACTTAAGGCCGGACTAAACCCAAACTACTATGCCAAAGTTGAACGTGGCAATGGTATACCGTCTCTAAAAACGCTTTATAAGCTTGCTAAAGCACTGGATGTAACTGTTTCCGAGATTGTCGGCTACTGATCATCTTTTGGCTTGACCTTAAACTCTTCAAGTTCTTTTTCTAAAAGGCTTTCGTCGATACGTCCGATATCTCGGTACATGAGTTTCATTTTGATGAGCTTTTGCCGCGCATACTCGGGATTTGCATTTTCTGGGTCGGTTTTCTCTAAATCTCGAACCATCGCAGCAACATCTTCTTCGGTTGGCATGTATCCAGTCATGCTCATAGTATACACTCCTGTCGTGTAAGCTTCTCAAGGCCTAGTCGATCTATGAGCATGCAATCATTGGCATAGGCTAAACGCTGGGCGACAACACTAAAACTGCTATTTGTAATAACTGCAGCTTGATCGCATCCGTACATCCTAAGCCCAGTGACCACTTGGCGAACAGCATTAGCTTTGACTAAGCCATTGTGTCGCTTTGCTTGGAAGCCCCAGCGTACACCATCTTTTTCGGGGATGATATCTACATCGTAGTCATATCTTTCGGTAAGTTTAACCTTACAATAACCATTTTGTCTAAGTAGGCCAGCAACATAATGCTCAAACTCGATGCCAGTCATAGTATCAATGTCGTCGCTTATCTTTGGTTTGCTTTTAGCGTGTCTAATTAGCCAAGTTAGGGCGACTGCAAAAGCTGTTACGACCAAACCAATGTAGGCAATGCGGATAAGTTGTGCTCGGTGTTGCCAAGCGGCTACCGCAAGAAGGATAACAAATGCAAAAGTAAAGCTGTCATCGTGAGATCGTGAATAGCGCGACATATCAGCACTCCTCACCTTCAAGCAGATCGCCAACCTCTTTATCTATTCGTTCTAGACCTGTAAGAATGTGGTGCCATGTTTGGTCAACCTGGGTCACCAAGCATAATTAATAATGTGCGTACCGCAAAGACCGTCATTACCCATTTATGGGTTTTCCTGTTTGTAAAATATATCTTATGAAGAAACAATTTATAGAAGTGAATCATTTAAAACAGAAGCGCATCTTTAGGGAGCGTTTACTAACCCACTACTCCTTTTTTACTCCAGTGTACTTTGGTTTTTAAGATTTAAGGGATGATAAAAGCCCTTCATCGACCTTAAAGCAAATACACCTAGCTGTCCTGTTGGTTGTCTAACCTCTAAGCTTTTACGACTGAGGTAAGAACAGTTTAGTGTTATAAAAATCACCATAGGGTTTACTGGTTAATAAGAATAATTGGTGTTTATAAAATAGTTTCGCTAGATTGAGATTAAAAGAAAATCGGAGTGAGTAAAATTTATTTACATTTGTTGCGGGCATTAAAAAGCTTTAGTATACTAATTTATATCATTAGGAGGTATCAATGAAGAGATCAAATAAATGGGCGATTCCAGGAATAATAGTAGCAATTATACTGGGGCTACTAATTGTTATAGCAGGTAGTTATAATGGTCTTGTTAATAAGCGAGAGGGTGTTAAGAAAACATTAGCAAATGTTCAGACGCAGTATCAGCGACGTGCCGATCTTGTGCCTAATCTTGTCAGCACTGTAAAAGGCGCCGCTAATTTTGAGCAAACTACATTGAATCAAGTTGTTGAGGCGCGGTCAAAAGCGACTAGTATTAATCTAGACCCCAGCAAGGCGACTCCAGAACAGCTAAAGCAATATCAATCTGCCCAAGGGGAGCTTGGCCAAGCATTAGGGCGTTTGCTTGCGGTAGCAGAGAATTATCCCGAGCTTAAGGCGGTGGATGCATTTCGCGATTTGCAAGTTCAACTTGAGGGCACAGAGAATCGTATTGCTGTTGCTCGAAAAGACTACAATGATGTCTCTGCGAGTTATAATGCGAACATCCAGCGCTTTCCTACTAATATGATTGCTGGAATGTTTAATTTCGAGCAGTTTCCGTATTTTCAGGCAGATCAAGACGCACAAAAATCTCCTTCGGTTGATTTTGAGTAGATAAAGCCTTATGCGTTATATTAGATACGCACTCTACATACTGTTAATTACGCTTATTGTTGGTTTGCGGTCCGTTGTGGTGTTTGCCCTTGATATACCGCCTCGACCGAACGAATCGTCCGTAGTTGATCAAACTAACACGCTTACGGCAGGGCAAAAGACAGACTTGTCGGTAATTATTGAGAACGAGCGCACAACAAGTGGTAATCAAATTGCTATTCTGATGATTTCTTCATTACAAGGTGACTCACTCGAAGATTACTCAATACGGGTAGCTCGTAACTGGGGTGTTGGTGATAGAGACAAGAACAATGGTGTTCTACTAGTTATTGCTAAAGACGATCGTAAGATGCGCATAGAGGTGGGTTACGGTCTTGAAGGAGCGTTAACGGATGTTCGATCGGGACAAATTATACGTAACGATATTGCTCCCAAATTTAAAGAGAACAATTATTACGAAGGTGTTAAGTCGGGACTTCAGAGTATTATTGCTTCTATCCATAATGAATATCAAGCATCAGATGTATCTAATAAAAGTCAATCATCCATATCAGAGCTACTAACTGCTCTTATATTTTTTGGTCCAGTATGGTTCGTATCTGTGCTGGCTCGATCTAAGAGTTGGTGGGCTGGTGGAATTTTTGGCTTTTTTGTCGGTATGGTTTTATGGACTAGAGTAAATAATCCGAGTGTAGGAGGGCTAGTTATTATATTTACCACCCTTATAGGTTTACTTTTAGATTGGTTGGTATCACGCAATTATAAAGAAAGAACATCGGTTGGCAGAAATCCGAGCTGGTGGGCCGGAGGAGCAGGTCTTGGGGGTGGAAGAAGTGGTGGCGGATTTGGGGGCGGAGGTTTTGGTGGTGGCGGTTCTAGCGGTAGTTGGTAGGGCTACCCGTGCAATAGCTCAGCATAGTTCTTAGATTATCGCTGTCTAAATATGCGAATAAATAGTTTGTAGTGATAGTTTTCTTATGTTATTAAACTATATTTAGTTATCCCTAGGATAAAGGATTGAGCTATATCTTATTCTATGACCTCGGCCGCTCTGTATTCAAGAGTCTACTTTGTGGATGCAAAATAGTCCATCATCAAATTAATGTTAAATTATCTAGCCATATGATAATTTTATAGCCTTGCTGATTGAAGATAAGTAAGTTCTAAGCGATAAAGAACAGTTTTCGGAGCAAAGACTTATCTGACTTTTTAGTTAATCTGATATGCGTCAACTTTCCAGCTACCCTCTTGTTTAATCAGACGCATAGTAAATTCGCTAGAAATAACATTAACCTTTTCGTCCTTGAGGACTGGTTGGTTGGGTTGCGTGCCTTCTAGAGTACCGGCTACTAGGTAGTCCCCTTTATCTGTCATCTCCTCACTTAAGACCTTAACTTTCTTGATTTTTAACCTGTCTTCTTCAGTCGTACTGAGCTCGTCATCACTCTTAACTATTTGTAACTCTGTGCTTGCAAGACTTCGGGTTATTTCTGGATTGGTCGAATAGATCGCTGACAAGAATTGGCTGGTTGTATTTTTTGCCTTTTTGTTTGGGTTATTGGGAAGAACATAAACCCAATAATATGCCAGGGCACTTATGATTAGTAAGGAGCATAATACCAGTATTAATATCTTCTTTTTTTGTGTATTTGTTTTGTAGTTAGTATTGAAGCTAGTGTATTGCATTTATTATTTGTTCCTTTGTATTAGTACTTACCTGGCCCAGTGTAAAGTTTAATTTCTTTGTCATAGTTAAATCCGAGATCCTTGTTGGATAATTGTTTTGTTATGTACTTATCGCCGACTCCATCATGACCGCCTCCCCCAGAGTCAAATATACTAGTAATGAATCCATTCCTCTTATATGTACATGACTCTTGGTCTCCTAGTCTATTCAATCCTTTTTGATATGCCCAGACTCCATGAAGCCCAAGATTAGGGTAAATAACGATATCGCATATAATATGAATGTCCCAGTCGTTTTTCTCAGCCCATTTTCCACTTACGATCTTATCGTCATTAATCCAGACATTGATATGTTTTGTGACATGGCTATCCTTTGGTGATAGTTGCTTAATAAACTGTAGGCTTCTTTTTGTAGTGCTAGATGTAGGCCCGCTGTTGCCTCCATTATTAGAAGGGATTGCTACACAGGGTCTTTGCGCTCCAACTGAGTCTGGGCGGTATTGCCCTGGGGGGCACGCATCGTTGCGGTTTTGTTCTATTTTAGCTTGGACTTTAAGTGCAGTTTCTGGGCCCCATTTGCCATCAACCTTAGCACCAGAATATGCTTGATACACATTAATACACCTTTCGTTTAACGGCAGTCCAGAGGTGCTTCTACCTTTATTCAGAAGCGCGACTTCTATGGTCGGACAATTATTATCAGTATTAGCTCCTGACTGTTTGTTGCTATTAGACCGGTTAACACTAGGTTTATTGGTTGACGTTTTATTGTTGTTTTTTGGGGTGTTGGTGCGTGCTGGGGTGGGTGGTTTAGTTGGGGTTGGAGTTGGTGCAGCTGCTGGATATCCCTTTGCTAATGCATCCCATATTTCTTTGGTAACAACATTAGAGAAGGCAGAGACCTTGACGCCTTTTTCCTTAAGGGAGTTTACAAAAACACGTGTATAGTCGCTGGTTTTTGAGTCAAAGGTGTTATTTGATGTATCTAGTTTAGCAGATTTGTTTCCATGATAGGCAACATAGCCGTTAAGTACACCTTTATGCCATTGTACGCATGCTCCTTTGTCTCCTTGCTGAAGATTTTGATTTGCACAATCTTTATCTTTTGTTGGCGTATTGGCAGGTTTAGGTGGAAAATAGTTGGCGGGGTAGGCATAAAAGTTGATCCCCCCTGGATCGCCAGCGAATTCGTAGGTTCCGTCTGTATGGCTTACAAAATAATCAACAGCACCCCAATCAGCGGTATAAAGGGCTAAAAAGTACCATGGTTTACGTGTTATTGTATAGATTGGTACAGCCTCTGGTGGTCTATGAGAAGCAGTCCATGCATAAAATACAGGACCTTCGTTTGATGCTTTTCCTTGGTTTACAAGGTCTATGTATTTGTTGTATTCTGCACTCCCCTCGATAGCAAGCGCATGTATAGAAAGCTCGGGGTAATGAAATCTATAAACAGGCTTAGCCCCATTAACACTCTTGGTGGGAGCCCTAAAAGCAACGCCCCAATCACGCCAGCCTTGAGTCGATGCTAGGGTCGACGCCTCACCATCCACAGAAACTAAAGCATCGGTTCCGTTCGGGCTAGATACCTGATTAATATCGCAAATTTTATATTGCCCGTAGTTATCGTTTGCTTCAGAGCAGTTATTTGGAGCTGCTCCAGCAAAAACCAAAAAGTATGCACCTATTCCGGCTATAATAATTGCCAATATTATGGCGATCCTAAAGCTAAACCGGATTTTCTTAACTGGTTTATTTTGGCTTTGTTTTTTCTTTGTGGTTTTGTTGTGTTTTGTTTTGGACATAGCAGTTTCCTTTTAGTTATACTATTGTCTTTTAATATAAGGCATTGGTTAATTGTTTGTCAACACAAAAAATTGGCACCTGTGGATAAGTTTGTTCTTATTTTAGAGATAGACTATTTTGGTGTGGGCTTGCTGATTATTTGGTGATTATTGGGATAATTGATAGGTAAAGCTGTTTTGAAAATTAAGCACAAGCACGTAAAATAAGGTTAAATGGATTCGACAAACACCCCACCAAAAGTGCCCTTAGAGCAATTTAAGTGTACAAAAATTATTGCCACCGTTGGGCCTTCTACCGATAGCTATCAGGCAATCTACGATATGATTGAGGCTGGTGCTAATGGTTTGAGGATTAACTTTGCTCATGCTTTGCCAGAGGTTGCAACTAAGCAAATAGAGTGGATTAAAAAGGCAAGCAAGGCAGTGGGCAAGCCAGTAGCAGTTATTCAGGATTTGCAAGGGCCAAAAATTCGTTTGGGTGACTTTGACGGAATAATTAACGTACGATCGGGCCAGACATTGCAATTTAAGTATAAGGCAGACTATAAGAGGTCGGGCTATTTACCCACGCAGTACGATTTAAGCAAAAAGGTTAAGCGTGGCGAGAGGCTTCATCTTTATGATGGAAAGGTGCGGACAAAAGTCGTTAGCGTAATTAACGGTGTTGTTCACGCTCGGGCAGAAAACGACGGTATCTTAATTAAGCGAAAGGGCATTAATCTTCCGGATACTGATTTTGCGGGGGATATAATTACGGCTAAAGATAAAAAAGACCTTGCTTATGGATCCACGCAGGACTTTGATTATGTTTCTTTAAGTTTTATTCAGACTGCCGAGGATGTGGTTAGTCTAAGGCGATTGTTAAAAAATTTGGGGAGTCAAGCTAGAATAATTGCAAAAATCGAGACTAGAGCGGCGATTGAGAATATCGAATCGATTATCGAAGAAGCAGATGCGATTATGGTTGCCAGAGGTGATTTGGCGATAGAAACTTTGCCAGAATCTGTGCCGATTGACCAGAGGAACATTATTGGCTTGGGGCGCAGACATCGTAAGCCGACTATTGTTGCTACACAAATGCTGGCAAGTATGACAGAAACCCCAGAGCCAACTAGAGCCGAAGTGTCTGATGTAGCAACAGCTGTTATTGTAGGGGCAGATGCGGTAATGTTAAGCGACGAAACAGCTAGTGGTAAGTATCCACTTGATGCGATAAAAGTGATGAAGCGGGTGATAATGTATACCCAGCAAAATTCAGTAGTTAAGGCTCTGTTCCCATCCTTTGAGGAGCATACCAGACAAAGTGCAATCAGTAACGCAATCATAAAATTGGCTGGCGATGTCGGTGCCAGGGCGATTATTGCCGAAACTAAGTCGGGAGAGACGGCTATTCAAATATCTTCTTTGCGTCCAGAAATTCCGATTATTGCAGTTACCTCTGATACGGTGGTTGCCCGTCAGTTGGCGATTGTTTACGGCGTAAAGAGTTATTTGCGACCTGCTGATCAGTTTGCCGCTACTAAGTTAACTCGTTGGCTTCAAAAGAACAAAGTACTTAAAACTGGTGATGTCGTGGTGTCGGCATCTGGCCAATATCCGGGAGTTGTGGGGACAACCGATACAATTAAAGTTCGTGTAGTGTAAATTGAGACAAATTTGCTACAATAAGTATTAGTTAAGGTGGGCAATTTTTTGAGTTTTACCAAAAAGACTATCAAAGATATTAAACTAAGCGGAAAAACCGTATTACTGCGGGCTGATTATAATGTGCTACTCTCTGATAGTGGTAAAATTACTGATGATTATCGGCTTCAGAAATCTTTGCCAACAATCAGGTATCTATTAGACAATAAATGTAAGGTTGTCATTTGCTCTCATCTTGGTCGGCCTGATGGGCGGAGAGATTTGCGATATTCATTGGCCCCAGTTGCCCAAAGATTAGAAAAACTGTTGGGCAAGAAGATTAAATTTGTGCCAGCTACAGTTGGTGATGTTGTTAAAAAGGCAGTTGCTAGTCTTAAGGGCGGTCAAATACTTTTGCTTGAAAACCTAAGATTTAATCCGGAAGAAGAAGCAAATGACAAAAAGTTTTCTAAAGAGCTGGCTGGCCTAGCGGATATTTTTGTAGAGGATGGATTTGGGGTTGTTCATCGGGCGCATGCCTCAACAGAGGGAGTAACCCATTATTTACCGAGTGTTGCCGGTTTATTGGTTGATAAAGAGGTGTCGGAAATTATTCAGATAACCGCTAAGCCAAAACGCCCTCTAATGGCTATAGTTGGTGGGGCAAAAGTTTCAGATAAGCTTGAGATTTTGAAGAAATTTATTAAACTAGCCGATGTTTTAGTAATCGGCGGGGCGATGGCTAACACCTTTTTGAAGGCTAAAGGAATAGACATTGCCAGAAGCTTGTCGGATGCTGATGATGTGCCTTTGGCAAGAGATATTATGCTACGAGCAGAACAAGAAGCAAAAAAACGCAAGTTTATCTTTTATATTCCTCAAGATAGTGTCGTGGCAGATAAGATAGACAAAACTGCAAAAACTAGGATAGTTGACTGGGACGCTCATTTAATTGCTACCCTAGAAAACTATCCAAAACGCCCGCCTCGTTCAGCCTATAAACTCAATAACGATGATATTATCCTTGATATTGGGCCGTTTTCGGGCGCATTTATTGCGGGTTGTATGCAACTTGTTAACACCGTTGTTTGGAACGGAACACTAGGAGTTACTGAGACGCCAAGTGTTGATGGGCCAGTTGGTCCTTTTGCTCACGGCACCGAGTTGATCATTGAGGCGTTGATGGGCGAATTTGGTCATAAGCCATATAGTCTGATTGGAGGTGGTGATACTGCGGGTTATGTTGAGGAGCGAGGATTAACAGAGTATTTTAATCATGTTTCAACCGGTGGGGGTGCCAGCTTAGATTTATTGGCGGGTAAAAAATTGCCCGGTGTAGAGGCACTGCAAGATAAGTAGGGTACAATAAATAATGATGACACGACGAAGATTGATAGTAGGCAACTGGAAGATGCATCTTGATACAGCCCAAGCTAGTTTGCTTGCACATCGTCTGCATGAAAGAATTAGGATTTATCGCAATATAGAGGTTGTGTTGGCACCCAGTATGTTGGTACTTCAACCACTAAGTCTTCAGATTGATAGACGCAAATTTCGCCTGTCTGCCCAGAATGCTTTTTATAAAGACGAGGGAGCTTATACGGGAGAGGTTTCGTTTACTATGTTAAGAGATTTGGTGCATTACACAATAATTGGGCACTCCGAAAGAAGACAGTATTTTGGCGAGACAGACGCAATTATTCGCGATAAAGTAACGGCTTGTGTGCGTAATGGGATAACCCCGATAGTCTGTGTTGGTGAAACAAAAACTCAACGACGGGCTGGCGAAACAAAGAGAGTTTTGCATGATCAGGTTGCCACTGCTGTTAGTGGTTTAACAGCATACGAGGTTAGTAGTATGGTGATAGCTTATGAGCCTGTATGGGCAATTAGTACATTTGGTGGTGAGTTGGCTAAGCCGGTTCAGGCTAAAGAAGCTATGGATTATATTCGTCAGGAAATTGCTGATCTTTACGGAAAAAGAGCCTCGGCTAGTGTTCGAATTTTATATGGTGGAAGTGTTGACGATCAGGTTGCTGGTGGATATTTAGAGATTGATGGATGTGATGGGGTGTTGGTGGGAGGTGCTAGCATAAATTACCATAAGTTTAGTGGCATAGTTGAATCCGCTTATAAATTATTACATCAAAGAGGCGAAGATGCCTGACGACAAACCTATGGACATAACTAAGCCCGGCATTTCGCCGGCAAGTTCTACATCAAAACCACCCCTCGTTAGTATTCAGGAGGTAACAAAAGACCCTATGGTGGTTGCTCAAGATAGAGATACAAAAACCGCAAAAGATACAAACTTTGGCAATAAAAGCGTTTCTTTAAAGCCAACTATGAGCAAAGAAGCTTTAGAGAAAGCTACCGCTGACGATACTCAAGATAAGGCAAGTGATTTAGATGATAACGAACTTCCGCAGGGAGTCATAGAATCTAAACAGCAGGTTGTAGATGAGGAGTCAGAAAAGGTCCAAAAGCTAATTGACAGTAAGACATATTATTTGCCAATTCGCACCGGTCGATCGAGATTATTGATATTGTGGATAGTCGTTGGCATTGTTCTTGTGGCGGTAATTGTCGGTGCTGTTATTGCTATTAAGTAGAGAAAGCATCTTAATAAATGTTAAAATACCCTAAGTGATAAATAGTTTGCTTGAGGGGCTTAATAAGGAACAAAGACGGGCTGTTCTGACCACAGAAGGTCCGTTATTGATTTTGGCTGGCGCGGGGTCCGGGAAAACCAAAACACTTACTCATCGTATAGCCTATTTGATCGCTGGCAATCAGGCAACACCACAAAATATTCTAGCGGTTACATTTACAAATAAAGCGGCACGAGAAATGCGCGAACGAATTGCTAAACTGCTTAGCGAAAATCCCGATAATCGATCTTTTATGCCTTATTGTGGAACTTTTCACTCTATATGTGTACGAATTTTAAGAATCAGTGGTGAGCATATTGGTGTCCCTTCAAATTTTGTTATTTATGATGAGTCCGACAAGCTAAGCAGTATAAAAAAGATACTAAAACAGCTACATATTGATGAAAAGGCTAATTCTCCAAAAACAATCGCTAGTATTATTAGTAACGCAAAAAACGAGCTGATGTCTCCCACCGAGTACCAATCTATTGCACAAGGGCAATTACAGCAAGTTAGTGCTAGAGTTTATCCGCTTTATCAACAAGCTCTTAAAGAGGCTGGTGGGTTAGATTTTGACGATTTAATTATTAAAACCGTTAAGATGTTAGAAAAAAGCGAGATTGTCCGTCAAAAATGGCAAGATCAATTTAGGTATATTATGATTGACGAGTATCAAGATACTAATTCGGCCCAATATCGGCTGGTTAAGTTACTAACCGCAAGCCACAATAATATCGCTGTGGTTGGAGATGATTGGCAGTCGATTTATAGTTGGAGAGGAGCAGACTATAGGAACATTTTAAATTTTGAGAAGGACAACAAAAACACTACGATTATTAAACTAGAACAGAATTATAGAAGCACAAAAAAGATTCTTGATGGAGCTCATTCAGTAATAACGCAAAACAAACATCGTTCGGACAAAAAGCTTTGGACTAAGGCAGGGGATGGTTTGCCGATTCAGACTATTCAGGTTGCTAACGAAAGAGCAGAGGGCGAGGCGATTGCCAGACGAATTAAGACTGCTGTTGATATTAAAGCAAGGACTAATAAGGATTTTGCTGTACTGTATCGTACTAACGCTCAAAGTCGCTCGTTAGAGGAGACATTTATCCAGTTTGGTATTCCTTATAAAATTGTCGGTGGTGTTCGTTTTTATGATCGTAAAGAAATTAAGGACTTGATGGCCTACCTGCGATTTATTTATCAGCCAGATGACATTGTTAGCTTTGAACGAATTGCTAATGTGCCGGCACGAGGGGTTGGTGTTAAGTCCTTGCAAAATTTTCTCTCTTGGCAAAGGAGTAGTAAATATTCTTTGTTTGAGGCGTTGACGATGGTTGATCAGTGCAAGGTAATTACACCTAAAGCGCGAGCGGGATTGGGCGAGTTGGCATCAATAATTGTTGATTTTAGGGCAAAGGTTGCCGATATTTCGGTTGTCTTTTTAGTAGATAGCCTTATAAAGCGAGTAGGTTATTTGGATTATTTAGATGATGGAACTGCACAAGGTGATTCTCGGAAAGAAAATGTTAAGGAGTTGTTGAGTGTTGCCGAGCAGTATCATGACTTGGGGTTGGAGGGGTTTATTGAAGAAGTTGGTTTAGTTAGTGATGTTGATCAAGCAGATACTTCAAGCGACGCAGTAACTTTAATGACTCTTCATAGCGCAAAAGGGCTAGAGTTTCCGGTAGTTTTTATGGCTGGTATGGAAGAATCGATATTCCCGCATTCTAGATCGCTATTTGATCAGCACGAGATGGAAGAAGAGCGTCGTTTGTGCTATGTTGGTATGACTCGGGCGAGAGAAGAGCTGTATATGACTTATGCTAGTACGAGGACATTATACGGGGGGCTTCAGCATAATCCAGCATCTAGGTTTTTGAGTGAGATAGATAGCGAGTCCAGCATTGACAATGGCTTTTTTATTAGTGGTGGCAATTTGTCTGGCGTTGATGGCACAGCAAGGTCAGGCATCAGCGATCAGCCGTTTGTAGAGGAGCCACGATATGTTCCTGATTTAGTTGAGGGTGATGGAGTTCGGCATCAAGTTTTTGGGCTAGGAACAGTCGTAGAAATAGAGGGTGATATGGCTGTGATTTATTTTAAGGGCAAAGGAACAAAAAAGATTGATGTTTCCTATGCTAGGATTGAAAAGCTATGAATGTAGTTTTGGTGATTTTCGGCAGGTTTTGCTATTGGCTAGGCTGGCCAATTTTTAGGGTAGTTTTGCATAGATCTCGGCGCTCTCGAGGCTTAATAGTCAGCAATAACAAAGCTTTAGTCGTTAAGGCGTGGATAGGAAACGGCAAATGGAGCTTGCCGGGAGGTGGGGTGCATACAAACGAAACTCCAAAACAGGGCTTTATGCGAGAACTGTTTGAGGAAACTGGTCTGGTAATAAATAAATCTAATCTAAGAAAATTGGGGAACTTTTGGTACAACAGTGATGGGTTGAAGTTTAGGTATGTTGGATTTGTCGCCCAAGTTAAGACTTGTGTTGATGTAACAAAACAATGGCAGGAGATTTATCAAGCATTATGGGTTGATATTAATGAGCTATCTGTAAGTAACTCAAATAGCGATGTACTCGGTATGCTTACTGCATATAATGAGTCTGATACAATGAAAGAGTCATCATAGATGGCTGATTTAATATGTCGCGACATTATTCAATAAAGTTACCCAAAAAACACGATTTTAAGATCCCAAAAGGGCATCCATTTATTGTGCCGGTAGTAACTTTTATGACACTGTTTATTATTACTATGTTTGGAATTGTGGTTTTTGGTGCTGGAATGACGGTTGGTCCTAACGATTCTAGGATTGTGAATATCTATGCAGATGACACTAAACAAACTTTACCAACTCGGGCTAAAACTGTTGAAGAACTGCTAAATAAGGTGAATATCAAAATTAACGAGGGAGACATCGTTGAGCCTTCGGTAGATAGTACGATAGTTAACGACAATTTTAGCATTAACATTTATCGTGCGAGGCCGGTGATGATTGTTGATCAAGATAGACAAGTAGTGATTAACTCGGCTGATCAATCTCCAAGAATTGTTGCTCGTAAAGCTGGTATAGTAGTTTACCCAGAAGATAATTTAATCCCAGAAGTTCCAGAAAATCTAATAGAAGAGGGGATTGTTGGTGATAGGTACATAGTGGATAGAGCTACACCTGTTACTCTTATATTGTATGGGAGTGTTAGCGGTGTTCGCACACAAACAAAAACCGTTGGCGATCTAATGAAAGAAAAGAACATCAGCGTTTCTTCTAGTGATGTTGTTGCTCCTTCTGCCGACACTCAACTACGCCCCGATATGAAGATAACCATTACTCGTGAAGGACAACAAATTGCCACAGTAGAAGAAGAAATACCTGCACCCGTTGAGTATGTTGATGACGCCAGCTTAACTAAAGGGACTACTGTAGTCAAAGAGGACGGTATGTCGGGTAAAAAGGTGGTAACTTACGAAGTAAAAACCGAAAACGATATAGAAGTCTCCAGAAACAAGCTACAAGAGATTATTACAATTCAGCCACAGAGGAAGTTAATCGCACGAGGCACAAAAATAATCATTAGTAATCCATCAGAAAATGTCAAAATAGGTGAGCGTTTAGCTTCTGAAAGGGGCTGGACTGGGGAGCAATGGTATTGTTTGTATCAGCTATGGCAAAAAGAATCGCATTGGAGCACTACAGCAGGTAATCCAAGTAGCGGTGCTTATGGTATTCCACAGGCGTTACCGGGTAGCAAGATGTCAAGTGTCGGAGCCGATTGGGCGACAAACCCAGCAACACAAATTGTGTGGGGTATGGGTTACATAGCTGGTCGTTATAGTACGCCATGCGGGGCTTGGTCAACATCACAGGCGAGAGGTTGGTACTAATGAATTATCTAAAGGTAACAAATGGGTACTTACTACGGTTTGATAAGGACGAAAAGTTAGTAGAGGAGTTAGACGGCTTTGTCCAGAGTAAAAAAATCAAGTCTGGGTGGGTAACAGGGCTTGGTGCCGCGAAAGGGGCAGAGATTGGTTATTATAATCTAGAAAAGCAAGAGTACGAGTGGCAAACAATTGCCAAATTAACCGAGATAACTAACCTAACAGGGAATATCTCGCAAATTAATGGATCGCCTAGCGTTCATATACACATCACCTTAAGCGATAAACAACTTAATGTTGTCGGTGGGCATTTGAAGGAGCTAATTGTTGGCGGAACGCTCGAGGTCTATCTGGTTAACTTTGCTTTAGATATTGTTAGAAGTTTTGATGAGGATACAGGGCTAAATACCTTCAGTTTATGAGTGGCTTACCGTTAGCAAAAAAAGCATTGGGTCAGCATTGGCTAGAAGACACAGAAGTTTTACAGTATATGGTCAAAGTGGGAGAAGTAACGCCCGCAATAGACACAATTTTGGAAATAGGGCCAGGAACAGGTACACTCACAGAAAAACTAGCCGAAAGTGGTGCGAAAGTTGTTGCACTGGAATTTGACGAAGAACGATATACTGACTTACTACACAAGTTTAAAAATGTACCAAATGTTAGAGTTCAAAAGGGTGATATCAGAAGATACGATTTTTCGGTGTTGCCAGTTGGCTATAAGATAATCGCCAATATACCATATTATTTAACTGCAAATTTATTAAGGTTTTTGAGTGAGATAGAGAATAAGCCAAGTATAGCTGTTTTGTTGGTGCAAAAAGAGGTTGCCGAAAGGATATCTGCCCAACCGGGCAATTTAAGCAAGGTGGCGGTTTTTACGCAGATGGCTTATCTGGTAAAGCTAGGCAGAGTGGTTCCAGCCAGTTTGTTTGTTCCACCTCCAAAAGTTGATTCGCAGATTGTAATCTTATCTAGACGACAAGATGCTATTAAGAGTAATCCTAATCTAGAGAGGTTAATTAAGGCTGGATTTTTCCAAAAGAGAAAGAAGTTGGTTAACAATCTGGCAGGATGTTTGTCTGTTGATAAGCTGACCACCCTAGAGGCGCTTGACGAGCTAGGGTTAGGGCAAAAAGTTCGAGCTCAAGAGCTTTCGATTGAGCAATGGCAACAGTTAGCTGAAATAATACTTGACTAGTTAATTTCAATTACATAAAGTTGTATTATGCGCAACGATAAGCAACAAGCAAATAACATCGGACATTTGTTACACAGGTTAACGATGCTCTTAGGTAGGCAAAGCGATCACTTACTGCAACACGAGCTGGGTATTGGTTTTGCTCAATACAAGTTACTAGCAACCTTGCGGTCCCAGCCAGAGCTAAAGCAGAAAGAGATTGCTAACCAACTGGGGCAAACCGAAGCCAGCATTAGCCGACAGATTAAACTGATGTTCAATGATGGGCTTTTGCAAAGTAGTCAAAATCCCAGCAATCGGCGAGAGCACATTACCACTCTAACAACCAGAGGCCAAAGACTATGCGACGACGCCAACAACCTTATCAATGATTTCTTTGTGTCAATGCTTTCTCAACTTTCAGCATTGCAAGTGCAAGAGTTACAGCGGTCGTTAGAAGCTATCAACAAGTATCTATAGTATAAATAAGGCTAACTGATCGTTGCCCGTTTACGACTCCTTGATAGTAATTATTCTTTTGCTTTTTGGCTTATAATATGAGTATGGCAAACTACAAAGGGCATATTGCTGGGGCTATGATTGTATTTTTTATCGGGTTAATAGGGGTTATTTTGTTGCCTTTGGCTTGGTTGTCTAGTGTTCAGGATGCGCTAGGCAATTGGCAACTTGTATCGGTATTGTTTGTGGTTACGATATTGTTTGGTTTATGGCCAGATATTGATACAAATTCTAAAGCACAAGATATATTTTTTGCATTTGCTTTTCTGATAAATGCCTTGATGATTATCTTGGGACACTTTGAAATCTCCGCCTATCTTGGGTTAATGGCGATGACACCAATTATTGGTAAACACAGAGGTTGGACTCACAATAAGATATCTATGCTGGTGGTTCCTTTACCGATATTATTAGTTTCGTTTTTGTATCAGCAAGAGGCGGTATTTGTCGGGGGCCTTTTTTATTGCTCGGCTGTGAGTGGATATTTTAGCCATCTGTTACTAGACGGCTTAATCACTAAGCATTTTAGAGTAAAGGGGGACTAATAACAAAAAGTAGCCTTTGCCAACCTATAGTTTAGTCGTTCTTGGTCAGTTGCGTAGTCTAAGGTATTGTTTGCAGGGTGGTCAAGCCCCTTTGGATTAAAGGCTAGGCCAACTGTGGCAATAACATCACAATGCCTACTAACACAGAACATTCCTAAAGGTACAGATAAATCTCTTCCAAAAGTTCCGCATTGGCGTTGAATAAAGTAACCTGTTTTTAGGTGGTCTGTATAGTTAGAAAGGTCGTACCAATCTATGGGATAATCTAGTTTATCCTCATCATTTATTACCAGAGTACTTAAGTTGCCATGCCCAACCGTAACAATATCGCTAAAAGAATTGTCTTGTAAAATACGGTTAAAATCGTTGTCAGAAGCATTAAGAATAACCTCTGCACTCCTTTTTTGTTCTGCCAATCTGTCAGCTATAGAAAACGCTTCTTTACGAAAGCTAGATACATCCTTTCGCCCCTTTTTATAGGCGCGATTACCGATAAGGTCAATCACGGCATACGAGCAAAAAATGGCCGTTTTGCCGACTTCTCTCGGTACACTAAAAAGTTGTTGTTTGTGCAGATCGTCCCATTTGCTTAGACTTTCGTTATATCTTTTTTTATCACTAGCCATACAATCTCGCTCTTGGGGTACAGTAAATAATAACAGATTTTAAGCCCTATTGTTTAAGATAAACGCTCCAGCCTTTTGTCTTAAGTAAGTAAGTCGTTGGTTATTTTGTAAAAGCCACTTTTACCGGTTTGTGCATTTATACAGAGGTGCGTTATAACAAATAATGTGGTGGAGCTGGCGGGTACTGCCCCCGCGTCCGCTGGTCTATCTTGATTAGTCTTCTACAGGTTTAGTCTATTTATTGGTTACTTTGTAAGTTGTCTATAAATAGACAAAATAACGAACTTACGCAACCCTTGGTTTCTTAACTCTAGATAATGGGTGGTTATCAAGAATCAAGCCAGAAATATGGCGCACTAAGGTTCTATCTGGCGTTGAACTTCGTACGGCTGTAGAACTTAAGCTACAGCTGGTGCAAAGCTACGCGCAAACAAGTTTGCGACAGCAATCTTTGCTTCAGATACTTTGTTTGCATCTAAAAAATGTACCTATTAGAGACCGGCCACACAGTAAATTCTTATCTGCAATCCAATAGAATCTCGATACAAGATTTACTGTGTGACAGGCCTCACGCTGATAAGCGACCTGCTAATCTAACCGATAAAGTCCGCGTCGAGCTTAAAATTCAGCCCCGTATACTCTATTATATTACAAAACTAGCGACATTTCAAGGCGTTTGCACTTACCCACTACATCGTGGACACTTTACTATGTGGAATAGTTATGTTTA
>CAZMFO010000016.1:0-19300 GCA_964565615.1 uncultured Candidatus Saccharibacteria bacterium | reverse complement strand
TACAAACCTATTCTACAAGTTGGATGTGTCTACGATCTATTTGAGTATGGGCAGATTTTTGGTTTTATTCTAGTTTTTTTGTAATCGTCTTACTTCTTTAGTTGGTTTCTTTAACAGCCTTGCCTGTAAGTACATTATTATAGTTATGGCCAGAAACGCCAAAAATGACATAAATGGTATAGTTATAAATCCCAGCCAATTAATTTGAGGCTCTGCACAAGAACTATCTATTGAGCAGGTCGTAATAACCTCTTTAATTATCCCCCACTGTAGTAATGTATGATAAAAAGCAATAATCATACCGACGATACTTATTGGTAAGACATAGTATGCAGAGGTGTTTTCTTTTCGGTATACACCTACTCCTAAAATAAATGCTAACGGAAACATAAATGCCCGCTGATACCAACACAAAGCACATGGTTTAAGATTCATAATCTCGCTAAAGCCCATACTGCCGATAACCGAGCCCAACGCTACCAACCAACCAATAAAAATCAAATTATCCTTTACCAACTTAATCAACTTCTCTACCACGACTCCTCCTTATTTTATTATTATACCTTACAAACCGAACAAATCTCCTCATCAACAAAACCATACCGCCAAACCATCAACGCTTTAGAGATTGGCAAAAACATAAGATATAGATGCAGATCCGCCAACCTACGCAACAACCACCCCAGACGACCAACCACATACTTGTTGCCCAATAAAACCACAGCCCATCTTGAACCAACCGGAACAGCATAAATCGGTTTTTTTGGTTTATATGATTTCTTTGGCTTGCCCCTTAAAGTACGAAGAATATTTTTTGCCACAAAGTCGGCATTATGGATTGCTGTCTGAGCCATACCACTATACTCAGTACTAGCACAATCGCCAATTACATAGATATTTGGTGTTGCTCCTAAATAGTCGTTAACTATCACCCTGCCAGCCCTCCCAAGCTGGAACACTTTTGGAAACTTCTTAAAAAATGGGTTGTTGGCAACTCCTGCCGTCCAAATTACTGTACGAGATTCAATAGACCCACTTGGTAGTTGAATCTGGTGAATTGTCTCTGATCGTACTGCCGTATTTAGCATTACATTTATACCTAGCTTTCGTAAACGCTTTTGAGCTATTTTAGAAAAAGATTTTGGCATAATAGCCAGAACACGAGGGCCTGCCTCTATCAAATCTATCTTATACTTAGGTTCTACCTTATGTTTACGATGTATCTTTTTTAAATATGAGGCAAGCTCGGCACTTAGCTCCACTCCCGTTGCTCCGGCACCAACCACCACATAGTTTTGATCTGAATGTGCCGAAAGAAGCTGTTGATGCAGATGGCGTTTTAAGCGTAACGCTTCGTGGATTGACTTAATTCCAAAAGAATACTGTTTTAGCCCTTTAATACCAAAATACTCTGTGATATTACCCATAGCCAAAACCAGCTCGTCATATTCGTAACGCGAACCCGTTTCGCCCAAAAGATATTTTTCTCGACTATTTAGATCAACAATATAATCCTGCAATACCTCTACATTCTTGGCATATTCAAAAAAGTCCCTTAACGGAATTGTAACCTCCAACGATGATCTACCTGTTGCAGAACGATAAAGTGCCGCATAGTATTCAAAATAACTTTGAGCAGAAATTAACTTTACATCAACTCCTGGTCTATTTGCTAAGACCAGAGCAGTTTTTACCCCAGCAAATCCGCCACCAACAATGACGACTCTCACCAGCTAAGCTCCCGATCCAATAGATAGCTATTTGCCGTCAAATTACAAGTTTCTAACAATCTGTTCATACTTTTATCTATTTCTATATTACGCTACTGGTTTATAGCTGAATTGACTTATATCACAAAAAACCCTATTCCAGTATCGGTAATTGCTTAACCAGCGGTTGCTTAACCCACCAACTACGCAAACCCCAAACCTGAGTCTGATTAGACTTAAGCAACCCCAGTAGAATAATAGAATAAATAATATGGTCGTCTATAAAAGGATTGTTTTCTGGATACAATGTGGCCGTCCACATAAGCATTAGGAGCAACGCACCGCTCACTGTGGCAATCTTCATACCGATACCAAAAAGCAAAGCTAGTCCTATCAATAATAATCCGGTCATAAACAATATATCTACTAACTTATTGCCCGCCATAGATTGAAATATATCTGCGAAAGGACCTTTTGTGGCAAATTTTAAAAACCCGCTAGTAGGCGAACCTCCATTTACCCAGGCCTTCTCACATAACATAGTTACTGCGTCAGTTTTTGCATTTCTGCAAGTAGCAAAACCTAAGCCCAGTAGCTTATCAAAAAATGCCCACAAAAAAGTAAATCCTAACATTATTCGAGCCAACGCCCAATAATATGGTGCTTTATCTTTTTTTTGCTTTGCTTTAGCCATAATTCCCCCCTTTATTTTAGTTATGGTTATAGTGTACATCACATACTCTCTATGTCATAGTGTTTTGCGCCTAATAAACTTAACCTGCTATTTGCTGGTGATGACAGTAATGCTTTGATATGATACTCTTATGCAACCCGATAATCTGCCCCCGAATAACCCTCTACCAAATCAACCCGCTCCGGGTAATCTAGATAGTAGTCAGTTTGATTTTATACTCAATCCCCAAACTCCACCCAAAAAGAGCCTACTCCCTAACGACCCAAAGATAAAGATGGCCATCTTTGCGTTAGGTATTCTGGTTATTGTAGGTATCCTACTTGTTGTTATATTTAGCATCTTTAATTCAGGCGACAGCTCTACAGAGTCTCTAGTAAAAATTGCTCGCCAGCAAAACGAGATTATTCGTGTAGCGAACGATGGCACTAGAAAAGCCAGTAGCGAAAGCACCAAAAAGCTAGCCTCACTCACCTACCTAACAACGACAACAGACCAAAAAAATCTCTCTGAATACCTCTCCAAGCAGAACAAAAAACTCAACCCTAAAGAGCTCAAGTCATCAAGTAGTGCGGACACCGACAAAACCTTGGCTAATGCTTCTAGTAACGGGCGTTACGACGAAGAATTTACAAAAACTCTCACAGAGCTCTTAAAAGAGTATCAATCATCTCTTCAAAGTACCTACGACAGCTTAGGCCCTAAGGCTAAAGAAGTAACCAAACAGAGCTTTGATAATGTAACATTAATTATTAAGGACACCACAGGGTCAACACCGTGATTGGGCGTCAGAGTTTTACTGCCCCCGAATGGCAAGAGATGCAGACAGCACTGATCGAGACTTCAAGGTATATTATCCTTGCCCATCCGGGGCTTATTGAAGACATCAAGGATACACTAATAGCCAAGAACATCGTCAAACAATTTACCGAAGAAGCAGATTCCGAATTTATTTATGAGTTGACTGATTTTAGCAATTATCAATCCCCTATTCCTAGGCAAATTGCCGACACCTCTGAGGGGCTTGAACCGATCCTTCTTAGGGCAATCACTAACTCTGTTGCCGTCATCAGCAAAATAGATCCAAATTCGGCAATTCTTTTTAAAGAATTAATCGTTAAAGTCGCCAATGGCGTAATAAGTTCTGCCCACACACCACACTCATCAGAAAGTATCGCTTATAACAAAGTGTTGACCGCACTGAGCGTCAGCCCACAACCAGATACAAAAGAATGGGACCCAAAAAATCCCTTAGCAAAATAGCGGTAAGCTATATGGTCATCTTTGTAACTAGATTATAGCTAAGGTCTATTAACCCTTTGGTTTCGTCCCAAGATAATTGCCCACTCAGAATAACTGTAATCCAGTGCTTTTTATTTAAATGATACCCTGGCATAACTGACTCGTACTTCTCTCTTAATGTAATCGCTAGTTGTGGGTCGCATTTAAGACTAATTCTTACTGGATTGCTACCCTCGGCAATTAAAGCAAACATTTTAGAATCTACTTTATAAACCGCAACATCCTTGCCAAAAGGATATTCTAAGACAGCACCTACCTTGCTTAACAAATACTCCTCTACTGTTTTGTGATCCATTTAGATATGCTTGCCAAACCACTTTAGATAATACTGCAACTCGGCGATTGAACCCTGCACATCTTCAAAAGCTCGATGAATTTCTGGTTTTACAAATTCTTTACCAAATTTTCCTTGCATAAGAACCTTCCACGAACTTACATCAAGCATACGATAATGAAGCTTCAAATCAAGAGCTGGCATCCATTGTTTGATAAATAATCTATCGTTGTAAATTGAATTACCCGCTAATATCGCTGGCTCATCACCAAATTGCTCCTGCACCAAAGCAACTAGCTCTGCCTCTACAGTTTTAAGACTCTTACCTTGATCTAATTCATCAATAAATTTATCACGATTTTCTGGATAATCTTGCCACCAATTATTGGCTTGCATACGAGCTACTACTAACTTCTTGGGATGATTAATGCAAGATTCGTAAGTTGCTAATGTAGTGAACCCAAAGTCTGTAATCTCAACCGCCACCTCTAGAATAACATCTTTCTGGTAGTCTAACCCGGTCATTTCTAAATCCATCCACAACAGTTTTGTGGGCTTTATTTTTTTGCTCTTCATTATGTGTTTATTATAACCCGATAAACGCAAATAACCATATTAGCCCATCATCGTAACTTGTTTAAGGTTTCTTGCCAATTTGTTCGTTGCTCAATTTCTTTTTGTGTTACAGGGTCGGCTTTTTGCGTAATCTTCCGGTACCCAGTTGTGCTGGCTACTAAACCATAGCTTAACGACGGCTTGATTTTTGTTAACTTAGCGTCCTGAGCGAGCTTCAGGCAATTATCGTAATGTGCTTTACACTTTTCGCCAATTGTTAACCACTTGGCAATGTTTTCGTCATAACCAACCTTCAAACTGACTTCTATGGAAGCCCCTCTATTTGTTTCTTTGTCTAGTTGATCAAAAATAAAATTTCCGGTCGAGTAAAAAATTAGTTTTCCTTTATAGGCATCACTATTTTGCACCCAATGCGGACTATTACCAATCACAAACTCTGCTCCCCCATCTATGATAGATCTTCCTACTGTTTCTTGATCGGCTCCAGCTTTGGCAACATATTCTTGCCCAACCTGCATTAAACCAAAAACTGGCATTATTTCGGAGTATTGCTTCATAACATCAAACTCTCCGTCGTAGGGTTGTCGCTCAAAATAATGCCATGCACAAAAAGCAATTGGTAAAACCCCTTCTGCTCTAGAACCATCTTTCTTTTTAAGATTTACTTTCATTGCCATAACCTCACAAACATCTTTTGATTCTGCTGGGTTTTGATTCCCTAAAAACTGAAAGCCGGCTTTATCAACAAATTCTTGCATCTTAGGAAACTTATCTTTGCCCATATCATAAACATGGTTGTTTGCTAGATTTAAGATAGTAAAGTACTTCCTCATTGCTGGCAAAAACTCTGGGCGACAGTTAAAAATTGTGTTCTCTACCTGTTGCCGATACGGTATATTAGCATCGGTTATCGGGCACTCGTGATCTACTACCCAAGCGTCATACTGGGCGGGCATAAATGTATCCAACCTACTAAAAGGCTGGTCATAGTCAACACTGCCGTCCGCTCGCCTTGCCTCGTTCTCAACTGCGCGGGCCGGGACAACTGTTCCACTAAATAAATACTTGGCTTCTACCTCGGTAATATCAACATCTACTTTGGTGTTTTTCAGCTCACCAACAGAGCTACTTTGCTGTACTTTATTATTCGGAGTTAGCAACTCAACACCGAGGATAACTACAATAATCAACAATACTGCGCCCACTATCCACCAAATCTTTAATGGCTTTTTTGGTTTTGAGTTAGGAGTGTAATACGAATAATTCATTAATAATAACCGTCGTCTTAACTAAAAGTATCATAAATCTACTAACCGAACAATTAATCTCTGAGCAGGACTACTCCTAACACGAAACAAATAGCAATAACTATTATTGTCCTTGCTTCTCTAATGCAATTTCTAGACCGGCTCTGCTACTGCAACGACAGCACAACGCCAATAACAGACATCGTCAATATATCGCCGACTGCAGTTATTACAAACAAAGGAAACTGTCTTTGTTCGTAAAGCTTATGCATTCCGTTGTTGGTAACCAAAAACCCAAATCCAACCAGAACGCCAAACAATAGTCCGTTCCAACCCCCAGAAATTTGAAGCACATCCATCAACACGGCCATAGAAGCAGTCGTAATAATCAATGTAATAAGAATGATAACTAGAGCTACATCCACGCCCGGTTGTTCAATGTCAGACTTCTTTAACCCGACTGACTTTCGCCATACTTTTCCAAACAGGCTGTCAGAATACCAAACAGCGCTAACCAACATCCCCAAACATGAGGCCACTACTACCGTAAACCAGTTTATCTGATATATGTAGTCAAAAAGAACATCCATAAATAATCTCCTTTATATTGCTTATGGTTATTAGTATATCAAAAAGTTAAAAATGTTTACATTTTTTCTAAAATTGGTATGCCCAAAATTTCTAAACCACTTTTTAAAATTCGCTGATATAAATGCACCAACCGCAGACGAACTGCCTCTCGTGGATCATCAATCACCCTATTTTTCTCATAGAAGCTATTAAAACTTTGGGTAAGCTCGTACACATAGTTTGCAACCAGGTGTGGCAACAGCTCGTTCTGGGCGCGAGTTAATACCTCGTTGTATTCGCTTAGTTTAAGCAAAAGTTGGTGTTCATCAGGCTCTAGATCCTTAAATTCATCTGTCTCGTCAACACTTCGTTTGCGTAAAATTGACGCCGACCTCGCATAAGCGTACTGTAAGTATGGTCCGGTATTACCCTGTAATTGCGTTGCTCCCTCAATATCAAATATCACATCACTACCAATACGAACTTTTAAAAACTGATAGCGAATTGCACCGGCAATTATCGCATCGTTATCATTATTATAATCTGCTAATGCCTGTTTAATCTGATTAAATAGCCATGCCACCTCTATAACATCGCCACTCCTTGAACTCATTTTTCCAGAGGTCAACTTAACTGTTCCGGTAGATATATTGACTGTTACATTCTTTAGCTTTGGCAGACAAAGCTCTGACGCCTTAATGACACCCTTAAAATAATCCCTTTGCTCTTCGGCTGTTACAATATAGCTTTTTTGAGGGTGATAATCTTGATCCTTCAATTGCATCAAGCCCAAATCACGGGCTCCATACAACCCTAAGCCATTACTACCCACAAACACATTATCAAAAGAGCCATATTTAGAACCCGGGAACAACAAAGCCCCATCACTCTCAACAAAAACATCGCCAATGTGCTGTTTAACTATGTCTACACCTAGTTTGTCTGCTTGGCTTTCTAGATAGCGTTTTTCGGTTGGCTTATTACCTAGCCTAGAGACAAGCTCGTCAATCTGCTGAAAACTCCACTGCATACAAGTATCATAAACCTGCCGAAAAAACGGATCGTCAAGAACAAACGACTGCCCCGCCAACTTATCAATCTGTGCCTTAGCAGAGACATCTTCCTTGTAAGCTCTGGCTCCTTCTGCATACATTTTTGACATAAAATTATTACGCGTTTTTGGATCAATTTTCTCAAGTTTATTTATGTTACCGTCAGCATACTTTAATAGACTGTACATACTCTTGCCGACATGCAAACCAACATCACCATGATAACTAACCCGATGAGTTTCGGCACCACTAGACTCAAGCAGGTTAGCGATTGTATCAGCTAAAATGGCATTAAAAGCATGTCCGATATGCATCGCTTTAAAGGGGTTAGGATTATTAGTCTCAATTACTATTACTTGATTATTTGGTTTAGTAGAAACCTCTAACATCGGGGCTAGTAGCTGATCCGACACACGAATATTAATAAAACCCGGCCCAGCAACCTCTAAACTAAGTTCGTCAGAGGCTTCGCTAACATAATCAACAATCTCGCTAGCCACTTGCCTAGGGTTTTTATCAATTTTTTTTGCCACAATAAGGGCAACATTTGTTGCAAAATCTCCAAAAGCAGTGTCTGGACGGGTTATCTCAGCACCCTGACTAATGCCATACAAATCGCCTATTGCTTGAGAAAACAGTTTGTGGATTTTATCCATAACAGAGGTAGTATATCAGATTACTTAAAAAGAACCATTACGAAGTATTTTAACCAGTCGATAAATAACTGCATACGAAGACCCTAGCAAAATATAAAAAACCAGCGTTACTACGAAAGTAAGCATATATGATCCCGGGTTAACGATCCTATCGGATACATCAAACAACAAACCCATCGGATTGATTACAACATCCCAGCTGTTCCATCGCAAATATCTCCCCAAATAAATAGCAAAACCGGACAACAATAACGCCAGTTGGATCAACCAATAAGCAATATGCTCTGAAACATAGCCCAATATAATCTTATGCACAATATAAACGCTGATAAAGCCCAACAATAATCCATTAACCACAAAAGAGGTAATTAAGGCTGTGTCGTACAGTAAACTTACCTCTCCACTACTCTGTAAGTGTATTAAATCAGTAATAATATAAAAGCTGTTTGGTAAGAAAAATAACCATACCAAACCAACCAGCAACTCCTTCACTGTTGGAGTCTTCTTTGTCGCCACTAAAGATTCCAGCCAAACCGCCAACAGAAGTGGAATCCACGCTAGAAACAAGTTCCACCACAAAAACGACAATCGCCAACTCTCCGACACAACTATGCGAACAATTAACAACGCCAAACTGACACCACTCGATAGCAATAATACATCCAAAACCGCTCTTTGGGCTCTTGTTGGCCACTTATGCTTCATGCATTTACATTTTAGCAGGTATAATAGGATCTATGAACAAAGCAGTCGATACTATAAGGGGTGGCATAAAAGGTGCTATGCACCACATCGCCAAAATCATCAATAATGTATCACGAGGCAAGATAACTCCCAATATGATTACCATAATTGGACTGCTCGCCCACTTTTATATTGCTTGGCTAATAGCGGGCAGATCATTTATAGTCAGTGCCATACTTTTAGTTATTTTTGGATTATTTGACTCTATTGATGGAGCTTTAGCCAGACTACAGGGAACCGCCAGCCAAAAAGGAATGCTACTAGACTCTGTTACAGACAGAATTAAAGAAACTGTTCTCTTCACCGGTATTGCTTATGCTCTGATCGTATCAGAGAAACCTTTTTATGCGGTCTGGGCAGTCCTAGCCTGCGGACTATCTATTATTGTCAGCTATGTTAATGCCTGGGGAGAAGTTGTAGCCTCCAAGTCCGAAAAACTCAAGCCCCATTCCACCAATCAAACATTTAGGGCTGGGATTATGTCTTACGATGTTCGTATGTTTACCCTTGTGGTGGGGTTACTTAGTGGCTATTTAACCCAATCAGTCATAATAATAGCTCTACTTTCTTTCATCACCATAATTGAGCGTTTTAGGCTAATTACTAATAAACTAGAGTAGATGTACAAGATTGACCTACATACTCATTCAACAGCATCTGATGATGGCGGAATTACCCCAGACCAATACCAACGACTTATCAAAGAAGAAGCCCTAAACTACATCGCTATTACCGATCATAATACCATCAAACAAGCCATTAAGTTACATAAGATGCTCGGCAATGCCATCATTGTTGGCGAAGAAATTGACTCTACACAAGGAGAAATTATTGGCCTTTACCTAAAAGACCCTATTCCTAAAGGTATGTCGGCACTAGAAACGGCTAAAGCTATTAAATCTCAAGGGGGATTAGTGTATATTCCACACCCCTTTGAGACTGTTCGGCACGGTATCTCTAAAACAGCCCTGATCAAGATAATCAATATGGTTGACATAATTGAAGTATTCAACGGTCGTGCACTGTTCCAAAACAAAGGACCAGAAGCGGTGACGGTTGCCAAGATCAATAATCTACCGGGTGCTTCAAGTAGTGATGCGCACGGAATAAAGGGAATATCAACCGCCTATTCAATAGTTGCTAAACAACCAACTGCTACAAACTTACCCCAGTTACTCCAAAAGGCACGGTTTTCAGTCAAGCGACCACCCCTAAGAGCCTTGTTTTACCCAAAAGTAAATAGAATCAGAAAGAGGTGGTCAAATGGTTGATATTGTAATTCTAACGCTCTGGTTTTTTTTGCCGGCTGGGTTCGCCAATGCGACCCCTGTTTTAGCCAACAAAATACCTTTTATCAATAAATGGGATACTCCTATGGATTTTGGTAAAGAATATCGCACTAAACGAATTCTTGGAAAAAACAAAACATGGCGAGGCTTTTGTTTTGGCGTTTTGGTCGCAATCCTAATCTATCTGCTACAAAGATATCTTTATGTCAATAATGAGGTCATTCGTAGCATTATTAGTATTGATTATTCAACTACCTCATTGTGGCTTGGTTTTCTGCTTGGTGCCGGTGCCTTACTGGGCGATGCGGTGGAAAGTTTTTTTAAACGCCAGTTGGGGATTTCTTCGGGCGAAGCATGGTTCCCTTTTGACCAAATTGATTACATTGTTGGCGGTATTCTACTTAGCTCATTAGTTATTATCCTGCCATTACGACATTATCTTGTGCTTCTTTTTATTTGGTTTGGACTACACCTGATCTCTAGTTATATTGGCTATTTACTCGGCTTAAAAGATAAGCCCATCTAAACAATCACACCAGTACTAGCCGACTAAAGGACTCCAACGAGTATGTTAGGCTATCTCTTGTTTGAATCTCTCAATTATCGCTACTGGTGTTGGATCAATATTATTTAGCAAGGCTAGATACAGACTAACAAAGTCGCCTAAAGCAATTGAATAAAACTGTCTCTCAAGATCTGTATCTCCGGGCACATTCACCATAATCGGCTCGGGCATCGACCCAGAAAGCAGTTTTTTTGTCGCCTTAAATCGTTTTGTAATTTGTGGGTGGTCAGCCTCAGAAGTTATAAAAATTGGAGAATACGGCTTATGTATCGGATGGCTAGTCCAGCCTAAAAACTCATTATGATTAAATTCTGGGAGTTGATTGCACCAAGCAATGTTCTTTGCATTCTCGTTAAAGCTAATCTTCCATTTATAGGCACTAGGGAACAGCTTTGGCCCAGAATAGATAACTGGTGCTTTTCCAACAATTTCTAAGGCTATTTGTTTAGCCTGATTTGTTACCGTTGGCACATCGGGTAGCCACCCCGTAATGTAAGGTGTTACTTTTTTAGCACTTGCTTCTATCAAGTCAATCTCTCCATCAACTAACGAAGTTGCATTGATGACTTCTGCAATGGCACGATACTGATAGCCAAAAGTATATCGGGGCTGAAAGCCTGTTGGTAGTTGCAAATATGGCACATTTTTCTGCTTGGCTAATTCAATCAACCTTCCGCCCGATGCAATTACCACAACCATCGGCGGGCAACTGGCAAACTCCTCACTAAAGGCTTGCTCAAAAATACTAATTACCTCCTCTGTATTGCCAGAGTAACTAGAGCAAATTAACAAGGTATTCTCGTCAACCCTGTTAGGTAGGTAATAATTTTGATTTATACTAAACGGCACATCTATACCGCTAACATTTGCATAAGCTTTGCCCGCCAGACCAGAGCCACCCATTCCAGCCAAAATTACCTCGTACACCTTATGCTTGGGGCGCCAATCAAAACCAAAGCTATAGAGATACTGCTCTGTTTGCTTTTGAGCAATTCCCAGTGCATCACTTTTGTCTCGTTGATGAATATACTTTAAATCGTCTAGCACTTTATCCTCCATAATAATTCTTTTGCTTATAAGAAACTTTTGATATTATATACAGTATAAACTATTTTAATACTAAGGGTCTGCTAAGGGGGTAGGGAATGTTTGGACAAGATGATAAGAGTAGCACTAGCGCTCAACCAATGAGCACAAAACCGGTTAACAACGGCCTGTTAGGCATTGATGATGATGGCGATGATTCAGTGCCCCCAGTAACGCCAGCCGCTTCTCAAGCACCTTCTGATCCACCACCCATACCCGACACGCCGACATTAGGCTCTATAGATGAGCCCAAAGATGTATCCTCTGACTCGTCAAAAGTACCATCAGATCCAGTTACTTTTACACCAGATCCGTATGCAACTCCGCCGGCCTACGCTCAACAAACAACCACCACTACACCGACCACAACCGATGATTTGGTCAACATAAAACGACAGGCACTTCAAGATTTATCACCCCTAATCAACCACCTAGACCAAACACCTGACGAAAAGTTCAAAACTACTATGATGATGATCCAGGCATCTGACGACAAAGATCTAATTCCCCAAGCATATCAAGTAGCCAAAGATATACCCGACGAAAAAAAGCGAGCCCAAGCACTACTAGATATCGTCAACGAAATCAATTACTTTACTCACAAAACAGAAGACTAATTATTCTTCTGTTGGACCAGTTCTAGGTATCTCTGGGGTCTCTGGACCAGTTACGGGCGAAGTTGTATTATTGGTATCTTGGTTAACTGACGGACTTGTGTTTTGAGGTGTGTTTTGAGTACGAGAAGAATCGTCACCCGAAGATGAAGGAGTGGCGCCTTGCGTACTAGCATTTGCGTCAGTCTTGGGAGGCTCTGGAGCTTTATCTTCATCGTCTATTGTCTGCTGAGTTGAAGCACCACTCTTAGAACCAGAACCATCTTTGTCAAAAACAGTTCTATAAATCCATTTTCCACCAAAAAATAGTCCAATGGCAATCAAAAGTGTCAGCACCAAAGCAGTCAACATCAAAAGCCAAGCCACTCCACGGCGCTCCTTATGCTCTGATTGATAGTATTCTTCAACCTCAGCGGGTATTCTACCTGCAGAAGGACGCGTTCTATTCTTATTCCACGGCATATTTACCATAATAACTCCTTAATAGACATTATTTTACTGCTTTTTGGTGATATAGTCAACGCTTTGCTAAACTTATTGTGTTTTTAATCAATTATATGGTATAATTAAGTTGAATGTCCAAAAATGTATTTTCAAGGCAAGAGCTTGTTAGTTTTTACGAAACCCGCAAAGAGGCTGTAGAGCGCGATCAGCACGAATTAAAGGTACGCTTTTTTGGTCCTGATGGTATTGTTAATATTGATAATCCAGATATGAATATGCTTGCTGGCAAGATAGCTGGGCAACTATCAGTCCTAGTAGAGCTAGCATATTTTATAGAAAGAGAACCTGTTCCAGACTCAATAGCCGATATTGACAAAGCATAAGTGTTTTGATATACTAACAATACTGTAAGCTAAAACAAAAAGGAACCAAACAATGAACGAAGAAGATCTACCCAAACCAACAGAAGACGCATATGCTGATCTGGCCACCCAAGCGACCACTCCAGAGGAAGTACAAGCTCTTGAGGAGATGCGACAGCAAGATATCAAAGAACGCCAGGAGTCTGTCAGAAGTCTTGCTAACCAGTCCTTACCTCAGATAGACCCAAATGGTGTATTCATAGTACCCGGTGATGACCCAGACGAGGACGAGCCACCCGAATATGGCCAAGGTGGCCCACGCGCATAGTCAAATAATGCCCCTTACTGCACTCGCAATAAATCATACTACAAACAAAAACACCCTAGACATTAAACCAGGGTGTTTTTTTAGGTAGAACAACTACTCGGCTACATCATTCCCATTCCGCCACCCATACCCATTCCACCTCCAGCCGGCATTGGTGTTTCCTTTTCAGGGATATCTACTACTAAAGCTCCCATAGTCATACTTGTTCCGGCAATCGAAACGGCATTTTGGATTGCCTCTTTTGTTACCCTTGCTGGATCAACAACACCGCTAGACTTAAGGTCAACTAGCTTACTAGGGCTATTAACATTGACTCCTTGCCCAACCTTCGCCTTCTTAACTTGTGGCAACCACTCATCTGGATTAATTGCCGAATTAAGCATTAAAATTCTAAATGGTTGTTCAAGTGCACTTTTTAGAAGTTGAGCACCTGCAGATGCAGAATCATGACCACCAATCTTGATAGTTTCTGCAAGGTTGACTAAGGTTACTCCACCTCCGGGTACAATACCCTCTTCTAAAGCTGCTTTTGTGGCCGCCACGGCGTCATCTACCCGAAACTTCTTTTCTTCAATCTCTGTCTCTGTTGCGCCACCAACCATTATCACCGCAACTTTACCTTGCAAAGAAGCTCGTCGTTTATCAAGCTGTTCTTTATCATATTCGCTACTAGCGTTTTCGGCTTGTGCTACAATCTGAGAAATTCGTTGCTTAACATCTGTCGATCGTCCAGCACCCTCAATAATTGTTGTTTCGTCTTTAGTAACGATAATTTTACGAGCAGTTCCTACAACATCAAGCTCAACATTCTCAAAGTCCATACCCTGCTCTTCGCTAATTACAGATCCACCCGTAAGTATAGCAATGTCTTGCAAAACATCTTTACGGCGATCGCCAAAACTTGGAGCTTTAACAGCAACCGTATTAAGGACACCCTTTAGCTTATTCAAAACTAAAGTTCCTAAAACTTCGCCCTCTACATCTTCGGCGATAATCACTAAGTCCTTCTTGCCTGCCTGTGCAAGCTTCTCTAGTAATGGCAAAAATTCCTGAACAGAGCTAATTTTTTTGTCTGTAATAACGATGGTGGGCTTATCGTAGACGGCTTCCATCCGAGTAGCGTCGGTTACCATTAAAGCACTAACATAACCTTTATCAAAGGTAAAGCCCTCAACTACTTCGCTCTCAAGCTCTAAACTCTGTCCTTCTTCTACTGTTACCACGCCATCTTTGCCGACTTTTTCAATAACATCGGCAATCAAGTTGCCAATTTCGCTATCTCCCGCACTAATGGTTGCTACCTCGGCAACGCGTTTTTTGTTGCTTTTAATGTCTTCTGATAATCCACCGAGCTTAGCAATAACCTCTTGAGAGGCTTGTTCTAGGCCCTTTCTAAGTAACATTGGATTATGTCCTGCGGCAATCAGTTTGTTTGCCTCACTTAAGATATGGTATGTCAAAACTGTCACGGTAGTTGTTCCGTCGCCAGCAACATCGTTCATTTTGTTGGCAACCTGCTTAATCAACTCTGCTCCAACCTTGTACCCTAAGGTTTCGTCGTCTTTATCTTCAATCTCTACCCCTTTGGCAACTGTTACGCCATCGTGGGTTATTGTTGGGTTGCCATAAGACTTGCTAATAACTACATTTCGCCCCTTTGGCCCCATTGTAGTCTTTACTGCCTCATACAAAATTCGTGCGCCCTCTAGCACTCTTCGACGAGCATCCTCATCATAAAAAACTTTCTTTGCCATAAAAAGCCATCCTTCCTTTATTTACTACTTAACTGTTGCGATAATATTTTTCTTATTAACAATAATAAACTCCTCAGAGCCAACCTTTACATTTGTGGCCTCATACTCGTTCTTGTAAATTACCTTGTCGCCAGCTTTGATGCCCTTAACATCCGAGCCAACGGCTATTACTTTAGCGGTTTTAGGCTTCTCTTGAGCAGAATCAGGAATATAAAGCCCACTGGCTGTTTTTGATTTTGCTTCTTCGGCTTGAACAACCACATATTCTTCCATTGGTTGAATATTATTTGCCATTTAATCCTCCTTTTACTTGATATTCAACTGTTAGTTAGCACTTATGCTAGTAGAGTGCCAACTTTCAGCACTCACTATAGCCGATTGCTAATTTGCCTGTCAAGAGTTTGATTGATTTTGGCTTGCCGACAACAGTACGCTATCTATAAACTGTTCTGTTTCTTTGGTTGGAATGCACATTACTTCTCGTCCATTTTGTAGCGAACTTATTAACATACCCTCGCGTACAACTTTAATCTTAAATGACCGCCCGACCAAAATTGTCTGCGGTCTGCCCCAAGGTCTAACAGTTAAAGCTGTTTCGGCACCAAGATCAAGACCTAAAATAAACTCTCTGTCAAACTCATCACTTCTTAAAGACTTCGAGCTGGGCATAGTTTCGTAAATGCTAAGATCAAAAGCCATTGCCTCTCCCTGCTCTTGCCCCACAACTCCGTAACAACGAGCAAATACGCTTAAGTTGTTCTCTAAATTAGTATCAAAAATGCGTGAAGATAAAGTGTAAGTGTCTGTTTGCGGAGTGTACAAACTCTCAATTTCGTTTGGGATTGATCGTGGATCTTGCTCGGACTGCGGAATTGGGTAAATTCTAGGAAAATCTATTCTTTCTGCCAATGTCTGTGTCGGAAATCCTCGCACTTTTGCACCAGTACTAGGGTTATGGTAGATTACCCTTAATGCCTCATCTATCCAAAATATAACATCAGGTGGGCTAGCTTGCCATTTTTCTGTTCTTACCTCAACACCTTGCTCTGGATTTGAAAGCCAAACACTAGCACCAGTAAAATCAGCATCATCTAAGGGTAATGCAGTTACTACTATCCTATCTCCTGTATTCCGGTCTTTAAAAACCGAGCATTCAGGATGTATCTCGCCCCCGAACACAGCAGGTTCTGGATCTTGGCAACTTATCTGTCGATACGCCTGAAGGCTATACAAAGCGTCTAACAAATTCTGTTCTGGGCTTAGGCTCAAAAATTCACTCATCTTAGTTTTGGGGGACTATTGGCCAATTGTCTAGCTTATCAATTAATTCATAAGCATAAGCCTCATCTAATAGCCTAAGAACCCGTCGCCTTTCGTATTCTTCTTGTTGCCTTATTGGGTCGGCCCCTTGCAAAATAGCCTTCATAATATCTACACCTTCTAGAGTAGAGTTAGCTTCTCCAGAAAGATCCTTCAAATTCGGTAGCCAAGGGTGTACGCCTTGATCATCAATACGGCTATATCGCCATTCACCTTCCCTATTACAATGAGCAACAAAATATTCTCCTGTCATAAAGGGCAAAGAGGAATAATCACGCCCAAAAAAATCAACTGCTTCGCCAACCGAGTTAAACGAACCATTTGGTCTAGCTAATACTCGAATCATCTCAACTCCATAATTAGCCTTGCCACCACTTTCGGTTAGCAATACGCTAAATAACCGTTCGCCCTCTAAAGAAGATGTGTCTATCTGAACCAGCTCAATAATTGATCTTGCCGACCTCGCAAATTTATTCGGGATAGAATCATTAAAAGCATCGTCCAATACATAGGTCGCTTGATCTATTAAATCAGCAAAAACTGTGTTATTTGGCTCTTGCTCAAAATTTGGTGATGTTTCAAAGGCACTCATCAGACATAATTATACAACAATCGTGGCATTCAAGCAATTGTTTAGCATTGACACTGTTTGTTGTTTATGTTTAAATGAAGTGTCCCATTTCCCGACTAACAAGGAGTATGATGGAGACAATCGAGGTAGATGGAGAAGAAATTGAAGTAGGAGAAATCAAGTTCTCCTACGCTGGTGGTGTGGCGATGGCACACCTGCCGTCGGCGACAATTCGTGCGTGGCTCCCCGCCATGTACGAGGTGTTTGGTCTCCGTGAGATCTTCTCGCGTGAGATCGAAGCTTTCCGGGATACCGGAAAGTGGGTATCGTTCACCTTCCTGAACCCCTCGCTTCCGCGCGAGGTTATGAAGGTGATAGTCATGCAGTTGGTCAAGCAATCGGCTCAACTGTACTCGGACCGTGAGCGGGCTCGTTCGCGCAAGAGCCACCCGTCCAACGGACGGGGTTTGGTGGTGGTCAACCCTGACCGCTACCACGCAGTACAGAAGTTTACCAACAAGCCTCGGAACATGAGGCGTCGGTGAGCTAAGATCGCTGGGGGGTGACCATGAGGGGTTGCAGGCCGGTTGACAATGGCGTCAACATCAAGGCCTGCACCCCTCAGGTCGCAAGCGATTAACATCTACCAACCATGGGCAGTGTGCCACTCTTTCTATTTTAGAAATCGAGAAATCACTGCCCTTAGTCCATATTTCATCACTGCACACTAAACAGCTTCTTGGCTGTTATTTTTTTAGAATCTTTTTAGCTACCTCTATATCACTCCAGGCAACTTTCTTTCCACCCATATTGCGAGTTGTTTGGTGTCCGATGCCTGAAATTATGACCACATCACCCTTCTTGGCGTTTTTTAATGCCGATTCGATAGCTTTAGCACGATCTGTAAACATAGTTACTTTTGGGCGATTATTCTTCTTAACACCACCGTAAACCGCTTGCCTTATAGCCTCGGCATTCTCGGTGTATGTTTCATCATCTGTTAAATAAACTTTATCTGCGAGCCTACTAGCTACTTCGCCCATTTTAGGACGCTTTGTTTTGTCACGATCCCCAGTTGCACCAAACACAATATGAATCTTGCCCTTCCCTGCTAAATGGCGCGTTGTTGTCAGTACGCTTTCTATCGCCCCGGGAGTAACCGCATAATCAATCAACACATTAAAGTTCTGCCCCTCATCAATCGGCATCATCCGTCCATTCACAAACTGCAAGCTGGCGATCCCCTGCTCAATAGCTTTTGGCGAAAGTCCAACTATCCGCCCTACTGCCACACAAGCCAAAACATTGTAAACATTAAAACCACCGATTAACGACGAGTGTATCTTATATTCATCACCATCAATAGTAGCAACAAAATCATTGCCTTGCAGTGTTGATTTAATATTTTTTGCCCGTAAGTCACCTCTTTTAATTCCGTAAGTAACCGCTGTTTGAATATTTCGTACAAAGTATTTTGCAGATTGATCGTCGGCATTAATAATGCCTGTTTTAAGACCATATTTATTAGTATTGGTTAGCTTAAAAAGTCGCTCTTTAGCTTTGCGATAATTTTCAAAAGTCTCATGATAATCAAGATGTTCTGGGCTCAAATTTGTTAGCACCGCTAAAGTAAAAGGAATTCCCCAGACCCGCCTTTGCCACAAAGCATGGCTAGAAACTTCTAACACCAGCCATTCCACCTGATTTTTATTTATTGAAGTGATTAAATTGTTAAGTTGTTTGGCGCTACCAGTAGTAAGCTGTGTGGGGTTAAGCTGTTCGCCCTTGCCATCACCAAAGTCAACCGATGTCGTGGTGATCGTCGCTGTTTTGTACCCAGCATTACGCAACATACTCGCAATCAACATACAGGTTGTTGTTTTGCCATCTGTACCAGTTACGCCAATAACTTTTAGCTTTTTAGCGGGAAAGCCAAACCTCTGTTGCGCAATAATCGCCTCTGCCCAATGTCCATACGGCTCAATACGCTTAAAAGTTGCTTTTGGAATAATTGATTTAACAAGTTTGCGACTATTCATATCACCTTATAATACATCTGTACTGCACTTTTCTAAATACCCCGCCCTCTCCGGTTCACTAAACTAAAACGGAACACCCGTATACTTAGGAGTGTAATAGCAACCAA
>CAZMFO010000015.1:0-21562 GCA_964565615.1 uncultured Candidatus Saccharibacteria bacterium | reverse complement strand
GTTGATTGATTGTTAGAAAGTTATGTTTAATAGGACTTGTTTGATACAATAATTGCATTATTTTGTAATCTGTTTATCAATAGAACAGGACCACTAGTAACTTAGAGTTACAATTTGCTTATTATGTCAAGAATCCCCGTAATTATCCCAACCAGGAACGAAGAAGCTAGTATAGAGAATACTCTTAATAGGCTAGAGTGTATGCCTGTTGAACCAATAATTATTTTAAACGATTGTACCGATAATTCTAAAAGGGTTGCCCTAGAAGCAGGAGTAACAGTGCTAGATAGTCAAGAGCCCGGAAAGGTGCGTGCCATCCAGTACGGGTTGAGGTTTTTGGGAAGGCGGGCTTTAGAGCCGTTGCTATTGTTAGATGCAGACTCTAGGCCTCTTTTTAGCAAGTGGCCACAAATAATGACTAATATAATGACACAGGATGGATCGGAGCCTTGTCTAGTGGGTGGTTTAGTGTATTTTGCAGAAAACATAGATCCAGTTAGTGGCTTTGTCTATACTGTTAAGCCAATGATTGATGCTCATAAAAACGGCGAGGTACACATTCGTGGGGCAAATATGGCTATGAGGTTAGGCAAAAGCGCGTTACTGGACGAGCTTCTAGACCTGCCTAACTTTTGGCCCGGAGAGGAAGTCGCTATGATTAACTTGTTTAATAAGCACGGAGGTAATGCTAGGCAGATTTACTCCCCAAGATCAACTGTCTTAACAGATGGCTCGCGGTTAACATCTTTAAAAACTAGGTTGTTACGAGGAAGCCAATTTACTAGGCAACATTTTTCAGATAGTTATAACGACGATGCGTCGTTGGGGACTATACCTTACAAAAATAACGGCTTACAACATCTTGACAAATAACGAGTAGGTAATTTTTTGACAAATTATCAGATAAAATATAATATACAAGGATGCAAAAATATGTGGTAGGTGAAGAGGCGGTTCACGAAGCTTTGCGATTACAGCAAAAAGCCGATAACTTAACAGCGATCCGAAAAGATTATTCGGAGGTAGTTGGTTGTGCTGTTGCGGTGTCAAAACGCAATTGGCCAACATTTTTGGGGGGTTGTATATTGGCATTGACTGATGTTTTAGACGGCAGACTAGCCAAAAAAGCCCAATCTATCGTTGGAGTTAACAAACCCTTAACTAATGGAGGCTCAGAAGATCCAAGTGCTGATAAGATTTTGCGCTCCTCTATGACAAATGGTGTTACAGCACGAGCCTCTCGTGAGGGTGATTTGCCTAGTTTAGTGTTTTTTAATATCAAGTCGTGGGCCGATGGCTTTAGAGATAGTCGAATGGAGCATAACCGTCAATTGGCTACCAAGTACACAGATATTGGCGTGAGTGCTCTGCCCATTAATCGTGCAAAAACGGTTTTAGAATTAGGCGGTGTGTTACTGCATATTAACCCAGCGAGCGAAGAAAGATCGGTAAGACATTTTAGCTTGGCCTTAATTGGCTTAGGTACGGTATTGGGCTTGGTGGGCGAACGACAATATGCACATCAAGTCGAATCTAGAATGCAAGAGCTTTCAAGTCAATGTCCAGATGAACTAGAGCTAGTAGAGTAATAAAAAACTAAATTTGAGACATAGTTTTTTGTACATAGCATACTTTAGGCTGGTAATTTGTTAGTAATTATGCTAATATAGGTGTTTGCATTTTGTAAAGGAGAACGATGAGTAGAAATTATCCAACAGATAGCCCTAGAGTTAGTGAGCCTTCGCCAGAAGCTAAACCAGACGAGAGTTTGTATTATCCAGTTTTTTCGGCGATAGAATTTGGCATACTTGATTTAAGTCGTATAGACCCACATATTCCGCAAACAGCTAACTTGATGGTTCAAAATGGTTTGATTCCTGATCAAGCAGGGTCAATGGTTTTGCCGGGCGATAAATTGGGCGTGTATGATTTAGTTGATGGTATGCTGGTTGGTGATGAACTGCGTGTTTTCCCTACTGATAAGTCTGCTGTTGATAAGACAAGTCGGCAAATTCAAAAATATTCTGGGCTGGTGGTTCTTTCTAATCTTGAATCAGGGACGATACGGGTTGTGGCAGAAGTCTTTGACCCTTCTAGGAGTGATTGGAATCAATCTTTAAGAAATGTCGGAAATTGTGCTTTGCGTCCATTGGGTATTGGTGCGCCAATTTATGAAGTTGACGAGCTATCCGACACGGGCTTAATAAGAGCAAAATTACCAAAAAGATACTTCTAGTCGTTGCCCTGTCTATCTGATAAAATACCATAGTAGCCAAAATTGGGCGCGTTGGCCGAGAAGTTAGGTACAGGTCTGCAAAACCTGTTAGACGGGAGCGTTACCCGTACGCGCCTCCATATTAACTTTTTAGTAAGTTCAATAATTCCGGGAAAGTATCATCCCAAAAGTGGTATTTGTTTTCAAAGCTATGTATGGTGGCATCGGGGATATCTGCTTGAAATTTAGCTAGTTCGCTGTAGGGCACTATAGGGTCGTTTTTGCTATAAAAAAGATGTATCTTGTCGCTACTTATAATAATGTTCTTTGCAGATTTAATTTTAAAACTGCCCATTTCTTCTTTTGATTCGTCATTATATCCGGGAGCTATAAGTACAATGCGTTGAGCCTTATTTTTTAGAGGCTTACTATGAAGATATTTTACTAAAAACATAGCACCTAAGCTGTGTCCAACTAACTGAAAATCCGACTCGAGTAGCTTTAGTATTTTTTCGAAGTAAATAGACCATTCTGAAAATTTTGCATTTGCTGAGTTTGGCATAGTTGGAGTTAGGACATCATATTCTCGTAATTTACTTGCTATCCAGTTGCGCCAACTTTGACTACTTAGCAGTCTAGAATATTCAACTTCTGAATTTTTTAGGTCGTAGATATACGAATTGTAGCTTGAATAGCTACTACCTCCATGAATTATGAGTATTTGTTTCACAATTTTACTATAGCAGGTGTTATAATTAATGGCGAGCTCGGATGACGGGTCTTTGTTAAATTAATTTTGGGCGAGTGGCGGAATTGGTATACGCGACGGACTTAAAATCCGTTGGCTGAATAAGCCTTGAGAGTTCGAGTCTCTCCTCGCCCACCAAACAGATCTTTGATATGTCTGTTTTGGGTGTTGCGATCGGTGTCCTGCCCCCGTAGCTCAGTGGATTAGAGCAAGACGGTTCTAACGTTTAGGTCGTAGGTTCGAGTCCTACCGGGGGTACCATAAATTTGCATCTGTTGAAGAGAGCATAGTTGATTATTAACGACGGTTTGAGCTAGAACATTTATTACTGATAGATTCTAGTATAGTAGAGCTAGGCAAATTGCCGATAGTCTAGGCAAGCAAGGGATAAGTTTATAGGCAAGATTGGTAACCTGTGCGAGTGGCGGAATCGGTAGACGCGCTAGCTTGAGGGGCTAGTGGGAGCAATCCTGTGGAGGTTCAAGTCCTCTCTCGCACACCAGCGATTTTTTGCAAATTGCCTGCTACTAGCTACAAGCCCGAACCTTTTTTGAGTGGAATGGCTGGCGAACACAAGCCTCACCGCCTAGCCCACGCTTGCGTGTACTGCGCCCCGCCAGAAAAAACCAGCCTTTGAATTATTTATTTCTTCCACGCCGAGATTTTTTTGGAGAAGGCCGAATCTAGTAGTTATTTACCTGCACTAAAGCACAGCGGCGGTCGGGGCTTTGCCGGTCTACCTTCTGTAGTGCTCAGCTACTTCGGCAAAGTCTTCTCTGTCCGCTACATCAATTAGTCTTCTGACATAGCTAGCTAGCGCATGTTCTGAATTATTCCACCATTTTGAAATTTCCTCTTGTGTCAGTGTTGGAAGAAATTCATTTCCGTCTACAAAGGTGCGTTGCCCATCGGAAGATGTACGCACAAAATCCTCAACTCTTTCTGGTCCAAAAGTTAGCATCAGCGATATCATCGTCATTCCACCACTCTCCATTATGTGGTAAAGCATTAAACGGCCAGTGTCGTCTATTCCATCTCCGGCCGCTATCTTTTGTGGTGAGTATTCGCCCGCAAAAGTATCAGGATAGCCGTCATAGACATAAGTTGGCGGATTATCGCCAAAAGCTTCTGAGTAGCCGGATTTCTTTTGTATCCTAGTAAACATCTCCGAGCGAATTTTCTTGTCGATGCCACTTACGGCAGGATTAGGATTAACGACCTCTCGACCTTTTGTATTTTCCAGTAACGACGAGTAATATTCCTGGTCTTTCCTTGAGCCGTCATAACCCCTAGACAGCAGTGTATACGCCATGCGCGCAGTCCTGCCGTTGCCGTCATCAAAGTAATGAATCGCATTTATAGATAGTCCTAGCGTAAGCGCAGCTGCTTCTGGAGAGTCTACGGATTGTGCTTTCTCAAAAGCCATTTTGAGCAATTGGTCGCGAAAGTCTTTGTGTGGCGGACGATATTCAACTTCTGCACCCATTAACGGATTTTCAGAGCGTACATGTGAATCACTTACTTTGCCACGTTCAGAGCGCGGGATACCACGCTCAACGCCGTTTACAAAACCAAGCCATTTCTTAAACTCATCGTAGCTCAAGCTGTCTAAAAATTCCTTGGCCTGTTCGGGTGTAGATAGTACTTCTGCGGCATGCATCCGTTCCATCAATTTGATTGTCTTCGCAAGTCGCGATCTATCAACACCGTTCTCAGGAATAGCCGTCTGGTTTTCTGTAATTTCCTGTAATCTTTCGTCAATGGCTTCTCGCACAGCGGCTTCCATAGCTTCACTAACTGACATTCCCCAAGCCATGTGCGCAAAACCTTCCGCAAAAGCCTCATGGTACTTTTCGTCATGATATTCGTCGGGTATGCGCCCGTACTGTGTGGGGCTTTCATCTGGTGATACGCGGAATGGATGCTTGCCGTCGGCCCCATGGCCATCAAGAATATGCCCCATCTCATGTGCCAGAGTATACTCCAGCGCACCACCAGGACGCTCCACATCAGGAAAATCAGCAAGCTCTTCATCGTCATAACTACCACTTATTCGGCGCATCTCTGCTAGGCTCAGGAGCATTTTCCGTGTGTTTAAAACTATAGTGTTTTCATCTGGGAACGCTCCACCGCTCTCGGTTTCATCTTCACCAAGTTTTATGTGCAGGCCTGTAAATATCTCAGCAGCCCTCCCGCTAGTGAGTTGATTAACGGCTTCGAGCGCTCTGGTTGTTGATTCTATCAATTGTTGTTGCTCTTCTGGTGAATAGCCAGGCATAACTTCCACAAGTACACGACACACACCACCACTAGACATGCACATCAGCGCTTCGCCGTTTTCATGGTGAACTTCAGAAAAATGCTCAGGGTGCTCGGGTCTGTTGAGCGTTTCGGTCATATAAGAAAATTATAACAGGTTTTAACCTGTTTCGGAATGCGCGAAGCGCGGTTGGCTTAAATCGTCCCAGACCTGCCGTTTGTTTCGACTTTTTGCCGAAACGCGACCAGACCAGAAACACCCTTTTCCTAATCTAATAGTCTTGTGGGAGAAGTTAAAATAATGCAAAGGGTACTTTATCAATGGTTGAAAAAAACCAGATTCTAGTTTGTTTTAAGGACCATAAGGTTCATAATCAACCAGCCCATATGGTAGCCTTGAGACATATAGTTGACTATTTTTGCTGTATCTTGGTGGTCAATAAATAATCCATAAGAGTTAAATACGCCCTCCCAATATTCTTTGGGTCGGCAATTTATGTGACCTTCACCCCCTTGACCCGGGTGAGCCGCCGAAAACACTAAGATTTTGGAGTTCTGGGCAATAGTTTGGGCAACATTAAGGGCATCTCTGGCTTCTATATGTTCTAGAACCTCAAGGCAGATAGATATGTCGGCTGGCTGAATTTTGCCGGGTTTGGTGAGGTCCTTAAGTTTAATCTTGTTGCCTAATTTAGCTAGGGCGATTGCTTCTTTAGAATTGTCGTACCCCGTAACTTGGATATTTTGTTTGGCAAACGGCTCAAGATATAGCCCGGTAGCACAACCAAAGTCAACCACACTTTTTGGGCTATACATCTCTATTAAAACGCTTGCTAGTCTTTCTGCTTGAGGGGTTTCCTCATCAACAATTTGTTGAAAATATTTAGTGTCCATTTATCCAAGCATACACTGATTGTGGCATAGTGGGCAACCTGTGTTTGTTGGGTTATTTTGTAAGATTGGCGAAGAAGGTTGCATATTGGTTGTTGTGGACGCTAACTTGCCATATTCCATTTGGAGCACTATTACTTGGAGCAAAAATGTATTGAGTTCCGCCTTTTGATTGATAATTTTTTGGCCTAAGCCAATATGTGCCATTATTTTGGATTGTTGCTCCACAAGTTTGCGAAGCAAATAAGCGACAGCCAATCAGCACAACTTCGTCGCTACCCAGATTGCCCGAACCAGAACGCCAGATATTGCCAACTGCTGGTTGGTTTGGCGATTCTATTTGACCTCCTAAAAGGCTGTCTTGAATTTTAGCTAGATTAAGCAATGTTGTTTTGTGGGCATTAATTCTGCCAAAGCCGTATTCGTCAGTGCGATAGGCATTATACATAGATGGGACGACATCGGCACTTTCGGTTAGGATTGATTCTATTTGGCTAGGTGTTAGATTGGGATTTTGAGCAAGCAACAGAGATGCTAGCCCACTAACCAAAGGCGCAGAAAAAGATGTTCCACTACCAGAAGCGTAGGAGTTAGTTGATCCGTTGTTGTATACCGGTAGTGGTCCAACAGAGCTCCCCGGGGCAACAATGTCTAGTTTTGTCCCATAGCTTGAATAGTTCGCTCGTTGATCAGAATTAGTGGTTGCGCCAACAGACAAAACTTCGGAAAAGAGGGCAGGGTAGGTCATCCTGCCCGGAGCACTCAAAGAGTTGCAAAAATCTTCGTCATTTAAGGCGCAGTTTCCGCTGGAGGCTACCACTACTATATTATTGTTGAAGGCTCGCAAAATAGCTGTTAGCAAAACTTGATCAAACTGATTAGATCCAAGACTTAAATTAATGACATCAACTTGTTGGTCGGTTGCATAATCTATGGCCGAGACAATGTGGTTAGTAGAAGCTTCTCCATCATCGCTAAAGATTTGTAGAGGCAGAATTTTGCTGTTTTGGTCTATTCCTGCAGACCCCTTATTGTTGTTGGCGGTCGCACCGACTACACCCGCTACCATACTTCCGTGATGTATTGCCTCGCCATTAGGGTTGACCTCTCCAGCTCGTGGACTGTTGTCGTTATTAAAGAAATCATAACCTCTATAGTCGTCAATATAACCATTTGCGTCATCATCACAATTGTTCTTGCTCTTGTCTTGGGGGGTATCTGTCCAGCAAGAATCACCATTTTGAGTCTGTCCAACCTCGTTTTGATTAATCTTCCAGCGTTCTGCTAGGTCTTCGTGATTAAGCTCAAATCCGGTATCAATAACCGCAACTGTGGTTGAGGCACTGCCAGTTGTTAAGTCCCAACCTCTATTAGCTTGGACTTTGTTTAATGCCCAGCTAGAGCCAAAGTAGGGGTCGTTGACACTACCCGTTAAATAGTAAGGAATTTGGGGTGCATTTGGGTATGACTTTAATGTTGGAGATGGGGTTTTTGCGGTAGTTGGTTGTGTTGGCTTGGGTTGTTGTGACACCGTGTTTGTTGCTTGACTAGAGGGAGTTTTGTCAGAGGATTGGTGTGACGATGTTGCTTCTGGCTTTTGAGGGGGCAAATCAACAGAAGGTGTTGGTGTGGGCATATTACTGGGGGCAAGTACAAGCAGTGTGCCAATAGCAAAAATTAGTAGGGTTATTTGTTTGAGGGGTCGCTTCATTGTGGCTCCATAGATATTATAAACCATAACCGATGTAAGTAAGAAAACTTTGCTGTGAGTATTTATTTACTGTGATATAATTAGACCTATGGTAAACAAAGGAACAAAATAATGTTAATGGTGATTATTGGAGTGGTAGTTGTCGTATTGTTAGCTATCGCATTTATTTATAATAGTTTGGTACGCTCTAAAGTGCGAGTTGATGAGTCTTGGAGCGATATTACTGTTCAGCTTAAGAGGCGATCAGACCTTATACCAAACTTGGTAGAGACTGTTAAGGGCTATGCCAAACACGAGAAGGGTGTTTTTGAAGAAGTTACTAAAGCTCGTACGGCAATTATGGATGCTAAAGGAGTCAAGGATACTGCTAAAGCTGACAATATGTTTGAGGGTGCCTTAAAAAGTTTGTTTGCCGTCGCAGAGGCCTATCCAGACTTAAAGGCTAATCAGAATTATTTGCAATTGCAAGAAGAACTTGTTGATACAGAGGACAAGATTCAGGCCTCCAGACGATTTTATAATGGCGCAGTAAGAGATTTAAATACAAAAATTCAGGTTTTTCCGACAAATATCTTTGCCGGAATGCTGGGATTTACGGTTCGTGAATTCTTTGAGGTAGAAGATCGTAAAACAATTGAAGAGCCAGTAGCAGTCAATCTTTAGCAGGTAGAATCTGGTGGTTGGATTACTTTCTGCTTACGGGGCATTGTTTAATTATTACTTTTCGGTAGTTGCTCGGGCGGGCGGAGGTGGCTCAAGCTCTGGTGAGGGCGAAGGTATTACAGTCGTTCTTGGCTATTTGCCAATGCATTTTTTGGGCTCTTTGTTACGACGATTTAATAATAAACACCAAGACTACTCTCTTGCGGGTCAGATAATCGGCTGGGTGGTTGCTGTAATATATTCATTGTTACTAATGTATGGGCTGGGGTTTATTGGTTTTGTTTCTGGTATATTGGCGATATTGGGAATGGGGGCAGGTCTGCACGGTTGGTTTGGAAGGATAAAGCAAAGCAAGGCCACAAAAAACGCTTTGGCTCAAGCATCCCAACAAGATCCGTCATGGAACGAGGCGCAGATTACAGAATATGTGAAAGCAGTTTTTGTTCGGTTTCAGCAAGATTGGTCAGCTTTTAACTCCGAATCTATGAGGACATATATGACACCCTCGTATCAGTATCATATTGCTTTGATGATGTATGCACTACAATTGGCAAAAAGACAGAACAAGATGGATGAAGTCCTTATTTACAAGGTAGAAATTACCGACCTACACGATGACGCAGACAATTCTCAAGACTCGGTAACGGTTGGTATTGAGGCTTCGGCGAAAGATGTTTTAGTTGACGCACAGGCTAACGCGGAACTATTTACAGATACGGCAACTTTTACAGAGTTTTGGAGGTTTAAAAAAGTTAGCAATCAATGGCTACTTGATGGGATTACACCAGATACCGCCTCTGTGTGGGAGCACAAATCGGAGTTAGAAAACTTTGCTACTTCACAAGGGTATTATTATAGTTTAGATTGGGGTTGGCTGTTACTGCCTAGTCGTGGACAGTTATTTAAGGGTGGAAAATTTGGCAAAGCCGATATCAATAACCATATCATTGGAATGTATAAACAGTGCTTGGTTCAGCTTTATACCTGTAATTTAAACCCTAAAGACATAAATAGTAGCCTATTGATTGCCCAGACAAATGTTCCAAAATATTACGGCAACATAGTTGTAAAAAGAAAAAAGTTGTCAAATGTGCTAAATAGAATTGGCCAGTTACAAAAAGTCTCTACAGAGTGGGTAGATTTTAATAATAAGTATGATGTTTTTGCTACAAATGCCGAGCAGGCTACTAGTCTAGAGTTGCTTAACCCGACATTTATGGAGAAGTTAGAGGCCCTGCCTTTTGAGGTGAACATTGAGGTTGTAGATAATGTTGTTTATTTGTACACTAACCAAAAGATTGGTCAGGTTAATCCTGCAAATTATCAAATTATGCTGTCTGTGTTAAACGACGCTTTTAAAGAAATGAAGCTTTAAAATTAGGTATAATATAGGCTATGTATAGCCAAATTACCGCCAATAAACGAAAAACTGTTTTGTTGATTGTTATTTTTTTGGGACTGATTGCATTTTTGGCGTGGGTTTTAGCAAGCTACCTCGGCAATCCCCGATTAACACGATATGTTTTAGCTGGTGCGGTAGTATATGTAATCTTTAGTTATTACACTAGCTCAAAAGTTGTACTTAAAATGAACGGAGCAACTAAAATAGCAAAAAAAGATAATCCACGACTGTATCGGATAGTTGAAAACTTGGCAATGACCGAAGGACTACCGATGCCTAAAGTGTATATTATTGATGACCCAGCTCCAAATGCTCTGGCCACAGGACACAGTCCAGAATCGGCGTCGGTAGCCACAACTACCGGACTTTTAGATTTATTAAACGATAAGGAGTTGCAAGGGGTTATGGCGCATGAGATGGGGCATATTAAGAATTATGATATGAGAGTGTCTATAGTCGCCTTTGCCTTGGTGTCGGTAGTTGCTGTGATGTCGGATGTAATTATTAGGATTGCTAAGTCTGGAGATGACAAGGACGGACGATTATTTATAGTTTTAGGGCTTTTAGGGGTTCTTTTGGCGCCAATTGCCGCCTCGTTGATACAGTTGTCAATCTCGCGGAAGCGCGAATACCTAGCAGATGCCAGTGGCGCCCTAACTACAAGATATCCAGATGGATTAGCTAGTGCATTAAGTAAGATTGAATCTTTTGGTAGTGTGATGAAACGCCAGAATCCATCAACAGCACACTTATTTTTTGCCAATCCGCTTAAAGGCAGTGTATTAAGTAGGTTATTTAATACTCATCCACCAACTTCCGACCGCATTGAGCGACTCAAAGAAATGGGAGAAAAATTATAGTGGGGTTCCGAAGGAGAAAAAAACCTATCTATAGGTCATTTCGCTTGTCTAAACGAATCAAGCCACCTGTTTCTAAAAATCTGCCGACTGTTCGGAGATTGATACTAGATACTTGTTTGCATATGTGGCGATATCGCAAGATATTTGTCGGATTAATTTTTGTTAATTTTTTGCTGAACTTAGTTTTGGTTAAGGGTCTTTCTTCGGCGTTAGATATTCCGTCTTTAAAAGATGAGCTACAGCAAAGCTCGGCTTTGAGTGGTGTGGCGATGAACGCTGTTTTGTTAGGTATTGTTACCAGCTCGGGGACAGAGGGCATATCAGAAGTGTCTAATTTGTATCAAACACAGATAACAATCATCAGTATTCTGGCATTTATTTGGTTGTTTAGAGAGACCTATGAACATACTGCCAAAAAAAAGGTAGTCAAGTTAAAACAACCCTTTTACGAGGGTATGGCCCCACTTATTCAATTTCTTTTGTTGCTAATGTTGATAGGTCTTCAGTTACTGCCAATGGTTGCTGGAGTTGGAATTTTTAGTTTAGTGCAAGTGAACGGGCTGGCAGTAACAGCAATAGAAACTACTGTCTGGGCAATCTTGGCTTTGTCATTATCGTTGGTGTCGTTTTACTTGTTGAGTCCATCGGTATTTAGCTTGTACATTGTAACTTTACCAAAACATACGCCCCTAACGGCCTATAAAAGTGCCAAAAGTGTAGTTGCCTTTAGGCGATGGACAATCATCAGAAAGCTCTTTTATTTTATGATAATTATTGGTTTGATTTATCTTGCTGTTTTATTTGGGTGTATTGTTTTGATACCGAGCCTTACAGAATGGGTTATGCTATTTTTGTCGTCGTTGATTTTGCCGTTAACTATTGGGTGCGGATATAAACTGTACAGGTCTTTATTATGACAAAACATAGTTTACAAAATGTACGAAGGCGCGTAGAGCAACTGAAGTCACTGCTTAAAGAATATGCTCATCAATACTATAATCTTGATGCCCCGACAGTTGATGATGCAGTTTATGACGGTCTATTTAATGAGCTAAAAAGTCTAGAAGAGGTTTATCCAGTACTTATCACTAAAGATAGTCCGACTCAAAGAGTGGCCAGTAAGGCACTGGACAAGTTTGTTAAAGTTCGACATAGCCAGCCAATGATATCGCTTAATGATGTATTTTCTAGGGAAGATATTGAAGCTTGGGTTAAAAGAGTTGAAAAGTTATTGCCGTCAGTGAAATGTGATTTTTTTTGTGATACAAAGAAAGACGGTCTGGCCTGCGCGATTATTTATCAGAACGGTGTCTTCGCTAGAGCAATTACTCGGGGCGATACTAGAGTTGGCGAGGATGTAACTCAAAATGTCAAAGTTATCAAAAATGTTCCACTCTCTTTACGGAAGGTAAGTGGTTTGGAGAGCTTTCTGCAAGGCAGAACCGAGGTTCGTGGTGAGATAGTAATGTTTAAAGATGATTTTAAGAACTTGAATGCGCGTCGGCAGAGGGACGGACTGCCAACTTTTGCCAATCCACGAAACCTAAGTGCTGGAACAATTCGTCAGCTTGATCCAAAATTAGTTGCCGAACGCCCCCTGCACTTTGTTGGGTACGATTTGCTTAGAGACGATGTCGGAAAAGAGGTTGATTCTAATGCAGAGGTGTACGAAACTTTACGCCAGCTGGGAATTTTTGTTAGTAATGAGACAGGAGTTTTTAATGACCTAGATAAGGTTATGGATTATGTAGATAAATGGGAGGCCGATAGGGATACCCTGCCTTATGTTATTGACGGTTTGGTTATTAAGCTTAATAATCGTCAGCATTATAGCAAGGTTGGTGTGGTGGGCAAGAACCCCAGAGGGGCGGTGGCCTATAAGTTTCCGGCAGAGCAAGCGACTACTGTTGTCAAAGATATCGTCATAAGCCTTGGACGAACGGGGTCAGCAACACCTGTTGCGGTATTTGATCCAGTCGTAGTAGCAGGCACAACAGTTCGGCATGCCAGTTTACATAATGCTGACGAGATAAAACGCAAAGATATCAGAGTTGGCGATACGGTTGTAATTTATAAAGCAGGCGATATTATTCCTCAAGTAGAAAGAGTTATAACAGAGCTTCGTCCAAAAAAAAGCCAGCCGGTTGATTTTGAGCAAGAATTAAAACGGCAGTATCCCGAGCTTGAATTTGAACGACCAACAGGTGATGTCGTTTATCGTGCCAAAGGGCTAACGAGTCGAATAATCTTGAGTCGCTCCATAGAGCACTATGCTAGCAAATCGGCTTTAGATATAGAATCGCTAGGAGAAAAAAATGTTGAGCTTTTGGTCGGTGCTGGTTTAGTAAACGACATTGCCGATTTGTATTTATTAAAGTCCGAGGATTTAAGAGGGCTTGATAGATTTGCAGATGTTTCGGCACAGAAACTGGTTGATAGTATTCAGACTAAGAAAAATCCGACTTTGCACCGATTTATTTACGGTTTGGGTATTAGGTATGTGGGCATACAGACGGCTGTTGATCTAGCGAATAGTTTTACTTCTTTTGGTAAGTTGGCTAAGGCAGGCATAGACGATTTAGTGGCTGTAAATGGTATTGGCAAGGTAGTGGCAGAGTCTATCGTAGCATGGTTTACAGATGAGGCAAACGAATCATTAATAAATAAGTTAACAAGTATTGGTGTCATACCGCAAGAGGAGCAGATGACCAAAGGGGCTTTGGCTGGTAAGAGTTTTGCAATAACCGGAACACTAAAATCTATGGGACGAGAAATAATGGCCGAAAGAATAAGAAGCTTGGGTGGAACTTTTCAGTCTAGTGTTGGTCAAGACACCTCATATTTAGTTATTGGTGATGGTACCGGTGGATCAAAACTAGCAAAGGCCAAAAAACTAGGAACAAAATTGTTAACCGAACCAGAGCTTTTAAAAATGCTTGACAACTCATAACCATAAGTTGTATAAAGTTAGTAATCGTGCGTAAGCGCGACGCGTAAAATAAACATAAGTAAAAAATACCCGTCGCGGGTGGGCACGCACGATAAATAAACAACCAAGAAATTGGTTGTTTATTTATCGCCCCGACCTAACGCAAATATAATTATAAAAAAACAAGATTGTTTGTATATGGGCAGGACTATTGGCATTGCCGATTCCGAATTCTATTAAACAAAGGTATTACAAGCTATTCTGGACAGGTATAATTGTATAAGTTTCTTCGCAATAGCAGAGCACTTCATTAAAAGTTACTACAGTTTGTTATGTTAGTAAGTTTATGTTCGTAACCATTTTGCAACATTAAACCTATCAAAGTAAAGTAGCTATAAATTTAAATCGCTCTAGTTTTATCCATCACTGCAAACTACATAATGCAAATACTCAATCGTTTTGTTTGCGGTGTAGTTTCGATTTTCGGATTTATCTGCTTTAAAACGGTTGTATTCTCTTGTAAATTGTCCATACTCACCTCGTAAGCTCATAGTTTCTTTAATGTCGTCCAAAGCCATTAAGCCCTCATTGTTATAGCTCAAAAAAATGTATTTTGCCTTTGCTTTCAAAATTAAATTCTTAAACGCTTTGTTTACTTGAGTTCTTGAGCAATAAAGAGATTTTTGATTTTGATATTCTCGCAACCCAGTTTTTCCGTGTATTTTTGGGTTGTCGTACTTAGCGATTGTTTCTAGGATGTGATAATTTGTAGCGTATTGGCGATGATTATACGGCGGGTCTAAATATAAGATATCGCCATTTACTTTTTTTACAATCTTGTTTATATCCTCATTAAAAACTATATGTTCTAGGTCGTTTATAATCAGTTCCGCAGGTTTTATGGTTAAGCTTTTTTGGGCCGACTTTTTTAAATTTTTTAGAAAGGCACCATAAACAGAGGCCGTATTTGCATATTTATCAATGGACTCAACTAAGCTCGTTATCAAGAAATAATACTCGTCGTCAGAGATTATATTTTGCTCTTTCCAGCTTTCTATTTTTTGACGAATAGCGTCGCACCGCATTCCGTTTTCGTCCGAGAAATATTGTCGTGGTTCTGCCATATCTTTTGTTCCGCCAAAACAATAGTTATTATAGATAAACCCTTTTATTCCTTGTAAATTTGATAAATAATCGCAAACAAAATCCTTTCGATTTTTTATTTCAATGTTTTTAAGAATCGGAATTGCTTTTGCTAATTTCGCAAATTTTAACTCTTTGTGGTTGCCGATGTAGTGCCTGTTTAAAACATAGCTATAATATTGGATATCGTTAGCGATTATTTTGTAGCCCTTTCTCTTAAAATAACTGCCGACAATTCCTGTTCCAGCAAATAAATCACAAAAAGTATCACATTCTTTGTCAACTACTTTATTGATTGATTCTTCCAAAAATTCCAACAATGATAATTTACTACCGATATAATTCATTATTTTTAATTGTGTAATAAGATTACAAAACAAGGTACTTTATAGTTCTTTTCACCTTGAATTTTGTGTTTATAGGAAAAATTAATTTCAACAGGGCTATTTAGATCCGTTTTGTTTATGATTTCTCTAATTTTATCTATAGAAACATCCTCGTCAATATAGACGACCAATAACCTTGGATCAGCTCCAAATCTGCCTTCGTCTTGGTATTTATAAAGGTACTCTGCGACAAGCTCTGGATTTTTGATTGCGGTTTCTCGCCAATCATCTTTGAAATGTCTTTTAAATTCATTTGTTGGGCTTTTTGCAACTTTCTGATCAAATGAGATTCCGTTTATAAAGAAATCAACACCACGCCTATGATTAAGTGTAGGTAAAATATTATTGTTCTTTTCAAAAATCAAAGTTTCTATAAAATCATTCCTAACGGTGTTTATCTCTTTTATTCTCCTATATTTTACCGCCGCAACTTTTATTTTTTCGTCTTTCACAAAACCATTTTCTTTTTCAGAATTCACCCTTTGCACGAATTCGTCGAAAGCGCCTTGCGAAAATGGCCAAGCAATATCTCCTAATTTCAAAGACTGCCATTCTTTAACAAGAATATCCATCGCATTGTCGGCTTCTTTACCGCTTTTGTATTTTTCAGTTTGCTTGAAAATATCTCTGATAATTTTTTTGCTCTCTTCGTAGTCCCAGTTATCAACAACAGCTTTCCAGAGCTCTGTTGTGTTCATACCCAAAACCTTTTTACCAGCATTCTGTCCGCGAATAATGGTTTTGAATTTTAGATTATTGATTGGCTTAGTATCATTTAAGCGTAACAAATATTCAGTTGCCCTATCTTTGCTTCCAATAATCTTTTTTGCTACATCATCAGACAATCTTGACCTTATATACTCCATTTTTTTACCTTTCTGGGATTAAATAAAACAAATTCTTCCCCGGTTGCATCTGGATCATAGTATCTTAAACCGTCATACTTATTAGCCAACATTTTGTCTAATAAGTATGGAGTTTGTAAAAGATAACGATTATCCAGTATATCAAGGAAGTTAAAACTACCTTCAATTTTAAGTGTCAAATCTTGTGCATTATCCAGCGACTCTGAATAAAAGTTTATTATAGCTCTTTTGTCCCGACTTAAATACAATCCCCTGCCTGCACCACAGTTAGTTGGTTTAACTTTGTTTAATTTGAATCCATTATTTAAAATATTATCACGGTCTTTCACAGAATTAGCCTGATGATAGTAAACATTGTTTTTAAAATTATCAGGATTACTTAAATACAAGTGATAATCTCTGTCTCCATATTCTAAACTTAGATACTTTTCATACTTTTTATGCAGATTCCAGATTTCTTTTCTTTGTTCTATTATGCTTTTCATTTTTTAAAAATTAAAATATATTCATGTTTAAAAATGTAATAATCGCTTGCGAGCGCTCTGTATCGCCAAATTGCTTCTTTGTTCTGCTTCGCACGATTACCAGCCATATTCTTTATTATAACGCTTTTTAGCGTTAAACCGAGTTTTTGAGCCTCGTTCATACAATAAAATCCTAGCGGAATCCATTTGCCAGCCGTGTACTTATCGCCAATAACAACCGCTAAGTACCTTCCGTTCTCCAAGATATTAATTGTGTTTTTTAAAACTTCTGCAAATCTTTCTAAAAATTCTTTTAGTGATTTGGCGTTAGATAAATCATTTTTTAAATCACTAAATTTGATAATGTCGGCATACGGTGGGTGTAGTATCGCTAACTGTACATTTTGCTTTTTGTGATTTTTTAAAGTCATTTTGACTTCTTTAAAAGTATCAACCTTAGTGCTGTCGCTCGTGATTAACTCAGAAAAGTTATTCTTTGCTTCAATATTTTTACTGACATAATCAATCAGCTTTTTTTGAATATCAACTCCGATAAAATTTCTATTTAAACTTTCTGCTTCATAGGCGGTTGTTCCGCTTCCTAAAAAAGGATCAAACACAACATCATTTTTCTTTGTATATCTTAAAATCAGTTGATGAGGAATTTGTGGGACAAAATTTCCGTGATAAAAGCCGTTGTGTTTTCCTGTCTTGTCTCTTTCGGGAATTATCCAAAGGCTATCAGTCCAAATCTCTGATTCTCTCCACTCACTTAGGTTTAAGTCATTAAAAATTGGCATAGCTACCTTATTAAATCATAAATTCTGCCCTCAGGGTGTGTCGGGTTACTTTTGTTAGTAGTACTATGGTAGGATTTTGTTGACTATTAGCCTTTAAAATATAAATTGCGTTATTTAAGACTTTTATATTTGAAGCCACCTTGCTGAACGATAGCTCGTTTTTATTACGCGGTAACCCAGTTCTTTTGGTGAATATATTATCAATCATAATCTTAATGGGTGTTCATATTATTGATAAAGCATACAGCGTAAATCCTTCTTGAAAGTATATTCTAACTAATCTTTGCGATTATTAGGTCAAAGTTGGTGGTGTGTTCTGAAAAAAGTCCGAACGCATTACGAGCGAAATCCTGACGACTAAACGGCTCGCTCCGCTCGCCGGACGCTCGGGCGCGGCGGAATTCCCCCCTTGAACCCCCCTTCCGCCGCGCCCTCGCTTGGGAGTCCAAAATATTTTCAGCAACTAGTATACATTATACGTCACTCTCCACAATTCTAATATTGCGCCGGTAGATTTACTTGTGTATACTATAGTTATCACTATGAAAAAAGTTGCAACTAAAAGGAAATCTCCCAAAAAGAAAAAAGATAGCACTCTGCCGGTCAACAAAATTATTTTGGGAGATGCAGTATTAGAATTGAAAAAGCTTCCGCCAGAAAGTTGTGATGTCATAATAATTGATCCGCCATATAACATTGGAAAGGACTTCGGCAACAATACGGACAAGCGAGAATTGGGAGAATATATTTTGTGGTGTAAAGAATGGATAAACGAGTGCAGCAGAGTTTTGAAGCCGACCGGCACCATGTTTATTTATGGATTTAGTGAAATCCTTGCTCACTTATCAGTTGAAATTCCCATAAATAAACGCTGGTTGATATGGCATTATACGAATAAAAATGTTGCGTCATTAAATTTTTGGCAAAGAAGTCACGAAGCAATCATTTGTGCATGGAAAGATAAGCCAATTTTTAATAAAGATGAAATTAGAGAACCATACACTGAAGGTTTCTTAAATGGCGCGGCAGGAAAAGTGAGAAGAGGAACCGCTGGGAGATTTAGTAATGGGGAAAAAGAGACTGTTTATAATGCACACGAGGGGGGTGCCTTACCGAGAGATGTAATTAAAATCGCAGCATTAGCAGGAGGCGCAGGAATGGTTGAGAGGTGGTTTTTATGTAAGACCTGTAAAGATGTGTTTGAACCGATGGAATTAAAAAAACACAACAAACATAAAGTTATAAAACATCCAACACAAAAACCACTAGAATTATCTCGAAAATTAATTTTGTCGGCTATTCCACAAGAGCCAGGCATTGTTCTTGTTCCGTTTGTGGGATCTGGTTCTGAGTGTGCTGCCGCGAAGGAACTTGGGCAAAAATATATAGGCTTTGAGATAAATCCTGACTTCATTAAGATCGCTGACAAGTTTGTTAAGTCAGTGACTTATACACCAAAACTACTTTAGCTTCTTATCTATTTCTATTTTTTTTGGTAAGAAAGTTTCTTCAGTAAAAACCACAAATCCATTATCAAATGCCTTGGTTCGCTTATCTTCTAGAAAGCGTAAATAGGGCTTTCTGTAATCTCCTTTTTTAGTTTTTGGATCAGATAAAACACTAGGAACCTCATATTTTATATCTATGGGTTCTCCTTTTAGTTTACTTTTTCTTGGAAGCGGACGCCTACTCATTACTCCACTAAAACTAGTTTTTTTAACCTGGTAGTTCAGAAAATGACTTCTGTAATTTACACGAATATCTGCTCCCTGACTATCTAGCAAAGCAGACATTGATACTGTTCCCTCGCCAAAAACATCCTCTGCAACATATCCCGCATGAATTTGAGTTATAAGACCTGCCCAAGTTCTATAAATTCTAGCTTTCAACCCTCTATAAAAACAGTCTTCACACATTGTAGATTTCTGACGAAATTTCTCTATTTCGGTCTTTTTTTCCTTTATATATCTCTCATAAAAATCATCAAAATCTAAAAACTTTTTTTCATCCCAATATACTTTATATAAAAGCTCAATCGCTTGTATAGATTTAGGTAAATCCATTTCCACAATTTTAATAGAGCTATATTGTTTTCTATAACTTTTTAAATCTACTGTTTTTAGAAATTTGTCAAAATTAGCTGTCATGTTTAATAATTTAAAAAAAGTCCGCAATTCTTATTTCAAGCGCTTTAGCAATCTTATTTATGTTTTCAAGTGTAATGTTTTTTTCAGCCCTCTCTATCATGCCAATATATGTTCTATGAACTCCGGCTCTTGTAGCAAGCTCTTCTTGAGACAAACCAAGGCGCATTCGCTCCTCACGAACTTTTTTACCGAATTTTACTAATACGTCTCTTTTCATAGATGATAACTATAGTATAAGCTCTTGCTAACTTTGGTTCTACATACTATAGTTAGCATATGGATTTCCCAATACTAGTTGCTGAAAATATTTTGGACTCCCAAGCGAGGGCGCGGCGGAAGGGGGGTTCAAGGGGGGAATTCCGCCGCGCCCGAGCGTCCGGCGAGCGGAGCGAGCCGTTTAGTCGTCAGGATTTCGCTCGTAATGCGTTCGGACTTTTTTCAGAACACACCACCATTCCGAATTTGAGAGCTTTCCCGCCTCGCCGCTTCGCGGCTCGGCGTGGGCTTTCGCCAAGTCGAGACAACATTTTCTCCACCGAAGGTGGAGAGCAAAGCAAGATTAAGCAAATTGTCGGTGTAAGTTCGTTGCCTTTTTAATCACGCAATCATGATCAAGTATTTTATCTACTGCCGAAAATCTAGCGAGGACGAGGAACGTCAGGTTTTGTCCATTGAGGCGCAACTGCAAGAATTGCGTGATTTCGCCAAGCAAAACAATCTTTTCATAGTCCGCGAATACACGGAAAGCCAGACCGCAAAAGAGCCGGGCAGACCGATTTTTAATGAAATGCTTGGCGAGATAGAAAAAGGCAACGCACAGGGAATTTTAGCGTGGAATCCCGACAGATTAGCCCGCAACAGCGTGGACGGCGGACGAGTGATTTACTTGGTTGATACGCAGAAAATAACCTCGCTAAAATTCCCTACATTTTGGTTTGAAGCGACACCGCAAGGAAAGTTCATGCTCTCTGTCGCTTTTGGACAGGCAAAATATTACACCGACAATTTGCGAGAAAACATTTTGCGCGGAATACGGCAAAAACTGCGCCGTGGCGAATTGCCAAGCAAAGCTCCTTTGGGCTACTACAACGAACCGAGATTGCGGACGATAGAGCCAGACCCGAACACCTTCCCGAAAGTGAAAAAGTGTTTGGAGCTTTTTGCCACCGGTAATTACACGCTTACGGCAATTCAGCGCAAAATGTTTTCTCTTGGCTTGGTTGGCGCGAGAAGCAGAGGAAAGTTATCGCTCGCCACGATAGAAGGAATTTTAAAAAACCCTTTTTACTATGGCGACTTTCTCTATTGTGGCGAGCTTCATCAAGGAACACATACGCCAATGATTTCAAAGAAACTTTTTGACCAAATCCAAGAGGCGTCAGTGAGAAACGGCAAGCCCCGCAAAAAGCAGATACCGAAGAAATTTCAATTTTTGGGTTTTGCCACTTGCGGCGAGTGCGGTTATACCATAACCGCAGACCGGAAAATCAAAAAGAGTGGCAGACAATATGTGTACTACTTCTGCACACGCAAGAGCAAAACCCATAATTGCTCACAAACGAGCTTTTTGCGGGAAGAAAAACTAGCCGAGCAGATTTTGGAAAATGTTCAAAAAGTTTCTTTGCCTGATGAGTGGCGAGAAAAGTTTTTAGACAAAGTGAAAGAATGGGAGAAAGACAGTCGCCATTCATCAGACCTTTTCGCTCAAAATGTCCGCGATGAGGTTTCCGCCATTAAAGAGAAGCTGGAGCGACTAACAGACGCATACTTGGCACAAGCGCTAGAGCTTGGCGAATATCAAGAGCGTAAGAACAAACTAATGGCGGAAAAGAAGTCGCTGGAGGAGAAATTGAGTCATTTTGAGCGAAAAGGCAATCATTGGCTCGAACTCACCCGAAACTGGATTTTGGAAGCCAACCAAGCCAAAAATCTTGCCTTGCAAGAAAATTTTTCGGAGATGAAAAATTTTCTTAAAAAAGTTGGCTCGAACCAAAAAATCGAGAACTTGTCGCTCTCGATTTTTTGGAAATCCCCCTGGGATTACTTGGCGAAAGCCCACGCCGAGCCGCGAAGCGGCG
>CAZMFO010000014.1:0-22034 GCA_964565615.1 uncultured Candidatus Saccharibacteria bacterium | reverse complement strand
TAAAAAGCCGACTTGGAACAGTTTAGTTTATCTGAATTGTGTTGCACCAGGTCGGCTTTTTAAGTTTTAAGGGGGTAAAAATGGAAAAATATATATTGTATGCTCGTAAAAGCACCGATACAGAGGACAAACAAATTTTAAGTATTGACGCTCAACTTGCGGAACTCCGCAAGTTTGCGAGAGATAACAAATTCGCTGTCATTGACGAACTTGTAGAAAAGCGCACCGCCAAAAGTCCAGGACGCCCAATTTTCAATTCTATGATTAAACGAATTGAAAATGGTGAAGCCAATGGCATTTTGGCGTGGCACCCCGATAGATTAGCCAGAAATAGCATAGACGGTGGACAAATCATCTACTTACTTGACCAAACATCACTCAATTATTTGCGTTTCCCGATTTTTCAGTTTGAGAATACTAGTCAGGGTAAGTTTATGCTTTCCATTATGTTTGGTCAGAGCAAATACTATGTAGATAATTTGAGCGAAAACGCCAAACGAGGTTTGCGAGCTAAAGTCCGCAACGGTGATTTTCCGTCTATCGCTCCATTCGGCTACTTAAATGACACTCGCATAAAAACGATTATTTTAGACAAGCGGTATTCACCGCTTGTAAAGCAAATGTTTGAGGCATACGCTGGCGGCGATAAAACAATGGCAGATATAGCCGATTTCTTGCGAGAAAATGGAGCAATTACTAGTGGTGGAAAGCTATTTAAGGACGACAAAGTAAAATCTATTTTACAAAACCCATTTTATTATGGACATTTTATCTATAACGGTGAGCTCCACGAGGGTCGGCACGAGCCGATCGTGTCAAAGTCGCTATGGGATAAAGTCCAAGCGGTTATTGACCAGCGAAGACACCAAAAACCGCAGACTAAGAAACCAATTCCGTTTTTAGGCGTTTTACGCTGTGCTTGTTGCAGTATGGCGATAACCGCTGAAACAAAAACCAAAACCCAGAAAAACGGCAACACGCATAGTTGGACTTACTATCGCTGTTCTCGCAAAAACAAAGCTATTAAATGCGTAGAGCCAGCAATTCGTGAAAACGATTTGCTACCGCAGATTTCGGCGTTGCTCGGCGACTATACAATGCCCGATAAAGTGTATAGTTTTATGGTCAGTAAAATGGCAGAGGACGAGCGTGCCGAAAATGCGGACAATGTGTCCGCTCTAGTAAATCTAAAAGACAGAATTGCTCGGCTCAACAGTAAACAAAAGATTTTGCTAGACAGCTATTTAGAACAAGACATAGACCGCCAAACTTTTCTTGGTAAAAAGAGTGAGATTTTGAGTGAAAAGAAAAGTTTAGAAGAAAGTTTGGCTAATCTACAAGCCAACCAAAATGTTTGGTTAGAACCTATGCAGAATTGGCTAGAAACCGCAAAATCTATTTGTTATTTGCGAGAAAACAACGATTTGGACGGACAAAAAGCTGTTTTGTCGGAAATCTTTGGCTCGAACCTCGCAATGCGAGGTAAAACCCTCATCGCCATTGGCGATACAAAAGCTGTCGGGGTTGGCTCAAAAACCGCTTTCCGAAAGGGGGCGGAAAGCGGTTTTTGTCTTTGGCAAGAATTGAAATCTACAAATGAAAAAATCGCTCGTGAGAGCGACAATTCCAAACTTTTCCTGAAAATGGCTGGGGATGAGGGATTCGAACCCCCGATCATGGGACCAGAACCCAGTGCCTTACCGCTTGGCCAATCCCCAAAATGCACGCTTAATTATATCAAACAGGAGGGGTTCAAATCTAGGCTGGACTAAATCTATTACCTAAACATACCCGCGACATCCCTTTTCGGTTCTTCAAGAACGATTCCTCTGACAGGCGCTGACCCTATATCTTTAAATGCCAAAAGAGTCTTCTTATTACAATTTAATAACTATTAAACAAGTTCTCTAGCGTGCTCCAGAGAGAGGCATTTTTGTTCCATGGTACTGCATCTTGGTAATAATACCACCAAAAATATCCACCAACATATGCAGAACCTAAAGATGACTTTAATGCAGAATGCATACCGTAATATCGGTTCGCAATTTGTTGTTTCTCTGATAATGATGGGTCTCTGGATAGTCCGTCATCAATACCCTGTGCGCCAATCTCCCCCATACCGATTTTAGAATTTGGGAAAATGTTTTTTAGTTTGCTAAATATGGCAATAAATTGTTCGTTGGTCGGTCTAGCTCTGGGTTCGCAGGCGGTTTCGTAAAAACTAAGAAAAACATAGTCAACGCCGTTTTTGATTTCTGAAGGCAATGATCTAGCAAATGTCTCTGTATCTTCCCATAAACTTCCATAGCAATCACTACTCGGCCAATAATTTAAAGTAATGGCTGAACGAAGTTGCTTAGTCGCATTATCTTTTTCAACAACATCGTAGGCAACTTGAACTTTCGCCCTAATGTCATTTGGATTACCGACCCATTCTCCATTTAGCTCATTCCCAATTTCCCAAATGTCAACTTTGTCAGAGAAAGCTGAAACATATTGACTAGTACGGTTTTTGTAATTATTTATAGATATGCTCTTTAAGCCTGTCGAGTCTAGAATCTCTCCCATAATATAACTTTCTGGATTTAACTCTGCTACTGCCGTAGAGTAAGCTGAAGGAGAATCGCCCTGCTGGAACACAATACGAGTGGTGGGCATTTTTGTATGCTTACTCAAAGCCTCTTTTAGTGCGGAGATGTTACCAACCGACTCTACGGTAACACCATACAGAGTATCGGGAATAGGCCGTAAGCCCGGCTGTGTCTTTAGGCCAAACCGAATACTCTTACCACCAGATGCCGTTTCATCGTCTAGCACTAAGTCTGACGAAGCACCATTCTCCGCTTCTAGGCTTACAGAATATGTTGATGCGAAAGTTAATGTTAATAGTAGTATGCCTCCAACGCTAAACAATACGAGAAAAACGATTAGATACCTACTTCTGTAAAATGGTAGGTTTCTTTTTCCGATATATCGTCTGATTTTTATACTCTTAGTCATGGTTACCGATCGCCATCCCTGCTTCATATGTTACCAGATTTTCTTAAGTAAATTCTTGTGGAATATTTGATTACAGAAGAACACTTTTAGTATAATGCCATAGATTTGACTGCTCTTCATTTAACCGGTCCAACCAACTACATAGAAACAGCAGATAATAACAACGCTACCAACACATACCAGAACATCTGTAGGGTAATCACCATTAGGGCACTCTTCGTTTTGTATTTGATTGCTGTGTAAACAGCTGGCCCAAAAAAAGCAACCAAATACATACAACCAGCAACTATTAATAACAAAATAGCCAACAGACCGGGTTTGTCATCAAGATAGGCAGTTATTACTTGACTACGACTAATAGACATTAAAGCTAAAGAAAGCCCGCAAACCAATAAGGCAGAGGTAAAACTCAACGCCCAAAACAACGGTACAAATAAAGAAGCCCTGTAGCTTGTAGCCAAATTCTTTTTTGACCCATCCTCCTGATTTACCTCAAGAGTCTTTTTGGCATATCTTTTTGATAAAAGCATCAGCAGTGCAATAAATCCAATTACACCAATCAATCCAAATAAATATTCTATGGCATACAATTTTAATCGACCCTTAGAGAACATACCTTTTGTACTGACTGATTCGTTTGGAGTAACATTATCAAAAACCTTATTGTAGTGGCCTTTGTCGCCGATACTATTTACTAACTCATCAATATCTGGGTTAGAGATACTAGTCTCTATATTTGCACCACCGACTGCCATACCATCATAGCCAACACCGTAAGGATTATCTTTGCCCGGCGGATTGTCGGCATTTTTTATCTGATAATCTGTTTCTGGGGTTATGGCAACATTTGCTTTTATTATTCTTTGGTCTACAGCAAGAGTTTTAAACTCAAAGCTATATCGACCAAAATAATCTTTTTGCACATAGTCTTTAGTGGCGTAGATAACTATCAGGGCTGTTGATTTATAGCCTTCTACCGGTTTTGGTAAATCAAAGGTGTATTTTCCATTTGCTTCTTGATAAGCTACCTTAAAATATTCTATTTCCTTGCCTTCCTCATAAGGACTGCTGTAGTATCTGTTGTCTTGAGTATAGACTGGATCCTCATAATGGACACAAGTTGGTTCGTTCGTTCTGTAAGAATATCTCTTGCATTCTTGCGGTAAAACAACCTGATAAATTGACATCTCTGATGCCTTGGCATCAACTAAAGTAAATGAACTTTTTGTAATCGGGCTTTCCTCTGGGTTAATTAACGCCAACCGTGCAAACACAAATGTTTCTCTATTGGACTTAACAAATACAGAGTAATTATGCTTCTGGCCAGAAAGCAAATTAGCCTGTGCAGTAGCACTGCCTTTTGGAAGAAAAAACACCGTAAGAGTTAGTAACCAAAGTAATAAAATTCTTTTAATCATAAACATACTATAGCATAAAAGGTTTAGGTGTATTATTTACAAACAAACCGCCATTAAGGCGCTAAATATCATTTGATCTGTTGCTAAATGAGTTAAATTAACAACCTATAGATGCAGTCTAAAGCCAGCAAAGGCAACTTTAGGAGTGTTCTTGCCTCTGTGCTTCTTAGCTCTTGTTGAGATTTTATGATGGCTCTTTTTTTGTCCTTTTACTCTTTTATACTTCGTAAAAGTTGCAAACGACACCACTAGCATTGCAAACAAACAGACAACCCCACCAAGTAATCCAGTGGTATAATCGTTGTTATAGCTATCTGAAACCAGTGTATCTTCTGTAGAGCTTAAGTTTGTACTCTGCCCCTTTATGCTACTAACTTCTTGAGGATTTTCTGTTACTTGTGGCTGAGCGGTTGGTACTGGTGGCTGATTTTGTAATGGTTGTGCTTGCTTAGGTGTAGTCGTGCTCTTTAGCTGAGTTTTAGGAGGCTGGGCCGGTTGGATAGTAGCAGTTGCCGGTGGGACGGATGTCTGACAACCAACAGATTGCCCAAGTGGAGTAAGAGGAGAAGACCCGGCAAGTCTAACCTTAACCGTGTCAAACCCATTGGTAAACCCTAGACTTCTGGCGGTCTGCCACCATAAGTCAATAGCTCGTGGATAACCATTTACCGCACTTCCTCCTTGCCCAACATCTCGCTTTTCGGCAACTACACACCGTCCCTTGTACTCAATCTCTAGACGAGTCCCGGATGCCAAGCCACCAAGTGCCGAATAGTCGGAGCTACCAGGATTATTGCTTAACTCCGCAAAACTCACTAGGTTGTGCAAAGGAATATCGTTTTGATAACTCAAACCATTGTCGTCGTCGCAATTACTATCAGTCACGGCATTTAATGACGATGCCGTAAACTCGCCATTAGCAATACGAGAACACTGGTTAGCATTATCAATTACCCACTGTCCATTGTATTCACCACCATAATAAGTCGCCCCAACCATTACTTGCGAATCGGCCGATAAATTAACAGCATAAGCCGATGACGAGTTCTTGACACCGATAAATAACAGCAACAGAGATATCGATATCCCTAAGATTGCTGATGTGAATAGTCTAGTTTTTGTTTTTATCATTTTAAACAAAACCATTATACTACAATAGTACAAATCTACAAAAAGTAAACTGCTTGTATTCGTTAAATGTTCACTCTGGCTGTTCGTTGCAAGTGTCCCCAGCCGTGCATTTTACCCTTTAGAGCACGGAGCATTGCTACAATTGTAAAGGTACTAAGATATATTTTATAGACAGTAATATAATATGGGACCGTCAATAGTAGTAAAACTTTAGATTTAACTGATTTTTTGGATGTGGCAATGACAAATAATACGATACCAATTTCTATAAGCACCATCAATATGCCAAAAAATACAGTCAAGTTAAGATCGGGTTGTTGCATAATCGCCAATAACCCCTTCAGACCAAATAGCTTTTCTTGATAAAGTGCATGAATCGTAAACAACATAATAAAAGGGAAAGCTATTGCGGTTATTAACTCTAGATAAAACATCGGCAAACCAACTGCTCCCAAAGTCCCATATACTTTAGGATTAAATAAGCCCTTTCTATGCTTATAGATAGATTGCATATTTCCTAGTTGCCATCTTGTGCGTTGCTTAAACAACATCGTAAGTTTTTCGGGAGCCTCCGTGAATGCCTCTATATTTGCCCTAAATCCTACCCTGCTTCCGCTAGCAATAACTCGCATAGTAGCATCAGCATCTTCTGCCAAAGTATCGGGTAAAAACCCGCCTGCCTTCTTTAGGGCATTGTGCCTCCATAGCCCTGCAGCTCCGGGGACAACTGTTATCATATTGGTCACATCTTGTGATGCCTTAATAAATGTATGAGCAATGCCATACTCAATTAACTGTGCTCGCGTTAATAAGTTATAGTCGTTACCGACAACAATCTTGGCGGCAATCGCCCCTAATCGATAATCTAGTGTTGCCGATAAGGCAAATTGTTGGAGTGAGTCCGGAGCAAATATAGTGTCTGCGTCACAAAAAACCAGCCATTGACATTTCGTATTGCTCATTGCACACTCTAAGGCTCTAGCCTTGCCTCCATTTGGCACATTAATTAAGCTAATGCGCTTATCGTTTTTGCTGTATGCTTCAATAATCTCCTTTGTCTTATCTTTTGACCCATCGTTTACCAAAATTATACGAAAGTTTTTATATGTGCTTTTTTGGAGCGCCTCTATTGTTTTGCCAATTACCTTTTCTTCATTGTAACAAGCAATGATTATGGCCAACTTCGGCAAGCTACCTCTTCGCAGGTAAATATGCTTAGTTAAAAATTTAAGTAATTTCCTCTTAACATAATAAAAAATTGACCCCCCAATCATCCAAGAATACCTAATATAGGATAAAATAATAAAGAATACACCAATAACCGAAAAAACCTTTAGCGCCCACAACTTTGTTCTGAGTACATAATAAGGGGTACTTGCTTCTGCTACGGCATCAACATTGGGTTTTGATTTGGGCTGATCTGCTAATTGATTAACTGTCACTATCTCAATCCCATTTGTTTGCAGATATTCAATAATCCGTGGTAGTGTTTCCATGGTTAGCTCGGGTTTATGGTGTATGTCGTGTAATAATATCTGACTATATTTACCGTTACTTGCTTCTATCTGTGATTTAACTCGCTCAAGTATTTGATCGCTAGTATCTAGTAGCCAATCTTTTGAATCAATATCGTATTCGCTTGCCTGCAAACCTAAACTGCTTAACATATTTAGATACTCAATATCTGCGCTGTTAGTAATCTCGCTATTATCACTATAGGGCTTTCTAAAGTAGCTCGGACGAACACCGGTAATTAGCTCAATAATTTCGTTTGTTGATTTTATCTGGCTTTTATTCGCCTCGTTATCCAACAAACTATAAACGGGATGGTTGTAAGAATGGTTTTCTATCTCATGACCCCTAGCAACAATTTGCCTCGCTGTTTCTGGATAATTTGCTACATTTTGACCAATAACAAAAAAGGTACCCCTAACCCCGTAAGACTCAAGTATGTCCATCACCTTAGGGGTATATGTTGGATTCGGCCCATCGTCAAATGTAAGAGCAATCTTTTTTTTAGACTCTCCCTGTTTAGTGATTGTATTTGCTGTGTCACTATGTTCTAGCCGGCTAGTAGTAACATACCCCGAAGAGTCAAATGTTATATCTCGACTACCAGTAGTAGCAACATTAGCGAGACTAAAGATCTGACCAGCACCATCCTTTTCAACACTTAGGCTAGCCTTTACCTCTTTACCTATCAGTTGGCTGATTGTCTGTTGGGTTAGATCAGAGTCCAGTAAACTCCATAATGTGTATTCTTCGTTGCCCGGATCGGAAATTGCCCAACCTCTTGATTTATTTACTCCTAGAATATTATTAGTTGCCACAAGGTAGTTATACGAACTAATTGCATCATTAACTTTATAGCTAAATGTTCCTTCTTTAACATCTATAGAATGACACGATCGATTGTTAACTTGTCGGTTTAATAGCAGTTCGGCAGTAGATCCATATTCAACATTTATTTCTGATCTTGAAGAAGCTCGAAGATCGGTCTTTGTTGATGCAGTTGGTAGCTCAACAATCACATTGGATTGATCAAGCTCTTTCAACTGTTTTAGGCCTTGTATCTGTTTGTCGCACTGCGTTGTAGATTGACCCGAGTAAACTACTCTGGGGATTCTTAACAATGCCTGATGGCTTTCGTCCAACAATCCCGGATCAACTATTAAGCCAAGATGTAGGTCGTAAACGCTTAGAGCAGACTTAAACCTTGTTAGCCAGCCACCAAACTCCTCCTTGGCCTTAGGCGAACTTATCTGCGAAAGATCAATATCTACATATAGTCCAGACGCATCGGCATTAGAAATACCAGAGGCAATTCCGGCCATTTGTTCATCACCAATCAGCTTAACCATAGACGAATCAATTGCTCTTGGCAAGTTTCTCTCAACTGGTGGCAATGTATAATTTTTACTACTTAATATATGGTAAGTGTCGTATGAGGTGTTGATATTTGTTGACTCTGCTTTTAGAGATTTGTCTAGCTTTTCGTAAGTTAGTGGTGTTGATACGCCCTTATCCGTAAGATAATATCGGGGCAATAAAACAGTACCAATTTGTTGAATGCGATCTCCTAATAATGCATAGGCATTAGCGTTGGACTCAGTATAAAGAACACTCAAAGTGCTTTCTCTGGGTTGTTGGTGAGTTAATTTTGCTGTTTGTTCAATTTTACTAATTTTTCTAAGATTGTACCCTATAAAAACAAGTGCAAAAGTAAACAAAAAAATTAAAGCTAGTAAAACAAAGTCAACAATTTTTTGTCGCCTTCCTGACTCATCAAAAAATACAGGTTTATCCTTGCTCAACCTATGTAGCCTCTCTATTTGCTTTAATTAAGCAACTTATTTATTATTCAACCCCAGATTATACCACATTTTTCAAAATAATACTTAAATAATATGTTTTGTTTGCTATGGCAATCCTAAAACTCACCAATCAACATCTAGACAAAGGAGAGAAAGATACTTGCCGATAAATTTAGTAACCGGTTGCTGTTCATCTTTAACTTTAAGCATTGCGACGCCGTGGTTGACCCACCGAAAGAACGGTATCTGCAATTTCATCAATATCACAGATGATTATCCTAGCTAAGAAGGCTAGAATATCCAAGCTGGTCAATAACTTGGCGATGTTTCTTTATAATTGGCTTTAGTATATTTTTGGGTATCAGTTTAACGGCATAATTAATCCCCCCATTCCAGCGATGTTTGTTGGTGGCATTTTTTAGAAAACTATCGTTTGTCGTTTTGGCAACCCTAGCGATATCCGCATCATCAAACATCCGATTAGGTAAAATTATATTCAGCACATCACGAAACGCTTCAACTGGATTGCTAATAAAATCATCATACCTAACATACGAATTAGCATAATCTAACCACGAAGGCGTAACAGAAAGCATCAAGCTAGATTGATCACTAGTTGCCCACTTATAGAATTCTTCGTCTTTGACGGTCTTTCCTTTAAAATCAACCGGGGTTTTGAAGACCCTTTCGTTGAGCCAATAGACAACGCTTGGGTTATTCTGTGCAAACATAAAGGCCGAAACCAAAGTATCTAAGGGGTTACGAGCTATTGTTATCACTTGAACAGGAAGCGGGATTGACTCTTTTACATACTCGTCATAAGTTATGTGGTTATGAATAATCGTCTGGCCTGATAAGCTATTAAAATCTAATGTATCTAGATTTGTAATAGCATAGTGGGGCAGTTTTGTTATGTCACTAAGCATACGGCTAAAGGCTGTTCCCCCAACTCGTGGGGTGCTGGCAATCAAAATTAATTCCGATCTTAAGCCCGGAACCAACGACCGATGATTAATCTGTATGTAATGCGATTGATGCTTCTTTATATTACTAAGTACGGTTTTAGGTATAACGAAGTTGGGATAAATAGTTTTGATGTGCGATTCTAATAATGCCAGAAACTCGTAAGTCTTGATATAAAGCCTTGTCCTAAACTCCTTTTTTGCTACTAGTTCCAGCCAGTCAGAAAAGGACTCCATTATCGCCTTGCTAGACGATGTGCCTTGCCAGCCGATAGATTTAAAGAACTCCTTTATGCTAAATATCTTGCGTTTGGATTTTGTTGTTTTTTTAGCCTTTTTTGGCAAGACATTAATCGTAATCACTACTCGGCTACTGAGAACCGTCGCCGATCCTTCAAATATCAAGACGAACTCCTCAACATAAACCCCAGGTTTTCTAGGTGCTTTAAGAGAAAACACATACTCAAACCACTCTGCTTGATTTACTCGATGACTATTCCACGAGGGATGTTCGCTTTCATAACTTGGGGTAAAGCTCAATGTGGGTCGGCTTGGTGACGACCAATCAGATGTAGCAAATTTGCTCTTACGATTTACTGGATCAAATGTACCCAATACTAAGGGAGGGCGATTATATGGTGTATAAACGCTATAATCAAAAAGTTTCATCTCTGAACGATTTAAGAATCGCAAGTTTACTCTATTTATGTCCCCCGGTTCCATATCTACAGTGATTTCTTTTTGCTCGGGCATTAGTTGAGCGTCGGCATATTGAATAGTGTCATAACTAGCAAAATATTCGTTAAGATCGGAGTTTTTTGCTAAATGATCAGTTAATATCTTTGCATTTTTAATTGTATCTTGCTTGTATTTGCTGATAATTCTATGGGGGAACCGAACCTTTTTCTTCTGAAAACTTAATACTATCTGTGTGATCACAAACCCTCCAAATGGAATTTTTATCTCACTTAAGTCCGGATTGTCAAGAACCCCCGCATCGATCTCGCGTGGGTTGATTCGGCTGTTGTAATTTACTCTGGTATCGTGTTCGCTCTGGCCAAGCCGTAACTTAAACCTATCGGCAACTAAGCCACGATCCAGCATTTGGCAAAATAATTCTTCTAGATCACTCAAACGCCAAAAAACCGTGTCAGAACCCTCTGTAATAGTATCTGTAAAGCTACTTACATTTAGCTCTGTCGTAAATACTAACCGACCACCGGGCTTCAAATATCGAGCAGATCTAATAAGTTGAGTTATTGCGTTATCTAACGAGCCAAGATGACCAATTACGCAGTTATGCCAAACAAAATCAAATTTGTTAAGATAGCGCTTATTTAGTGTATTCATATCGTAAGGCTCATATCGAACAAGCTTATCAAAGCTAGTCTTATTAACAATATGCGGATAAAATAGAGTGCTCTTACCGTGTGCCAATTGACCATTATTCCATTTTTGGGCATCAACATCTTCTGGATCTTGATCTGTGGCAAGGATTTCTGCGCCCCGACTGGCAAAAATCGAAACCAACTGTTCGTTCCCTACGCCCATACCCAATCCCTTCACGCCCGGCTTTAAGCACTTGTAGCTGTCTAGTAACTCGGCAATTACTGCCATCTCCCAAAATTTTGGATGCTTAGCAACAGGTAGCCCAATCTGTTGAGCCCACTTTTGATACCATCTTGTATTAAAATCACTCTCTACACAGTCGGAAGAAACAATCATCTATTAAACCTCTTAAAATTACTAATTGCACTTGATACATTATTTATTGTATTATAAAACCTGTCAAAGCAAAACGGTGGGCACGATAGAAGGGGTAGAAACAAGGTTCCTATGTCAAAAAAAAGAGTTCTCATCATTAGTGCGGGTATTGAAGATAACGGAATACGAGGCTTAGGGCGTATTACCGTAGCTTTAATTGATGCTCTTACCAACATTGGTTATGAACCGTATTTATTAACTGGAGCACCTTTAAAGATTACCTCGCTAAATAGCTCCAGTCCATCCACCCACAATAGCGCAATCAGGCGTTACATAGACCACTACTTGGCCGAAGGAATAACCTCCCCCGCTTTTGACATCCGTACAAAAAAAATACTAAAGCTGATTGTTAGAGATTTCTTAAAAATGTTTATACTTAACAAGATTGATGTTATTGCCAACAAACAAAGTCTTACCCCGCAACATCAGCCATCTTCGCTTCGTCACTATGCAAAAGTTGCTGGCTACATTAATTTTGGAATGTTTTATAAATTGTCAGCTCGTCTTCCTAGACGAATAAGTTCAATCATTATTTCTAGAATAGTACGGCATTGCCAAGTAAAAGCTATAATCACCGCCAGCCCATTTCCTATAAAACAACCAATCTTTTCAACAAAAATTAACATTATTCAATATATTCACGATGTTATGCCACTTAGTATTATAGAAACCCCACCAGACTCTGCCACAAGATTTTCTAAAGAGATATCGACGGCTACCCGCAATGCAACAATGGTCTTAACCTCATCTCAAAATGCAAAAGACAAACTGCAATCAGTAATTCCGACCATCAATCCTCGAGTAGTGTATCCCCCTTGCGATCCTATCAAGCCACAAATAACCAAAAACAAACTTGATGTCCTTACCAAAAATGAGCTAACAAAAAAACGCTACATCCTCTTTATGTCTGCCCTAGAAGAGCGGAAGAATGTTGTGCGATTATTAAAAGCCTTTGAACTGCTGTCCTCTAAAACAAACTATAAGTTAGTTGCCATTGGCAGTCAGGGTTATGGATGGGGGCAAATTATAGAAACATACGAAAACTTAACCCCAAAAATAAAAAAGAGGGTTGTCTTTACTGGTTATGTATCAGAAGAGGACAAATGGTCATTACTAGAAAACTGCGCCCTAGTTATCCACCCCGCCATTGACGAGGGTCTTGGAATACCAATTATTGAATCAATCCTTGCCAAAAAACCTGTTGTAGCGACTAGGCTAAACTCAATAGAAGAATTTGCTCCTAGAGGTTGTGTAACCTATATTGAAGATCCATACAATGTTTTTGAGATAGCCGACAAAACATTAACCTGCATCAACAGTCTAGATAACTTTTCGGCTGATCTAAAAAAAGGGTCAGCAATTCTGTCCGAGATCTTCTCTAAAACAGCCTTTGAGGCTAGACTAAAAAGCGTCTTAAAGCACTTCTAAAGACAAACGCCTAGAGAAAAACAAATACAAGTACTTATCGTCTGTATTGCAGAGGCAACTCTAGTAGATAGCTATAGGAAAGACTAGTGCCATAACAATAATGCTTTTTCGATTCACCTCTTTAGCACAATCATACAATCACCTCTGTTGTCTTTAGTTGAATGATGATATTATATAACTATGAGCTTAGACCATAAAAGACGAGTCAGAGAAGAGCTAATTAAGGCTGGAGTCACACCTTATGGACTAACAAAATACGAGGCTCGTCACTTACATAATGTGATTGAGCAAGACGAATCTATTGGCGGTGTTGTCTATGGTCAAGTTGAGGGGTTAGAGTCGGCCTTTCTGGTAGCCACCAATAAACGAGTAATTTTTTTGGATCGCAAGCCACTTTACAGCAATATGGATGAACTAACCTACGATGTTGTGTCTGGGGTTAATCTATCTGTAGCCGCCAATCGTGCTTCGGTTGTCTTGCATACCCGAGTACGAGATTATTCTATGAGGTTCGTAAAGATAAGCTGTGCCGAAAAATTTGCTAAGTATATTGAAAAGAAAAAGCAAGAATTCCTATCAAAAACAAACTCTTCGCTGTATAAAAATAATAGCTTCGGCTTTCAACAGCCGACAAGAAAAGCAGTCATAGATAAGGATGCCCTTGCATTTTTGCAAAACAACGAAATAGCCGTACTATCAACGATAGATCGTGGAGGCAATGTTAGTGGATCAGTAGTTTATTACTTACTTAATAAGCAAAACGATATTTTCATATTGACTCAATCACAGAGTCATAAAACGCAGAATTTGCTGGCTAATCCTAAGGTGGCACTGACTATTTACCAATATAACTCGCAAAAAACAGCCCAAATCCAGGGTGTAGCAAGTCTAATCAATGACCCTAAACTAATTAACGATCTCTACATTAATGCTATGAGATTAAGATCCTACGGAGAGAACAAGTATGTCTCCCCAGTAACCAGACTAACTAAGGGTAATTTTGTTGCGATTATGATTACGCCAACACATTGCCTCTTTCATGACTATTCTAGCGAATAAGAGGCTGTGACTATCCCTATGTCAATCTGTTCTCTTTTCCAAAACGAACACTAACCAGATCACCAAGCAAGATTTGTCCAACCGCACCACCAATTGTCCAAACACTTTCGCCAATTGTTAGCTCATCAAAGTAATGAGGGCTATCGCAATCTCCACCATAAAGAATAACGGGAGGTCCAGCAACTTCTAAACCATTAAGACTCAACACATAGTATTGACTAATTTCTGTTCTGGCTTGCTTTAGCTGATATTTTAACGCCGGGAGTCGTGACTCATTAGTTAGCTCCAGTGTAAAAGGTGTTCTGGGGTGCGTCTCAAAACTCTCTTCTTTAGATGCCGAATAAATCTTCATAAATGTACCTAATTTCCTAGACTCATTATTCCATAAAGTGTACTCAAATACAAGTTAATGTTTGAATAGCCAATAACTACACACTAGACTACTGCCCAAGCTGGGTTATCAAGATCAAAGGCATTTAGTTTAATCCCGAGGCATCGCCAGTCATAAAGATAGTGTTAATTTTTCCGGCACTATCAAAACTAAACGATACTACATAGTGGTTAGCCGATTCGCCAATTACTGCACCATCAGGAAAATACTGCTTGTAAAAACCCGCCCTCCATGCTGTCAATGAAGCAGAGGGAACAGAGAAGTTCCATGGGTCAGTCCCAGCATCCAAGTACTTTAAATCACTGATTGCTTGGGTCGGAGTACGATTGCCCATACCCTCCGAGGCCGCCAGAATAACTTTTACTGTTGATGCCATATAGCCTTCTAGTGCTGATGTATTCCCTGATTTTATAGCGTCTTGTATATTATTCTTGACTTCTGTAGATGGAGTGGTCTTGTTACTTGTTTGCTCGGATTGTTGTTTGGCTTCTTTAGCCTCTTTTGCCTCTTGCTCTGCCTTAGCTTTAGCGTCTTCTAGCTCCTTCTTCTGCTTCTGTAACTCGGCAATTTGCTGATCGGCAGATTTGGCTGACTTCTTTGCTCCTCGCTCTCTATACCAGTAGCCACCATAGCCACTTCCCGCCATTAAAATAAGCACCAGAAACACCAGTCCGATGGCCCTTCCTGCTGATTTTTTTGGACCCTTTTGCTTGGCTAGATCCTCTTGGTTAGCCGAATTTGTAATGTTATTGCCGTTCAATTCCATTTTATACTCCTTTTACCTTAAGAATTATACAGTAAAAGAATTTGAAGTAGAATAGTTATTCTAAAAACTAGCGGAGTGACCTTGCTCCAACAATATCTAGGCTTTGGCATCAACTGTTCTTATGCTATGATGTCTATAGACAAGATATGGCAAATATACAGACATTTATCGAAGAACTACAAAAGTCAAATTTTCGGGGTGATATTGATACATCTAGCGACCTGCTCCAGCAATTTAGCCACGACGCTTCTATGTTAGAAATTATGCCACAAGTAATTGTCGCTCCAAAAGATGCCAAAGATGTAGAAAAATTAGTAAAGGTAACTAACGCACTCCACAAAGAAATCCCCGACTTATCGCTTACCGCACGCAGTGCCGGAACAGATATGTCCGGTGGAGCTATCAACGATTCGGTTATTGTTGACTTTAAAAAGTACTTTATAGACATACACGAGATAGGAAAAGAATCGGCCAAGCTCCAACCCGGCGTAATGTTTAAAGACTTTGATGCTAAAGCCAAGACGAAGGGTGTTTTAATGCCCACCTATCCGGCATCTCGCGACCTCTGCACAGTTGGAGGTATGGTTAATAACAATTCTGGGGGCGAAAAGTCAATCGAATTTGGGCAAACAGCCAACTTCGTTAATAAGCTAAAATTTGTTTTCGCCGATGGAATAGAGAGAGAGGTAAAGCCCCTAAACAAAACCGAGCTAGATAGAAAGCTCAAGCAAAAAGATTTTGAAGGCAAAGTCTATCAAGCTGTTTATAAACTTGTTAACGACAATTACCGGCAAATAAAAAAAGCAAAGCCAAATGTCAGCAAGAATGCAACTGGATACAACATCTGGGATATTTGGGACAAAGAAACAGGTATTTTTGACCTTACAAAAGCGATCGTTGGAGCTCAAGGGACTTTAGGGCTAGTTACCGACATAGAATTTCGGGTTACTCACGCCAGAAGCGAAGAGGGTTTGTTGGTTATTTTTGTCAAAGATTTTCGTCGGTTAGGAGAACTTATTAAAGTAGTTGTTGATAAGAAACCCTCTCGTTTCGAGTCATTTGACGACAATACACTGATTCTATCAATTAGATTTATGCCGTACTTTCTTAAACTACTAGGCCCAGCCAAGTTTATTCGTCTATTAATTAGCTTAATCCCTGACGCACTACTCCTTGTTAGGGGCGTTCCTCGACTGATACTGATGGCATCAATTAAAGGTGATGATCCAGAAGAAATAAAAACCAAAATCCATTCTCTTCGCCAAGAACTCCAGCAGAAATCTAAATACTATGGTATTAGCGGATTTGAAGAAGCACCCTATGAGCGTCAAGGCGAAAAGTTCTGGATTATGAGACGCTATAGCTTCCAGATTTTGCGCAGTAAGGTTAAAGACAAGCACACTGCACCATTCATTGACGACTTAGTTGTTCGACCAGAGCATTTGCCAGCTTTTTTGCCTCATATGCGTCGAATTATTAAGAAGTACCGTCTTTTTGCCACTATTGCTGGACATATGGGTGATGGTAATTTTCATATCATTCCACTTATGGATATAGCCGACCAGCATGACCGCAACAAGATACTCCCCGCTATGAAGGAAGTAAACGAGCTGGTTCTTAAATACAATGGGTCGCTAAGTGGCGAGCATAACGACGGACTGATTCGTGGACCATGGCTCGTCCAAATGTATGGGAACGAAGTGGTGGGTTATTTTAAAGAATTAAAGAATATTTTTGACCCGAACAACATCTTTAATCCCCACAAAAAAACCGATGCCACATGGCATTACACCACAAATCATTTTCGCAAAAACTTTGATTCTTAACTCTTCTTTTTATTAATAAATGCTGTTAGCCTAGAGTAATGTCGCCCCGCCAGTCGCCAAGTAAGCGGTGGTTTTTTAACTGATTCGGCTAAAAGCAAGGGTGTTTGAACTTGTTTTTCGGCAGTTGTTAATTTTATCAAGCCGACCTTTGTGCCCTTCTCTGTTCCTGATGAAACAGGATCAACTTCTAGGACTGGCTGTAAAGGCTTACCCCTCCAGACCACTGCCCATAAATCCTGCTCGGCCACAACTTTGGCTGACTCTCCCCACGGTGTCTGATATGTTGCTACCGCCTCATTTTTAGAAATAACAGTTTGGTAATCTAGGCCAGCTTCGGCCTGTTTAGACAACTCTCTTGCCGAAAGCATAGCCTCCGGCACAGTATTTGCTCCCATAACAACCGCCAAAACAATTATCTCTTGGTTGTCAGCAAGCGTTAGTTGGCGAGCTATCACAAAACAACCAAGAGCCTCGTCGGTATTGCCTGTTTTTATCCCGACAGTACCGTCCCGCCCCAGTAAGCCGTTAGTATTGCGCACGGACACACCAGCGATTGTGGTTGCGGGGGTGTTGACAATCTCTTTAAGCACCGGATCCTTCATTAACATCTGTGATGCCAGTAGTAAATCACTAGCACTACTGACGGTCTGTGAAGAGAAACCGCTGGCATCGGCAATATGGGTATTGCTAAGTCCTTGAGACTTAAAATATGCGTTCGCCTCAGCCAAGTAAGCATCCATCGATCCATAAGACCAGACCGCTAATTTATCGGCGATATTGTTAGCCGAAACAATCATCAAAGCTCGTAGGGCATCGTACTGGCTTAACGATTGGCCATTTTTAACAGGGTAATATGAGCCTAGCTGGGCAATATATTGATTCATCAGGTGTTCGTCAGCCGAATCAAACTGTATCGTCGCCCCCATCTCACTTACAGAAATAGGCTTGGCTTTTTGAACCATCAACGCTGTAAATATCTTAGCCAGACTAGCCGTTGGCAAAGCCTGTTGATTAGATGACTCTGCCAACACACCAAGGTTAACTGCACCGACAGCCGACTGTTTAACCTCTGGCCACCTAATATCAACCGCCTGACCAGTCTGAAAACTTGTCTGCGTTGGTTGAGCCTGAATTTTCGGAACTGGCACACAATATAACAAAGTGCTAGTTAAAAACAATGCTAGCAAAAATATAACCCTAAACCTTGACCCCTTGTTTGATTTTTGAGCTCGACGACCTGCAATAGGCTGATACCTACCACTAGAATAATACCGCGACATACCCCATATTATACCCCAATAAAATAACCTCAAGCACTAGGCTTTAGCTTTTTTTTGGACTGTTGTTGACGCCACTTCTTTATTTCTAAATGATTTCCGCTTAGTAAGACATCTGGAACCTTCGCCCCAAAATAATCTGCCGGTCGGGTGTATTGAGGGTACTCAATAGTTAAATCATCACTAAAGCTCTCTATCTCGGCTGATGTTTCGCCACCTAAGACACCGGGCAACAATCGTACGACACTATCTATCACAACCATAGCTGGTAGTTCACCGCCGGTTAAAACATAATTCCCAATACAAATTTGTTCATCAACCAGTGCTACTATTCTCTCATCATAACCTTCGTACCGACCACAAATAATTATCAAGCCCTTTGTTTTATCGGCATAATGTTTGGCTTTTGACTGCTTCCAAAAATTACCTCTTGGAGTCATCAATAACACTTTAGCCGAGGGATCATTGTGCTTAGCCATTTCTACCGCTTTTGTTAATGGTTCAATCATAAGCAACATACCGTCGCCCCCGCCATAAGGTGTATCGTCAACTTGTTTGCGAGTACCGATACCAAATTCTCGCAAGTCTATTGTTTGGTACTCCACAAATCCATCTTTTTGCGCCTTCCAAAGTATTGAAGAATCCAATACCCCATCAAACATCTTTGGAAACAAAGTAATTATTTGGATCTTCATAGCACTTTTTAGTTTTTTTGCCAAGCGAGCGCTAAATGTCAAGATCGTCAAGATCTTCTAGCTCTTTACGAGTCTGGGCAACACGAGAGTTATCTTCTTGTTCTGCTTCTGTATCTTGATTGTCTTCTGTATCTTGTTGAGTGGATGCATTATCTGTGGACGGGTTATCGTTAGTGGCACGACCTGACGAACCTGCTGGCTGCCCCGTATCAACAATTCTTAAGTTGTATCGGGCATCGTTTTTTGTCCCAAGAGCTCGAAGCAATGTGCGGAGAGCTTGAGCACCTGATCCACGCTTACCGATTACACGCCCAAGATCTTCTGGGTCAACACTAAGCTCTAATAATACGCCCCTTTCGTCTACTGTTCGTTCTACTGCTACGGCATCAGGATTGCCCACCACTGACTTTACAATATATTCAACAAATTGCTGATCGATAGTACTCATATCGGTATTCTCCTTTTAGGTTTACGACTGTTATTATATCAGATTATTTATTCTTTAGCTTCGGAAGACTCGGAGGAAGATTCTGCATCTTTGACTTCTTCTTGGCTAGATTGAGAGTCTTCAACATCATTTACGACGGCTGACTTATCATCTTTTGGCTGATTTTTACGAAGCTTTTCTGGGTTACGGACTTTGCCAGTTTGCTTGATTGGTAGACTTACCCATTTAGGCAATTTGACGCCTTCTTTTTTTAACAATAAAGCTACTCTTTCTGATGGCTGTGCACCATTATCTAGATAATGCTGTGCCTGATCTTTATTGATAACCACCTCTTTAGTGTGTGGATCGTAATGGCCAATTTTGGCGACTATTCGACCACTTGTTGGGGTCCGGCGAGAGTCCTGAACGACTACGCGGAATTGAGCGTGACCCTTTCGGCCAGTTCGCTGCATACGAATAACGAGCATTTTTGCTACATCCCTTCTTTAATTAAATAACAACTCACTATTTTACAGATATTTACCCCTGTTGTCAATTTAACTAATAACTAAAATTATAGATAATGCTTAAGAGCATCCTGGGCGGCTTGCTGTTGGGCAGACTGTTTACTTGGTCCGGTTCCTGTACCCCGCAATGTTTCGCCCACAAAAACACCAACTTCAAAGGTTTTATCGTGATCTGGCCCATCTTCTTTAAGTACCTTATAAATAGGCGTAGTCGAGTCTTGACTCTGTGCTTTCTCTTGCAAATGTGACTTTGGGTCCATCCATGAGCCAGATTTCAATATCTCATTAAAGGTAGTTAGTAGAGTTTTTTCTATGAGTTCTTTAGCTTTTACATATCCCTGATCTAAATATACAGCCCCGACAACTGCCTCATATGCATTCGCCAAAATTTGTGCTCTCGCTCGTTCTGTGCCGTGTTTTTCGCCACGACTTAATCTCAAAAAAGGTTCAAAGTTGTTATTTTTTGCCGAATCACTAATGCTTTCTGTCCTTACAAGGGCGCTTCGCCAATTGGTTAATATTCCCTCTGGTTCTTGGTAATTTAAATACAAAAACTCCGTAACTACTAGCTCCAACACGGCATCCCCTAAAAACTCTAACCGTTCGTTATGGATTTTGGCTGTTTTTCGATGTTCATTAACATAAGAACGGTGCGTCAAAGCGGTAATTAGTAAATCAATATCGTTAAACTCAACATTAAGTTGTTGCTTGGCAAAGTTTACATATTTTGCTGTGTCTTGCATACTTTTAAGAGGCCTGCCTTACCCTTTTTAGTCCTAATAAAATGATCTTCTCAATATCCTCGTACTCTATCTTATCTAAAGCCTCGTTGGTAGAGAACCACTTAATGCCGTTCATCCAATCTTCTGGCTTTAGTTTATCGGTGTCTCCAAGAGCTTCTACTAAGAAAATATCAGTTGTCATCAATACAAGGCTATGACTGCGACGATACTGAAAGTTAATTTTACCTAGCCAGTTTAAAACACGCAATTTGGTCAGACCCGTTTCTTCCTGTATCTCCCGTTTAGCAGTATCTCTGGCCTCTTCTCCTTCTTCAATATGGCCTTTGGGGATTGTCCATCTGTCTTTGGCGTCCTGAATCAATAAGATCTCAACTTTATTAGCCTTTTTTCTGTAAACAATACCTCCAGCAGTCGGCTCTCTTAGAACCTCCTTGATTACTGGTTTTCTATGTGTATGCACAAATTTTTTGAACCCTTCTAGTGGTTTTGGTCGCTTCATAATGTATTCCTTTTCTACCTTAACTGAGGTATCTTGCCTGCTTCTATTTGCTTTATTAGCGTACCTAGAACGCCATTGATAAACTTTGAGGTGTTTTCGCCTCCAAAGGTTTTAGCAAGTTCTATGGCTTCGTTTATTGATACTCTCATTGGCGTGGATTCGCCTTCTAATAAAAGTTCGTACGCACCCATCCGCAAGATAATCCTATCAACTCGGGCAATTTGATCTAACGGCCAGTCTGGGGCAATCGGTTGGAGCAGGCTATCTATGTACTGTGTGTGCTTCTCGATACCTTTAACTAGCGAGCGAACAAAATCGGTATCATCTACTGTGTCGCTATAGCGACCTATGTGCCTTTCCAGCGCCTCTTTCGGATTAAACGATTTATCACCACAACTAATCCGAAAATCCTGCTCATACAGGGTTTGTAACGCAATAATTCGGCCAAGGTGGCGATTAGAAGCCATATTGTTAAATTCCTTTAGTGTTTTTTATTATACCCTATTTTACCTAAGGCTTAAACATTGTTTGCAATTTTTTTACCTGATTCACGACGAGTGGTATACGCCTTAACAGCCGATTTTGCATTGACGACACGAGCCAGTTTCAAAACAAGATGACTGCGACGACTGCCAGTTCGGCGAGGTGTAGTTCGTTTTTTGGGTTTACCCATAAAAAGCAATATCTCCTTTAAACATTAAGTTAATTATTACCACTAATTATAGCAATTTTTTCTAAAACCCTCAAGTCATCTGCACTTACCCACTACATCGTGGACACTTTACTATGTGGAATAGTTATGTTTAG
>CAZMFO010000013.1:0-22177 GCA_964565615.1 uncultured Candidatus Saccharibacteria bacterium | reverse complement strand
GTACCGCCAGATAGGAAATGTCTTTGTTTGCCATAGCATTCTGTTGATATACTATAAATAATAAGCGAAAGGTAAATATGTAGTATGGTTCTTGTTGATTATTACTGTTGGGGCTAGTATTCTGGCGGTATGACAAGTTCACGGTTGTTGTCTTGTACGACTCATCAAATACCGCAAGATTTAACCAAAGCTCTGCTATCAAACAAAAATATACTAGCTATTTGGAATAATCTAACACCGATCCAAAGAAATGAATGGATTTGTTGGGTAGTTTCGGTCAAAAAAGAGTCAACCAGAAAAGAGCATATCGCCAGAGTAATTAAACAACTACAAGAAGGCAAGCGACGCCCTTGTTGTTGGATTGGCTGTATTCACCGCACCGATAAAGAAATTAGCCCCTCTGTTAAAGGCATCTTAGAGAAACAAAGCAAACCTAAGCAGATTAACGAACGCTTGAGCAAGTGATATAATTAACCTATGCGTATCACCAAATATGAACATGCTTGCCTTGATATTCAGCAAGATAATACCCGAATCATTATTGACCCAGGAGTTTTTACTAAATCTTTAACTAACTTAGACTACATAGACGCGGTAGTTATTACTCATATTCATGGTGATCATTTTGACCAATCACTAATTAACAAAATTATCGCAAAAAATCCAGACCTAAAAATATGGACAACCAACGAAGTCGCTAAAGAATTGGGCGATAAAGCCACAGTAGCAAGACCGCAAAATATCGAAAAGATTGGGGAGGTGTCTTTAGAATTTTTTGGCGAAAATCATGCCGAAATCGACCCAGAAACCCCAGTTGCCCAAAATTTGGGCGTATTAATAGATAATAAACTGTATTATCCTGGCGATTCTTTTACAGAATGCCCAAAGCCTTTTGAGGTCTTAGCAGTACCGGCGTCTGCTCCTTGGCTACGAATTGGTCAAACCATACCGCTTATAAAAAACAGCCAATGTAAACAAGTGTTCCCAACCCATAATGCGCTTTTATCTGAGGCAGGGCACTCAGTAACTAATATCTGGCTAGAAAAATTTGCCGAGCGCTACAACAAAGTCTTTAATAATCTACAACCTGGCGATACCCTAGAAATTTAGAAAATTAGCTGATTTTGGTACCGACGGGCTGACCACTAACTACATCAAGAATATTATTAGGCTTCATAGCATCAAAAACTATAATTGGCATTTGGTGTTCTAGTGCCATACCAACTGCCGACTTATCCATTACCTTAATGCCGTTGTCTTCAACTGCTTGCTGGAGAGACAAACTTTCGTGCTTCACAGCATCGGGGTACTTTGAAGGGTCTTTATCGTAAACGCCATCTACTTTGGTGGCCTTAAGTACCACCTGACAATCTAGCTCTAGTGCCAATACCACCGCACCTGTGTCGGTCGTCATATAAGGGCGACCTGTTCCGCCACCAACAATCACAACACGACCTTTTTGAAGATGTTTATTAGCTAAGCGATGAACAAATGGCTCGGCCACTTGCTCGGCAAAGATGTTACTTAAACAGCGGGTCTTAACATTATAGGCCTCAAAAATATCGGTTAGGGCAAGTGCATTAATCATAGTTGCCAGCATTCCCATATGATCACCGGTTACTCGCTTTATGCCGTGCCCAGCAATTTGTGCGCCCCGCAAAAAGTTGCCACCACCAATCATTATCACTACCTCGCAACCATAATTTTGTGCTTTTTTGACTTCTTCTGCCAACCAGCCAGCTAACTCTGGATCAATGCCACTTTCAAACTTACCTGAGAGTTGTTCGCCAGATAGTTTTAACAAGACCCTTTTGTACATTGCAAGTATTTTAGCAGAAAACTAACTTATGTGCTACAATGTCAAGCGTGGAAATCAAAGAGATTACTTTTAGGAGATTGTTCTACCCGCAAGTTGGCAGGGGGGTAGTTGGCTATGGCACCATAAATGATAGCAACGAAAAACTTTCCATACCCGAATTACAAGAAATTCTTGATTATCAACAAAAACCTGTATCTGCCCAAGTAGAGGCTCATTGGCCAAACAACACGCCCCCCGAAAAACCTCTTTTTTGCGGATCCAGATATAGCTTTTACCCAAATAATGGAACAATACAATCAAACGCTAGTGTTATGTCAGATAACAGCGAAGTCGGTACAGGAACCGTTTTACACCCTAATGTATGCATTTCTAATAGCGTTATAGGTAACAATTGCGAAGTAAGAAATAGCTCAATCATTGTAAACAGTCGGCTAGGGAATCTTTGCCTTATAGGGGTTTGTGCAAATTTACAAGGGCAAAACCTTACAAATTATATTGCTGTAGATGACCTAGCACTTCTTTCTGCCCCCCAAGAGCCATTAGTACAATTTGACTCCCAACAATGAATCCCTTTATCCGTCATTATAAAGGAGCGACATTTTGACTATTTATTCGTGGAATGTAAACGGCATTAGGGCAGTTGTTCGCAAACGGGAGTTTGAACAATTCATCAAACGGTTTAATCCTGATATTTTGTGCCTACAAGAAACCAAAGCAGAGCAGGGGCAGGCCGAGATTGACTTGCCTCAATACAAAGAATACTGGAACTCCTCTCGCACCAAAAAAGGCTATAGCGGAACAGCCATTTTTACCAAGCTAGAGCCACTTTCGGTAGTTAATGACATACCAGAACAGTTTGTTAAAGCTGGGGGATTAAATGAAGACGACTATGGCCATAGCAACGATGAGGGTAGGGTAATAACAGCAGAATTTTCTGAATACTTTGTTGTAACTGCCTACACCCCCAATGCCAAAGATGACTTATCTCGTATTCCTCTGCGACAACAGTGGGACAAAGCCCTAACTCTATACTGTGCTGATTTGCAAAGAAACAAGCCCGTTATCTACTGCGGAGATATGAATGTTGCCCACACCGAGGATGACCTTGCCAACCCCAAGCCAAACATCGGCAAAAAGGGCTTTACCGCCGAAGAGCGTACCGGCTTTGACAACTGGCTGTCCGCGGGATTTATTGATACCTTCCGCATGTTCACCCAAGGTAACGGACATTACACTTGGTGGAGCCATTTTGCCAAAGCTAGGGAACGCAATGTTGGCTGGCGGATTGACTACTTTATGGTGTCTGAAGCCCTAAAACAAAAAGTTCGATCTGCAGAAATCCACGCCAACCAACTAGGTTCTGACCACTGCCCAATCAGCCTAGAAATTACTAGCTAGGACTATTCAAAAAAGCTAAACTCGCTACTTTAATGTTTTAAGTATTGGTGTTTTCGTAAGCACGATCTACGGAATACTGTAAGCGTGTTCGTAACTCTGTCAAAAACCCTTGGTCATCATAATCTCGGAAGGACATAGGCTCCTCCACCCACATCCGAGGATGGCGCTTGTCCCCCTCATAAGTAAAGCCGATTGGAACAACCCCTACCAACAAGTTTGACGCCACACCTCCAAGCACCGCGCAGATCCCCGGCTTTAGCTCTTGAACGACATCTGGCTGTTCATGGTTACGGGTTCCTTCTGGGAAGATCGCCATATGTTGGCCATTGTTCATCTTATAAATAGAAGTCCGAAGCATTCTATCGGTAGCCTGCTTTCTTAGATCAACATCTTCTTCACGAAGAACATCCTTTTTACGAAATGCCGGAATAGCCCCCATAACATCCACTCCACCACGCAAAACAGGTCTTATAGCACGGTTTGGATGGTGGAACAACGGCTCCTTCGCTTGAATAAATGTTTTGCCTACCATTGCTTTAAACGGCTCTCGCATAGCCATAGCACTAACGACATATTGATCGTTATCCGATAAATGATTAAGGGCTACTACAAGTCGGCCATTGGGTCGCGCCAGAATATCATCTATCTTCTGCTTCGCACCTTCAGCGTACTCAACATTTGGGCGAAACATTAAAGACATTATTTTGTGCCCGATGTATGCCCCAAATTTAGGCTGGCGGTACTGCCCGTAATAATCATAAACTGCTTCGTGATTACGCAAAGTAACTTCTGGCTTTTTCATAATTTACAGTATACAGTAAACATCTTACTAGGCAATAAGTTTGACCCTATGCCAACAAATCAAAAAACATAGATTATGGCAGTACCCTCTAGGAGCAGACAATCAACTGCAAAAATAATCACCACCCTATATGCAAAAAAGTCCAGTAACGGTTGGGTCTATGGATTCTCTGATATACTATTAGTAATGGTTATGATTACCAACAAGTTTATCTCTCGTCTATTAAGATATTCAAAAACAACAATTATTTCTCTAGTTTTGTTGTTGTCTGTAATAACACCAGTGAGCGCTGCTCAAAGGTATGATTGTGGAGCATACGGAGCAGGGACATACAATAGTGACCAAACATGCTCGGTGCAATCAACTAATAATCCAGACCAAACAAGTCCCGAGCCACTTACCCCGCAATCTTATGACAGCCAACTCCAAGGAGGGGGCTTTACATTAAGTGCCAAAAGAGTGCTTTATAAGTTTTACTCGGCACTGCCTGTGCCTCCAACAGTAATACCATTATTGCCTCTTATAATTTTGTTAATTTTAGCTGTACTTTATCTGCGTCTAGCATGGCTACAAAATAAAGCGTTCCGATTAACAGCTCTACTTCTTAAAAAGTCAAAGGCCACTAGGGAATCTACTGATATGTTTTTAGATATTATCTCGCACTACCTCAACACTCCACTTTCTATAATGCAAAACGGGCTAGAGCTAACCAGTTTTCTTAAGGAAGTAACCGAGCAAACTATGAGTGCACTTAAGCAGTCAATTGCCGACCTCAAATCTACCGTTAACGAAATCATTACACAATATCAAAACCTTGCCAGTCAATACAAGCCGACAGAACAAGCCATTGTTCAACAAAACAACAAGTTAAGTAAGGGGTTTATTATTCCGACAATAATCTCTCTTTCTTTAGTGGTTGTCTTTGTTATCTTAAATGCCCAGATATACCCTGTTGATTTTGCTCTCAAGAAGGTCATATTTTGGGGATTAACTAGCCTAGCTAGCTTAGGCTTTGTTTTGTTTGCATACTTTACCCATTTACGGCTCAAAAAAGCCAACGAAAAACTCCGAATTGATAAATCCTACGAAGACAAGCTGATAGAGCAAAGAATAGCTTTTATTGAAGATATTCAGGCTGTCTTGTCGGGCAAAATTAACTCAATCCGGCAATACTCCTCAAACTTACCCGACACCGAACATATTAAGCCATTTCGTAATGGCCTAGCTATGCTACAAACTTTGACCGCCAGTATAGAAAAGGCGACACTTTTTGTGGCAAATAAGCCAAGCCAAGACAATGATATATCGCTACTTATCAATAAAATTATTGAACAATGGCAAGCACCAGCAACCAACAAACAAGTTTCTATTGTTCCGAATGTTCAGCCTAATGTTGTCGTCTCTGCCAACGCTGATGATATTACTCAAATAGTTGATTCAATGCTAAATAACGCTGTTAAATTTAGTCCTTCTGGCGGAAAGGTAACCATAAAGCTGCAGCAAAAAGGCAAAAACGCCGTTCTAACAATAATAGATAATGGACCCGGCTTGCTCAAAGAACAAATAGAAATGCTCACCCAGCCATTCTTTAGGGGTACTGACACTAAACAATTTAACTACGAGGGGCTTGGCTTAAGCCTTTACATAGATAAGATTATCTTAGACAGAATGGGTGGAAGGATGGCCTTTGATTCAAATCCCGGTTCGCAAACAACTATAGAAGTTACCATACCAATCCATCAACCGGAGGAATCTCCAGCCCCAGCCTCTGTTGTTCCAATCCAAACGGCCACCCCACAAGTTTAATAAAGCAATCAAAACCACATACGAAACTTTGCTATAAAATACGATAGGTACTCTGCTACACTAAGATTATGAAGAAGTTCGCCGTGTTTGATATAGATGGCACCTTAATCCGCTGGCAACTGTATCACGCCGTAGTCAACCGCCTAGCAAAAGCCGGTATTCTACATCCCGATGCACAAAAAGTGCTTAAATCAGCTATGATGAGCTGGAAGAACCGTGAGGGCGATGACTCCTTTAAGAAATATCAGACTACTCTGGTCAATCTATATGAGCAATCATTACCAAACATTAAGACAGAAGTTTTTGACAATCTTGTTAGTGAGGTTATTGCAGAATACAAAGACCAGGTTTATGTCTTTACCAGAAACTTAATAAACCAGCTTAAGGCAAAAGATTATTTGCTATTTATTATATCCGGATCGCATCAAGAACTCATAGAGCAAATCGGTAAGTACTACGGATTTGACGATTGGGCTGGAGCGATATATCACAGAGAAGAGCAGAGATTTACGGGGCAGTCAATTATTCCATCTTTTGATAAAGCAAGATCACTCAAGCAACTTATTGCCAAACACAAGGTCACTTCTGCAAAGAGTGTAGGTATTGGCGATACAAAAAGTGATGTCTCAATGCTTGAAATGGTTGACCAACCAATTGCCTTTAACCCAGACAAAGCTTTGTTTGAGTATGCCAAACAACATAAATGGCAACTTGTTATAGAAAGAAAAAATGTAATTTATCAACTAGGCTACCACGATGGAAAATACATACTGGCTTAAACAAACCAAAGATAATCCATTGTTCCCAGACCTTATCTGGAGCAAGCCAGAAAACAAAAATCAAGCAGGCAAGTTACTGATTGTTGGTGGAAATCTGCATTCTTTTAGTGCGCCATCTTTCGCCTATATAACCGCACTACAAGCAGGTGCTGGCACTATTCATTTAATTCTTCCTAGCTCCATTGAAAAGACCGTTTCTAAACTATTGCCAGAGGCATTATTTGCACCCGTAACACCAAGTGGAAGCTTTTCAAAAGAAGCTCTAACTATATTACTAGAAAACGAGGCTTGGGCAGACGGTGTATTATTAGCTGGTGATTTTGGAAGAAACAGCGAAACCAGCATCCTGCTAGAGAGTTTTGCAGAAAAAGCAACCAGACCATTTGTGATTACTAACGATGCAATAGACTGTTTGCTAAATAGCCGTTCTCTTATTTGCAACCCCAATACAGTTATCGTCGCAGATTTTAGTAAACTGCAAAAAATTTTCCAACGGCTCAAGTTTAGCCTAGCAATAACCTCTACTATGTCTTTTGCTAGTCTTGTTAATGCCTTACACGAATTTTCTTTAAAATATCCAATATCACTGGTTTTACCTTACGAAAACCACCTTTTTGTCGCCAGTAGGGGTGAGGTATCAAGCACAAAGACTGTAGATAATCTGCCCAATAATGCTGTTATTGCAGTATATGCCAGCGTGTGGGCACTGCAAAACCCCCGTCAACTATTCAAGGCCTTAACAACGGCACTTGTTGACATCTAAAGTATCTATTTACTTTGCTTGTATTCTATGGTTTAATATATCTATGGGTTCATCTCCGCCATTTAGTCAAAAACCTGCTCACCCCTTAACAAACAGGGGTATCCTTAGCCATGGTTCACTATTAAACTCCTACTCAGGGCTTGAGGTTGATGTGCTAACCGATAGAGATGTAGAAATCTATGATGCCCTCCAAGATAGTGGCTCTGCGTTATCATTATACCTAGCCGGTGCAGTAGCTCTTGATATTGCCAGCAAACGATCATTATCTGACACAGAACGACTTGGTTGGATAACAAATGCTTCGGATAGTTGGCGACAAATTTTGGACACTAGCACTATTACGGGTGGTGTCTCCCATTTTACAGTGGACTCATCTATTCGTTTATCTGCTTTACCGTCTTATACATCCATTCTGCTAAACAACGAACTGCCAACAGAAAAGATCCGCACAAAGTATTATAAAGATCTTTGTCTAATCGGGGGACTCGCTTGCAAAAAGTGGCAGGAATCTGTCCAAGCTAGAGAGCAACATTTTGATACTAAACTATCTAGGGATAATCGAATTAGGCTAGCTGGCACTATTGGCGAGCTTGCGGTTCTTATGTTGTATCAACGGTTTATTAAACAAGAGTTGGGTGACAAAGAGCAATTAGCCCTAACATCAAGGCTGACTGAAGATCGTGGCATCGGCCGAAACGGGGGTAGCTATGAGGTTACCGCTTGGGATATTTCAGTTTTTCAGCAATTTAATGAAGAGAATATAGAGATGCCCTACAAAATACAAGTTAAAACCTCCGATAAGAACAAAGCTCAAAGGTCTTTTAGGTATAGTGATGATGTGTCTGTTGTGGTTATTAAAAAAGATCTAGCCCTCACGCCAGACGAGCAAGAAAATGGCTTTTCTCCCTCTCAAATTATTTGCGATATTCTGGCAGAACAAGAAAACAGCAATACATCCGCAACAAACAGACGACTTGAAGAACGCACCGAAAAGCTCCTTGACAAAGTGGATGGATAAAGCAAAGTATACCAACCTAGATACTCCTTCTTAAGCAGACAAAAAATAACGACCATGTATTTTGTAGCTTACTTGGTTGTGCTTATTAAGCAATAGTCTGCTATAACTATGTTATGCGTTTACCCGATCAAGATGCTCCCTCGCCAATACTCTATGAACGACAAATTTTAGATTTTGGTCATCGCGTGCTTTATTCAACGGCTAAACGGCTAGGAGGTAACTCGGACTGGGTAGAAGTCACGGCTCATTTTCAGACTTCAAACGATCAAGGAACTGAACGACTTTCTTTTGAGGGCAACTGGGACACCTATTCAGGAAGTTTATTCTATACTGTTAGCATAGAACATATTAACGAGATAGACTCTTTGGAAGACGACGGCCCAGCACCAAATTACAGAAAATATGCCCAAGTAAAACCCCTAGAATACACTGTTACTATTTATGACGAGTCCGACGAAGACTCGTTGTACATACCAGAAGTCACCCTATCTTCGCCGGCATTTTATGGCACAGAAACGACCTACTTTTTTAATATTCCGTACAGCGACGATACAGCCTACGCCCATAAATCAACTTATGCCAACATTTACGACGAAGATCTAGAACCATTAGACACCGAAGTAGCCTACTACTGGCAAATCCACAGCAACACAACTTCTGCCGAAGAGATAAAAAACCTAGTTCAATTTAGTGAACTAACGCTAGATGCTACCATAGCAGAAAAAATGCTTTTAACAGTAACAATTTATGACCTAGAATTAGTAATGAATAGCCTAAAAAAGTTCGGGTTAGTCAACCCCAGACAAAAACCATTAAAGGGCAGACTCCGCTAGCGTGGCTTATCTAAGCCCAAAAATATATGTTCTGGTTAGCCAGCAAATTATTTCCACATCTAAAATACTTTTTGATGTGGTGGGCAAGGAGAGACTCGAACTCTCACTCCAAAGGAACACGATTTTGAGTCGTGCGCGTCTACCAGTTCCGCCACTCGCCCATATCGGTATCAAAACCAAAGACTATTATACAGCAGTTTTATCTGTTAAACTAGCATAAAAGATATGAGTAAAGATAGCCCAACAAAACATCAGCACTCTAACGATCCTGCAATAAACTTGATCCGTTCACGAATCGACGCTTTATACGACGAAGACGAAGAGCCATCCGCTAAAGAAGAGTTAGCAGAGGTCAAAACAAGCGAAAAGCCACTTTCTAAGCATCAACAATATATGAAGGACTTAAGCGAATCGGGTGATTCACTGGCCAATATACAGATTAAATGGCACGAGTACTATCAGGCACTGCCAGATAATCAAAAGCACGAGGTTTGGCAAGAGTTTTATGCCAACCACAGCAAATCAAAATTACCAGAAAATCCCCAAAATACCCCAGTTCCAGAAATGCCCGTAGTGATAAACACCGATCAACCTGCTAACCAAAAAACAAAGCATTTTCATCACAAAGAATCGCTAGCCGACACCAAAAGCAAGATAACCAACAAGATTCACCACAGAAAAACTACAAAGTTAAGCGCGAAAGATCATTTTAAATCATTGCTGTTTGGGTTAAGTTTAAGTAGTGTGCTAGCTATTCTGCTACTTTTTAGCTTCTTTAACGAAAGGTTTATAGCGCCATTTATTACACCAAGCCGAAATGTTAGTTCTACCCCTGTTATTATTGATCCGAACACCACTACCGCCGGACCGAATCCAACTATCATTATACCCAAGATAAATGTAGAGGTGCCGGTAGTTTACGATGTGCCTAGTATTCAAGAAAAAGATATCCAAAGCGGACTAGAGGGAGGGGTAGTACATTACATTACTACGCCAAACCCCGGTGAGCAAGGCAACAGTGTTATCGTTGGTCATTCTAGTAACAACATCTTAAACAAGGGAAAATATAAATTTGCTTTTGTACTATTAAACAAGCTAGACAATGGCGACACTTTTTCTTTAACAAAAAATAGCAAACGCTACACCTACAAAATCTACGAAAAGAAGATTGTTAAACCAACAGACCTATCGGTTCTTGGGAGCCAAGCTAAACCAGCCACAGTTACCTTAATTACCTGCGATCCGCCCGGCACATCTATAAATCGCCTAATAATTGTTGGTGAACAGATTTCACCAGATGTATCTACTAATGTGGCCAGCACCGCTAAGCCAGACGAGGGCCAACCAACTATAGTCCCGGGTAATGCACCCTCTTTATGGAGTCGTTTTACTAATCTCTTCTCGTCTTAATTTTGAACTAGAAGTGATGTTTTTATGAGTTTTAGTTGACTGTTTTGACCAGCTAGTTGCAAAGAAAAAGCGTTCTCGTAATCTCGGTCAAACATCAAATCTATTTTAGGATCTATAGACATCAGCTTCTGCTGATTAGTTCCATCAAAATCAAATATTAGTGCGGTATTATTTGTAGAAGAAACTAAACGATGGCCGTCCATCCATTTAGCAAATCCGCCTGTATTAAACTGATCATTAATTTTATAGCGATACTGCCGATCTGTTTCGGCATCAAAAATTGCAAAGTTCTGACCAGACTGTACAGCAATCATCCGAGTATTTGCCGAAAAAGAAACATTTTGTGGGTTTTCTATTCTTAATGTTCTAGCAAATAACGAGCGCTTAGAGCTTTCTGATCCTAAAACCAAAAGTGGATCTTTATAAACAATAACCTGATTATCTAGTGATGCCCCCACCGCCACATACCAAGAGTTGTCAAACTTTGCCACCTCTAGCAAATAATCTGATCCGACCGGTAGTTTTCTAAGTTCGTAGTCCTTTTCTTTGGTTTTTATACGCACACTTACTTGCTTATCATCTCCAGCAATTGGCGTAACATAAACCAACATATCATCACCATGAGATTTATATGCGAGAGCTTTTGCTATTATTGGCGTTAATGCTTTTGTCTTAACATCTACCTGTTGCAATAAACCATCCTGAGCCATATGTAGCAATATTTGCTCTGTCTTACGATCTTTTAGAGATACATCAAAAGCTTTCTGACCAATCAAAATATCTATATTAAATGACAAATCGAGCTTATCCTTATTAATAACGACAAACTCGTGCTGGTCATCAAAACTATGTTTTATTAAGATATTTACATTATCCGACGACCACTCAATAACTTCTAGCTTTTTGGTTACCCCTTTAGATAACAGAGTCTGCGGAATGATAAAAGATGTGTTGGCTTTTTTTGGATCACTTGTGTCATAGACATCAAAGCTCAACAAGTTGTCTGGGTGTTGAACGATTATCCATCTTCTATCTGGGCTAGAAGATACTATTCCCGGCTCGGCAGTGTATTCTTTTATGTCAGAAGAGATCAGTTTTTCTGGGAACAAGAACGGATAAGCCAGTCGCTCTACCGATCCTCCTTCTAGACTCATTTCTCTTTGCCAAGACCGATAGCCTTCTTTTGCAATCGTTATTTTATAACGACCTTCACGGAGGTCAAACTTTGTATCGGTTTTATTTTGAGTTTTTAGTTTGTTATGCAAGCCTTCTACATAGACTTGTGCTCCACTTGGATGAGAATTGACAAAAAGTAAACTGTTTCGAGTGATATTGCCCTCTTTATCTAACCTATACCCCGCATTAGTAAACAATAAGACTAAAACCGCCATACTAATTGCAATAGCAATCAGCAAATAGCCCACTAAAAGCATTATTTTATTTTTTCTTTTTTTGTTTGGGTCAAGAAAATCCATAGGACTACTATATTTATAGCACGCCAGAATAACTAAAACTAGTCTAGATATTTATTAAGGGTTGCACAAGCATATTCAAAAGGGTTATGATTATATTAGTAAGAAAGGTCATACTAAATTGAACAAACAAAGGCAAAGTACCATAGAAATTAACGGAAAGCTCTATGACACCAAAAGCGGAGCTCTGTTAAAAGAACAGCCTTCTCATCAGCCAACTGTACCCGCACAAAGAATCAACGATTTTGCAACACCTAAACCCCAAACTATTTTTACTCCAGAAAAACCTGACTTACTCAAACTAAGCCGTAAAAGACCAACTCCACAACGATCTCAAGCTAGTCATCTCAAAAGAACGACCCAAAAATCGGTAATTTTAATGAGAAAGTCTGTTAAGCGACCAGCAACAGGAATAAAAACAAACGAATTAAGTACTAAAGATAGCTCGGAGAGGATGCATACCACACAACACCGAGCCAACCAGATATCTCAAAGCCCATTTATTAGTAGGCACGGTATGCCGACCTCAAGAATTGTCAAAAAAACCGAGCATATTGCCGTCGCTCTACACCCCGAACAAACCACAAGGCACAAGCATACACAACCCAACCCACCTCACCACAAAAGCAAACCAACTATTCATCATAAACACCGAAGTAAAGCAGAACAGATATTCTCTAATGCCCTAGAGAAAGCAGAACCTCAAAAAACAAAGCCAATCAAATCAAGAAAATCACGCCCCGCACTACGCTGGAGCAGTGGCTTGCTTGCTCTGATACTACTGACTGGCTTTATCGGCTATATGAACCTGCCCAACATTAATGTCAAATTTGCTGGCGTCAAGGCAGGGTTCTCGGCCTCTTTGCCAAAAAATGGACCTTCAGGGTTCTCTATTAACGGACCAGTTAACTACGACAACGGCAAGGTTGTTATTAATTTTAGATCTAACACCGACGGCCGTAGCTACTCTATAAAACAAGAAGTATCTAACTGGAACAGTAGCTCGCTCCAAGAAAACTTTTTGGTCGCCAACAATAAAACTTTCACTACAACCCAAGATAAAGGTCGCACCGTCTATATTTATGACAATAATGCCACATGGGTCAATAGGGGAGTTTGGTACAATGTAGAAAGCACATCCCTAAGCAGTGATCAGCTACTAAGTATTGCTACTAGCATATAAATTATTGGCTGGCTCCTAGAATAAACCGACCATCTCTGTTAAGATGTAATTATGTTTGTTGTTGTCAAGCTATCTGTTGATTGCCTTCATAAAACTAATTATCAACTATCTACCGGGTATTCTGGTAGAATTACTAGTTTATTAAGGGTAAACAATGAGTAAAATTCGTACTCGTTTTGCGCCTAGCCCAACCGGCTTTTTGCATGTCGGTGGAATCCGTACCGCTCTCTTTGCCTGGCTGGTTGCCAGACAGGCTAACGGCAAATTTATTCTACGGTTAGAAGACACCGACCAAAGGAGGGAAGTAGCAGGTTCTGCAGAACATTTAATAAAAAGTCTTAAGGCTCTGGGGCTTGATTACGACGAGGGGCCAGACAAAACTGGTAACTTTGGACCATATCGCCAATCCGAACGACTGGACATCTACAAAAAATGGGCTCAAAAGCTCATTGAACAAGGCAGAGCTTACGCTGATCCATACACGCCAGAAGAAGTCCAAGCCTTTCGTGAGGAAGCCCAGAAAACCAAGAAGCCATTTCTCTATCGCAACCATCGACCGGGCAACCCCCCGCAATGGGATGGCAGTCAGCCCCTGCGTTTTAGGTCCGACCCGAAGCCATACAACTGGCACGACGAGGTTATGGGCGAACTCTCAACCGGGCCAGAAGTAATTGACGATTTTATCCTCATCAAGTCCGACCGCTTTCCGACCTATAATTTTGCTCACATCATTGATGACGCCGAAATGCAAATCACTCACATTATTCGTGGTCAAGAGTTCATCGCCAGTATGCCAAACTATTTAAATCTTTACGAAGCTCTGGGAATATCGCACCCAATCTTCGCCACTATGCCTCACATCCTAAACGAGCAGGGAAACAAAAAATTATCCAAACGCGACGGCGCCAAAGACATTTTAGATTTTATAAAAGACGGCTATCTGCCAGAGGCTCTGCGCAGTTTTATCGCTACTCTAGGCTGGAACGACGGTACCGAACAAGAAGTCTTTACGACAGATGAGCTAATACAAAAGTTTAGCTTGCAAAGGGTAGGTAAGAGTGGTGCACACTTTGACGAACGACGACTCAACTGGGTAAATGGTCATTTTATTCGCCAAAAGTCACTTGATGAGCTTTTTGCGGTCGTAACAAACTTTTGGCCAGAATCCGCCTCTCGTTATGACGACTCCTACAAGAAACAAGTTCTAGGGCTTGTTCAAGAACGCCTAAAGCACTTTTCCGAACTACCCGAGCTAACCAACTTCTTTTTCGAGGACTTGCCTGTCAATTCAGACCTCATTTCTAGCCACAAGCAACTCAAAAAACTTGAGATTTCTGATATTAAACAGTTGCTTAAAGCAGTAGAGCTATCTTTATCAGAGAGTGATTTTTCTACCGAAGACCTCACCAACCGACTTAACGGACTACTGACTATCACGCACACCAAACCAGCGGTGTTGTTTAGTCTTGTGCGAATTGCTACGACTCAAGCACCGGCCAGCCCCGGTCTGGCCGAAACTATGCGCGTACTGGGCAAAGAGATCTCGCTCAAACGAATTCAAACACAAATAACTGACCTGTAATTACCCGCTAGACTTCCGTCGTTCTTGCTAATTTGCTGGCTTTACTCTAACAACAGCACTTCTACCATTGCGGGTCGTTATTGTCTTAACACCAACTACCTTTTTTCGGCGCTCTAACCCAGCACATGGATCCGCAGGCTTCTCGGTACCGCTATGTGGAGTAGGGGGAGTATTGTTATCACAGCTTCGGATTGCTAGGGTAGCACCAGCAATCAAGAACGGAATAAGAGCAATCTTTCCCCAAGGTAAACCTATGCAACCCTTCTTTTCTGGATCGTCTGGTTCTGGCTCATTAGGCGGAGTAGTAGTTGTTTCTGCAGGATCATTATCTTCAATAATCTTGGGTAGATTCTTCTGTGCGCCATTACCACCAGCCCCGCCTGCATCACCAGAGCCCGATGCGCCACGGTATCCTCGGATATCTCGTGCCATCATCCCAACACCAGATACAATCGTTGCCACAGTTGAAAGAGCCATAGCTCCCAAGCCCACAGCAACACCATAAGGAACAGTTAGCTTCCAAGATTCCCTAGTAACATCTTTTCTTATAACCTGCAAAACGGGCAAGATACAGACCTCCCTCTCGGTTGGTTGATCGTAGCCAGTACCGGCTACTTGACGGGTAGCAACCATTACCGCCGAAACACCGCGTTCGTCGTCTAACCAAGTGTCCAAAGTAGCGTTTACAACTGGAGGCATTGCGTTAGGGTTATCGTTATAAGCCTGAATCAAAGCATCAACAGACTGGTAGCCAAATTGTGTAGCAAAGGCCCTTATCACTCCAAGCTGTGAGTTCGTAAGTTGACCTTCAGCCCCATCTTCTAAAACTACACTAGATTCTTGGATGCCAGCCTCTACAAGCGCACCCACAAAAGCGTCGCGTCTTGTGTTTGCTAGTCGTTGGTTGTCATTACTAGGTGTTTGTACGCCAGCAAGACCATCAAGCGAAGCGTCCTCTGCAGATGCCAAACCACGGACATGGATTGCGACATCCCAACCGTCTGCCATATAGCCATTAACAGTCTCTACAAAAGAATCAATGGATTGTTGTTCCAGCACTCCAGCCATCGGATCCTCATCAAAATGTCTTGCGTAAGCTCCACCGGTCAAGTTAAGCTCCTGACGATGCAAATCTTTAGGAGATTGATCTCTATGTTCTGTACCTGGGACTACCTCTACATACGGCTCTCCAGCAGGTACCGTTCCGGCATTTGTCGTCTTTACTGTTTCGTCTACAAAAGGATTAAAGTCCGAGGCTTCCACCCTGGGGCCATGTCCGTAATTAGTCAAAGCCTCAATACCACCGTGCAAGGTGGCGGTCAATACACCACCTGCTACAAGTAAATTTCTAACAGTATTTGGTCGTTGCATATAATCACTTCTCATCAACTTTGATATTATCATATTTTTGTATTTTCGTCAAGATGATATCAAACATAAGCTTGGCTATGACAAAAATCGAAGTTATCGTTCTTTTCTGGTAATAAAACAAAGCTAGATGAACAGCAAAATATAACCTGTTGACATTGTTTATCGGAGGTTTATAGTGCCATCACCAACAATATGGCCATCGCTAGGACCATCTTGATCCAAAGATAGACTTGATGCTTGCTCCGGTCGGACAATTTTAGAAGGACCAGCAGTCTTTACGCTACTACCAGTAGTAACTGTGGAGGTTTTTTTACGCTTGCGGGTACGCTTACGCTTTTTTTTAATAGGCTCTGCCTCTATTTCGGGCAATGCAACTGCCCCCAGAGCGGACGGGGTGGCTTTTGGTTCAGACTTATTGCTGGCTTGTACTACTGATTGACGAGAGGCCTTTTTAGTTTTGCTTAGCAAAGTTGATCCACTACCAGAACTTGAGGTGCTATCAGGTAGATACCGCTCTTTTACATAAGTGGCAATTGTAGCAACTTGTCGAGCATATTTTTGTCGTGATTGCTCGATAATTTTGTCTAGGTATCGTTTATCGGAGGTCTGCTCTGGCAAATTTAGCGATGTTCCCGAAAAGGCTTGCACCTTTTCTCCAGCAATAGTTAGGCTAATAACAAAGTTTCTGTTGTGCATATGAACAAGGTCGTGCTCTTCAAATTTTGGCTCAAAATATCGTTGCATAACACGAGCATCGTCGGCACCCATTCTAAAAGCAATAGTCGAACCAACATTGCCAAAAACTGCATCACGCACCTCTTGGCTCATTTGAGCAATGTATTGATTGGCGACCGTTAAACACAAGCCATACTTACGAGCCTCTGACAAAATGGTAGCAAACGAATCAGTAGCAAAGTTCTGAAACTCATCAACATATAAATAAAATGGGGTCCGTTTATTAACATCATCAATATCTGCTCGCGACATTGCACCCATCTGAATCTTGGTAACCAACAAGGCTCCAAGGAGAGAGGCATTATCCTCGCCAATTAACCCACGCGACAAGTTGACAATAAAGATTTTTCGTTCATCCATAATTTGGCGAATATTAAAACTACTTTTTGGTTGGCCAATAATGTTTCTAACAATAGGATTAGCGGTAAATGCACCTACCTTATTTAGCACCGGTGCAACAGCCTCTGCCGCAAATTTGTCATTCCAGCTAGCAAATTCAACCAACCAAAAATTTTTAACAACAGGGTCGTTTATGTAGGTGAGTACTTCCCCACGAAACTTTTTATCTGTTAACATTCGGGTAATATCCAACATTGTAGAGTCGGGGTAATCAAGTAAGGCCAGCAAAGTATATCGCAAAATATACTCCAATCGTGGCCCCCAACTATCAAACATCCGTTTTAGAACCCCAATAAGCTCCGAGCAAGCATGGGTCTTAAGTTTGTCGTCGTTAACCTCCATAGGATTAAAAGCAATGGGGTAATCGGCATCTGCTGGATTAAAGTAAACAACATCAGCAATACGACTTTCTGGAATTCGGCGAAGGGTATTGATTGCGTAATCACCATGCGGATCAATAACCGCAAAACCATAAGGGCTATAGATATCAGAGATCGTCAATAGCTCAAGAAGCCCCGACTTACCAACACCAGTCTGACCAATAATATATAAATGACGACCTCTATCACTACGAGGCAAACCAAAACTGGTGTCACCTCCTCGAAAATTAGTAACTGCTATGGGGCTTACTTGGGCTGGGTCGTAACCCTCTGGTGATATTATCGGCAAATTAGCCGGTGGTTCGGCGGTTCTTGCCGACGCCCACTGCAAAAAAGGCGTCTCTACATTAGTATGAGGTAGGTGAAACAAGCTGGCCACCTCTTCTATATTGCAAGCAAAACCAATTCCAGTAAAAGCCCGATCGCTTAAAATGTTTGTACCAGATGTAAAGTTGTGAATTTTCTTAGAAGTAAAACCATTAAGATTATTAGAATTAAATTGCTTAAAACTAGCCACGATAGCCTGCAGTCGCATATTTGCCTCTGTAGCACTAACATTGCCCTCGTAAACCACTCTTATTTTAGTTTCGTAGGCTAATTTTTGACTCTTTTCTTCTGATGCCTTTATTCTTGCTTGATCAACAGGGCTTAACTGCTTAGCGGGCTGATCCTCAACTCCACTAACTAATGCACGGGCAAGGCTTCCAAAAGAACTCCCATTTTGAAGATTACTGGCATACTTTTGAGCCTTAGAATACCAACTATTAAAAATTGGGCGTACTAAAAATTGAATAACTGCACGCTCGTTTTCTTCTAATTTAGTTAAAGATGCCGTAATCGCCGCCAATGGATCTACCTCAAAGCTCGGAAAAGTTTTAATTGGCAAAACATCATTTGCCTGTAAAACAACATCTGTATATATGTGCGCACTATATTCGTTACCATGCAACATATAATCCTCGACTTCAGAAATCTGGACAGACGGATATTGAGCATAAACTTGTTCTTCTATGTAACTGACCAAGTGTTCGGGTACCCAAATATAAAAGCCTGTTTGCTTATGCAACGAGGCTATTTCAAAACTAAGATGCTCTCTTGTAGTTCTACCAAAAAGGCTAGAACGCTCTTTTAAGAGCAACCCATGAATACTTGCGAACATCTGTTCGGCGGCTAGCTCCTTTTTTTCGTTAGTACGAGGAACACGAAGCAAAAGAACCTTAGACTGGACAGACTGAGAGGATTGTGTCATTCGATATATTATACTATCTTCTTATGTTTACAGCAATGTTTTGGGTCAAAAAAATGTTTGTTATAATAGTGCTTATGTTCATAAAAAACAAATCAGAAAACAGTAGTAGCGATCAACCCATTAATCAAAACCCTAACTTTATAGCTGTCAAGGCTCCTCTTAACCCGCCTCAAAACGAGGATAAAGGTAAAAAGTTCTCTATTAAATCGTTAAGCAAAAAACAAAAAATAATCATCGGGATAGTTATCGGCGTTTTAATTATCGGTGGAGCAGGCATATTTGTTTATAAGAAAAAAACTGCCAAAAAGCCCAAAGTAGAGACCCCTGTTGTTCAGCAACCAAAAATTGAGGAACCTCCAAAAACCTCTGAACCATCCAGATTAACTGGTATAGAAGTACCCCTAGAAAACAATAAACGAACAGCAACGGGCATTATGATAGAAAACAGCCCAGACGCCCGTCCGCAATCAGGGCTTAAAGATGCAGGAGTGGTTTACGAAGCCGTTGCCGAAGGTGGTATTACACGTTTTATGGCAGTGTTTCAGGACAACTTGCCCGAATACGTTGGGCCAGTAAGGAGCGTTCGCCCTTACTACCTAGACTTTGTTGCTCCTTACGACGCGGGCATTGCCCATGTTGGAGGCAGTGCACAAGCACTACAACAGCTCAGAAACGAGGGCATTAAAGACCTCGACCAAATGATTGCCTCTAACACCAAAGCCTTCTGGCGCGAGAACAGCCGTAGAGCACCCCACAATATGTACACAAATGTCGTCAAACTTAAAGACCTAGAGCAACAAAAAGGCTGGACAAGCAATTATGAAGGATTTGTGCGTGGTGGAGAAGATAAAGCCTCTGCTACCCCAAACGCTAAAGCTATAGAGATTAGGATGTCTAGTGCTAACTACCGAGTTAATTACCAATACGACCCCGCCAATAATAACTATCTGCGTAGCGAAGGCGGCAAGCCACATATGGATGCCAAAAGCAGTACTCAGCTTACACCAAAAGTTATAATTGTTCCGATAATCACCAGAACCCAAAATGGCATTTATTCGGTTTATGCTACAACTGGTAGTGGCAAAGTATTGGTATTCCAGAATGGCACAGTTACCGAAGGAACATGGAGCAAAGAAGGGCGTAAAAACCAGTTTAAATTTACCGGTAGCGACGGTCAACCAATTAAACTAGCCCCCGGTCAAACTTGGGTAACAGTTGCATCGAGCGCTGGCGACGTAACATTTGCACCATAAACACAATAAACCTATAATAACTATTAGCAGTGCTCGTACTTAGCCAAAGCTTAAGGCTACTTCTACTGGCAAGCTTATAATCTACTCAATCAGTCGTGTTGATAGGGACTACCTAGAGCGACAAAAACATTATTAACCTTACTCACCAAAAGGAGTTTTTGTCGTGAACCCAAATAAGCCTCAACCCGGAGTCAACGTACACAGTGGCTTTCCTAACCCAGCCACCGACGACACCCTAGCAAACCTAGACATCAATAAACTATTAATCAAACACCCGTTAAGCACCTTTTTTATGCAAATAGAGGGGCACGAATGGTCAAAATACGGTATTTTTAATGGAGATATTGCGTTAATCGACCGATCGCTAACTCCACACCAGCAAGATTTAGTAGTCTATTGGTCGGGGTCAGATTTTGGTATTATCAAAGCTCATCAACTACCGAGCGATACAGTTATTTGGGGCGTGGTATCAAGCATAATCCACAGGTACCGACTATGAGTATGCCACTATTTGCACTAGTTGATTGCAATAACTTTTTTGTTAGTTGCCTAAGACTATTTAGCCCCGACCTAGAGGGCAAGCCAGTTGTAGCACTCTCTAGCAACGACGGTTGCGTAGTAGCCAGAAGTAACGAGGCTAAGGCCTTAGGTATCCCTATGGGAGCGCCTGCTTTTAAATGGCGACTGTTCTTTAGCGATAATAAGGTTGTGCAAATGTCTGGAAACTTCGAACTATACAGCGATATATCGCGTCGCATAACTAGCTTACTAACATCTGTTACGCCCCATATCGAAGTATATTCGATTGACGAATCTTTCCTCGACCTTAGCGAACTACAGATTGCTAACCATACACTATGGGGCAAAGAAGTAGTTAGGCGTACTCAACAATGGGTAGGCGTACCCGTTTCGGTTGGAATAGCGCCCAGCAAAACTCTTGCAAAATTAGCAACTTATTATGCTAAGAAAACACCCGATCTAGGCGGGGTGCTAGACTGGACAAGCCTAAGCACTAAAGCACGCCAAAACTATCTTAAAAAAATGCCTGTTAATAATGTTTGGGGTGTTGGCAAAAAATTTGCAATCCGCTTGCAGATAGAGGGCATTACGACAGCCTACGACCTAGCCACAATGCGTCCAGCATATGCTCAAAAACTGCTCGGTATTTATGGGCGACAACTCGTTGCCGAGCTTAACAGCTTATCTTGTTACCCCTTGCAAAAACTGCCAAAACCAGCCCAAACTATTGCTGTTACCAGAACCTTTGGCCAAGACACAAACAAGTTTTATGTACTTGAGTCAGCTCTAGCTAACTTTACAGCCAAAGCCAGCTATCGGCTAAGAACTAATGCCCAAATTGCTAAAGAAATCGTCTTTTTTATGGCCACCGACCGATTTAAGCCGGGTTTTATTTGTCAAACGGCAAAGATTATACTTAATCAACCAACGGCTGATGGTGGCAAACTCATCAACATAGTTATAAGCAATGCTAAAAGATATTTTGATCCAAGACATCAGTACCATAGGGCGGGGGTCTGCTTGGGGGATTTATCGCCAGTCAACAATGTTCAGGCAAATTTGCTAGACCAGTCTTTTGCCGTTAATCAAGCTAAAGAGGATCGTCGTATGCAAGCTGTCGATAACATTAACAAACGCTTTGGCAAAAACTCCGTCCGCTATGCTAGTGAGCTACTTAATACAAATTGGCAACCAAAGCACAAAATCAGCACGCCACGCTACACTACTAGATGGGACGAGCTACCTAAACTGTACATTCAACCAAAAAACATAGTTTTTAACTAACCTATTAAAGTACATACTATCTTGTTGTTTAAACTACTACGAATATGTTTGTATTCCTTGTGCTTTCGTTATACCATAAAACCATTAGCGTAACTTAACAACTTAGGGTAAAAGAACGTCAA
>CAZMFO010000012.1:0-22318 GCA_964565615.1 uncultured Candidatus Saccharibacteria bacterium | reverse complement strand
TCCTTTAACATTTCTACGGTTTACGCTTGTTCCATGTTAGTTGACTGAACCCCCTCTCCGATACCTGTTATACTTATAACAATGGTCGTTTTGGGCATTGAAACTAGTTGTGATGAAACTTCGGTTGGTATCGTAAAAGATGGCGACACTCTACTTGCCTGCTCAACGGCTAGCAGTATGAATATCCATGCAAAATACGGTGGTGTAGTGCCAGAGATTGCTGCCCGTGAGCATATTCAAGCTATGACACCCACCCTAAAAGATGCACTTAATCAATCTGGGCTAAACTGGAAAGACATTGACGCCATTGCTATTACTAATGGTGCTGGGTTAGGTGGCTCCTTGTTAATCGGGGTATTAACAGCGCGAACCTTGGCAATCACTAAAAATAAACCTCTCTACGCTATCAACCATGTTGAAGGTCATGTATATGCCAACTTCTTAACCAAAACGGCATTATCTGGATACAACCTTCCAAAAAAACAGCCCAACTTCCCTCTTTTGGCGCTTATTGTCAGCGGTGGACATACTCAACTAGTGTTGTTTCAAGATCATTTTGATTATCAGCTACTTGGCCAAACTCATGACGATGCTATTGGAGAAGCTTTTGATAAAGTAGCTAAAATTCTTGGACTACCCTACCCCGGAGGGCCAAGTATTGCTAAAACTGCTAGTGGAGGAAACCCACACGCTGTGCAATTACCTAAGGCACGAATGGAAAACCGTTATGATTTTAGCTTTTCTGGGCTTAAAACAGCCGTTCTAAGGGCTACTCAGAACATTTTGGGTGTAGATCACACTTTTGAGAGTTTTCGTCTTGCAGAGCGTCTAAACGCGTCTCAGCGCAAAGACATCTCTGCTAGTTTTCAGCGTGTAGCCATTGAGACGGTTGTTGATAAAACCCTCGATGCTTTTCGCACCTATGCGGTAAATAGCGTAATTATTGCTGGGGGTGTCGCTTCTAACCTAGAACTAAGACATCAGTTGTCTGCGCGCCTACCAATCGAAGTTGAATATACCGATCCGAAGCTCTGCACCGACAACGGCGCTATGATCGCTACTCTTGGATGCTTTAAGATAGAGTACAACCAACCACCAGCAGACCCCTATTCCCTAGACATTGAACCAAATCTCTCGATGTAGATTAATTAATTGAGCTAAGCCCCTCTGCAAATTTAGCAACTTCTTCAAGTTCTAAAAAATAACCAGTACTTCCGTATTCCTCGTCTGTGCCCTGCAATATCTCTATAAGTCTTGTTGGAAAGTGCAACTCACTTAAGTAGTCAGCAACTTCTGTTCTAAACTTGGTCGCCACCTCCGCTTCTTCATCTAAGAACGGACCCTCAAACTCAGAAAAGTCCTCTACTCTTCCGTCACTGTACGGATATAGCGATGCGTCAATGGCAAAATATCCTTTTGTATCCGCATCCCAGTTCGGATCATAAACAGCGCCACCCCTTGCAGTAAATTCGCCAACCAACACTCCGTTATTGTCATTACGCCAGACGTTGCCTGGCTCCGTCATACCAGCAGCCTCATTATAGGTAACAAATTCTACCGATACTATTCCTGATGGCAAAACAACTTGGCTTTGTCTTTTACGACCAACAATCGTCTCAGGCGCAATCGGCAGATTATGTGTTTTTTCTATTCTCAGCGCATCTTGTAAAACAGAGTTTTTCAGTTGTAATTCATCACCATCAGCAGTTAAACGAGTAAGTTCAACCATAAACTGCCTAAATTCTTTACTCATCTAATTATTATATCAGTGCTTATGCATTTTGTCAATGTTGCTTATGGTAGTCTTGTTTGTTAAGCTTTAGGTACAAAAACAAAAACTTAGGTATTGTCTCGAAGCCCATCGAGATTGCACATTCTAAACAAAATAATCAGTTATATGTGGTGGGAACATAGGCTAACATTGTGTTGGTACTGTTGTTGTTTTGTCTTCACGTGAAAATTATATTCATCTCATTACAGAGGTGATTTTTTTATATCTTAGTGATAAAATATAGCCTATATGTCCTTAAACTCTACTTATGACCCGGCCAAATATGAAGCAAAGATTTACAACCTTTGGGAACAAAGCAAAGCTTTTACTCCAAAGCCAGTCAGCGACAATGGCTATTTTAGTATTGTCGTGCCACCACCTAATGCCAACGGTAACTTGCATATCGGTCATGCATTAACCAACGCCATACAAGACACCATCATTCGCTACCAACGTATGAAAGGCAAGGCAGTACTATTCTTGCCCGGAGCAGACCACGCCGGCTTTGAAACACAAGTTGTTTTCGAAAAAGAGCTCAACAAAGCAGGGAAGAGTCGCTTTGATTTTTCTAGAGAAGATCTTTATCAACAAATATGGAAGTTTGTTGATAAAAATAAAGAAAATTATCAGCAACAGTTTAGACGTCTTGGTGCGAGCGTAGATTGGGACAGCTTTACCTTTACTCTAGACCAAAAAATCATCAATCGCGCCAATTTATCCTTCCAAAAAATGTGGAATGAGAGTTTGATTTACAGGGGCGAAAGACTGGTTAATTTTTGTACCTTTCATGGCACTGCTTTTGCGGATATTGAGGTTGAGCACAAAACCGAAAAAGGGAAGATGTATTATATTCACTTTCCGCTAACACCCATCAGTAAGGTCAAAGACGATAAACCTTATGTCTTAATTGCTACCACTCGCCCAGAGACTATGCTCGGTGATGTGGCGGTCGCCGTCAATCCAAGCGACAAAAGATACAAACATCTGGTTGGGCGAACTGTCACAATACCTCTTGCCAACAGAGAAGTTCCGGTAATTGCTGACGAAATGGTTGATACAAAATTTGGAACCGGAGCGGTCAAAATTACCTCGGCACACGACCCCAATGACTTTGATGTCGCCCAAAAACATAATTTGCCTCTACTCAAGGTAATAACCGAAGCAGGGGAGATTGGGCACGATGCCCCACACCAATATCACGGTCTTTCTGTTGATCAAGCACGAAAGCAAGTCGTCAAAGAGCTTGAAGAACAAGGGTTGCTAGAAAAGGTAGAAAATCACGAACACCGGGTAGGGCATTGTTATAAATGTGATACAGTCATTCAACCCTTAGTGCGCGATCAATGGTTTATCAATATGAAACCCTTAACAAATAAAGCTATATCTGTGCTAAAAAACAAACAAATACGGTTTTATCCCGACAGTAAAAGAACGCAACTAATCACATACTTGCAAGGTCTGCGTGATTGGAATATAAGCCGACAAATTGCTTGGGGAATACCAATCCCAGCATTTCAGAACGTTGATGATCCTGATGATTGGATATTCAACACTCAAACCGATCAAGAAATACTAACCATCAACCAAAAAACATACCGACGTGACCCAGATGTTTTTGACACTTGGTTCTCTAGTGGGCAATGGCCATACGCCACACTAGACTACCCAGATGGCCAAAACTTCCAAAAGTTTTATCCATTAAGCGTAATGGAAACAGGGGTAGATATTCTTGCTCAATGGGTGTCACGAATGATAATGCTTGGTCTTTATATTACCAACAGAATACCTTTTAAGGAAGTATATTTACACGGCTTGGTGTTAGACGAACACGGAGCAAAGATGAGCAAAAGCAAGGGTAATGTTGTAAACCCGATGGATATGATTGATAAGTATGGGTCTGACGCCCTTAGAATGGGCATAATCACAGGCCAATCAGCAGGGAACAATCAACCTTTTACAACAGATAAAATAGTTGGTGGACGCAACTTTGCCAATAAACTATGGAACATTGCCAGATATGTTGAGTCTAAAGTAGGGGAGGGTATTGATAATGCACCGACTTCTCCAACCCCCCAAACAATAGCTGATTATTGGGTGTTGGGTATTTTACAACAGGCTAGTATTCAGGTATCTTCTTTTTTGGAAGAATATCGCTTTTCCGAAGCCTTTGATAAGGTTTATCACACAGTCTGGTCGGATGTTGCCGATTGGTATATAGAAGTCTCCAAAAACGGAGCAGGGGAGGGTATGCTCGCTTTTGTGCTGGAGACAATCCTAAAAATAACTCACCCCTTTGCGCCTTTTGTAACAGAGGCAATCTGGCAAGAACTAGGCAGGAACAAAGAACTACTTATGGTTTCTGAGTGGCCAAAAATTGAAAATTCCGACAGCAAAAAAGCAAAACAATTTGAGAAAATTAAGGATATCACCACCGAGCTCCGCCAGCTTATTAAAAACATTGGTCTATCAAAACCAGTTCTTTATAGTAACTCAAAGCTAATCCTTGATAATAAAGATTTGCTAATCAATCTATGCAGGCTCGGTGATGTTATTGATGGGCAAAATACAGGGGTACGCCTGACAAATGCTCAAGCTTGGCTAGATGTAGACAAGAACCTGCTAAAAGCCTATGAAACTAATCTAAAATTAAACATCAAACAAAAAGAGCAAGAGATAGCAAACCTAAAGAGTCGCCTATCTAATAAATCTTATCTAGTAAAAGCTCCGAAAGAAATTGTCAATCAAACCAAAGCAAGCTTAAAAGACTCCGAAAATAATCTGTTGTTACTCAAATCAGAAATAGATAGATTATAATCAAACCATATACGAAAAAAATTACTCATACAAATTTGACAACAAAATCTTAGTTGGCTTTAGTCCTCAAACTCGAGGGCGTTTTTGATGCGTGAAATGCTTTGCTCTGGGTTATTGCTATTAAACCATAGCACCTTCCAGCCTTTTTTGCTGGCAGTCATCAAGTTTGGCCGACTATCGTCTATCAACAGTATCTCTGATGGCTGGCAATTGCTCCGAGCCTCTGCTTCTTGATAAATAGGCTCTTCTGGTTTTATAGATCCAACCTCCGACGAGTCAATTACTGCATCATAACTGATATTAGGTACCAGTTTATGATCCATAAGCTCGCTTAACAAACCGGGCATAATATTGGTTAGCAACCCAATGTGATAATTTTCGGCCACCCACGATAACAGAGCGTCCATACCCGGCACAACCTCTAATGCCTCAATATAATATCGAGCCCAATCTATATTTTCTACATCTAAAGCTTCGGCAAAACGCGAGTTAAACTCATCTAGGGTAATCTCGCCTTTACAAATAGTATCGTTATACTTCCAGAAAACACCCTCAACGATGTCCGGCGCCAGATTATTCTCGTCACTAATCCTTGACAAAGCACGATAAAAAAACTGAACCAAACAACCGTTAACATCAAAATACACAAAACGCACACCAGATTTACTGACCTTCTTTGGCACAATTGGCGGAAACCCAGAGCCTTGTGATTCTGATATGCCCAACAGTTCGTTTAATGTCAATCCAAGCACACTGGCTATCCGTTGAATAGTAAAAATCGAGGGAGCCTTAATAGCTCCTCGCTCAATTTTAGCTAGGGTAGAGTAGGAAATATCAGCCTTCTGGCACAAAATTTGTTGTGTCAGTCCGGCCTTTACGCGAGCGTCTTGTAACTGTTTTCCGAGTCCCACCTCGTCCATAATGACCTAATATTACCAGTTATCTTGATAAAAAGAAATAATAAACTAGCATTAAATGGCTAGTTTACTACAACATCTTGTCTATAGAATTTAAAATCATTAGCATAATAACAAAGGCAAACAAACCCGCTATGCCGGCTGTTATAGCGGAACTTTGTATATTACCACCAGTACTCCGCATTATTTTGGTGTACGCCCATGTACCTAAACCAACCGCAAAAAGCAACGCAACAACCATTGGTGGCATTCTAATCTTTCTCCTTAAATCTTAGCTTTTCGGCAATCTGCTCAAATTTATCGTGATCTGGTGTAGCTGACATGTCTTCGACCTCTCTAAATTGATCAAGCGTATCAAAAGCAATGACATGGATATGGGCGTGAGGAACATCCAGCCCAACCACCTGCAGACCAACGCGTTTGGTATTAAAGACTTGTTTTAGCCGTTTTGCGATCTTTTTAACAGTAGCCATTACGGCCATATAATCATCATCCTCCAGATCGTAAAACTGGTCAATCTGAGTTTTGGGAATAACCAAAATATGTCCGACTGCGATAGGGTTTAGTGGAATAATGGCAATGGTTTTATCATCCTCATAAACTTTATGAGACGGAATTTCACCCTTGATTATTTTTGTAAAAACACTTTCTTCTGCCATATCTACTGACAATATAGCATAATTAAACTATGGCTTTAGTAAAAAATATTCTACTAGCCCTAATTAGGACTTTGATACTGGCTTGTTTGGGACTGCTAATAATTAGTCTGCTATTTAGAGTAGCCTTCGGTAATCAAGAATTCATAAAAAAATCCCTTAATGATAGTGGGCTCTACTCTGTGTTAGAGCAAGGCATTAAGCAACAAATCACCACCCAAATTAACACATCTTTGAGCGGAGAGGGCAACGACGCTAATCCGATAATAGCCAACGCTATAAACCGGTCGGTATCAACTAACACAATACGGCAAAGTGCCGAAACCAACATCTCACAATTGTTTCGGTGGCTAGAAGGGGAGGCAAGCGGGTTTTCGGTTACCCTAGACACAAAAAAGATACAGTCAGATATCTCTCAGTCTATTACCGAAGGCTTACGCGAACGAGCAAAAACTCTCCCACCTTGCTCAAAAAATATACGCCCTGTAACTAACGATATATTTACAATAAACTGCATTCCAGCTGGAGTTAATGTGGACGAAGAGATTACAAAAACCCAACAATCATTTAATCAACAACAACTCATCTCGCCAGAAAGTAATAATCAAAACTCTAGTACGAATTCGGTGCCACAATCATCTAACCTTCCACAATACTACAAGATATTTATGATGATGCCTGTTGTTTGCATAACAACGCTACTAGTGTTACTGGTTGTTGGCGCTATTTTATCTAACCCTAGATATAAGATACTAAAAATGGTTGCGAGTATATCTTTACTGTACGCAGTAGCATCTTTGTTGTTCGTACTTCTAATGCCGGGTATTGTAGCCTCGCGCTTAAGTACAGTATCTTTAAAAACCGAGGTAGGGGACTTTTCGCCGGCTTTGCGCAATATCGCCCAATCAATTTTTGTTCAAATCAACCAAACAATAACAATGCTAGGATTTATTCTACTACTTATTGGAGGAGCTTCTTTGGGGTTTTATGTATTCTTCAGCAAAAAAGATAAAAGTCTTCGCTCGCAGAATAATCCACCAGATTTAATCAATAAATCTACCCCAGAAGATAACAACCAACTCTCTGCTGACCAATAACTTGGGGGGATATGAATCGTCTTGGGTTCAAATCCCTTGTTTTCTTTACAGAAAACAAAAACTCACCCTTTGGGTAAGTTTTCTTCCTGGCGGAAGGGGTGGGATGGTAGATATCCGCCCGTTTGCAAGCTAAAGCTTGCGGGGGATATACGAACCGCATTGGGTTCAAATCCCTTGTTTTCTTTACAGAAAACAAAAACTCACCCTTTGGGTAAGTTTTCTTCCTGGCGGTACCTTTTGGACAAAATCCGAACTTTTTTTGACGAAAATCCGGACTTTGAATTTTGAACGCTCCGCCCCGCCGCCGCTCGCTTCGCTCGCTGTCCAGCAAAAAAGTTTTCTTCACATTTTTTAATTTTTTCGCGCGCAATTTTTTCTTCTAAAAGGAAAAGAAAACTTTTTTGCTGACCTCTGCTCTGAACGAGCAGGGCGGCGGGGCTTCGCTTCGGCTCGGGCGAGGCGGAATTCCCCCCACACCCCCCTTCCGCCTCGCCCTCGCTTCCGACGGCTCTTTTTTCGGCGGCTTTTTCTTAATTATGGATTTTTAACTAATTTTATCATTTCGTCAATTGACGATTTCAATTCTTGCGGTGTATATCCGCCATTGTTCGTATTTTCTGGATGATGAATTGAATTCCTAACAAAAGTGAGCAGGGTTACATCTTCCGGTTGTTGTGCTTGTCCGTTTGATATTTTAGTCCATTTTTTTGATTTTGTAACACCCTTGCCGACAAAATATGTTTCAACTTGATCAATTGTATATTTCTGTTGTTGCTCTTGTATGTATCCGTAAAGCTCGTTATGAAATTCAATTGTCGGCAAACCATACGCCGAATAATTTATCTCGCCCCAAGACGGACTCCACGGAAATAACCCGAATTGCGAGCCGGTATTTTCAACCACAATTCCGTTTGCCGAATTTTTTGTAATCAGTAATTCAATTTGAGAATTTTTTAAACAATTTTTGAAAAAATACGGCGAGTGGGTGGAAATAAAAACTTGATTTGTCTTTGAAAATTCAATCAGATATTGTACTAATTTTTCTTGCAAGCGAGGATGTAAATGAAGCTCCGGCTCGTCAATTAAAACGATAATTTTTTCTTTTGATAGCGAAGCAAGGGTTTCCAAAAACAACAAAGAAATTACCATTTCAACACCCGATCCGATAGCCGTTACAGGCAAGTCAAGCTTTTCCAATTTTTGCGAAAGAAAAGCGTTATCAAATGGCGCGTGGCAATCAATAAAAGAAAGGTCAACATTGCCAATCTCAAAATCTTTAAGTTTTGTATTCAACGCTTCAAAACTTTTTTTGAGCGACGCCTCGTCTATTTTGCCGATAATTTCCTTTTCAAATTTACTTTTCTTCGCAAAAAAATTTTCCTCACCTTCCTCAACTTCTTCGTCTCTGACACCTTTTGAAAATCGCCAATTAAAATCATCAAAAACAGAGGAAACGGACGAATTAAATCCTTTTTGCAATTGCCGCTCTCTATTTTTTCCGAAATAAAAACTTTTTGGAAAATTTTCTAATTCCGCTTGCGACAAAGAAAGTAATCTCTCGTCAAACTTAAATTTCGTTCCGGTTTTTCTGGCTATTTCCCAGCCGTTATCATTGTCTTTCGGTCTATTCGGAACGACATAATGAGATAAAACAACGATATCGGAAAACGCCTTGCCTGCCGCCGCCTTATCTCTTTTCTTAATTTCTAAATAAACGCCGTTGCACTCAACTTTTTGCGTTGTATATCCGTCAGGCAATGAAGCAGTAAAATTTTCGTCAAACTCAATTTTAATAATGATCGGCTCATCGGAGCCGTTATAAAAATCAGTGTGTTTTATGCGGCCAGATAAAAAATAAGGCGAGAGTGCAAAATTAACCGCTTCAATAATTGAAGTTTTTCCGGTGGCGTTATCACCAATAAAAATAGAAAACTCCTTCGCGTTAAGAGTTTGCTCTTTTATGCAACGGAAATTGTTTATGGTTAATTTTGATATTTTCATGTCTTATTTTTTATCTGTCTCAAAATTAGGTTTTTTCATAATGAATAAATACTTAAACCCTCGTAAATAAAAATTGAACTGCCTCGCTCTGTTATGCCAAACTCCCGTGTTTGATGTTTGGTTATGCCTTGTGAGACAAATAATATCCATTGGCTCAAAATATTTTTCTAACCTCTGCCACATTAAAAATCCAACTGCTGTAAATTTCTTTTTTATCCATTGGTCAGCGATAACCCAACCCATCGCCTTGCCCGGTTTCAAAATTCTTGCGATTTCGGAAGCGGTTTTGTCTAATTCGTCATAAAATTCTGTTTTCTCGCAAGAAATTTTACCAATACATCTTTCATCATCAGAATACTTGATATTATCCGAATATGGCGAATCGATAAAAACAAAATCAACAGAATTGTCTTTGAGTGGGATTTTCCGAGAATCGTTTTTAATAACATCGGGACGGACGACGTTCAAATCGTAGCCGATTACTTTTCGGTTTAATTCTTTTGCGACATCAATCGTTGTTCCGCTTCCGCACATCGGGTCAACGACTAAATCGCCCTCTTTTGTGTATCTTTGCAACAAATTCCAAATGACAAAAGCGGGCGTTACGCCATTATATTTATTATTTCCATGGGGTTTGCCGCCGTAATTTTGTCTCGGAAAATCCCAAAGCGTTGTTGATTCAATTATTAAATCATCAGCCATACTTATTTGAGTAATTTTTTCAAGTCATCAATAAATTTATCAAACATTTTTACCTTATCGCTTTCTTCAATATCCGTCTCGCTCAAAACATAACTGCCGTCTGTATCTACTTCAACAATCGCTCGTCCTTTCTTCGTTGGCGTTTTGATAGTCAGCGTTCCGTCTTCATCCGGCGTTACGAAATAAACTTTGATATGCTTTGTCGCCTCATCAGAAGCAAGTTTTATTTTCCAATAACCAGTTTGCGCGATTCTTTCCCGCAAAGTTACTTTGCTTGATAAAACAGCAACAACCTTGCTTGTTTTTGGATCGTAAATAATCAAATCAACATCGGGCAAATGCGAACCAAACTCGCCATAATCAACAATCAAATTTCTTTTTACCAAACTCAATTCTTTGGATAAATTGGTCCCATTTGTTCGCTCTAAACTATTGCCATTTACAACCTGCAATCCTAAAGCCCTAACTTCATCGGTGATAATATACTCAATCAATTTTTCAAGATTTTTACCTTTGAAGGCACGCCAAGATTGCTCGTGGTCATTGCCACTAAAATCTTTTTTATGCTGTTCTTTTGCTTCCTTCAAAACATTTGAAATATGGCGATATGCTTGCATGCCATATTTTTTCTTTTTCGTTTCGTAAATTTTGATGAGATCGTTTATTGTCATAGTTTTATTTTTCCATTATTAAAATGTATTCTGTTGGATAAACAGAAACTTTATTTTTATCACTTATTCTTGCAAACTTGCCTGTCTTTTCATCTCTAACAGACGGCAAATTTTTTGAGGGTATCTCTCTTTTGATAATATCGGCAATTCTCAAACCCAAATTTTGTAATTGCTCGGCAAAAACTTCGGCGTTTAATATCTCAACACCCTTTAAGCTGGTGTTGCCAATGACAATGCAAGTTTTACCACCCTTTTTTAACATTCTTTTCATTTCAACAAAAACTTGGTTCATTTCGCTAAAATAGGTGGAAACTTCCTCGGCAGTTTTTTTATCTTTTTTTAATAATTCATTTCTTATTTTCTCGGCAAGTTCACTGTTCAAAACCAAATCCTTTTTATTGTGATAAGAAGTGCCGATAAATCTTTTGCGAAAATCGCTTAAATTCTTTGTATATTCCAACCACAAAGCAGTTAATTGGTGCAAGTCCGCGTATTCATAAGATGTAACATAGGGCGGTGAAGTAACAATCAAACTAACCGAATTATCTTTAGCGGGAATTGTCCGCGCGTCTGTGCAATAAACTTGACTTGATATTTTCAAATGATTTTTTTCTTTTGATAATTCGTAAAACCGAGCATTCCCTCTCATCATCATTTTTATCTGTTTATAAAAAGTCGGTATTGGGTCGGAAGGTTTTTTATTTTGATCTCTTGTGGGCTTATTACTTTTTTGCAACCAAATTGAGCAATTTTTCAAAATGTTAGAAAATCCGCAATAGAAAAAATCTCTAATATCTTGATCTTTTAATTTTGAAATTTCAGCAAAGATAAAAGCAAGCTTTCTTTTCTCTTCCGGCTTAAACCAATAATCAATTCTCTCGTGTTCTGGTGCTTTTATTTTTGTATCTTTGCTATATGTATCCAGTTTTGCTTTCAAGGCGACAAATGCTTTTTCTATTTTTTCTGGGTTAATAGGAGTAATTTTCGCTTTTGTAATTAAAACGGCTACCGGGTTTATATCAACTCCAACCGAAGGCCGCCCCATAACTTTTGATTCAACAAGTGTTGTCCCGCAACCACCAAAAGGATCAACGATTAAATCTCCCTCGTTAGTGTATTTTTCAGCTAAACGAGAAACTATTTGAGGAATAAATTTTGCGGGGTAGCGGTGGTATCCGTGAGTAATATAAGCCGTGTCCTTTCTGGTTTTGTCAGAAAAAGACCACGAGTAATCAATTTTTGTTTTTGAAAATAAGGTTGCTACTTGGCTCATATTATTTTTTGATTAAATCGTCCACTTTAACATCTAATGCATTGGCGATTTTTGCCAATGTTTCAATGGTCGGATTTTGGATTGTTCCAGATTCAATTTTAATAATGGTGTTGTAAGCTACATCTGCCATTTTTGACAACCTATCTTGCGAAACACCCTTTTTATTTCGGGCTTTTTTTATATTTTCCGCTATTGTTGATATTTCGTTTGACTTGCTTGCCATAGAATAGTATGATTGTTATAAGGTTATGTTTTGGGATTGAGTCCTCATCATTACTATAATGATACTAAATTATATAAAACTTGGCAAGCAAAATAAAGGGAGTTCCTTAAACTTTTCCGCGTCGGGAGGGTGGGACAAGGAAAAGAAAGAAAAAGCCGCCGAAAAAAGAGCCGTCGGAAGCGAGGGCGAGGCGGAAGGGGGGTGTGGGGGGAATTCCGCCTCGCCCGAGCCGAAGCGAAGCCCCGCCGCCCTGCTCGTTCAGAGCAGAGGTCAGCAAAAAAGTTTTCTTTTCCTTTTAGAAGAAAAAATTGCGCGCGAAAAAATTAAAAAATGTGAAGAAAACTTTTTTGCTGGACAGCGAGCGAAGCGAGCGGCGGCGGGGCGGAGCGTTCAAAATTCAAAGTCCGGATTTTCGTCAAAAAAAGTTCGGATTTTGTCCAAAAGGTACCGCCAATTTTCAAAATTCGGATTTTGGGCGATTGTTGCCGAGCCCCGCCAGGGGCGGGGCTCGGCTTCGGCAAGGATTTTGAAGGGAAATTTGAAATCCAAAAACAATTTCTGCCCGCTCAAACGGAAGTTCGCCGAGCGAAGCACGGGCAAAACGAAGTTTTACAAACCAATCTTTTTTTCTTTCGCCGAAGGCGAAAGGCAAAGCGATAATTTCAAATATTTTGACTGCCTAATAAAGACAATATGACAAACGAAAATCAAACCAAAAAGTTTTTCATCTACGCCCGCAAGTCAACGGACAGCGAAGACAGGCAAGTTCGCAGTATTGCTGACCAGTTAGCCGAATTACGAGAGTTGGCGAAAAAAGAAAATATTGATGTCGTTGATACTTTAGTGGAAAAGCAAACTGCGAAAAAGCCCGGACGGTCTGTCTTCGCTGAAATGCTGAAAAGAATTGAAGCGGGCGAAGCCGAGGGGATTTTAGCGTGGCACCCCGACAGGTTAGCCAGAAATTCCGTTGATGGCGGGCAAATTATTTATCTTGTGGATACCGGAATAATTAAAGAGCTAAAATTCCCAACTTTTTGGTTTGATCCTACTCCGCAAGGAAAATTTATGCTTTCAATAGCTTTTGGGCAGTCAAAATATTACATTGATAATCTTTCGGAAAATATCAAGCGAGGACATCGGCAAAAGTTGAAAAACGGACTTTGGCCTCAAATGGCCCCACTCGGCTATTTAAACAATCGGGAAACAAAAAAGATTTATGTTGATAAAGAAAAATCGCCGTTTATCAAAAAAGCATTTGAGGCCTACGCAAGCGGAAAATATACCCTGAAAGAACTCCGAAAGATTATCAATGGGCTTGGTTTACGCGGGCGGCGAGATAAAATGCTTTCCGTATCAAATTATCAGTATTTACTACAAAATCCATTTTATTACGGACTAATCCGCTACAACGGAGAATATTTTGAAGGAAAGCACGAACCGATTATAGCAAAGAAACTTTTTGACGAGTGCCAAGAAGTAATGAAGCAAAAGAGCAAACCGCAGAAAGTAGATGAAATGAAATTTTTTCTTTATCGCGGATTTTTCCATTGTGGCGAATGTGGTTTTACAATTACCGCCGACAAAAAGATAAAGCCGAGTGGGAAAGAATACACTTACTACTATTGTACCAAGAAAAATCCAAATCATGTTTGCTCACAAAATGTGTTTACGAGAGAAGAAAAAATTTCATCTCAAATCAACGAAGCAATTCAAAAAGTTTCTTTGCCTGATGATTGGGCTGACAAAATGATAAACGAGCTTGAAATTGAAAAAGAAACGAAAGCCCAATCATCTCGCTTTTTTGCTCAAAAAACAGAGGACGAAATAAAAGCGATTGACGAGAAGCTGGAAAAACTGATGAACGCCTATCTTGAAAACGCCCTCAACCTTGTCGAATACCGAGAAGCCAAAAATAAACTCGTCGATCAAAAACAGCTTTTGAAAGACAAGTTGACGGCTTTTGAGCAAAAAAGCAATAATCGGTTCGAACTCGCCGCCCGATTCATAAATACCGTAAAACAAGCCGAAATTATCGCTTTGCAAGAAAATCCCGAACAGGGTCGGGATTTTCTAAAAAAGATTGGTTCGAACTTCCGTTTGAGCGGGCAGAAATTGTTTTTGGATTTCAAATTTCCCTTCAAAATCCTTGCCGAAGCCGAGCCCCGCCTCTGGCGGGGCTCGGCAACAATCGCCCAAAATCCGAATTTTGAAAATTGGCGGAAGGGGTGGGATTCGAACCCACGGTACCAGTTGCCCGGCACAACTGTTTTCGAGACAGTCCAGTTCAACCACTCCTGCACCCTTCCGTTAGCTACACTATAAACTATTGGTATTACCTCTGTAAATATGTTAGTATACTTATTGTTGCAAATCCGAATTTTACTATTTCCATAGATTTGCACCCGTAGCTCAGCTGGATAGAGCGTTGGCTTGCGGAGCCAAAGGTCGTAGGTTCGAATCCTGTCGGGTGTACCAAAAATGGATTTTTTTCGAAAATGCCGCCCACTCGGGCGGTTTTTTATGGCTTCTTTAACCTTTTTCTCTAAACAGGCTCTAACGAAGTTGTAAGTTATACCAAGATTACAGGTTCAATTGTCGGTTACTTTAGACTAAACTTGCAAGACATAACGCGATTGTTGTGGTAGGAACAAGGGTTTAGTACAATTAAGCATAAGTATGAACAAAAATCGATGCCGATTTGCCGAAGATGGTGCCACTTTAGTAGAGCTTGTTATCAGTCTAACTGTTTTGTCTGTTGTTGCCATTAGTGTTCTTGCTCTATTTGTTAGTCTAGTAAATAGCACCGTAATTGCCAAGAATAAAGCAATCGCTACCACATTGGCTACTAATCAGATGGAGTATCTTAAGGGTTTACCGTACGATACATTGGCGGTCGCTGGAGGAAGCATCTACACTACAAACCCCTTGCCAGCCACTACCACCCAAAAACTCAATGGCATAACCTACACAATAAACACAAGTATTAATTATATTGACGATGCTTATGATGGTTGCACAAACTATCCCAATCAGTCATTAAAAGAGCTATACTGCAGAAACTATCCACCGCCTTCTGGGGCGCCTGCGGTTGACCTCGGACCAAGCGATTACAAAGTTATTCATATAGCTGTTACTAATTCTGATGGGGGAGTCCTAGCATCTGTAGATACTCAAATTGCCGCTCGTGTTGCAGAAACCTCAAGCACAACTGGCGCGCTACTTGTAACCATTATTGATGATAACGGAGACCCTGTTTCTGGAGCAACAGTAGGGGTGGTAAACAATACCATAAACCCTGCTGTTAACCTATCTGATAGCTCTGACAGTAACGGAGTGGCGATATTTTATGGACTACCCCCAGACAGCGGAAATGACTATGTTATTACTGCCTCAAAATCGGGATACTCAACTCTTACTACCATACCACCCTCTGGGTCGTTACAACCAACTTATCCAAGCCAAAAAATTATTGCCCAGCAATCCTCGTCAACCACTCTAACAATTAAGCCTCAAGGCACACCCAGCCTACTAATTGAAGCTACCGACATAGCAGGCAACCCAATATCTGGAATTAAAATCTATGCAAAGGGTGGCTATAAAAAATACACCCTACCAACCGATACAAGTTACTATTACAACAACTTGTCGCCCGACACTAGACCAACCACCGATAGCAATGGGCTTGTCGGTGTCTCTAACCTTGTGCCCGGTGCCTACTACTTTTGTGGGGACGCTGGCAGTACAAGTTGCACAATCGGAGGGACAACTTATTACCTAATTAGCGCCTTGCCATATGGTGGCGACAATTCTTTTTACCCAGTAAATGTGCCTCGCTATGATCCGGCAAACCCTCCCACTACAACTTTCCCTCATAATGGCATTAATTACCTACAAAAAGTACGCTTAATCTTTTCTACAGATAGTAGCTTTCCTAGAGTTTCTACCCTTAGCCCATCGTCTATTAGCCTTGCCAGTACTAACCTGACTGATTTTGATTTTCAGATTACGGGCACAAACCTACCTTGTCATTCCACAAACCCTAATCTATGTACCACAACTGTACAGTTTATCCAAAATAGCAATACTTACACCGCCTCGTGCACGGGCGCAAATGGCACCTCGCTAAATTGCACCGCCAATTTAACCGGTATCACCACAGGGTTTCTACAAACTAAAGTTTCTGTAGGTAGTAACTCATTTACAACACCTGTCGCACCACCGTTAGGAGGCGTAAGTGTATCACCGTAACAATAGCCCGCAAAACAAGCAATCGGGTTTTTCTTTGATCGAGCTGACTGTCACGATAACTCTTGTGGCAATTGTTTCAATCATTTTTTTTACTGTATTTAACACCTCTATCACACAATACTTTAACTTGCAGAAAACCGGCTCGCAATTTTCTGATTTAGCTTTTTCTTCCCAGAGAGTGGCAAATGTGTTACGAGGCACGACTGACTTTATAGATATTGGCAATAATGATGTGACTGTCTATGCCTATTTTTATCCTAACAACACCTATGTATCCAAAATCCGCTATTATTTAAATGCTCAAAATAATGTCCTGCTAGCAGATGTAACGCCAATGACAGCTAACCCTCCAACTGGTGTACCCATTACGGGTAGCAAAAAAACCTACACTATTATAGAAAACTATTACAAAGCACCTAGCGTTAACCTGTTTACCTATCTAGATGCCTCGGGTAACACCTTGACTCTTCCTGTCTCTGACCAACACATTATAAAAGGGATGCAAGTTGTACTTGCCGTGCCCGGTACCGGAGCATCACCAAATAGCAATCAGACGATGACGCTCAACATTAGCCTAAGAAACCGAAAGACTAACCTATGAGGCTAAAGCATAAACAAACTCATAATAATACGGCGGGATTTACTATGCCGATGGTCTTATCGTTTATTATTGTTGCCGGAGTTCTATCTATAGTCTGCTTAACAGTCATACAAAATAATCTGTTTGTAGCCAATAACAACAATCAACGCCAACAAGCTTTTAATATCGCCGAAGCAGGGATAAATTATTACCTGTGGCATCTAAGCCACAATCCCACCGACTTTAAAGACGGCAAGACCACCCCAGCCACACCCGACCCCAATTTAGGGTATGGGCCGTATGTACATAATTATGTTGACGACAACGCTAAAACCACCGGCACATACACGCTATGGATTAAACCCCAAGGTGCGGGTTCAACTATTGCGACTGTTCGTTCTATCGGTAAAATCAATGGTACTAACATAAGCAGAACGATTGATGCCCAATTAGGCGTGCCGACATTTGCCAGTTATGGAGTAAATTCCGATGGAGCATTGTGGTTTGGTAATACCGAGACGGCAGATGGTCCAGTTCATTCCAACCAAGGTGTACGAATGGATGGCCAGAGCACAACTGATGTTACTAGCGCCAATACAACTTATGTCCCGCCCACATCGCTGGGGGGCGATGGAGCAAGTCACCCTGGCGTTTGGTGCAAGTCAACAGTAACCTCACCGGTTGACTGCAATACTCGCAATAAATCCGACTGGCGTTTTCCTGTGGCAGATGTTGATTTTAACCAGATTACTAGTGCCTTATGCACAATGAAGAAGTCCGCCTTTTTGGCTCACTCTTCTACGGCTAGCTTGGCAAGCCTACCCAACGCTTGTTCACAAGTACCAAACACCCGAACAGCGTCCTACATCCCCCGACGAGCAAGTAGCTATAACACAACCAGGGGTTATTTGATTCAACTAAACACTAATGGAACCTACGATTTATACAATGTCAATGGCGAAAACGACCGTAACACTCCTTATACCAATGCCCTTACTCTGCAATCTGTGGCTACCAATATTGCCATAGCATCCAACGGTATTATTTTTGTAGAAGACAATGTTTGGGTCAGAACAAACCCAACATTTCATGGGCGAGTCAATATAGGAGCGGGTCGTCTGTCTAGCTCCGCTGAAGCGACAATCACAATTGCTGACGATGTACTGTATTCTACTAAAAATGGAAGTGATGTTATAGGTATGGTTGCCGAAGGCGATGCCGTAATAGCTCCGTACGCTCCTCCAGCATCTGGTAGCTTTAATTTTGAAATTGATGGGGCGATAATTTCTCAATCGGGCAGTGTGGAGTACCCTAGTCGTTATAAAACTAATAGCAGTCGATGTACGCGAGGTTGGGTAGGCAACAATCAAACCTTTACCTTTTACGGTAGTGTCTCTACGCGCTTAACATGGACATGGACATGGCTGGTAGGTAATTATTCTTGTGGCGACGCTGTTAATAGCGGAGGCTCTGGTTATATTTCTGGTATTTATAACAATACTACCCAGTACGATTACAATCTGCTATATGCTCCACCGCCCAGTTTTCCGCTAGTTTCAACATATAATATACTTTCTTGGCGTGAAGTTCTTACGGTGCCGTAAGTCAGCCAGCGTTATTTTTCAATCTTTCCAAACAAAACCCTCCTTAGTAACCCTAATAGATATGCTTAATAAAGTCTTTTATGCTCTAAGAAAAATCTTGTTGACAAAACCGACGCCCTCATAGAAAATAAGCATAAATACTAACTAACACCATAGGGTATAAATGGACATATCAAACAAAACCCCAAATCAAACCAAACAAGGGCAATCAAGTAATCGTCTGCCACTAAATATATTGTTGATAGTTTTGTTAATTGCGGTTCTTTCTGTTACTATTTACGCTCTAAAAAAGATGGACAGTCGACCAGCCGTCAAGAGTAGCGTTCCGGCTACACAAACCCAAACCGACATATCCAAAACCGCCGAGATCATCGCTGACCCAGCCACACTTTCTACGCCAAATGGTCAGGTTGCTTCGTTCTCGGTCTGGGTTGATACTGGTGGGCAGCTTGTTGGTGTAGTAGAGGTGATTATTAATTATCCGGCCGAACAGTACGAACTGGTGAGCATAGATGATAACGAAAGTGCCTTTAAGATCAATGCTGATTCTGCCTACGAAACAGGTAAAGTTACTATATCTCGTGGGCAAATGGATGGTGTCTCTGGCAAGCATTTGGTAGCCAAGATCAACCTAAAGGCCAAATCACCAAAAGGGCAAGGCAATATCACATTTTCTGATGAGTCTAAAGTCCTAACGCTCTCGGACAATCCCCAAAACATTTTTAATAAATCATCTGGCGCTACCCTAACAATAAGCGAATAAAATGTCTATAAGATCAATTCTTAGCCAGCAGAAAAATAAACCCTTTATGATAGTGGTGGGGATTATCGCCTTAGTTGGCTGTATTGTACTTTTTAGAGGACAAGCCGCCGTTCCTAATCCACCTTCGGCTTACCTTACCCCAGAAAATACAGCAATAGGACCAAATACAGAAGTTAAATTACAGATAAGAGAAAATAGTGGAAGCACCGCTATCTCTGCTACAGAAGTTGCAATAAATTATCCTACCGATCTTCTTGAATATAAGTCGTTAGATGATACAGGGAGCGCCTTCTCAATTGTAGCCGAAAGCTCGCACACAGATGGAAAGATTGTGGTTAGTAGAGGCCTAGCGGGAGGGGTGGCACCCATAACTGGCGACCAACTAGTAACAACCCTCGTTTTTGCTACAAAAGCTAATTCTGGAACCGCTAATGTTGCCATAATTCCAAACGAAACCTTTGTCATTGACGCTACAACAGCTACCAACATACTTATTGGGAGTGGTAGGACGCAAGGGGCAAATATAATCGTTGATGCCAGCCCTCCGGTAGTTGGACTCTCTGGAATCAGTAATAATCAAACCATTGCTAGTGGTAGCTCCTTGCCAATAAACATAAATACCACCGACGCTACTGGTGCAACAAAGCTAGATATACGCATTGATAACAAAACTGTAGCCACACCAACAATTGCCTCGCCAAATTATGTTTATCAATGGGATACTAGTGGTCTGGCATTAGGCAACCATACCATTCAGGTTTTTGCCACAGATGCATTTAATAACACCGGTCAATCACCGACAGTTACTGTTACTTTGGCAGATAAAACTCCTCCAACCATCAGTTTACCGGCTCCATCTACAAATCCGGTAAGGGGAGTGGTCACCCTAAAAGCAGTGACTTCTGACAGTGGTGGGGCAGGTATCAACAAGGTTGAATACTTTGCCGGAACCACCCTAATATCATCAACAAGTACAAGCCCCTATCAAATATCTTGGAATACTAGTGATGGACGCTTTCCTGATGGAGTGTATTCGTTAACGGCAAAGGCCTACGATAACGCCAATCCAGCAAACACCGCCGTAAGTACTCCTATCAATATAACTATAGAGAATATTGATAAGACTCCCCCACAAACACCATCTAACCTCCGGGTTAATTCAAGCAATATGACCAGTATCAGTATGGCTTGGAATGCCAGCACGGATAACTTTGGCGTAGTGGGCTATCAAATAAGCCGAAACAACGAATACTTACAACTAGTAAAAGAATTATCTTACACAGACACCAACCTAAGCCCAGGAACCACATACATCTATTCTGTTGTAGCAATAGATGCAGGTGGCAATAAATCAGCTCCGACAACAATTACCGTCGCAACAACCAAGAGCAAAATAGGTGATTTTAACTTAGACGGAAAAGTGTATATTGAGGATTTAGCACTCTTTCTAGCAAAATGGAAGCGTACTGACGCACCACAGTTTGACCTCGATAAAAAGGGCCTCGTTGACATAGTGGACCTAGCCATCTTGCTGGCTTACTATGGCAAGTAGCAAAAGACAGCAAAAAGCCATAGCCATTAGTAGAAACCTCGCTCATCCGGATTACGCCTAAGGAATCCTAACTAGAAGCGTATCTTGTGCATCAATTTATCAATTAAAGGCTGTGGGCGGTCTTCTTTTGGCAAATATCGCCCAATTGTAGAAGTAATTATACCCTCGTCTTTAGGGTCGTAATACATACTTATTATCGGCATAAAACGCTTTAAGGGTATGATATCAATAGAACGCAGAGAATCCTGTTCTACGACCGTAAACGACCGCATTGAGCTAAAGGCAAATAGCCGTCCGTTAATCTTTACGCCTTGATTAGATATTTCGTAACTCAATACTCTCGGCTGACGAGAGGCAAGGGCAATAAATAATATCCCCAGCAAAAAAGTTACACCCGACGATATTCCGTCCTTCGTAACTAAATAAATAACTCCTGTAATAGTTAACAAACTAATGGTCGCTACTACATACCAGCCCGGATTTTTCTGATAGGCAATGAACTCTGATGCCGACCAAGAGATATGGGCTTCTGACTGAGAGCCATCCGATTGCTCGGGTGGGGAATTAGTAGTAACAGTGCTTTGTTGATTGGGCACAAACTGCCAGCCTGTAGGTGGTGGTTGGTGAGAATTCTGTACCTCGGGTTGCATAAGCATATTCTACCACGATAAACACAATATCTTAGTATAGGTTGTTATAAATAAAGTCTTTAACCCTAACGAACAACCTCCAAAACAAAATAAGAATATGGAGTGTCAGCATTGTTCCAGCTATTGCTACCAGCAAGTTAATGAGGCTATTGAGCTCGCTTAGGGTCTGAAGCCCCATCTGAAACAACAATGTCCACGCAGGCATCAGTATGTTATAGGCAACAAGTATGTAAAATAGAAACAAAAGCCCGCTAGAGCAGAAGAATATCGTATGAGCGAGCGAGGTTCCCCACCAACCCTCCTCTGATTCTTCTTTAGGGTGCTTTAGTTTGGGCGTTGCGACATTATCATACACCTCTATAGCGAGGTTCTGAAACACCCAAACTCCCATATAAACAACGCTCCCTATTCCTAGCCAAAAGATAAAAAGAACAATACGCCCAATAAACGGAACATTTAACAAATTCGTTACATACTCAACGCGTTGCCCAAATACTTCTGGAACAGAAAGTGGCGTAATTGGACTACCGTCTGCCAAGATTGTTAAAAGAGTTTGATAGCTAATAATCCCCAACACCAACAAGCTCACAAAAAAGTAGGGGACTAGCTCAATTGGGCTAGGGATCAAAAATTGAGTTAAGAATAGTCTGACTTTTGAGGTTCTTGAATAGTCTTGTTGTTCCATTTATATGTATTTTACTAGTTTATCTCCTAATAATAAATGTAGGTACTGTAAAATAGCGGTTCAGTCAACTAACATGGAACAAGCGTAAACCGTAGAAATGTTAAAGGATCT
>CAZMFO010000011.1:0-24556 GCA_964565615.1 uncultured Candidatus Saccharibacteria bacterium | reverse complement strand
AAAGATAAGTTCTTTGTAGTTGTTAGTTTGGTTATCATTTGTTGTTTCTCCCTCAGCGCATTATTTATACTACTTATGGTAATACCCTTATAGATAAATTACAACAACAAAATAAAACCCCCTGTGGAAAACTCTATAAATTAGCCCTATTAATCGGGCTAAGCATTTACAAAAAGACCGCACATAAAGAGTCATCCTTAGCATAAACCTGCCAAGAACTACCAACAATACATCGCTCCATATTTGTTTGCACCCAACTATGTATTTGCCGATTATCAGCCGGTGCTAATGGCTGGCTAGAAACATAAAAATTAACATCTTTATTATTGAGGTATTTTTGTAGCACGCTATCTTCTATTAAACTTTTATTACCATCAAAACCACCCAAAGGCAAGGCAGGGCGGTTAGTAGCCAACTGGATAACCGCCGAGTCAAAGCTATTCTCTGTCATAGCAATCCATCTAGAGCCAGTTGTTGCCTTGTCTAGCTTAGAAAATAGCTCTTGGTCTGGCTGTAAAATCTTTGGGATTGTAGCAAAAACCTTGTCTTTTGGTAGTGGAGTTGGCAAAAAGCCAACATAAGACATCTGCCTTGTTGCCCAAGCAGAGAATAGCGACACAATAAATATACCGAGTAGGCTTACAACATATACAGCCTTAATCCGTGCTTGCCGACCATTACGATAGTAAATTATTGCAAAAATCAAACCAGCTAAACCACTCGCTATAATGTACTTGTAAAAGGAGGGGTGCCAACTTGGGTCAACGACATAAAGAAGAGCAGGAATAATAGTCAAAAACAAAGATGTAAAAAGTGCCAGCCAAAATACGAAGCTTGCAGATTGAAGTACGGCATTTCTTATCCAAAATATAGATATAGCAATTAAAGCTGTTATTGCTGGCAAGAGAATTAAGCTGTAGTAAGCGTGTATTTTGCCCCGAGCAAAGCTAAAAACTAGTATGTGCAAAAATAAGCTACTCGCCCAAAATATAACTTGCCGACTTTGTCCTTTACTTAAATTACCATTTGTTTTGACAGCCCGAATAGCTACAAGAGCCATTATGATCGCAGGCGCCAAAAACCAACCAACGCTACTAAAAAATGAGGCGTTTATCAGCCGAAAGAAACCCGGATCACTCCCAAAAACCGCCGAATGTCCCCCAGTAACATAAGCGGACCCAGAACCGGTTATTCTAGACAAGCCATTATAGCCGAGTATCAAATCCCAAACACTGTTTATTGCTGACCCGCCAATAATCGGCCTCTTGTCTTTTGCTATAAAACTAACAGCTATAGGCCAGCTTAGTGCGGTTATAATAAAAACTCCCGCCATAGCACTCAATTTTTGTCGCCATAAAGCAAAATCTTTTTGTTTTATCTGCCAAACAATAACTGCACCGACAACTGGCAAAAAGACTAACGCCTGTAATGTTTTTATCTGAAACATCAATCCAAAGACTAATCCGCATAAAATAAACCAATAATACCGTTTTTCTTCAATTGCTCTTTGTAGGCAGTACAGCAAAGCTAACGACATTAACACCAAGTAGCTGTCGGGGTTGTTAAACCTAAACATAATGCTACTTAGTGGAGCCAAAATAAATAGCACCGAGGCGACCAAACCCGCCAAAATACCAAAGTATCGTTTAATAAGACAATAGAGCAAAAGACTAGATGCCACCCCAGCAAGCGCATAAGGTAATAACACAGTTAGCGAGCTAAAACCAAAAACCCTAGCTAACAATGCTGATGGCCAAATAATTATCGGAAACTTGTCAATTGTAATAAAGTTACTTAAATCAAAACTACCAAAGAAAAATGCCTTCCAACTACTACTGGCTGATTGGATTGCCGTTGAATAATAGACATTTGCAAACTTGTTGTTAGTTAAATTAACCAAATACATTAAGCTAGAAAGCAACAATAAACCAACAAAAATCAATCTATCAAGGTTAATAAGACGCTTTTTATTAGTCAAAGTACGGTTAACAAAACTCAATACTTCTAGGGCTACTGTAAACATTTTTACGCTTGTTGAGCTAGATTCGTGCCAAACTACCGGCACGGGTTTAATCTTTATTTTTTGCTGTTGGGCCAAAATCACCAGCTCGGAATCAAACAACCAATCATCATTTTTTATTTGGGGTATCAATTGCTTGGCAATTTCTGTAGATAGGCCCTTAAACCCACACTGCAAATCGCCATAGCGAACTTTTAATACCTTCCTAACAACACCAGAATAAATCTTAGCTGTGAGTCTTCTATGCCATTTTCTTGTAACAATAGATTGCCGGTCTGTTCTGTCGCCAATCACCAACCCCTTAAAACCATTTAGCAAAGGGTCAAGTAAGCCCTGCAAAGACTCTAATTTTGTTGCCAAATCTACATCCATATAAACAACAATGTCAGAATCCGAACTAAGCCAAGCCATTTTTAATACTCGACCCCTGCCAGATAACACCTCTTCTACCAATCGCATATTGTCGTTTTTTCTTACCAAACGACTAATTGACTGCAAAGTACGGTTGGGCACACCACTACACCCAATAGTAATAATGTAACTAAAGTTTTTCTGTTTACTAGTTTTATTTAGGTATTCATCTATCTGCTGAATAGAACTCTTTATGTCAGAAACTGGTTCGTTATGTATCGGAACGACAAAATCAATAACCCTCGCGACATCTCTCATACCACCACTATACTAGTTTATTGACTAATTGGGTATGGCTCTTATCTAGTCAGTTAAATCCAAATATACGGTGAGCTATTCTGTTTGCTAGATATAAAGCATCGGAATAGTCATTTAACACATAGGTAATATCTGCCACTACTTCTTGTTCTCTTTGGAGCTGGGTTAGATCTCGGTTACGGGTATTTGTGCGGTTTATGTCTGCCTCTGCAAAGTCTGCTATGGCAACGCCATCACGACAGACCCTCTCTTCGTTATTAAGATGTGGATCAACTCCGTACTCGTTACCGCCCATTTGTTTATGATGATGCTCTTCAACCAATCGAACAACGGTCGTTGGCATACCCTGATATCGCAATAACATCCCACCTAACTCTACATGTTGTCGCATAGCAAGTGCGTCAGGAAGAGTCCACTCCTGCCCGGCACTACTTTTAACAAGCAACTCTTTTGGGAGAGCGATTTTGCCAATATCATGCAACAGACTACCAACAAAAACCGATGACTTATCAACTTCAATGCCGTAAAACGAGCCTATTTCTTCTGCCACGCCAAGAGCTATCGGCAAGGTACGCAAACCACCCAAAGCCACATCCTCATCATAGGCACACAGCTCATCAAGTAGCTCAAAAGTTTTGTCCTGCAATACTCCCCCTATGTGGCATTCTCCTGCCAACTCTATAGCATTATGGAGTAACCCATCGTAAGGTTGTTGCCCGACATACTCAACTATAGATGAATTATGAGTGAGATTATGAGTGAGATGTTCTAAAGTTTGCATTTGTTTATCTTCTTGCTTACTTAATATCTACTAATATCTATTATACGCCCCGTTGTCAAAATTATCATTAAAAATAGTTGCTTCTAATCTGTAAAAAAGAAAAATGCTCGGAATATCCGAGCATCAATTATTTCATATTTTTGGGGCGAATGAAGGGAATCGAACCCTCGTCTTCGGAACCACAACCCGACGTTCTAACCGTTGAACTACATTCGCCAAAACAGGGGTATTATACCCCAAAACTAACAACTTCACAATTGTAATCTGTTGATAGGCGTTGATGGGTGGCCGATTTAACCACTAACACATTTTTGTATTGACTTGACTAGCTATTTCTGTTATTATGTTGGTTGCTCTTTTTTAAGGGCTGTTTATCTGTAGAAGGGTGTTTTGTTAATAAATATCCTCCAGATTTTTACAGTTAGGTATAGGTTTGCCTTGTAAGGTTCACTGTGGTGCTAAAATTTGGCGCTACTGTGGACCTTATTTTAAGGCCGAAGCAGAAAGTCTGCTCGCCGACAGCTCGTCGGATCCCGAAGGAGGAGCTTCTTAATGAAGCAAACTGCCTCGTTGGTCATCGCAATCACCCTTGTGGTGATTGCTGGTCTTGCCACCCTGTGGGTGGTAAGAACTGTGGATGACACCACAGCCACCACGACAACGACAACGACAACGACAACGACCACGACGACAACAGTCGTCGTCGAGCTGGCCCCGAACGGACCGGGCACCGGCTCCTGCATCATGAAACTGCCAGACGGCAGTGTCGTCGACTGCAGAATTTAATTAAGTTTAGTCCTGGCGGGATCCAGGAGCCTAGGGCGGGGCGTGTTTGTGTTTTATGATTACCGACGGATCAATCCGAGGTCATCACGAATCCGCACTCCCCGCCCTACGGCACCTCTTTAAAACCAACGACTTGCTACACCTATACCTAACTAACTTACAAATTCGGTTTAATTATTGCTATCGTTACTCTTTGCTTTATCAAAACTTATACCAAACTCTTGTTGCAAAAACTCCTTCATCTGTTCAACTCCATCCTCAATGTTTTCGACTGATTCTACGGCTATTTGCACTCTTTTCTTAACATCATCCATCGGCTCTTGAATATCTCTACGAATTAACCTAGTTTTAGAGTCAACCACACTATCAACTTTATAACTACTGTAATCTATAGCCCTATCAACAACAAAGTTTAACATCAAACCAACGATTGCCACCTTGGCTGTAAAGTTGGCGATTGTTCCCCGCTCTCTAGGATCCCACCAACGAGACGCTTTTATCTCTGGTGATTTTTCTATATTCATATATTTAGTATATGCAAAGACTTCGGCATTTTCTGTCATATTATTCACTACAAATAATCTAGGGAAATAGCGATATTTTAGGCGATTCTACAGAGGTGTGTTATTATATTATCCGTTGCGGGTGTGGTATAACGTTTATTATTCCTGCCTTCCAAGCAGGCGACGAGGGTTAGACTCCCTCCACCCGCACCAGAATTACTTAGAATTTTCTCATTTCATCAGCCAGAGTATTGCATTGTTCTGTATTATGCTATAATCAAGCCATTAATAAAAAAAATAACAAGGAAAAACTTATGGCAAAACAAAACACAAAAACCACATCACAAAACTCACTTTACTATGTTGTGTTGACGGCTCAACGAATTTCGCTACTTCTCGCAGTTGCGAGCACAATATTGCTGTGGGCAACTCTTGTATCTGTAGCGCATAGCTATAACTTTACTAACTCTCTTAAGAACGTGGAGTTTATTAATCTTGATAGCCTGAACCACGGTTCGCTACATGAAATAACAACCCTTTCAAACTATGCGATAATTTTATCACTACTTGCTATGATATGTAGCATGGCACTACTAGCACTCCCCCAAATAAGCAAATATCGAAAGCATCTTGTTTTTGACGGTGTATTACTTGGTGTTTTTTGCCTAATTGTATCTGTTTGGTATCAACCAATTTTTCGTTTCATCCTTTCTAAAACAATATAAATACTCACCGATTTTCCAGGGCTTGGTGAAGTTCTGGGGCGTCTATTTGGATCTGTTGACCTGAAGAAACCTGACCAGATAATAATTTCTGAGCAACAACATTTTCTACTGCTCTTTGCATAACTCGCTTTAAGGGTCGTGCGCCCAGTCGTGGATCATAACCCTGCTCTACCAACAGTTCTTTAGCACGATCTGTCAAAACCACACTTACCTTACGGTCGGCAAGTGTTTTATTTAATGTCGCCAACAGCAAATCTACCAACTGAATAAGCTCCTCTTTTTTGAGAGGCCTAAACAAAACAATCTCATCAAACCGATTCAAAAACTCTGGCCGAAAGACATTGGCATTGATTAGCTCATCTACAAAAGCACTCTCAAAATCTTCTAGATTCTGCCCCTGAGCAATATGTGCCCTAATTTGTTCGGCACCGGCATTGCTGGTACAAATAATTATGGCATCACGAAAACTAATAGCCTTATTGGCGCTGTCTCGTAATACTCCTTCATCTAACATCTGAAGTAAGATGTTTAGAACATTTGGATGAGCCTTTTCTATTTCATCCAACAGCACCACACTAAAAGGCTGTTTGGCAATTTGTGCACATAAACTATATGGGTCGTTTGCACCTATGGTTAGTAGGCGATTTGTGTCCTCTGCACGAGAATATTCGTTAAGATCAACTCGCACCAGACGCTCTTCGCCACCAAAATAAACCGACGCAAGAGCCTTAGAAAGTTCTGTCTTGCCGACGCCGGTTGGCCCCAGAAACAAGAAGGTTCCGATTGGCTTATTTTGATTACGCACCCCACTACGAGCTCGTCGTAATGCATCACTAACCAAAGTTACGGCACGAGATTGGTTAATCATCCGTTGATGGATTTTCTGCTCTAGGTTCAATAAAGTATCACGCTCCTCGGCGGTATCGGCAGATTGTATTTTGACATCAAAAGACTTTTCGACTGCTTGCTGGACACTTTTTGCAGTAATAAAACGCTCCGACACCGGAAAGTTTCCAGCAGATTCTAATAGCCTAATAGCCTTCCCCGGAAAAGCCTGCTCGTGAATAAACCTTTCGGCTAAACGATATGCTTCACCAATTGCTTGATACATATAGATTTGTTTATTTTTTGCCTCTAAAAGAACGACCTCATCCTCTACAACCTGCATTGTTTCTGATTGCTCTAAAGGTTTGATGATAACCCTGTTGGCGAGCTGTGCTAAGCTGGGGTTTTCTTGACTTAGTCGTAACCATTCTTGATCACTTAGCGACAAAATAATTCGTAATGCCCCGCCTTGAAGTATGGGTAACAATAAATTTGATAAATCTACCGAACCCGTTCCCTCGCGTAAAAATAACTGAGCATCGTCTAAAAATATAACGACATTTTTGGCATGAATAGCCTCGTTAAATACTTTAATTAACAGTTCTTCTAATTGACCCTTTGCCTTGGCGTTAGCGATCAAATTTGATGCGTCTAATGCAATAACTTGCTGATATTTTAGCCGATGCGAACTTTTGACCTTTGCACTCAACAACCGTGATGCCAAGCTATAGACCAAAGTTGTTTTGCCTACTCCCGCCTCTCCAACCAAAACTACATTTCTCCTGCCAGCCTGATCTAACAAACGGAGCATCTGGTCTATTGCCTGCTCACGACTTTCTACCTCACGGCGCAAAAAACCACCAGATTGAATATTTTGAGTAATGTTAAACCCGACATGATTAAGCATTGGAGCCCAACCAAAACTCAAATCTCGGCCGATTCCTCCATAATGACCCTTCTCGTTCGCCCGTTCAACCATTCGCCGAATATGAGCAAACCAGCCTACACCGTTTACGATATCTTGTTTTTCTAGTGCGAGTTTAGCAAGGATTGACTCTACATTTGGCAAAGACAAAATCAATGCTCCAGCCAAAATACCAGAATCTATCTCTTTGCTACTAGTTTTTTTAGCTAGCTCTAAGGCTGTATTCCATACCAAAGCGGTTGAGCCCTCATCATCAGCCGAAAGCTGTTGCAAAAATTCTTTGCCGATACCAAATCGTGCCCCAAAAAAGTAACCACCTTGTTGTTTGCTAATAACTTGTGCGAGACTTTTGGGGGTCATATTATCGGCAAAAATAGTAGCTAATAAGCGCCGACTAATTACATCACTTAAATCCCTAGCTTTATCAATGCTATTAATAGGGGGTAGGTCTTTGAGCTCACCGAAGTACCAAGTAATCAACATCCCGAGAAAACTAGCAGGAATTAACATCAGCCAGCCAGTCGCGTTGTGCTCAAACCATAATAACCAAATTGCACCTAGCAGGATGGTAGCTACAGATAAGATCAATGAGTTACGGAGCCATATATTGTCTAGCTTACTAGCCACCCTAGCTTTAATTGCTCGGTCGCTTTTGCTATTACAATGTAAGGTTGAGGCATTGCTCATACACTTGCCCCACTTACAAATAAAATAACCGCAAAGATTGGAGCCAACGGAATAAACGGCCATATTAAAATAGAGACCAGCCCAAAAATAAGCGTTACGCCGATACCCAATAAGCCAACAAAAATAATAACTGTCCTTAGTAATGTTCCGACTAGCCTAGAAACAAAGTTGTCAACAATTGCCCTAACTCTTAAATCAATAGAACCTTGTTTTGCGCTACTGTATGTTTGCTTAAAAGGAGACATCCATGTACGAACTAATGCCGAGATAGAAAAGGCCTCGTTAAGCCACCTACTGCGTTCAATAATGACGCCTCGCCATAGCCACAGCCAGCCCTCTTTGTACCACCACTTTAAAGCCAACATTAAAACCATATGCTTTATTGTAACTCACAATTGTCTCTTATGCAGTAGAATATCTGTTATAATACGCTAGAGAAATTATTGCGAACAGGAGGCACTTGTGTTCAAAAGACTTGGACGATTTTTTAGAGAGTATTATCAATTTGGTTGGGTAGTCATTACGATGATTATTGCCCTTATACTTGCTTTTATGGGGCTGACCAAAGCTTCGCACATTGTTCTAGCGATTATTGCAATTATCAATACTGTTCCTTTAGTTTGGGGAATGATTGAAGACTTACGAGATGGCACCTATGGTGTTGACATCCTTGCCGTAACAGCAATAATCACTTCTGTAATAATGGGCGAGTACTGGGCGGGGATTATTATTGTCCTTATGTTAACTGGAGGAGAAGCACTAGAAGACTATGCCGAAAACCGTGCCAAAGCTGAACTTAGCGCCTTAATGGACAATGCACCAAAGAAGGCTCACCTTATAAAAGGACGAAGAACAATTGATGTTGCTGTTAACAAGGTTGCTGTTGGCGATAAGGTCTTAGTAAAGCCGGGTGAGGTTGTACCTGTTGATGGAATAATCATTGAAGGCGATACTAGCCTAGACGAATCTAGCCTAACAGGCGAGAGTCTGCCAATAAGCAAAAAATCTGGCGACACAGTACTAAGTGGTGCCATTGTTGTTGATAGCACAATAACTATTAAGACTATCCACTCCTCTGCTGATAGTCAGTACGAGCAGATTATTAAGCTTGTTAGGTCTGCCTCCACGACACAATCTCCTTTTGTTCGGCTAGCCGATCGTTACAGCATACCTTTTACCCTAATTTCTTTCGTAATCGCAGGGGGGGCATGGATTATGTCCAGTGATCCAATGCGTTTTTTGCAGGTCTTGGTAGTCGCCACGCCCTGCCCACTAATTTTAGGTGCACCAATTGCCATTATTTCTGGAATAAGTCGAGCGGCGCGTTATGGAATTATCATCAAAAACGGTGGCGCAATTGAACGGCTGGCCGACATCAAAACCATAGCATTTGATAAAACAGGCACCCTAACAATGGGCAAGCCAACAGTCAAAAAAATTACTGCCTTCGGAAAGCATAAATCCTTAGATGTTTTATTTTATGCCGGTGGGCTAGAGCAAAATTCTAACCACATATTAGCGTTAACAGTTGTTGATGAGGCTATACAAAAAGGACTTAAATTGCCAAAGGTCAAGCATACCAAAGAGATAACTGGGAATGGGCTAATCGGTGCGATCAATGGTAAGCAGGTGCTTGTTGGCAAATATAATCATATTAAAGCCCAGAATATCTCCTTGCCTAAGCAATTTAAGCTCTCGTCGCTAACAGATACAACTGCTCTAGTAGCGGTTGATAATGAGGTAATTGGAGCAATCAGTTTTGAGGATGCTTTGCGACCAGAGAGCAAATCAATGCTTGCCAAAATTAAAAGACTGGGCATTAAAAATACCTTAATGGTTACAGGAGACAACAAAACCACCGCTCAGGCCATTGCAAAAAAACTTGGTATTTCTAACTTCTCGGCAGATTGCCTACCAGCCGATAAGCTAACAACTATAGAAGCTATCAAAGAAAGACCTGTGGCCTTTGTTGGTGATGGAGTAAACGATGCCCCCGTCTTAACTGCTTCAGAAGTTGGCATTGCGCTAGGAGCTCGTGGCTCAACGGCTGCCAGCGAGACCGCCGATGTAGTAATTATGCTAGACGATATAGACAAAGTAGCGCAAAGTTTAGATATCGCCAAAAAAACCCTAAAAATCGCCACCCAAAGTATTATGATCGGTATTTGCATTAGCATTGGGTTGATGTTACTTTATTCAACTGGTAGATTTAGCCCAACTAGTGGAGCAATCATCCAGGAGTTTGTTGACATAACTGTAATTGTCTACGCCCTTCGCGCACATGGCCCTTGGAAGGATAGGCACCCCCATAAATCAACAAGCTCGGTATAGGTAACTGATATTAAGCCTATACTAACTAAGGTAAGTTAAGAAAAGGTAAACAGTCATCGGCACAAAAACATTATCGGTGCCTCCTATTCCAAAGTTCTCTATCAAGCTAGTAGCTAGCGGTATCAACAACAGGTACTTTGAGGCATCTGCTTGCAAGCCAGAAATATTTGCTAGTGCAAAGCCAGTTATCACTAAAGAGCAAATCCAAAATACAGATGTGCCAACGATACTTTTCTCGTGACCAACTACATAATAACGACTACCCTTGCCCCACCGTTTTCCTGCAAGGGCTGCAAAACCATCTGCTACGCTCATATGTAATATACAAGCTGTAAAAATCCACGGTTGATCTGCTAAAACGGCTGTTAGCCCAATACCAACCGCAAATAAGGCCTCTCCCCATGTTCGTCTTACAACTCCATGAATAGACCTAAAGATCCCAAACTTCAACGATACCGCAACGGTAAGCAAAAAAGCTACGCTAATCAATTGTATGGTCTTATACCCAATAATAAATGGCCAAAATGCAACATAAAATCCTACTACAATATGCACCAACTTCCTAGCAGATTCACCTCGCAATGTATTACTGCGCCACAGCAGTTCTGTAATAATTAGTACGACAAAAACTGGCACTACCGCCAGTGCTAACGCTTGCATATCTATTATTGTAGCACTGTCGGCAATTTACCAATAGAATCTAGAAGTGGGTGTTTTAGCTACTTTGCCCAACCTTATCTGTGTTAAAGTTGGCGTATTTAACATAGACATTCCATGCCGATTGTTGATCGGCATTCAATTCTTTGGCTTTGTTGACCCAATTTTTTATTAAATCCTCTTTAAGCTCTACCTTCTGCCCCAACAATAAGACTGGCGAACCAGCTTCTTTTGTTAGATTGGTCTCGGCATAAATTATCTGAGCCCCACTTAGGTTAACATTATTTATAATCCCATAAGTTTGGACAGCCTTGCGTGCCATTAAACTATACGAATCACCAGCTTGAGCAACATACGAATAGGCATTTGACTTTTGCTCGCCTTGTGATGATTCTGCTGGCTTGTTATCGTCTGTTTTAATTAACGCCTGTGCACCTACACTTGTACGACCAAACACTAACACTCCGACAACCAAAACCGCCACAAACACCAAGCTTGTGTTGATTAATTTAAAACTATTCATGAACAGGAAACCCTCCTTGCCCACCAATTATGCTTATAATCAAAAATTATACCAGCCGATGAGCATTAAATGCAATAATATGTTATAACCACAACAATTATATTGTTTATACCCTACTTGAACTCTCTACTTAACTTGTACAATTGCCCGATCTGCATTAAAGGCATTTGGCTTCCAAATTACATATTGATGCCCTTCTTCTGCCGGTACCTCAAACACTGAAAATACCTACTCTGATACAGAGGCCAGACCATAAACATCCAAGTAAATAGACTACACTCTTATGGTCGGGGTTACAGGACTCGAACCTGTGACCTCGCGGTCCCAAACCGCGCGCGCTAGCCAACTGCGCCAAACCCCGATTACAGGGTAATTATACTGCATCACCCTGTAAAAAGCCATATTTAATCCTAAAGTTATTTTGCAAATTCTATAGCACGAGTTTCGCGAATTACATTAACCTTAATTGTTCCTGGGTACTGCATTGTGCTTTCAATTTTAGTAGCAATATCTCGTGCTAATTTAATTGCCGAAAGATCGTCAATACTTTGTGGCTTAACAAATACTCGCACCTCCCGCCCAGCACTAATGGCATATGATTTTTCTATACCACTAAAGCTATTGGCGACATTTTCGAGCTCCTTCATTCGCTCTGCAAAGTTTTCGGCACTTATGTTTCGTGCACCCGGTCGAGAGGCACTTATGGCATCAACCACTCTAACAATCACGGCTTCGGTTGTTGTAGCTTCCATATCATCATGATGTTGCTCTGCCGCTAAAGCAACCTCTTCTGGAGCGCCATATTTGCGCAAGATCTCACCACTTATGTGATGGTGCTTACCCTCTATCTTATGAGTTAGGGCTTTGCCAATATCATGCACCAGTGCTGCATATTTTGCTATCTTAACATCAGCTCCGACCTCTTCGGCAATAATGCCGGCAATGTGTGCCATTTCAGTACTATGCTTTAACACATTTTGTCCATAGGATGTTCGATACTTAAGCTCGCCCAATATCTGCAAAATTTCTTTAGGCATACCAATTATGCCGACTTCTCGTGCGGCATCTTCACCAGCACGAACAACATCTTTCTGAACATTTTTTTGTGCTTTATCAACAACTTCTTCTATACGACCGGGATGAACACGGCCATCTTTAAGAAGCATTTCTACCGCCTGTCTGGCAACCTCACGCCGTACAGGGTCAAAGCTTGAAAGCACAATATACCCGGGTGTATCATCTACGATGATATCGACTCCTGTCGCTCTTTGAAGAGATTGAATATTACGCCCTTCTTTACCAATAATTCTTCCCTTCATCTCCTCGTCATCCAGCTTAACGCTGGTAATTGTCCTTTCGGCCGTTACTTCACTCGCCATACGCTCCATAGCAGATACGATAATCAACCCCGCCTTTTCTTCGGCCTGCTCTTGTGCCTCTGTTTGAAGTTTGGTAATTAATCCAGAAAGATCGTTTTTTATGTCACGCTCGGTCATTTGCATTAGCTTCTCGGTTGCATCAGTCTTTGATAATTTGGCTACTTTTTCAAGTTTTTCTTGTTGCTTAGTGCGTATTTTGCGGATCTCTTCTTTAAGAGCCTCAACTTCGTCCTCGCTCTTTCGTAATGTTTCGTTACGCTTGTCTAGTTGATCTAGTTTTTTGTCTAATGTTTCTTCTCTATCTAGTAGGCGCTTTTCAATATCTTTAAGCTCTCTTCGTCTTTGTTGCTCCTCCTTGCGGGACTCTTCTGCTAACTTAACTGCATCCTCTCGGGCATCTTGAACAATCTTGCGAGCCTCTTTTTTTGCTTTGTCAATTTCTTTCTTGGCATTTTCTTCGGCTTTGCCGAGCTTTTGACGAGTAATTAATACATTACCACCAAACCCGACAGCCAAACCAGCCACAGCTAACACTATGGTAATTGGATCCATCGTTGTTTCCTTTCTTTTATCGTATCTGAGAACACGACAATCACTATCACTTCTTTAGTCGATAATCAGAATAACAAATCAATTAAAAAATAAGTCGGATTTATCCCAAAAAATATATCCTACAAATAATTATACTGCTATTTTACTTTTTGTACTACAAAATTAGTAAATGCGACTGACCTGAGTAAACACCAATGCCCTGTCTTCATAAGTTTTGCTAGAAGAGTTAAACTTGCCGGTGCAAGTTATTAAGTTCAGACCATGCGATCCTTGAGTAACAGGCAATAGCATTTGTGCCATATCAACATCTGTAGCCTTTTTGACCTCCACCCTAACGACCTTGTAATCTATTTTTTGCCCATCTCCTCGTTCAATTGTTACGATATCATCTTTTTTTAGTGATTCTAGCTTATAGAACACCCCTTTTTGCGTTGGTCCGGACACATGACCATCCAGCAAAACTGCTCCGCCTTGACTTCCGGGCTTAGCACTTTGATTAAACCATCCGGCGTCGTAAATGTTTTTTGGAGATTCTAACAGACCGTCCTTGCCAATGGTCATTTGCCTTACTCGACCCTTTGCATTTAGCTTAGGGATAGTCACTATCTTTGGTAAATCTGGTGCCACACTGTAAGCACCCACATCAGCATCGCTAGGCTTATTCTCATCAACATCATCAAAATTACCACTAGTGTCTGTGGCTTGGGCCGAAACTGTCTGGGCAATCTTGCTGTCTATCTTATAGGACCGAAAAGTTACCGCTAAACCTATCAAAAAGATTACAACTGCCATACCATATAATAAATAATTAGATTTTGGAAGCTTAATTCTTTGGAGCATTGTTAATCGCTTTGGTCGGTGAACCTTAGTTTGCTGATCTCTAGAATTACTAAAAGTATCTACGCCTGTCGGAGACTGTAATTGCTCACTAACACCACTAACCGCCAACCGATTTGAGGCATCTTGGCCAGACTGTCTATTAGCTGACACTACCTGACTACTTGGCTTATTCGTAAATAGGGTTTTTTTAGCATTATCAGCTTGCTGATTGGCCTTAACTAAATTAGCCGAAGCAATGTTAATCGGCTCCCACACATCCATACCCATTCGTCGCTGAAGATGAGTAGTGCTACCTCGAGGTACAACACGATCAGTTGGTCTAGGACGATAGCTTCGCATTCGATCCGATAGTTCTAGGGCATCAAGCCGTAACTTCTGTTTTTGTTCCATTTTGTTATTTTTTGGTATTTGTAAAAAGTAGTAGCTAGGTTATGCGTGTTTGGTGTTTACTCTTCGTGCGATTAGAGCAATTGCTAGGGCAGAACCTGAAGTTACTAGCAAAGTAAGAATAGGATTGTTCTTTAACATATTAAAGCCGGTATTCGGCACTTTGGGAGCTGTAACAACTGTTAGGGTTACATCATTACCATCACCCCCTTTATAGCTAATCCTATAAACTGCTCCATCGCTATTTGTAAATGTAGCACCCTCTGGCAGATCTTTAAATGTTCCTACAACTGCGTCAGCTCCATCATTTGCGATAATTGTATAAACATCGTTTGCCTTTGGAACATAACCCTCAAAGCGAACAACACTCAAAGTTCCGTTTCCTAAAGTAACTGTCCCGTTTGCAATAATTTGATCAGCACCAGTTTGTCCAATTTCAAATTCGTATACTCCACCTTCTACCCATTCTATATTGCTAACGGTTATTGTTCCGGGGCTTAAGCCGGGAGCTATTCTTCCGCCAGAAAGCACCTTAATATGACCCGTTTTGCCGTTACCACCAAGAATACCACGAACCTCTAGTGGATACATGGGGTTGTCAAAGCGATAAAACTCACTAGTGGTACAGTCAACATTAACAGTTACGCTATTATTTGCCAAACCTGCACTATAGAGATGGTCGCAGTCTGCTACCGCATCAATCTTAAGTTTTTTTAGTGCACTTTCTATGGAGGTACCATCGGCAAATGTTACCTTTCCGGTCTGACCTTCGGCAACTTTTATATGTTGCTTACCTGTCACTGTACCTGCAAAATGAACATCTGCCATATTCATATTAAATGTAGTATCTGCTGTTAAGGTAACATTACCACTAATAGTAAGTTTTTTATTTGTTGAAAGAGCTTCGCAATCGCTATAAGACTGCTGTTGGATAGTGATGTTACCACCATTCAGTGTAATGTCTTTATTAAACTCCATATCTTGACCATTGTTTAACGCAAAGTCAAAGCTACCACTACTAGTAAAGCTAGAGGCGTGGCGTGCTATATCATTAGTCTGAGGACTAATAGTGAGAGAGGATTCTGTTGCTACATTAATTAACCCACCAGAAAATCCAGAGCTGTTCCCAGCGAAAGGTATCGGAGTTGCAATGGAGCTACAAACGCCCCCATAACTGCCAGCATATTGATGACTACTATCAATAGTTAGATTTCCACCTCCAGAAACACCACCTCCAAAGGCTACTGCTATAACAGTTACATTATTAGCTCCTATAGAAAGAGAAGATGTAGAGCCAACAGCCCTAACTTCTGCAGAGCTTGTTAATGTTAGTGGAACTTCTAAGTATAGCTTATCCCATGAATTGCCCCCATTATTACCAATAATATCGCCAGAAGATTTTATTTCATTACCAGACACTGTAAGAACTGGACTACAGCCATTTGGAGCCAAGCCCGACACAGACACACCGGCAAAAGTAACGCTTGCAGAATCAAGATCATTATTTAAAGTTACCTCGCTGGAACCCGAGCACCCAGAAAAGATTACATCACTTGGTAATACAACGCTATCACCGTTAACCGGTGCCGTATCGCCATCCCAGTTACTTGCCGTACTAAAGTTATCATCAGAGCCTTCGCCGTCCCATGTTTTTGTGGCAGCAAAAACCTCTCCGCGACTGACTAATAATGTACCCAGCAACATAGCGACGAATAAGCTGATTCTGATTAAGTTTTTTTGTTTGTTCATAAATACTCCTTTTTGATGTTTATTATACTATGCTTAGAGCTTAAGCTTAAACTGTTTTGATGTCAAGTATTATTTTGCAAGTTGTTGACTTAATAACAACTCTTATGCACAGTTACTTCTTTGGAGTAGTAATGCTTGGCTGATTGCCGTACTCAACCTTGCCTATCTTTTCGTCCTTATTGTCGGATAGCCCTAAAACCCCTTTTGCCACCCACTCATCGCCTTTTGTGCCTACAATTGGAACCCCCAAACTGTAAGCTAAGCTATTAGCGACAGCCAAACCAATTCTTAACCCAGTAAAACTCCCCGGTCCTTTGTAGTAAACAATACCAGAGATCCCGCTCCAATCCATATTTTCTGCTCGTAATAACTGTTCTATCTTAATATGAATTGTTTTAGATAGTTCTCTATGGGCTTGCCACTTTGTATATTGTCGTTCTTGCCCAGCCCGAAAAAACAAGCCTACTTCAGCTTCTGGTTTGTCTGTCCTGATTGTTAATGTCATTGACCAGCCGTGTCTTTAGCGTTGACCAGAAGATGCACCACAAGTTGAAACAAATTTAAGTACAACCACCCTGTTCATCTGTTTGGAAACATCGTTAGGGTTACTCTCATAGTCTGTAGCAGATGTGCCCGGATCAATCACAATTTTATCGGCAGGAACCCCATTTGCAATCAACTCGGATTTAACCTTCTCGGCACGCTTGTTAGCAAAATCTTTATCGGCCTGCGAGGTGGCAACACCGCCATAAAGCCTAATAGTGAATTCTTTACCTCTAACAGAAGGATCCTTTGCTAGATCAGCCATATTCTTTACAGCACCAGTAATGTCTGTACTGGTATCTGTTGAATCTGGCTCAAAATGAACATTAGAACTGTATGGCGTATTTGGGTTTTCGTAGTGAAGCCCACTAGCCGTTGCCGTCTTTCCTCCCGGTGCAAATAAGTTACTGTACCAATTATCAAAGTCTGACTGCACCAAACATTGTCCGCTACTGGGTTGAGAAGTAGCTTGTGGTTGGGTCTTGACATCTGCCGAAGAACTACTCCCACCCACTAAAGCGACATTTTCTCCAGCAACAAACTCAATCACTAACCATTTATTATCGGTCTTTTGTAATACTGTTCGTGCCTTTTTGTTCGTTGCCCCGTGCAATAAATATAGATAGTAACTTTTGCCAGCCTTTTCTGTTGATTCTACCCTAGAAAACCGTGTTGCTTTAACACCGGGTGCCATACCTTGCAAAAAAGTCTTAGTGCTATCGCTACCATCTGTCAATGTTAGTGCGGTATTGACATCACCTGTCGTCATAGCCCTCATAAACAGACTTGAGGTCGTCGAGGCCTGTGATCCTTTAATAAAGACAAAAAAGATAAACAACAGTGCCAGAATAATTAATAGGCAAATCCCCCCGATAATTAAACCAATTATTAAACCTTTGTGGCTCTTTTTGGGGGGTTGGGTACCTCCCATAGGGGGTGTGGATGTTAGAGGTGTAGCTGGTTGTGGTGAAGCGGGGGTTTGAGGAGGGGTCTGTACAATCGGAGGTGTTGGAGGAGGTGTAGTTGGTGGTACTGGTGCAGTTGGTGGTACTGATGGGATTGGGTTAGTTGGTTGATTATTTGGGTCCATTTCTTATCCTTTTCTACTTTATTTTGCTTATTCTTAATTCTTGCATACTAACTCAATGCTGGCAATCCTTTTATCAAATATTCATATTTACTAGGCATAGAAATGTCGTATGTACGCTGGGCTTCGGCTATGGTAGATATTTTAATACGCACTCTGTCTTTTGGTAGAATGTGTTGAACAATATCGGACCATTCAACAACAACGACTGATTGCTTATCATCAACTGCCTCAAGAATCTCATAATCCATTAACTCGGCATCAGTTAATCGATAAAAGTCAAAATGAACTATCTTAAACATTTTTGTATGATACTCTTTACTAATTGAAAATGTCGGGCTAGAAACATGGTCCTTGCTACCAGCCCCCTTCACTAGCCCCTTCACGAAAGTTGTTTTGCCTCCTCCAACATCAGAAACCAATTCAATAAGCTCACCACCGCGTAGGTTGGCACCAATTATCATTGCCAATTCTTGCGTTTCCTCTGGAGACCTAGACTTAAACTGTTTATTATGCACAACATAATTGTATTGAACAGTTGCCAAAAATCCAAAACACGAAAAATAGTCTATAATAATCTTTGATGTTAATGCTTGGGCAGTCATTGTTAGGAAAGCCAATTTTAAGCCTGCAGATTGGTAGGCCAATAGGAATGATGAATGAGGCCATCATAAACCCCTACAACCTAAAAATAGAGGGTTGGCATGCGACAGACTCAGAAAGTCGCCAGCATGTTATTGTATTAGCTCAAGATATAAGAGATATTCTGCCGGAAGGTGTACTAGTAAATGATCACGAAGCCCTTTCTAATCCGGGTGAACTCATCCGACTTAAAGAAGTAACTTCTCATCAGTTTAATCTGCTAGGAAAAAATGTGGTTTCTGATCAAAAAAGAAAACTAGGGAAGGTTACAGACTACGCTTTAGATAGTGATAACTTTTATATTCAAAAGCTCCACATCAGCCAATCTATAATTAAGAGTTTTACAGGTGGAGCATTATTGATAGACCGTTCCCAAATACTAGAAGTTACTCATCAGAGAATTGTTGTAAGTGAGGCGACCGCTAAAGATAGCTCGCCTATGCCTGCTATTGCTTAAAAATAACTCACCGACCACCAAGAACAGCGTTAATATCATCAAAATTAAATCCTTGACGAACTAAATACGCTTTTAACTTTTGCTCGTCTTGATACTTAGTTTGTTGTCGTTTTCTTGCAACTAAATCACTTAAAACAAGTTGTTCATCTGTATCGTCTTGTTCTAAAACTGTCTGAACGATAGATTTTGAAATTCGTTTTTGTTGTAATTCGTACATTAGTTTGCGCTTACTTATCGGTTTAAGTGCTCGACGACTACGCACCCAACTTTCAGCAAATTTACTATCATCAATATATCCCCTTTTAATTAACTTGTTAAGTATTGTGGTTATGGTGTTGTCTTTATAACCTTTTCGAGATAGATATTCTCCAACCTCCCACCTACTTCTTGGTCGTCTAGACAGATAATCTAACGCCCTCATATAGGCTTTATCGTCTTCTGCTTTATCTAATAGTTCTTTTAATTCTAAATTTGTAACTTCTTGACCAAGTTTAATGTTAGCACTTAATAGCCCCTGTTCGGACAAGCTAAATGAATATTTATTGTCAACATATATTGAGTAACGATCTGCTCGCTTAACCTGCTGTTTAATACTTGTTATTTTCATAAGACACTGTCGACCTTAAGCTGGTCAATAATTTGAGGTACTTCAGTTGTGTTCCATGAAGCCGATAGGTGTCCCCCGCGTGGTATTGTTATAAATGTTCCCTCGACTTGATTACAGAGATCTTTAGCATCGTCAATGCTACAATACGGATCGTCACTACCGTGAACAAAATATATTTTGCCACCCTTAACCTTTAATACACCTGCGTCGTATTCGTCTTTAAACAAGCGCTCAAACTGCCTGCTATCGTACCAGTCCGGAGATACAGACTTAAGTAGCCTCTCGTTAAGAAATACTCCAACTAACACGGTCGCCTTAACCTTAGGAAACCAATCAGAGCTCAAAAGGTTCAATGCAGTGGTAGCCCCTGAGGAGTGGCCAACCAATATATTGTTAGCGAAATCCCAACCGGAATTTTTTAGAAACTTATCATAAACAATTTTGTTTGGGGTATGGTTTTGCGGAAGTTCTGGCGCAAAAACCTCATAACCATTTTCTTCTAGTTGATGTTTTAGCCAAGGAAACCATATTTTTTTTGGACTCCCATCAGTTCCATGCAACAACACAGCCTTTTTCATTGCCTACTCCTGGGATGAGGCTTCAGTCACCTTACTAGCAATTTCTTCCATAATCTTTGGATTGTCTTCTAGATATTTTTTAGTGGCTTCTCGTCCTTGCCCAATCTTACTGCCACCATAAGCAAACCAAGCACCAGATTTATCAACAATACCTTTATCTACCGCTAGATCCAAAACATCGCCCGAACGGCTAATTCCTTTGTTGTACATAATGTCGAACTCCGCCTGCCTAAACGGTGGAGCAATTTTGTTTTTTACAACCTTTACTCGACAATGATTGCCAATGACTTCTTCGCCTTGTTTAATCTGGCTCACCCGACGAATATCCATACGCACAGAAGCATAAAACTTAAGTGCGTTACCACCAGTGGTGGTTTCTGGATTGCCAAACATTACGCCAATCTTCATACGAATTTGGTTAATAAATATCACGGTAGTTTTTGAACGGTTGATGACACCAGTTAATTTACGCAAAGCCTGGCTCATCAACCGTGCCTGCAAGCCCATATGGCTGTCGCCCATATCGCCCTCAATCTCGGCACGAGGCACAAGTGCGGCAACAGAATCAACTACTACCAAATCAACTGCATTTGAGCGAACTAGAGTTTCGGTTATTTCAAGTGCTTGCTCGCCGTTGTCTGGTTGTGAAATCAAAAGACTTTCAACATTTACCCCTAGTCGTTTAGCATACGCAGGGTCAAGTGCATGCTCGGCATCAATAAAGGCGGCCGTGCCACCAGATTTTTGAATTTCGGCAATGGCGTGCAAGGCAATAGTAGTTTTTCCGGAACTTTCTGGACCATAGATTTCAATAATCCTGCCCTTTGGTAAACCTCCACCAAGCGCTAAATCTAGTGCTAAACTACCTGTTGGGATGCATTCTACCACCACCTTGTGAGCATCACCCAAGCGCATAATTGAGCCTTTGCCAAACTGTTTTTCTATATTATCCAAAGCCAAATTCAATGCTTGCGTTTTGCCCGATTCCTGCGTTTTTACATCTTTTTTATCTACCATTTAATTCCCCTTCTCTATCTATTGGTACTTATAATAGTATACCATTTTTGTTAAGTAGAAAGTGGTATAGCTATTATTGGCAAAATTATGCTAGTTATAAGAAAGCCCGGTCAAAACTGGTTATGATTTAAGTTCTTAGCTATAATACCTAGCAGTTATGAAGATTTCAGATGAATTGATGGAGAAATTCCTCCAAGCTACCCCTCAAATTACTATTGATGAGATTGCCACCCTTCGCCAACAGGCGGTGGAAGGCAAGCAGACACTCCAAGAACTAGCCGTCAAAAGTAGTCTAATATCAGAAGACGATTTAACGAAGTTATATGTCCAAGAAATTGATATTCCTTATGCCGATTTTAATCCAAGAGATATACCTCTGGATGTTTTGCGACAGATGCCAGAAAGATTAGCCAAGCAATATCGTACCGTTATTTTTGGAATTGACAAAGACGGCAACAAACAGATAGCTATGGAAGACCCCGACGATATAGAGGTCGTCAACTTACTCCAAAAACAACTTGGATCAGAAATCGTAATCCATCTTGCCTCCAAATCAAATATCCAAGCAGCAATCGACCTGTACAGGGGCAATATAGGCAGTGAGTTAACTAAGGTTATTGGCGAAGAAAAAGAGGAGGAGACCGAAGAAGTTAAGGCCGAAGACCTAGCAGAAGACTCACCAACCGCCCAAACAGTCAATCTTATAATTGAATACGCGATTAAAGCCGGTGCTAGTGATATTCATATAGAACCGCGCGAAGATTTTGTGTCGGTTAGATATCGTGTTGACGGAGTCTTACGAGAAGCTAACAAACTCCCCAAAAAAGTAATGGCCGCCATTGTATCGCGAATTAAGATACTCTCTAACCTAAAAATTGACGAGCGTCGCGCTCCGCAAGATGGTCGCTTTAAAATCCAAGTTAGTGGCCAACTATACGCTCTGCGTGTTTCTACTTTACCTATAATGGATGGCGAAAAAGTTGTGATGCGTATCTTGGACGAATCTTCTAAAGCTCTTAAGCTTGAAGAACTAGGGTATTGGAACGGTGCTCTAGATGCAATCAATCGGGCAATAGTACAGCCTTATGGTATGATTTTAGTAACAGGACCGACTGGATCGGGTAAGTCCACCAGCTTATTTAGTGTGTTAAGTATTCTTAATAAGCCCTCTGTTAACATCTCAACTGTTGAAGACCCGGTAGAATATCGTGTTAACGGAGCTAATCAAACCCAAGTCAACCCTGTGGCTGGAATGACATTTATCAACGGTTTGCGGGCTTTGCTTAGACAAGACCCCAATGTTATTATGGTTGGCGAAATTCGTGATGGCGAAACTGCTAACTTGGCCGTTCAAGCAGCCCTTACAGGGCACTTAGTATTCTCAACGCTCCATACCAACAACGCCGCCACCTGTTTGCCTCGTCTTCTTGATATGGATGTTGAACCCTTCTTGATTGCCTCGACTGTTCGTGCCATAGTTGGACAAAGATTAATTAGACGATTGTGTATAGAGTGTAAAGAGCAGTTTACGCCAGATGATAAATCGCTACAACAACTTAAGGAAACCTTTCGAATAGATGGTCCAGAAAAATTTGCTTGGTTGCACCAACTTGAACAATCGGCAATAAGTGGTGGAATTGGTGTTACTGACTCAAGCAACGAAACAAAAGACACTAATCAACTGGCTACCAGCGAAACTTCTATCTTACATCTTTGGCGAGCCCACGACGGTGGCTGTGATGCTTGTAATCACACTGGCTATAAAGGCAGAATGGGTATTTATGAGGTTCTGGAAAACACTAGTGAAATCCAAAAACTAATTGTCGGCAATGCTACTAGCGAAGTTATTGAATCTCAAGCTGTCAAAGAGGGTATGCTAACAATGCAAACCGACGGCCTAGTTAAGTCCTTGCGTGGACAAACCAGTATTGAGGAAATCCTGAGGGTAACTAGAGAGGCTTAAAAAACTATGGAAGAGTTCTCATACACAGCGACTAAAGATGGCAAAACAATCTCTGGGACATTATCTGCTAGAAGCAAAGAAGCAGCCATTACTAGCCTAAAAAAACAAAATATTCACCCAATAATTGTCAAAGAGCATAAATCAAAAGGCGGTATTAACCTTTCTTTTGGACAAAAAATCAAACTTAATGACCTAGCTGTTTTTACCCGACAACTCTCTACTATGGTTTCGGCAGGAGTGCCCCTATCTAGAGCATTAGCAACTTTGCAGATACAGGCACCAAATAAAGGGTTCAAGACGATTATTGGCGATATCAGCAAAAATGTTGAGGGTGGGCTACCTCTTGCCGATGGCTTTGCTAAATACCCCAAAGTCTTTTCGGATGTCTATATCAATATGGTTAAAGCTGGGGAAGCTGGCGGTATCTTAGACGACATACTTAAGCGACTAGCGTCTCAAATTGAACGAGACTCAAGTATGCGCAAAAAAGTAAAGAGTGCTATGACTTACCCTATTGCGATTTTGTCGATAACTATTCTGGCCTTTTTTGGAATAATGATTTTTGTCATCCCTAAAATCGGTAAAATCTTAACTGATCTGGGTGGTGAAGATGCCGAACTGCCCATCTACACAAAAGCAATGCTAGCTCTTAGTGATTTTATGCGTTCTCAGGCACCCCTGATTGTTGTTGCAACTGTGGTTGGAGTCTTTTTGCTAAAACGCTACATCAACACTCCGAAAGGTAAGTATCAATTTCATTCCATTCTGATTAGAATCCCCATTATTAATACTATTATTATCAAGATTGCGGTAGCTAGATTTGCTAGAACCTTTGCCTCTTTAATGTCAGCGGGCGTAGGGGTGCTAGACGCGATAGAAGTTACTGGTGCGGCAATTGGCAATAAGGTATTCCAAAAAGAGCTAGAAACTGCTGCTACAGATGTAAAAAACGGTAAACAGCTATCCGAAAGCTTAAGCAATGGTTCGCATTTTCCGCCAATTGTTTCACAAATGCTAGCTGTCGGAGAAGAGACCGGACAAATAGATACCATTCTAGTAAAGGTTGCCGACTTTTACGAGGAAGAAGTTTCGGCAACCGTTGACGGGCTAAGCTCCATAATAGAGCCTGTAATGATCGTCGTACTAGGTGGTGTTGTCGGGCTTATCGCGGCTAGCGTAATGGGTCCAATCGCCTCATTAAGCAAAAATATCGGCAACTAGCATAAATAGCTGTGCATAAGTCGCAAAAAAAACTATCTAAGGAGTTACGGTTCAGTCAACTAACATGGAACAAGCGTAAACCGTAGAAATGTTAAAGGATCT
>CAZMFO010000010.1:26862-27625 GCA_964565615.1 uncultured Candidatus Saccharibacteria bacterium | reverse complement strand
GTTGCGCGCAGCGCAAACCAAGGGTTTTTCAGGGGGGAAATGGGAAATTGCCGCGCTACAAGTAGCGCGGTTTTTTGTTTTCTGGTCGGCAAAGCCGACAACCTCGTTTTGTGCTATTATGGAAGTGGACACAACTTATTAACGAGGAAACTTTTTGTTTGGCTTGAATAGCCGTCTCGTACAATTTTTGAGTTTTCTCGGAAGTTGTGTCCAGCGAGGCGGCTATTTGAGTTCAAGGGGGTAAACAATGTATCCGCTAATGCAAAAGGTCGTGTATTTTCTGTATGTCCGCAAGTCTACGGACGTAGAAGATAAACAGGTGCTATCTATTGCCGCGCAGATCGCCGAACTCAAAGAGTTCGCGCGGCGCATGGGAATAGTTATCGTTGATATCATCATAGAGAAGCAAACAGCGAAAAAGCCTGGCCGCCCAAAGTTTAATAAAATGTTGCAACGTATTGAAGCTGGCGAAGCCAATGGGATTTTGGCGTGGCTACCCGACAGGCTCTCTCGCAACTCCATAGATAGCGGACAGATTATCTATATGCTGGACGAAAATGTGCTGTGCGATTTGAAGTTTCCGCATTTTTGGTTTGAGAACACGCCGCAGGGCAAATATATGCTGGCTAATGAGTTTAATTCGTCCAAGCAGTACGTAGATAATCTGTCGGTCAATACTAAGCGAGGTTTGCGGCAAAAAGTCCGCGAGGGGCATTACCCAAGTGTTGTACCGTTCGGCTACAACAATGATGTGCGAACAAAA
>CAZMFO010000010.1:0-26852 GCA_964565615.1 uncultured Candidatus Saccharibacteria bacterium | reverse complement strand
ATAGACAAGAAAACCGCGCCACTGGTGCGCCAATGTTTTGAGATGTACGCGGGCGGTAACAAAACCTGTGGCGATATAGCGGACTTTTTGTTTGCTAAGGGCGTGGCAACCAAAGGGCGCAGGAGAACCAGAAACGACCCAAAATCTGCGGGCGGTAAGAAGTGGCACGAAACGCGGGTCAGACACATGCTTTCCAACATCTTTTATTATGGACACTTTACCTATGCTGGCGAAGTCCATGAGGGCAAGCATGCGCCCATAGTGGACAAGCCATTGTTTGACCGCGTGCAAAAGGCTTTGACCCAGCGCGGGCGCGTTCAGAAACAAGCCACCACGCCGCAACCACTAACAATGCTGGTGCGCTGCGCGAACTGCAATTGTTTTGTTACTGGCGCACATAAAGTAAAGCGGCAGAAAAACGGCAATGTCCACGAGTACACCTACTACCGTTGTACGCGCAAAAGTAAAAAGGTGGCTTGTTCTGAACCGGAACTGCGCGAATACGCGCTTGCCAGCCAGCTAGTGCCCATAGTCCAGTCTTTCGCTATGCCGAAAAGCATGGGCGACTTTATACTTAAACGCCTAGAACAAGACGAACAGACTGTTTTGCAAGCCAGCACAGCGTTACTTGCCGCGCACCGCACAACACTTGACGAACTGACTGGCAAGCTTAAGCGGCTTTTTGATATCTACATGGACGGCGATATTGAACAGGACGACTACCGCGAACGCCGCGCCGAACTGATGAGCGAGAAAAAGACACTGGAAGATAAAATTGAGCAAATCGCCGCCCGCGCTGACTTTTGGATTGAACCTATGCGCGAATGGGTCAAAACCGCCGTTTCACTCTGTGAAATCGGCGAAAACACGCCGCACGAAGCCTTGCGCGAGGGTTTACGCAAAATTGATGGCTTGAACCTGCTCATGAAAAACAAAAAAGTCGTTGCCAGCAACGACCAATTTCCCATTTCCCCCCTGAAAAACCCTTGGTTTGCGCTGCGCGCAACCAAACAAAAAAGAGCGCGAATGCGCTCAATTTCTGCAAAAAATCGCTTGATGGTGGGCGAGAAAGGACTTGAACCTTCACGTCTTGCGACACTAGTTCCTAAGACTAGCGTGTCTACCAATTCCACCACTCGCCCGTAAATCAGAGTTACGAGTTTTATTTTACCCCAGCTTTCGCATAAATACCAGACTAGAATCACCGTATTTCTTAATAGACAAAACAAAATAGCCCTCATCAACTGGCAAATTATATGCACTTGGCAAAGATACAACAAATATCCCACTAGGTAAAATAGCTTTTAATAGCTTGCTTAGATGAGTCTGGTTTACTTTATCATAAGGTGGATCGGCTACGACGATAAAGAATTTTTTTTGTGGATTATTGTCTAGCCAAGAACTGATATTTGCCTGTGTTATTTTTATCTCTGCCCCTAAAGCAAGTGCATTTTCTTTAATGGTTGCTATTGCTTTTTTATCAGAATCTATCGCTACAACCTCTGTTGCTCCCCGACTTTTTGCCTCTAGAGCTACTGCACCACTACCACTATAGACATCCAAAAAGGATAACCCGTCAATGTCACCCAAAGAGTTAAAAATAGCCCCTCGCATTTTTTCGCTCATAGGATGGGTTTTATGTCCAGAGGGTGCCGAAATTGTCTGACCCTTATAAATACCTGATATGATCCTCATACCTCTTCTGCTATCTGTCGCTCTACTAAACCCGCGTCGACTAAAGCAAGGTACCACGACAGCGTAATTGCCTTAACTATTGCTGGTGCTAATTTGTTACGCACATCCATCATTAGCTTCGTTGACCAGCCTTTACTCCGAAACCTATCGTACATATCTAGGATGGCTATTTCTCGTGCTGTACGGCGAAACAACTCCACCATTCCTATATCTTGAGCGTGCAAAATCTCTTGTTGGCTGATTGTTGCATTTGATAAGCTTAGTGGTGCAATAATAAACGCCACTCCTACCTCAAAAAAACCATGTGTGCTCATCAACCCTTTAGGCCCATAAACCTTCCAGCTTTTTTTAAGAGTATCTCGCTTTGTATCACCTTTTGGCAAAACCTTTTCTCTAATTGTTGTCCGGGTTTCCTTGCTTGAACCTCGTATTTTACTAAGTTCCTCCTCGTAAGGGTAGTGATGTGCCGGCGTTAAGCCATCAACAATGGCATGGGCTAACCAAGATGCCTCAAAGGCGATGCGTTCTTGATTATTCTTCTTCAGTTCTGTTACTAATTGATGATAGTGATCTTCAATTAGCTCTATAAGTTGTGAGTCACTATTGTCAAAGGGGCTATAGTAATGCCAAGGTTCGTCTTTTGCTGGGCTTTTGCGCTTGATAGCGTCCGGGCCTTTACGACCCTCAAAATGCAAAATTTTGCGACTTTTAGGAAATAGGCTATCATCAGGCAATAATTTTGAAAGCTGATTACGCGCCACTCTATCAAACTTTTGATGAGCACCCATTACTCGACCTGATATAGGAGTTAATGTTGTACCAGAATACATTTTGATTATTAACTATCGCAAAAATGCGACCGCTTTGATCCTTTAAATTAATTCAGATGAACAACTGATTGAAGTTCTTGAATCTTTTGATAAATACACGGATATTTTATCAAATTTTGGGCATTAGTCATAAACTTTTTTGCTGACTTTTGAGCGCGAGCAATCAGCATAGAGTCTGTAAAATCGGCAATTTTAAGATCTAACTGACCATGTTGGCTAGTCCCGTATAAGGCACCAGCACCTCTTATTTGCAGATCCAGCTCGGCCAGCTTAAAGCCATCAGAGGTTGACTCTATAGCACGCAACCTACGAGAAACCGACATTGAATCAGAAAGCATAAAATAGCAGAATCCTTGATGAGAGCTCCGCCCAACACGCCCTCTTAACTGGTGAAGTTGAGCTAAACCAAATCTTTCCGGAGCCTCAATCATCATTACTGTGGCGTTGGGTACATCTACCCCTACCTCTATTACAGTAGTTGAGACAAGAATATCAATCTCTTTAGCAAGAAACTGCTCCATTGTATATTGCTTTTCTTCTGTCTTAAGTTTACCGTGCAACAACCCTACTCGATGTTTTGAAAAAGCCTTTTTTATCTCTTTGTAAGTAGCATCTACTGACTTAGCTTGCAACTTGTCAGATTCTTCAATTAGGGGGCAAACAACAAATATTTGCCTCCCCTCATTAATTTGACTAGAGATATGCTGATAAACCTTATCTCTATCTGTTGGATTAACCAGTTTTGATATTATGGGTAGGCGATTACTTGGTTTGTGCTTTAATAGTGAGATTTCTAATTCTCCAAAAATTGTTAAAGCCAAGCTACGGGGGATAGGTGTAGCTGTTAAGCTTAGCATATGAGGCATATGACCCACCTTACTTAATAGTTTCTGACGCTGTGCCACCCCAAAACGATGCTGTTCATCAACAATTACCAAGGCTAATTTTTGAATATCCACATTATCTTGCAGTAAAGTATGCGTCCCGATAATAAATGACTTTTGGTGAGTAGCTATGTCTTGACGCAACTGTTGCTTCTGCTTGGAGGTTTGCGCACCGACCAACAAGGCAATCTCTCCAGCAAAACCTAAAGGCTCTAACAATGATTTAATTGTTTGCGCATGTTGCAATGCTAAAAGTTCTGTTGGTGCTAAAAAAGCAACCTGGTACCCAGAGGCAATTACCATAACAGCGATCATTACGGCAACCACTGTCTTGCCAGATCCAACATCTCCCTCAACTAATCTGTTCATCACTCGACCAGAATCCATATCAAGGTATGCTTGCCAAACCGCCTTTTTTTGCGCATCAGTCAACTCAAAAGGTAAATGTTTAACAAATTTTCGAGCCAACGCCAGATCAAACTTGATCTTACAGCCTCCGAATTTGTTGAGTTCTCTTCTGATATACTGCGAGGCTAGTATCAACTCAAATAATTCCTCAAAACCTAATCGCTCATCAGCCCTACTTAAATCAGCGAGATTTGTCGGAAAGTGCTTTAATTTCAGTGCCCTATATCGACTAATCAACTTCTGGTCTGCGACAATATCTTCTGGTAAAGTGTCTGGGACTAACGACGGCAAAGACAAGATAGTTTTAAGATTATTGCGTATCTGACGAGATGTTAATCCCTTTGTTTCTCTATAAACCGGCACTATTCGGGCAGTATTTATTGGAAATGCCGATACTAACTCAACAGCTGGGTTAATTATTGAAAGTCTATTATAACGGTATTCAAATAATCCAGATAGATAGTAAAGTTCGTTAGCCCTAAGACCAGTAGCTCTATAAGGCTGATTAAACCACACTACTTTGACGCTACCAGTTTTATCAGACGCCACAGCCTCTGTAATATGCAAGCCAGCCCGCCCATACCTACTCTTAACTTGTTTAATTTGCACCTTAAGAGTTATCTGCCCGGGTCGTATTTGCCTAACAGTTTGCACATTTGAATAATCATCATAACGACGAGGGTAATAAGTCAGCAAATCATCAACTGTCTTAACGCCCACCTTACCATATAATTTGGCGTACTTACCGCCGACGCCTTTTATAGATGTAATATCATCACTTAATGTCACTCTTTAATAATACTCGCTGGCAAGTTGATTATTTAGCTTTTTTTATAAGAAAGAAAACACTGGGGCCAAAATATGTTTTGGCTAATGCTGATTGCAAGAAGGTTTCTAAAGACAGCATAACACTTTGCGGAACATATTTTTTTAAGGTCGGAGATCGCAAATTAGAAACTGATAATACCTTATCCACTTTTAGTCCAGCATGAGCAAGTTGCTTAACGACGGTCTTAGGATTATGGTTCACAAAGGCTACCTCGTCATCGCGTTTGTTCTGATCACTCCTGATATCAACAGGATCAATTGGGAGCTTCTTCAGCTTGAGTGCATGCTTTAGCCTGTTTCTTCCGTGTGCGTAATTAGCCATTTCTAAAACTAGTAATCCGTCATCACTCAAAACACGAGACAGCTCGGCAAATTCGGCAGAAGGATCTGGTAAATGATGCATTACTCGCACCATCGTGATCAAATCAACGCTAGAATCGGGAAACTTCAGGTCATCTGCTTGCATTTGTACCTGACTAATCTCTGGGTACTCCCTTAAATACTCTTTGGCAATTTTTAGCTGTTGCTTGCTTGGCTCGGCTAAAGTTACATTATCGGCAAACTGTAAAAGTAGAACACATAACCTACCATAACCACCCCCAATATCAACAGCCCGATTAAAATATCGCCCTTTTAACAATCGTCGTATGGCAATTTCTTCGGACGCGTGTTCGTAATCCCGACCCTTCCAATATTTTAGATAATTATAGTTTCCGTTATCGTACTGATCGGCTCTTTTAGTTGAGGCTGATACTTGATTGGCGGTTTTGCTTGCTTTTTTCATACCAAACTAGTATATCAGATTACCTTACTGACATTGCACAATAGCGTTATTGTTTTTACCACGCCTAACTATAAGATGATGTTTGTCCAAAAAATCACCTTTTTGCCAAGCTCTGTCTTCTGTTAGCGTTCCTCCATTTAGGTATAATGCTCTTTGCTCTAGGAAGCGTCTCGCTTCCGAGCTTGATGACAAAAAGCCTCCTTCTACCAAAGACTTCAAGATTGGCTGGCCAACAGTCACTAAAATCAAAGGTAACTCTTCTTTAAGTGCTACGAAATCTGGTGCTTTTAATTGAGAATATTCCTGATTACCAAACAGAACCTCATTAACCCGCAGTATAGAATCGGCGGTATCTTTACTATGGACCAGTTTAGTAACCTCGTATGCCAAAGTCTTCTGTGCAAGTCGCCTTGACTTATCTCTGCTAAACTCAACCATTAGATCAACGATTGTTGTCTTGTCTAACTCGGTGTATATTTTAAGATAATCTTCTACGCCAATATCATCAACATTCAGCCAAAATTGATAAAACTTATAGGCAGATGTTCTAGAAGGATCCAACCAAATTGCACCGTCTTCGCTTTTGCCAAACTTCTTTCCGGTCGCCTTGTTAATAACTAGCGGGCAAGTCAAAACATTGACCTCTTTGCCTTCCACTCGTCGTACTAAATCAACCCCCGACAAAGAGTTACCCCATTGATCAGCACCGGCCAACTGCAATACAACGCCATAGTTTTTGAATAAATATAAGAAGTCATAACCTTGCAACAAAGTATAGCTAAACTCCGTATAGCTAATTCCACTCCCACCTTCACCCAGTCGTTTAGCAATATAATCGCGTTGAATTAGTGGCGTCATACTAAAGTGCTTACCGACATCTCGCAAGAAATCTAGTACTGTCATTTGCTTGTACCAATCTAAGTTGTTGACAAATTCGGCTTGTGCGCCAAAAAGTTTATGAATCTGTGCTGTTACCGATGCTACATTTTGTGATACTGCCTCTGCGGATTGAAGGGCCCGTTCGGCATCTTTACCACCCGGATCACCAATCAAGCTAGTTGCTCCACCCGATAACACAACTGGTTGCCAACCATGCCTAATAAATACTTTATCCATCATAATCGCGGCTAAGTTACCGATAGTTAACGAATCGGCAGAGGCATCATACCCATGATAGAACTTAGACTTAACCTTATCTAAAACAGACAAGTCCTTAAGAGTAGTTTGGTTAATAAAGCCTCGCCACTTGAGCTCTTCTGATAAAGTCATAGCCCTTATAATAATACAGATTAGCAATTATGTGTAGAAAATCTAAACGACAAAAAGGACTTTTATTATGGTTATTTTTGCTATAATAGAATAATACTTATGAGGAATACCGATTAATGAGAACCATCAAACGCCGTGGGCGTGTTAATAAAAACATATTTACTACCAGAAGTGGTAAAAATGTCAAAATTAACCGGAGCTTGTCGCAACGCGTTCAGGGGATGAAGGACAGTCGAGCATTACGCAAAGCCGAGCGACTTAGCGGGATGCCAAAATCTAGATTTAAACGATTCTTTTATAGACTTCACCCCAAAAGACTAGCTAAATACTGGTTTAGTCGCGAGGGTGGAATAATGGCACTCAAGATAATGGGCTTATCATTTATTGCCGGGTTTGTGATTCTGGCGAGTATGTTTGCTTACTTCCGCAAGGATTTGCCCAACCTACGCGATATATCAGGTAACAACATCGGGGGGAGTATTAGATATTACGATCGTACTGGGCAAGTTCTCTTGTTTGAAGATTACGATGCTGTTAAACGGATACCCGTCGGAGAAAATGGCATATCACAATCTATGAAAGATGCCACAGTCGCCATTGAAGACCGCGACTTCTATAAACACGGTGGCTTTGATGTGCGTGGCATTATGCGTGCTGGAATAAATAACATCTTCGGTCTTAGTGGTGGTCAACAAGGAGGTTCAACAATCACCCAGCAACTTGTTAAGCTTTCTCAAGATTGGACAAAAGATCAAACTTACACCAGAAAAGTCAAAGAACTTATCATATCAGTTGAGCTAGAACGAGAGTACTCCAAATCACAAATTTTAGCTGGATACCTTGATACGGCACCCTATGGAGGCATAGAATACGGCGTAGAGGCAGCGGCTCGCGACTACTTTAACAAATCGGCCAAAGATTTAACCCTAGACGAGTCTGCTATGTTCGCTGCGATTCCTAAGTCTCCAACATACTACTCGCCATATAGTAATAGCTTTAATAAAGAAGCATTTATTGGTCGCCAACACTACATCTTAGATCAAATGGCCGAGCAAGGTATGATATCTAACGAACAAAAAGAAGAAGCCAAGAAAGTTGATACTCTAGCAAAAGTACTACCTCGCAAACCAAAGTATGATGGCATTCAGTCGCCATGGTTTGTGCTGGCCGCCAAAGAACAACTAGAAGAACTTCGAGGGCAAGATGCAGTTACTCGTAGTGGCTGGAAGATTACCACCACACTAGATCTAAATCTACAAAAAAAGGCTGAAGAGCAAGTTAATAAAGGGCTTGCTCAAGTACGCCGACAAGGTGGAGATGTGGCCGCTTTTGTTGCCGAAGATGTCAAAACTGGTCAGGTTGTCGCTCTTGTTGGGGGGACTGACTTTTCTAACCCCGATTTTGGACAAAATAACTATGCCCGGCTACGCCTACCACCCGGCTCAAGCTTTAAACCATACGACTATACCGCCTTAATAGAAAACACCACCAACTCTGGAGCTGGTTCGGTTATCTATGACACCCAAGACCCACTTGAGGGATATCCCTGTACCAGCAAACAAAGACCCAGACAAGGAGGCAACTGCCTCTGGGATTACGATTTTAGATATCCTGGCCCCACAACCATCCGCTACGCACTTGGTGGCTCGCGTAATGTTCCGGCAGTAAAAGCGATGCTAATTGCTGGAGTAGATAAAACAATCCAGACTGCCGAAAAGCTCGGACTAAAAAGTGGCTACAAATGCTACTCCGATACAAGTCTTTCTAAAGAGTCTCAATGTTACGCTTCGTCCGCTATAGGTGACGGTGCTTATTTGCGTATGGACGAGCATGTGCACGGATATGCCTCTTTATCACGAAACGGGCTTAATATCCCCCAAACCTATATTTTAAAAATTGAAGATGCCAACAATAAACTTATTACCGAGTGGAAGCCGAGCAAGGGAGAACAGGCCGTTAGGGCCGAGTCTGCCTATATTATTTCTGATATTTTATCAGACCCTAATGCCAGCTATATGGCATCCAAAATCCATAACTATAAAGGACACAAGTTTTCGGCAAAAACCGGAACGACAAACGACTCCAAAGATGGCTGGATGATGGGCTACTCTACACAATACGCCGCAGGAGTTTGGGTAGGCTACCATACAAGACAGAAGGAGATGTCTGGTTTTATGGAAACAATGACATCACCAATTTGGCGAGGCTGGATGAACTCGGTTCATGATAACCTCAAGCCCGAAGAACGACCCAAGCCAGCGGGTATTCAGTCGGCAACCGCATTCGTCCAGAGAACTAGCCCCGGTGGGAGTGCTAGAGTACCCGGCCCGGGTAGTGATTTGTTCCCCTCGTGGTATAAAAATACCAGACGAGCTACCGTAGAAAAGCGAGTTATAGATCAAGTTTCTGGCAAATTAGCAACAGATTGTACTCCACCTAGGGCCAAACAAGAAACCAGCGACAACGGAGCCGAAGCCTTCTCAAGCGACACGCTACATGGCAACAATGCTCCGGGCGGTGCGGGCACAGATGATAAAGACGATGTCCATAAATGCGAAGATATAAAACCAACCGTCACACTAACCGTTCAAAAGGTCGGCGACAAGTACAACCTAATTGCCACAATAGTACAGGGTACTCACCCATTATCAGGCGACAAATTTAAAGGAAATCTAACCTTTAGCGCTGACGGTCAACAAATCGCTGGTGGTTCTTACGAGGTCGGTACAGCTGGTTCTGTAGTCTATCAAAACTATCAGCCAGCTACTGGGACTGTTCCAACAATTACTGCAACAGTTACCGACAGTGTGCTATATGAAGCCAGCGATTCAGAAACAATTACCGCCACCCCACAAAACAACGGCAACCTTATGAACTACAATAACGATAACCCCTCCTCTCGTCGGCGTCATTATTTTAACAATTCTAGAGGAGAAGACTAGTTGCTGTTTGATTAGCCAAATGTCAGCAGGGACGAGACATTTCAGGAACTTTTTAAGAACTTATTTAACGCCTCTTTAATATCGCCAACAGGCAGGTGATAGCTACTCTTTGAATATTCTGGCCCAATTGTTCCCTCAAAACCTAACTTTTTAGCTTCACCTATCCGCTTATCAATAAACGGAACATGTCTAACCTCTCCAGATAGTCCTACTTCTCCAAAAACGACACAGTTTTGCTTGAGAATAAGCCCCTTGGTGGCCGAACCAATCGCTAGGCAAATTGCTAAATCAGAGGCTGGTTCTTGAACACGCATACCTCCTACGACATTGATATAAATGTCTTTGTCGGACAAATTTAGCTTGGTGCGTCGCTCTAGCATAGCGACCAAAACATTTAGACGGGCTAGCTCTATACCACTCGTAGCTCTTTTTGGATAGCCAAAACTCGTTCTATTTACTAAAGCCTGTACTTCTACCAAAATTGGTCGTGATCCTTCAATGGTCGCCAAGACGATTGATCCATCAGTGATACGCCTTTGGGACAACAAAGCCTTAGAAGGATTATCAATCGGTTGCAAACCGTAATCCATCATCTCAAACAAAGCAGTTTCGTTAGTTGAACCATACCTGTTCTTAACACTACGGAGAACTTTGAACCCCCCGTACCTATCGCCTTCTAGTTGAAACACTGCGTCAACAATATGCTCTAATATTTTTGGTCCAGCAATAGAACCCTCTTTAGTAACATGACCAACAATGATTAATGATGTATCGGTGCGTTTAGCAACATCCATTAATTGATGTGTGCTACTGCTAATTTGACTAACACTCCCCGGCGATGAGCCAACACCGATACATTGTAGCGTTTGGATAGAATCTACTACTACCAAGCGATATTTTTTGCTAGAGATTACCTCGACAATTTCGTCAGTAACATTACTTGTAGCAATATCTACCTGATTGGTTGACACGCCAAGTCTTTTGGCTCTTATACCAACTTGATAAGCTGATTCTTCACCACTTACATACAACACAGTCTGTTTTTGAGTAGCAAAGGCATTGCAAATCTGCATCAACAAAGTACTCTTGCCAATGCCCGGCTCACCGGCAAACAACATTACCGCTCCCTTAACCAAGCCACCGCCCAGCACTCTGTCTAACTCACCAAAATTTAAAGCTAACCGTTCTTCAGAATTAGTTACTACCTCATTAATTGGCAAGGGTTTAAGTCCACTAGAATGACCTGGCCTCTTACTGCCTATGGCTGGAGCAATGAGTTCCTCAAGCGTATTCCATTCGCCACAAACATGACATCTGCCACTCCAAGCTTGCGATTCAGCTCCACAATTAGCACAGATGTATCTCTTCGCATTCTTTGCCATAGTCTTAGTCTAACAGAATTAGAATTTTTTAGGACGACTATCTATAGAATTAGCTAAATCGTGTATTTCAAGCGCAATGTCGTTCCTCTTTGACACTATTGTATTGTATTGATTAATGCTTTCGTCAATTTGCTTAACTAAAGCATTATACGCCCGGATGTCAGCATTAAAACCCGGTACCCCACTGTTGTACTCTGCTATGAGGTTTTGAGCCAGTAAATTATCAAGGCGTTGTTTTTCGTTATTTAATGCTACGGCTTGTGCACTAAGTTTGCTTTGATTTGCTTCTATTTCACTCTTTAGATTGGCTAATTGGTTATCGTAATTTGTTACTTGCTGTTCTCTGTTAGTAAATTCTGCCTCATAGTGTTTAGAAAACCCAATGACCGCCTGCCGATTGATAAAATACTTCTTGTAATGCTCTTCCAGCTCTGGGGTTAAAACGGCAACCTCTGTAGCTAGTATGGAGTGAAGCTCATTAGGCACAATGTAAGGATCCCGAGTACGGTACTTCTCTATACTCTCCTTAATTCGAGGATTATTCAGCTCTAGAAAGAAAGCGTTCGTTAGCCTGTCTATTCTCTGTTTTTCATCAGCCGATAAACGCTCATAGGCAACATGGAGCATCTCATGGGCAGCAGTCACCTGCTTTATTCCTGCTAGTCTTTGATCGGCAATATCGTAAATGAATATCCCTTGATCAGAAATATAACATCCAATAATGATTGATGCCTCCTGACTACAGGCCTGATTAAACTGGTTGGCTTGAGCAATCTGTGGATGATTGACATAGAATAACCGCCTTGCTTTGGGGGTCATAGTTGTCTCATCAGCAAGTTGAACCACCTCCTGTGGTGGTGTGTACTCTCGGAGCATCCACCAATCGGCAATCTCCTGCTTGCCAAACCACGCTAAAGGTACCCCCCCAAGAACAATTACTGTAACAAGGAATATGCTTATCCGTTTTAGGAACTTCATATTATGAATTATATCTCATTTGCTAGAGTTTAAGACATTACTCGCCCACAACAGCGTAGTCTAACTGACGATTTTTTGTACCAACTTCTATTACCGAACCTTTATCGTAAGCACCTTTAATTAGCTCCATAGCGATATGATCCTCTAATGTGTCTTGGAGCAACCTTCTCATTGGACGCACCCCATTGAGCGAGTCGTAACCCTTATTAAGTAAATATGTTTTAGCCGAAGATGTTAGTTTTACGCTCAATCCTTGCTTAGCTAATCTGTCCTTAAGCTCATTTATCTGAATATCTAGAATTTTTAAGATGTTTTGTTTGGTTAAAGCCCTGAAGACAATTGTTTTATCAATTCGGTTAATTAGCTCTGGACGCATCATTTTCTTTAGTTGTTCAAGCACTTTGTCTTTATTGGATTCGTGCAATTTATCAAGATTCTGCTCATCTGCTTTGCTGTTGGCCTCAAAGCCTAGACTGACCTCTTTTTGTAGCTTTTCGGCACCTATGTTGCTAGTCATAATTACTACAGTATTAGTAAAGTCTATTTTGCGACCCTTAGCATCGGTTATGCATCCGTCTTCTAATAGTTGAAGTAACATATTAAATACATCGGGGTGTGCTTTCTCTATCTCATCAAACAAGACAACACTATAAGGTTGTCGACGAATTTTGTCTGTTAACTGGCCTCCATCATCATAACCAACATAACCTGCTGGTGCACCGACTAACCTTGAAACATTGTGATGCTCACCAAACTCACTCATATCAATTTTTACTAGTGCCGAGTCAGAGCCAAAAAACTCTCGTGCCAGCACGCGGGCTAGCTCGGTTTTGCCAACACCTGTTGGCCCTAAAAAGACAAAGGAACCTATTGGTCTCTTTCCGCTACTAATCCCCGAACGATTTCGTCGTAACGCCCGAGAAACAACTCGCACAGCCTCATCTTGACCAATAACATATTTGCTAAGATTTTTCTCTAGATTAAGCAGGTACTTAGCTTCTGATCTGATCACTTTCTGTACTGGTACACCGGTAGTTCTGGCAACAATTTCGGCAATATCATCACTTGTAACCACTATCTTATTAGTCCCCTTTGTAGCTGATTGCAACTGACTTAGTTCTTCCTCAAGCTGACTAACTCTCTGCTTATGCTGGGCGGCCTTTTCGTAGTCCTCATTATCTACTGCCTCGTCAATTTTAGTATTGATTAGTTTTAACTCGTTCTTTAGTCTTCTAACTTCTGGTGGAGTGCGCCCTTTGTCAATCCTTAAATGAGCCGAAGTTTCATCTAGCAAATCAATAGCCTTATCTGGCATAAAGCGATCATTAATATAACGATCTGCTAGATTGACTGTGTCCTCTATGACTTCGTCAAGAATAATTACATTATGGAACGCCTCGTAATGCTTGCGGAGGCCTTTCAGGATAGCGATCGTTTCAGGGATATTCGTTTGTGGAACCTGAATTGGCTGGAATCGCCTTTCTAGTGCACTGTCTTTCTCTATATGTTTTGTGTACTCGGTGGTTGTTGTTGCGCCTATAACCTGTATCTTACCTCTGGCCAAGGCAGGTTTTAGAATGTTTCCGGCATCTAGCGATCCTTCTGCCGAGCCTGCGCCAACGATTAGATGTAACTCATCTATAAAAACAATTGTTTTTTTGTCTGCCTCAAGTTCTTGCAACACCTTTTTTAGACGATCTTCAAATTCGCCTCTGTATTTAGTGCCAGCAATCATACTTGTTAAATCAAGCGTAACAATTCGCTTATCTAAAAGGGTATCAGGCACATCTTCGCTTATAATCCTCTGCGCTAAGCCTTCTACAATGGCGGTCTTACCAACACCCGGCTCACCGATTAAAACAGGATTATTTTTTGTTCGCCTATTTAAAATAGTAATGACTCTCCTAATTTGTGCCTCGCGCCCAATTACTGGATCTAATTTGCCCTCCTTAGCTAGTCTGGTTAAATCCGTACCAAAAAAATCTAACGCGGTTTTTCGGCGTTGCTTAGTTCTTGACCTAGGGCTAGATGAGTTTTGATTATCTTCATATTGCTGTCGGCTTAAGAACTGCTCTAGACGATCCAATAGATGATCAACATTAGTGCTCATATCCCGCAACAAAACAGTCGCCCGAGAGTTCTTTTGGCTTACTATACTATACAAAATGTGTTCTGTGCCACAAAACTCCTGGCTAAAGTCTTGAGCTGTATCGTAGGCCATTTTTAAGGTTAGTTTTGCTGTTTCGCTTAATCCTTTAGAGCCCATATTGATTACTGTGGCTTTTGGAGTTATGTTAAGAGCAAAGCGTGCTCTGTCAAGAGTAACTCCAGAGTCATGCAAAATTTTAGCTCCAATAGATGACTCTTGAGCTAAGATCCCCAGTAAAATATGTTGTGTCTCAACATAAGGACTACCGGAGGCTTTGGCAATACTATCAGCCTGTTGTAAGCTTCGTAAAGCGTTTTCCGTAAGGTGATTTAATATCTCTTGAAAGTCAGATGCATTTGGTGGCATTTTTTACCCTTAGTTTAATTATTCTTATAGCGATTATTTCCGCTAATATCAGTATATCGTCTTTAGCACTCGTTAGTCAAGAGTGCTAATTTGTAATTTTTCTGGTAAGCCATATTTAACTAACTAAAAAGAGAGATCATCTAATAATCTTCTGTGCATTCCTTGTACAACAACAGCTACAGAGACATCTAAAACTCCGCCAGATATATCTAACATACCGGCAACTTCACTAGCATTATCTTGGTCTAACGGTAGCCGAGCACAACTATAAACGCTTAAACCATTAGAAGATCCATTATCTAATAACTCACCGGAGATTCCTCTTGAATCCACCACCGTAGTATCTGAAGCACTGAACATCGTCCTTCCGCCAATCCACTCTACACGAATAATTCGATCAATTGGCAACCCATCGACTTCTTCCTTCTCAACGCTAACTACTGATCTTAAGACAGTTTTTGTTGGATCGTAAGTTACGCCACTAGACCCTAAGACAAGATCTGATAAATTACGAATTGAGTTTATTCTGGAGCTAATCTGTTTTTGGCAATCTAAGTCTGGAAACCAACCGATTTGATGCTGATGAAGATTAATTTTCTCGCCGACACGAGTCTCATTTTGGCTTATGCTCATTCTCCGTGTTCCTCTATAGCCTCCAGAAGACTACTTTCTAGTTCACTCTTTCTTTTTATTTTAGCTGGTTTTGCGGATTTTTGCGGGATCTCCTCCGAAACCTCTTCTTCTTTTGCTTCACTAATATCAATTTCATAACCAGTCAGCTTACTAGCCAAACGGACATTTTGCCCACTTTTGCCAATCGCAATACTTAATTGATCGCTTGGTACCTTAACAACTGCCTTCCTTGAGGCATTATCTACCTCAATAGAAGTAACTTTTGTGGGACTTAGAGCATTTACTATGTACTTATCCGGGGCATCGTCCCAAACAATAATATCAATCTTTTCTTGCTCTCCGACTTCGCTCATAACAGCATTGACTCGCGTTCCGTGTCCACCAACAAAAGTTCCCACCGGATCAACACCCTGAACGGTGCTAGAAACGGCTATCTTACTACGCACACCAGCCTCACGAGCCAAACTTTTTATTTCTACTGCTCCACTTTCCATTTCGGGAACTTCGGCCTCAAAAAGTGCTGTAATAAACTCGGGATTACCCCTAGACAAAATCAGTTGAGGGCCACGGGTTCCACGCTCTACATCATTTAAGTAGACCTTCAGGCGTTGTCCGGGGTAATAATGCTCACCCTGTATCTGCTCACTAGCTGGCAGAATACCTTGTGCCTTGCCTAAATCTACTCGCACTACTCTACTTTCTACTCGAGAAACAACACCATTTATTATTGTTCCTATCTTATCTTGATACTCATCTACAACGATCTCTCGTTCGGCTTCTCTCAATTTTTGGATGATGACCTGCTTGGCGGTTTGGGCAGCAACACGACCAAACTCCGAAATATCTGTATGAATCTCTATGGTTTCGCCAATTTTAGCGTTTTTGCGAGTTGTTTGAGCCTCGGTTAATGAAATCTCGGAATGCTCGTCTGTGATTTTATCGACGACTGTTTTAGTAATATAAGCATCAACATCGCCGGTATGCAAGTTTACGCTTACTCTAACATCTTGCTCTTTATCGCCATAATCTTTTTTATATGCAGCAGAAAGAGCTTGCTCAACTATATCTTGGATTGTCTCTTCAGGAAGATTTTTTTCTTCGGCAATTGCTCGTAATGCGATGGTCAACTGTTTAATATCTAAATCCATATATCTCCTTTATTTTGATTACTTCATAAAAAAGGCCGACCTGCCGGTCGACTTTTACGAGCCTAATTATAAACATCATCAAACTTGTTGTCAAAAGATTATTATCATAGGTAAAAAATATCTCTCTTGTGATAATCTAATATAGTGAGCAAAACCCTAAAGCACCTTTTTAATCAATTTCAGCCAACCAATTACCAACTTCAAATTAAGCTTGATAAAGATAAACTAAAATTTAGTGGCTCTGTAACCATTACTGGTAAAAAAGTCGGAAGACCCAGTCAAAGGCTAACTTTTCATCAACGAGACCTAAAAATATCTTCTGCTAAGATTGTTAAAGTTGACAAAAAGAATAGTACAGAGATACCAGTTACTAGGATACTCTGTCACAAAGCCTACGACGAGGTCCGCTTGCACACCAACCAACAACTCTATGCCGGCAACTACAGCATAACCCTAGATTTTGCCGGACAAATTACCGAGGCTATGCTAGGGATATATCCCGCTAAATACGAGCTGGACGGTCAATCTCAAGTAATTCTGGCCACCCAATTTGAAAGCCACTATGCCCGAGAAGCATTCCCTTGTATTGATGAACCCATCGCAAAAGCAACTTTTGACCTGACTCTAACCACCAACAAAGACGATATCGTCTTATCAAATACCGAGGTTAAGTCGCAATTAGTCAAAGAACGATATTGTACAACCACCTTCCACACTACCCCAAAGATGTCAACTTATTTGCTGGCTTTTGTTACTGGCCCAATGCACAGTGCTGAAGGCAAAACCAAAGACGGCACCTTAGTTCGTACTTGGTCTAGTCTGGCTCGCGACAAAAAAGAACTCCGCTATTCCGTAGATGAGGCTGTTAGGATACTTGAATTCTTTACAGATTATTTTGGCGTTAAATACCCCTTACCAAAATGTGATCAGGTTGCCTTGCCAGATTTTGACGCTGGAGCAATGGAAAACTGGGGCCTGATTACATATAGAGAAATTGCCTTATTAAGCGATCCAGCCAACCCATCTATCAGTAACGAACAATACATCTCTTTAGTTATAGCCCACGAGCTTTCTCATCAATGGTTTGGCAATCTCGTAACGATGAAATGGTGGGATGATCTATGGTTAAACGAGAGTTTTGCCAGCATTATGGAACATATTGCTCTTGATACGCTTCATCCAACTTGGCACCAATGGGAGTCTTATAACTCAACAGATGTCATAACAACATCTAGTCGTGATGTCTATAAAGATATCCAACCAGTCGGCGTTAAGGTGTCAGACCCTGAAATTATTGACACCTTATTTGACCCAAGCATTGTTTATGCCAAAGGTGGGCGACTGCTAAAAATGCTCCGGGAGTATATTGGCGACGAAGCCTTTAGAAAAGGGCTTAAATACTACTTTGAAAAAAATGCTTATAGCAACACTTCACGCGAAGATTTGTGGAGTGCTTTATCAAAATCAAGCAAAAAGGACATCTCTGCTCTAATGACGCCGTGGATTGAGCAATCTGGTATGCCGGTAGTAAAAGTTAGCAGTCAAAATAACATCCTACAGCTTTCTCAAAAACGATTTGTAATAGACGATCCGACTAATGGAACAATCTGGCCAATTCCGCTACTGGCAAATCATCAATTGAGCCACGACTTATTTAATAAGCCCAACCAAAACATCAATCTAAACAATACACGACCGCTAATTTTAAACATCAACGGCAGTGGTCATTATTTTGTAGAATATGAGGACGAACAACAGCAAAAGTTCCTAGCAAAAGCAATTGCCCAGCAAGAGGTTAATTCTGAAACTCGTATCAACTTAATAAACGACAGCCTTCTTCTAGCGCGTGGAGGAACACACTCCTTGCTTGTTACCTTAAACCTAATAGCAGGTTGTGGCGACGAAGATCGAGACAGTGTTTGGGCTTTAATTAGTCGGACTATCAACACGGCATCACAGCTCACCGAAGACAATAAACCAACCGAAGAGGCAATAAAGCGCTTTCGGCAATCACTAGCCAGCCGATGGCACAAAAAACTTGGTTGGGATGACGAACAAGGAGACAGTCCAAATACTAAACAGTTACGGCACACTATGCTTGCATATATGCTTGCTAGTGAGGATCCCAAGATAATCAACGAAGCCCTAAAACGATTTAAGCAAGCAAAATCAATTACAGACATAGATGCCGAGATTAGGCCGACTATTCTACGAGGTGTTATTCGGCATTCACCAGACGGAGCCATAGATAAATTGTTAGAAGAATACCCGACCTCATCATCCGATGTGCAAAGCGATATTACCGCCGGACTTACTGCTACCAAAAGCGTTAAATCCGCCAAACACATAATCGCTAAAGCGTTAGGAGAGAAAGGTTTTGTTCGCCCGCAAGATGTTATGCGCTGGATGGCCTTATTCTTAAGCAACAAACACACCAGAGAGGCTATCTGGCAGTTTATGGAAGAAAACTGGCAGTGGTTTGAGGAAACGCTTGCTAAAAGCAAGGCCTTTGATTTTTTGCCTGTCTATACCGCCAATGTAATTTCTGACAAAAAATGGCAAAAGAAGTATGTCAACTTTTTTGAGCCAAAATTAACCAACAAAACCCTAGAACGAAACATTAAGATAGGCTTTGCCGATATTCAAGCCCGTGTCAATTGGCGTGAACGAGATCACCAAAAAATCATCACCTTTTTTAAGCAATATTAATTTCTGCCAAGTATACCCCCATGTCACATAATAGGGATTACCGTCCCTAGGTATTTAGTATTAGTTGTTAGACTTTATGGAAGATTTAAGATACTGAACAACATCAAGGTAATATTTGTCAACATTTTTCGGTAAGGGCATGTCTAAAAAATCTTCGATTGTTACCCACCGGAAATCACTGTGCTCCCAGCTCAATTTGACATCTGGTTTTTCTGCATTAAGATGACTAATGTAGAGTACATGCAAGACTGTTGGATGTTGCTTCTCGAAGACTTTTTTAAGCTGGTCTGAGTTGACTTTAATCCCCGCCTCTTCACTAACCTCACGGGCGACAGCGACATTCCAAGATTCTCCATCCTCAACTTCGCCACCAGGTAAATCAAAGTGTCCTGGAAAGTTTGGATGAGACAGGCCACGATTTAGAAGGAGTAAGTTGTTCGAGGAATCCGTTAGTAATGCCTTTACTACGATTTTCATACACACAATTATAGCAGTTAACGGTCGTATTGCAATCATACACAAATATGTTAAAATAGCAGAAATGGACTTTTCAACGGTGAAAGCATTATTCGAAAGCGGCCTTAATGGTCGAATCCTAAAATCCGATCTGTCATTTTGCGATATAGATGATCTATCCCGACGAGTTAACGAGTGGCGACAAGCAGGCGATACAATCGTATTTACTGCTGGTGTATTTGATATCTTCACTATAAATCACCTTCTTGGCCTTTATCATTACAAAATGCTAGGAGGTAATCGTTCAAGGCTCATAGTGTCTGTTGACAGCGACGAACGCGTGCATGATTCTAAGGCATTCTGCGAAGATAAGGGAAATGTGGTCAAGCCAATATTGTCATGGGAGAATCGAAGTCTGGTGGTCGCAAAACAATCCTTTAATAACAAGGAGGTGCTGGCGGATACCATCATTAGGCATGGTGCAGATACATGCTCAAGGATGCGCTGCCCACATGACGATAATGTTGATATCGCAAAATATATTTCACCAGATATTATTGTTGCCACAAGCACGAGCCTGGATACGATTAAAAGACTGGAAGAAGATCCTGCTATGCAGAGCAAGATGGTTATTATTAACGAAGAGGACTTGTCGTATGACGATTTATATATAGGTGGAAGAATAAGTACATCAGGAATAATAAAAAGGATTAATAATGGCGTTTGAATCTGCAATTACCAATCGTTTTATTGCTAAAAATACTGAAACACGCATAAGCAACCTTGATGACGGTTGCACTGCTGAGGTGGCGCGACAAAAAGTTGCAGAGTGGCACAGAATCGGCGCCTTCGTTGTCGCTAACGCCGGAGCATATGACATACTTGGCCTTAATCATCTGCGAGGTCTAACCCAAGCGCGCATTATAGGTGCAGCATACAAGCTTGGGGATTTTGAAGACCTAAATACTATTTATGATTTAGCCTCGTCAGATGAAATACGCCTTATCTTGTCGCTAGATACCAACGAAGCAATAGCCGAAAACAAATCTAAGAAATCTATTGGTGGTGGGTCGATACGGCCAAGTTTGGACTGGCAGACTCGCGCAACTATGCTGTCCTTACAGGCTGTCGCAGGCAAGCACGACATGGTAGACTTCATCACTAGACATGGTCCGAACTCATGTCGAGATTGTCAGGATGAGACATGTTGGCATTCCGACAAAACATATAACGTGGCATCTACAGGAGTTGATCTTACGGTCGTAAAGTCTTTAAGCGAGAACACACGCAATCAGTACCCCGAAAGTATGTTTCATATCATAGATGAAAGTGACGGCGCATTTTTTGATAAAGTACTAGACAGCCAGATTAGTACATCCGCCCTCATAAGACGAGTACGGCAAGACAAAGAAAGAGAATAATTATGATAAAAAATAGCGACACTGTAGTTTCAATATTAATTCCAGTCACAAAGAACGAAGCCTCATGTTTACCAGACACTCTACGATCTGTTCGCAACGACATCATACGATACGGAAAGAAAACAGAAATTATCGTGATAGCAAATTGTTGCAAAGGGACATCTGATGAAGTTGCAGAGTCTATCTTTTCGGAGTCGGCTTTTAAGGATAGCCTCGTAACTGGAAAAGTAATCCATTGCGAGACGCCCGGTAAGATGTTTGCTATTAACGACGGTATTGATGTAGCAGATGGACAATACCTTATCCTCATAGACGGTGATTTACAGATGGACCCGGGGTCTATTGCGTGGACAATCGACGCATTAAAGCAGCCAGATACTACTGTAGTTAGTATGCACCATACGCCAATTGACGGCACATTACCAAAAGATAAGGACCTGACCCTTGTGATCCGCATGAACGCAATCCGGCGTCATACATTCCCTGAAAAGTATTGGCTACATGGCGCATATCTTGGCTGGTCTAAAGATTTGTTAATAGAGGGCAAACCCCTCCGTTTCCCAGCGGGCGCACGAGTGCATGAAGACAACTGGCTTACGGCTATTTTAGCGCGCGATTATGGGTTTAAGTCTATTCGTGTAACAAAAAATTACATGGCACGTTTTTTGCCACCGCAAACATGGGATGATTATTATAAACAACAATGGCGTTACCAATTCGCGCATGAAGATCTAGCCACGGCCTTCCCGAATCTTGCCAAATACATACCTATGATTCGCGACTGGACAAACAATAAATATCCTGAGCAGTGGATTGATCGAGAGTGGCGCGAGACCTGCATCGCACGAGGAATTGATTTCGATGGTTTTATCGATACATACAAAGAAGTCTTGCAAAAAGTAAGAGACGGACGCGAAAGCTCGAAAGAATTACTTGATGAGAATGGAGTGTGGAAACAGCAAGTTACAACGAAACATAACATCTTGCATGAAAGCGAGTCCACCAATGCCAACTAGCTCGGTAGACTTAACGAGTTTAGAGCCAGGAAATCTCCCTCTTGAGGTGTTTAATGCGATTGCTCGCGTCACAGTTACATCGGTCGTTGAGCTTATTATTACAAATGGACAAGCTGTACTGTTGCGTCGTAGGTCAGACATAGATCAATACTGGCCTGGTCAGTATTGTCTACCGGGATCTATAGTTTATCCCGGTGGGCCAAAGTCTCTTGATGAGTATGTAAGCAAGATTTTAAAAAAACTCAATATTGATATCCCCACGAAGCCGCAGTTGGTTGATATTGGACTTTATACTACCCAGCGCGGCGATGAAGTAGCTATCGTGTATAGATTAGATTTAGAGCATTACACGAACACTTCTCTTGATGATAGCGTGCAATTTATTCAGGTGTCCGACTTAGGCGACATTAACATAATTAATGAGCATTTGGATATACTTCAAAGCCTCCTAGGTAAAGCAATCGATGACTGAACTTCAAAGACATAGCCATCAGAATGATCCTCAAAGACCCGTTTTCTCTATGGATAGGTATAGGTCAGACATTGGTCATAAATATGACATTATTAATAACCCCGATGTTCTCAAGACCGAGATCGCTCCATCTGCACTAGAGGGATATAGACCTGACTTACTACGCGATGGAGCATGGTATTTTGAATGGATTAAGAAGCAGCTTGGGCAAAAATATTATAATGAAATACAATTGTATGTAAATGATGAGTGTTTGACGAGTATGTCTGCTGTCAACACATCAGCGCTGGTGATAATGCCAGTTTCGGCGCTCTCCGACGAAGTAAATGTCTATAATACACTAGAAATGTACAATACACAGCAGGGTGATGCTATAGAAAACATTCCTATATTGCTGTGGGTAAATGTACTAGAGGATAAGCTACTGAATTCAAAAAATATAAAGCTCTGTGACGCGACAACCAGAGCGATCCATCAAGCGAAAAAAGACTTTACACGCTTAAGTGTCATAGACATGTACCATATTCTGCCAAGTGAAGAAGTTGCAGGAACTCTTGATACTGGAGGTCCATGGGGCTTGTTAATGCGGAAGGCGTACGATGTTGCTTCGATGGCAGCCTACTCAATAGCGCAGCAATCACCTGCGAAAAGTGATGTGGCCATCATTCGCAATGACTCTGACATAGTCCATCTTGACCCCGATTATTTTGAGACATACATGGAATCAATCTCGCATAATATGGGACCAAGCATTCAGGGATTGAGCAGATTTGGAGCAACCGATCACGAAGAGTCGAATTATCCGGGTCTAAGTCTTGTGATGAATTTCTTAAATAAGCTCGATTTATACACGGGCGACAGATACCGATTTCAGGCCGCTAACTTTGCCATCAACACATCAGCGTATTGTCAGATGGGAGGCATGGGATATCCGTATTTTACAGGCATAGGATCATGTGATGCTCTACTGGGCGAGCGCCTAAAGGCAGTCACTAATATATCCACCGGGATAATGCAAGGTGCCAGTTCAATAATCCAGCCCATTGATGCGAAATTAGTAACTGATTGGAGTAGGCCACTAACAGCATATCTAAGCGAAGGTGATCCTCAAAAAGCATGGACTACTTGGTCGGATAGTGCATCGGGCTTAAAGCAGCGCCACGATGACCTATCGAAAAATAATGGCTACGCCCATTCCAATAGAGAGGATATTGATACATCTATTCGGAGGGTTGAACAGCATATCACTCGTTTAACCGAGAAACTAGATATCGATATGGCCACCGCCCTCCTGCGAGACTTTTTTGAAGATCCAAGACTTTATTCATTAAATCAAGATTTTACATTCACAAGAGAAGGCATTGACTATTTTCGTCGTTACTATCTGTCGGAACTGCCGTATCAAAAATACGAATCTGAATTAAAAGGAGAAAATTAATCATGGCAATTTGTGCATTTGCAATTATTCGCAAGGAAGATAAAATTTTACTTGTTCGAATTGCGCCACCGTTTGCCGAATCCGGAAAATGGAATTTTCCGGGTGGTGTTATTGAAGATAGCGAAGATATTCAGGTTGGGCTGACCCGTGAGGTTTTTGAAGAAACGGGCGTGTCTTGCTTGATTGGAGGAGTGCGCGATAACTTTACTACAGAGGATCCGAATAATGATATCACAATCTTTGATGCGACGTATACGGGGGGCGCTATCGACATTCAAGAGGAGGAGATACTTGAGGCGCGGTGGTTTACGGTCTCTGATGCGCTTAATCTAGAGCTGGCATTTAATGTACATGACTATATCAGTAAGCTTTAGAATCTAGACCGTACGCCTGCCGTGAACTCACAAACCTATACGTCTATGCTCAGTATCCTCGTTTATCTTGTACCATGGTTTACTTGTAGTTGTTGCCGCTTTTAGTTCTTCTTGCGTCGTCGTTGCGAAAATAATTTCACCCCGCATATCGCCCTCCTCAACCACACGATATATTTGTCGGTTGAGCTTATTTTGAGTTTGTTTGTCTGGACAGGTCATGAGCACGATTAGCAGTTCACCATGCTCATACGGCCAATCGCCTTCTTCCGCATAGTGGATATAGTTGCGGAGCCTTACGCACACTGACGAAGAACGACAGGCCTTTATAGACAGCTTGCCCGACGATGAGGTAAATGATAACGCCGAGCAAGTGTTCAAGGACGCTATCGAACACACCGCCCAGCAGAAACAATCAGCACCAGAAAAATCGACGGGAGCTGACGGTGATTGTATCGATAAGGTGGAGCGTTTTATGCACTTGCGCTTGGTCACTATAGTCGACAGTTCCGGGTTCGATAGTGTCTTTTATATGTAGAAACAACACGCAAGCACCAGCTGATCGTACATGCTCGGCTTCTACGCTACTGCCACGCTCGACCATACCGAAGACAACTTCTTTATTAGCAAAGTTAGGCCCTTTGCTTTTATTGCGACCACCGACATAGGTTTCGTCGGTTTCGACAACGCCAGATAGCGACCTGTCGTCTCGTAGTATAAGTGCGCGGACTTGCTTTGCTATGCGCCATGCAGACTTATACATCACGCCAGTGTGCCGTTCAACTTCTTTAGCTGATACGCCATTTTTAGAAACAGAGAACAAGTAGATAACTTAGAACCAATCGCGCTGAGAGGTAGATGACTTATGTAAGATAGTGTGTGCAAGCGGGCTTATCTGATAGTCGCAATCTTTACAGCTATACACTTTTTTGTTGCGAATACGGTAGTATTTAGGCCCCATAACACCACAGTGGCGACAGGCCTCCATATTGCCATAGGCATGCTCGAACATATAGTCCAGACAGCTCTGTCGTCTGGGAATAGCTTGTTGAATTACTTGACTGAAACTTGTTCTTATTAATTTTTCCCTCCATGCATCTATTGTATTACAGAGGCTACGTGAGGACAGGGGATACTCGGCTAATTTCTTGCCATTTACAAGTGGCTTATAGGTCAGTCAGGACTTCTATCACCGAATAATCCGGTCCACTAATTTCAATTGCCCCTAATTGATAATCACCCTGCCAATTATTATGAACCACCCACATCTCGGCACTGTAAGCCATTTGTTGAAGTTTCTTGGCTGTAATGTAATCAAACCCCAACCCCTGCAATGCATTACTTCTATACTTAACCTCAAAAAAATACATTGTTTCTTCTTTTTCAGCGATAATATCAATTTCGCAAACTCTAGTTTTCCAGTTAATATCAATAATTTTATACCCGAGCTTAACTAAATGTTTACTAGCTACCCTCTCTGCTTGGTGTCCGACAAAATAATTATTCATCAAGAACCGCCTTAATGGGGGCGAATGATCGTCGATGTATGTCAGTAACCCCATAACGAGCTATAGCTAATCTATGCAGAGCAGTTCCGTAACCAACATTAGTCCTAAAACCATACTTCTGATAACTGGGACTCAATTTTGCCATATATCTATCCCGCAAAACCTTTGCATAGATACTAGCGACACTTACCTCATTTACAAGATTATCAGCCTTAATCAAGCATCTAGCACGCAGGTACTTCTGCTGGCAGTAATTTATGTTGCCATCTATGATAATTTCTTCTTGGTAGCTGGCGTCCAACTCACACAAGGCTCTTCTTACGCCAAGTCGCATAGCATTGCTTAACCCTAGATTATCTATTTCTAACGAGCTAACCCAACCTTCTCCAAATTCATAATGCTTGACTATCTCTGGCAAAAGTCCAAGCCTCTGAACTTTAGTATAAAGCTTAGAGTCTCTACAGGAAACTTGTTGTTTGCCCGCTCTCTTAATACGGGCCCCGACTACTAATAACGGCCCAGCCCAAGCACCCCTACCGACTTCGTCTATGCCAATCACTTTTACATAATATCAAAAAGGCCACCTTAAGTGACCTTTATTGTTAATTATCAACAATATTTATTCTTTGTCCTTAATATCTGTTGAAGAAGAGTCTTGAGTTTCATCAGTCTTTTGTTCTTCCTCTGGCTTGTCTTCAATCTTATTAACTGACTCTTTGTCAAAGTTAACACCTGTTAAACGGGCAGACTTGCCTGTTAAGTTGCGCATATAAGTTAAGTAATTCCTGCGCACTTTACTTCTTTTAACAACCTCTACCTTTACCACTAACGGCGAATGAAGAAGATAGCTCTTCTCTACTCCAATGCCACCACTTGCCCGACGAACAGTAATTCTTGAGGTGTGGCTATTTTTTCGATCTGTTCGGATTACCAAGCCTTCAAAAACCTGAATTCGTTCTTTGTTGCCTTCTTTAATCTTTTGATGAACACGCACTGTATCGCCAGAACAGACATCAACAACTTGATGTTTCTTGTATTTTTCTTCAATTTGCTGAATTACTGATTGCATAAGCTTCTATTCTACACTATATTTTAATTGATATCAACACGATTGCACTTACCCACTACATCGTGGACACTTTACTATGTGGAATAGTTATGTTTA
>CAZMFO010000009.1:0-29770 GCA_964565615.1 uncultured Candidatus Saccharibacteria bacterium | reverse complement strand
AGCTCAGTTGGTTAGAGCGCAGGACTCATAAGCCTGAGGTCGTAGGTTCGATCCCTACCACCGACACCAAATTAGTTAATTATTACGGTTTGTGTGCTGTTTTTGCTTTATTTTTAGTTGATCTAGTTAGGTATTATCCATTTAACAATCTCGGCATTTTTTATTCGTCTAGGGTAATCATAGGGCTCATCAGGTGTAAGATGGTGGCGAATTGCTCGACCTACGGCCCCGTGGCTAACGACAAGTATTTTGCTGTAGGGTAGCATTTTTAGATATTGAATAGATTGCTCTGCTCTTGAGAGAAAATCTTTGGTTGCTTCGGCATCAATTACTCCGTCATAGTCTATGTCGCTCTGATAGGGCTGGCCTTCCATAATGCCAAAGTTTCTTTCAATAAATAGCGGGTTGACCTCAATTTTATTAACAGGATAGTTTATTTCTTGAGCGATGAGTTTGGCGGTATGGTAGGCCCGCGACAAGGGCGAAGAAATGATGTGCTCTATATCGAGATGTTTAGCCCTAACACCGGTTTGTGTAGCCTGTTTTTGGCCCTCTTCGGTAAGCGGTGTGTCGGTGACGCCAGCTACTCGGCCCTCTATATTTAGCTGACTAAGGCCATGTCGAACAAAGAATAGATATGTCATTTGGTATATTAGTAACATGAATTTAAAGATAAATCTAGGCAAATATGTTGTAGCAGTAAGTGGAGGCGTGGACTCTGTATCGCTTCTTGATATGCTTGCTTACCAAGAGGGATTAGATTTAATTGTGGCGCATTTTGATCATGGTATTCGTCAAAACTCTGCAGAAGATAGGGATTTTGTTGCGCAACTTTCAAGGAAGTATCGACTACCCTTTGAGTATGCTCAAGGTTTCTTGGGTCGCTCCGCCAGTGAAGCAACTGCCAGAAAGGCACGATATGATTTTTTGTTTAAGGTGATGCAGGACAGTAATGCTCAAGCGATTATCACCGCCCACCACTCTGATGATGTACTGGAGACGATTATTATTAACTTGTTACGAGGTACTGGTCGTCGGGGGCTGAGTTCTTTACAGAGCACCCCTGTTATTCTTAGACCATTACTTAACAAGTCAAAAGCAGAGCTAATTACTTACGCAAAACAACGGGGGTTGATATGGAAAGATGACTCAACTAATGACCAAGATTATTATTTGAGAAATCGTGTTCGTAGGTCAATTATTCCCAAGTTGACTAATTTGCAAAAAAAGTCTTTGCTTAGCATTTATCAAGAGAGTGTACAGCGAAACAAGACAATAGACTTACTTATAGAAGAGCTAATTGGCTCAAAAAACTCGCTTGATAGGAGCACAATAGTATCTTTGCCCCATAAAGTTAGTCTAGAGGTGGTTGCCCAGTGGTTAAAACAACACGATATTGCTGATATAAATACAACATTAATTGAAGGGCTGACCATTAAATGTAAAACAATGGGACACAACAAAGTGATGCCTATTAGTAAGAATACTTACATTAAGTTTACGGCTAAAGAAATAGAGTTAGTTAAAGACACATTGTAAATCAATAATAAGATATGGCTAAATCTATCTGAAATCTGTATAATATCGTAAGTATATGGATAAAAAGACATTTAAGAAGCGTGGTGGTAGCAAAGACTATAATCGTAATCGTGGCTTTAAGAATGTTGGCTTTATTGTCTTGATTTTATTATTGGGGCTGATTGTTTATGCGAGCTTTAACCAGCCAAGCAAGTTAAAGAAAGTGCCTTTATCAGAAGTAGTTACTCAAGCCAACAAGGGTGAGATAGAGCATATTACAATTATTGGCAACGATCTAGAAGTAACCAAAAAAGGTGACAAGCAAGCAACAATTGAATCTCGTAAGGAGCCCGGATCTAGTATTTACGAACAAGGGTTAGAAAAAGGCAAAACAACTATTGAGATAAAACCAGAGTCAAACGGGGGTAGTGTTTGGGCAAATCTAGGAATGTCTTTGTTGCCGGTTTTGATTATTACGGCAGTTTTATTTTATATGTTAAGAAGCGCCCAAGGTCAGGGTAATCAAGCTATGAGTTTTGGCAAAAGCAAAGCACGACTTTATGGCAACGAGAAGGACAAGGTGGTTTTTAAAAACATTGCAGGCACAGAAGAGGCCAAGCAAGATCTTGAAGAAGTTGTGGAGTTTTTAAAATATCCAAAAAAGTTTGAAGCCGTAGGCGCAAAAATACCTAAGGGTGTTTTATTGGTTGGCCCACCGGGTACCGGTAAAACAATGTTGGCCCGTGCGGTCGCCGGGGAGGCAAATGTCCCCTTCTTTAGTATCTCTGGTTCTGAATTTGTAGAAATGTTTGTTGGTGTCGGAGCCTCAAGGGTACGAGATTTATTTGCAAAAGCAAAGAAGAACGCCCCTTGCATTATCTTTATTGATGAGATTGATGCCGTTGGTCGAAAACGAGGTAGTGGTATGGGTGGTGGTCATGATGAACGAGAGCAGACTCTTAATCAGATATTGGTTGAGATGGATGGTTTTGAACAAGGACAAAATGTTATTATTTTGGCGGCAACAAATCGGGCTGATGTTTTAGATCCTGCCTTATTAAGGCCGGGCCGATTTGATAGACGAGTAAATATAGTCTTGCCCGATCGTAAAGACAGGGAGGCAATTTTAAAGGTACATTTTGCCAAGAAGCCACTAGCTAGCAATGTTGATCTAGATGCTTTAGCGGCAAAAACTGCAGGATCGTCGGGGGCAGATTTATCAAACATTGCCAATGAGGCGGCAATTATTGCGGCACGGCACGATCGTCGCGAAATAACACAAAGCGATGTTACTTCTGCCTTTGAGAAGGTGGCTATTGGCCCAGAGAGAAAGAGCAAAATAATGAACGACAAAGACAAAGAGCTAACCGCCTATCACGAAGCCGGTCATGCCATTGTGGGGCATGTTTTGCCAGATAGCGATATGGTTCATAAAGTAACAATAATTCCACGCGGTGGTACCGGCGGGGTAACTTGGTTTATTCCGCCAGAGGACAAAACCTACCACAGCATCATTGAGTTTAAAGATGTGCTAGCAAGAGCATTGGGTGGTCGTATTGCAGAAGAGGTTGTTTACGGAACAGAACGAGTTACAACTGGGGCTGGGAATGATCTTCAGAAGGCAGCAGAGTTAGCTCGCGATATGATAATCAATCAGGGGATGGGGAGAAAGCTAAGAAACCAAGTGTTCCATGTTGAAGACGGGATGATGTTAGATAAACTGGTTCATGAACGAGAATATTCAGATCAAACAGCCAAGTTAATTGACGACGAGGTAGAGCATTTAATTACCGAGGCGGCACATAGGGCACGAGAGGTCATCAAGGCCAATAAGCATAAGTTAGAAGAACTTAAAGAAGTCTTGTTACTTAAAGAAACGGTTGAGGCTGACGAAGTAGAAGGAATCTTAAAAGATACAAGAATGCCCTCCTCTGCGGCACTATATTAAAAATTTTGCCTTTTTGGCTAGTCGAGAACGCTTCGCGACGCTATAATTAGTATAAATGAACAGAATATTGCGTCATGCCAACAAAAAGATATCACTTGGTGGTGCGGCCACTTTGTTAGTGGTCGTTGCTATGATCGGTCAAGTGCTAGGTTTTTTGCGTAATAGGCTGATTAGTACCAACTTTACCGTTGTTGATCCTGGGGCGACCGATGCTTTCTTTTCGGCTTTTGTGATCCCTGACTTTTTTTATTTTACGATTGCCGCCGGTGCGTTAGGAGTGGCTTATATGCCTGTATTGGCCGATAAAATTGCCTCTGGAAATAAAAAGGCCGCCATAGATATTACCAATAGTTTATTAAATGTGGCGACCATTGTGATGACTGCGGTGGCGGTTATTATTTTTGTTTTTGCAAAACCATTGATGCACATCTTAGCACCAAACTTGCCGACTGGAAACTTTCAGGAGGCGGTAACAATTATGCAATTGCTGGCATTTAATCCTTTATTTTTTGCTATTGGTGGAATCGTAACCTCCTTACAGCAGACATACGGTCGATTCTTCTTCTATGCTATTTCATCATTATTTTATAACTTGGCGATTATTGCTTCGGTATTCTTATTTAAGGATACGATTGGGGTGGTTGGTCTAGGTATCGGGGCTTTGGTTGGTGGTGTTCTTCAGATGTTGGTTTCTTTGTTGGGTATGGCAGGACTTGGATTTAGATATTCACATAAAATTAATTGGAATAGTTCTGACTTTAAATTTGTGATAAGACAAATCCCGCCCAGATCTTTAGACCAAGGGATTGATCAGGTTAATAGTGTAGTAGAGGTTAATCGAGCCCAAGCACTTGGTATCGGCCCCGTAAGCTATTACACCTATGCAACCACTCTTCATAATGTGCCTATAATGTTAATAGGTAACTCGATTGCAACTGCTGCCTTCCCTAGGCTTATTGATAGGTTGTCGCAAAATCGTCCAGATTTATTTAGAAAAGATTTTGTTAAGGTTTTGCTGACAATGTTGTGGTTGGCAACGCCAGTTGTGATAGCGGGATATTTTACAAGAGGCTATTTGGCGCGTATTATTTTTGGTGATGTTGCCCCAGAGGTTGCCTTAATTTTTGGTTACCTGATAGTGGCGATTGTCGGTAGAATTATTTATTCTATGCTGTCGCGGTATTTTTATGCTTATAAAGACACCATAACACCACTGTATGTATCTTTGTTTGCCATTGGCCTAAATATCTATTTGGCATTTACCTTAGCAAAACCTGAATCCTATGGGGTTGCCGGTTTGGCGTTGGCGCAGTCAATCGTGGCGTTGAGTGAGGTTGGTATATTGATGATTGTTATGATGTTACGGGATCGAAAAATGTTTGATTCTTACTTTTGGTCTAATGTAATTAAGCTAATTTCGGTGGCGGGGTTTGGGATTGTTTCTGCCTTTGGAGCGGTATCGTTGTTTCCGCTAAGTTTGGCCGATAAAGGAATTATTGCCCTAGGGAGCAAATTACTCGGGATAGGGGTTATTACCTTTGTAACGCATTTATTGGTATCATTTATTTTTGGATTGGATCAAGCAAAGATAGTAATTGACAAACTTAAAGATTTTATTTTAAAGCCTGTTCGTTTGTAGGTTAGAGAGTGGCTTTTAGAGATACCTCTGTTATACTAGAGTCAAAGTATGCAAGAGAAAATTAGAAATTTTTGTATTATTGCTCATATAGATCATGGCAAGTCAACTTTGGCCGATCGGTTACTGGAACTAACAGGAACCGTTAAGCAACGAGATATGAAGGCCCAACTACTTGATCGTATGGACTTGGAGCGCGAAAAGGGCATCACAATTAAGCTACAGCCGGTGCGTATGGAATATAAAGGCTATCAGTTAAATTTGATTGATACACCGGGCCATGTTGACTTTAGTTACGAGGTATCAAGAAGTTTGCAAGCTTGCGAAGGAGCGATATTGGTGGTTGATGCTTCGCAGGGTATTCAAGCACAGACTTTAGCTAATGTTTATTTAGCACTAGAAGCCGACTTAAAGATTATTCCGGTTCTTAATAAAATTGATTTGCCAGCTTCTGACCCAGAAAAGGTCAGCGCTGAAGTAGTCTCTTTGCTAGGCTGTCAAAAAGAGGAGATTATTTGTATCTCGGCAAAAACAGGGCAGGGTGTTGAAGAAATTTTAGATAGATTGGTATCTGATATTCCATCGCCTTCTGGCGTTGCCGATAACCCAACGCGAGCCTTGATATTTGATAGCTATTACGATGATTATCGTGGAGTAATTTTATATGTTCGTTTAGTTGATGGGGGTTTGAACAAGGCTGACGAGCTTGTTATGATGGCCACAGAAGCACAGGGTATAGCACTTGAAGTTGGAGCATTAAAACCCGATATGGTTCCCCTTAACAAGATCAATACTGGTGAGATTGGTTACATTGTAACTAATCTAAAAAGTACCCGACAAGCTAAAGTTGGCGATACGATAACCATCATCAAGAACAGAGCCAGCCAGCCTTTGCCGGGGTACAAAGATGTAAAACCATTTGTTTATGCTGGGTTCTTCCCGACTAGCAACGAGCATTACGCATTGCTTAAAGAAGCTGTTGAAAAGCTATCATTGTCGGACTCGGCGCTACAATTTAGCCCAGAAAATTCTCCTGTTCTTGGGTTTGGTATGAGGATTGGTTTTTTGGGGTTACTTCATATGGATATTATTAAAGAGCGATTAGAGAGGGAGTATAATCTAGAGCTGATTATTACCAATCCGTCAACGGACTACCATCTGTTGTTAAATAACGGCGAGGAGAAAGATATTCGTTCGGCATCGGAGCTACCAGATATATCTAAAATTATCGAGATCAGGGAGCCATGGATTAGGGGAGAGGTCGTCGCGCCTCAAAGGTATGTCGGTGCGGTTATTCAGTTGGTGTCTGGCAAGAGAGGTTTACAGAAGAATCTGTCTTATGTCGATGAGTTGACAGTTGTTGCTTTTGAGGCTCCGTTAGCTAATTTGCTTACCGATTTCTATGATCAACTAAAGACCGTTACTAGTGGTTACGGTACATTTAATTATGAACTTGCCGAATATCGGCCCCAAGACCTAGTAAAGCTGGATTTTTATGTGGCGGGTGATATGGTAGAAGTCTTGTCGATTATTGTTCACCGTCAAGAGGCTCAAAGCCTCGCTAGAGAAATAGTAAAAAAACTGAAAGATGTTATACCAAGACAACAGTTTAAGGTCGCCTTACAGGCGGGCATTGGAGGTAAGTTTATAGCCCGGGAAGATGTTAGCTCCTATCGGAAAGATGTTACAGCAAAGCTATATGGGGGAGATGTTACACGTCGAAAAAAGCTACTAGAAAAACAAAAGCGTGGTAAAGAACGGATGAAGCGTTTTGGTTCGGTTGATTTACCTCCCGAAGTGTTTACTGTTTTGCTCAAAAGAGACTAGTTAATGGTTTTATTATTGAGAGTCTTTGGTACCAAAAAGATTTATTGCAACTAATAGTGTACATTAGGTACTCATAATGATGGGAAGTGGTACAGGTTGAGGCGTATTATCTAGCCTATGCTGATAAATCATAGAGTTTGGTGAGGATTTCTTGAGTAACCGCATCTCTAGATTGAGTCCCATCTACCTCAATCAGCAGTCCTCGATTTCGGTAGTATTCAATAACCGGCAAGGTTTTGTCAGTAAACTCGGATAGGCGCGTCTTGATAGATTGAGGGTTATCGTCATCACGTATGCCTCGATCACCTAGACTCCGAGCGTTTTGCCACCTCTCCATTACGTCGTCCTCGTTAATAGCCAAATAAATAACTGCCACGATTGGGTGATTAGCTTTTTGGGCGGAGTCAATTATTGGTACTTCTTCGCCATGCCATCTGCCGAGCGAACTAAATATCAGCGGTTTGTTATTATACTTCGGTAGTTTTAAATAGGGTAATACGAGCGATAGATATTCTTTTTGGGGAGCTAGTTTGCCAGATGCTACTTGGTTCCTCATATGACGGTGCATATAAGAGCGAATTATCTCGCCACCACCAATAATCGGTGCTTTGAAGATTTCTGCTAGAGCCTTTGCTTGGGTGTCTTTGCCAGAGAATGGTCTTCCAAAGATATTAATCGATCCACTCCCAAGCCATACGGCTAACTCATCTGTTATAGATGCTCGCTCTTTCATAGGGTAATTATACAACCAAAGAGCTATATTAAAAAGCTGGCACTCTTGACCATAAAGTGCTAACAAGGTAAAATAGATAACATTGAAGGTAATATGACAGAACGACAACAAAAGATATTACAAGCTATCGTAGAGCAATATGCAGAGGTGGCTAGCCCAGTTGGGTCAAGTTTATTAGCAAAAGCTTTTGGGGTGTCCTCTGCCACTATTCGGGCAGAGATGGCCGAGTTGGAGAGGGGTGGCTATATTACTCACCCACACACTAGTGCCGGGCGTATCCCTACCGATAAAGGTTATCGGTTTTATGTTAATGCTATAGATACTGTTGAGACAGCACAATCTGTGCCTCGAGCCGAAAAGGCGTTGGTAACTCGAGCTCATGGTGGCGTTCCAGAAAAAGCAATTCGCAATACAGTAGATACTTTAGTAGAGTTGACGCATAACTTAGGATTGGCAACAATAGGCGACCAGCTGTATATGAGTGGTCTATCAAATCTATTTGGGCAACCAGAGTTTATCAATAGTGGGCAAGTTCGTGAAGTCGCCCAGTTGCTTGATAATCTAGAGCCTTGGTTATATGAGGTCGCTCCGAACGAACCTCTAAGTGTTTATATTGGTCAAGAAAACCCTATTGGGCGGAGTGCCGGGTGTACTTTGATAGTTAGCCGTTTTAGCAGTCCGTTTTCTGACCGGAGTTATATTGGAGTTCTTGGTCCAACAAGACAAAGTTATAAAGATGTGATGACATTAGTTCGCCGAGCCGGTAAGACACTAGAGGAGGCAATGTATGGCTAAAAAAAGCATATTAACTCAACAGATACCAAACAGCGAGGATTTACTGCGACAAATAAATGAGCTAACTGATGCCCTTCAACGGGAGAGGGCTGATGTTATCAATGTGCGACGTCGTCATGATGAACAACTGGCTAGTGTTAAAACGGTGCTTAAAGTCCAGATTGTCGAGGAATTGTTGCCGGTTATTGATAACTTTGAACGGGCACTTAAGCATATCCCCAAAGAGATTGAAGAAACCGACTTCGTTAATGGCGTAAAGGGTATTGTTAAGCAATTTGAAAAAACCTTAACAGACTTAGGGGTAGAAAGAATCCAAACAATTGGTCAGTCTTTTGACCCTAGCTTACACGAGGCAGTAGGTAGCGAGGATGGATCGGGGGATAAAGAGGTTGTGGTTGAGGAGCTTCAATCGGGATATAGACTGGGTGATAGCATAATACGTCACGCAATGGTAAAGGTTAAAAGGTAAGAAATTAGCACTCTTGACTTGCGAGTGCCAAATTGGGTATGATAGAATAGTTTTAGCACTCTAATAGTTATAATGCTAAGAAAGGATAACAATATGGGAAAAATTATAGGGATAGATTTAGGAACAACAAACTCAGCGATGGCAGTTATGCAAGCTGGAAAACCAGAGATTATCACTAATTCAGAGGGTAATCGCACTACACCTAGTGTGGTGGCTATTAATAAGAACAACGAACGATTGGTGGGTCAGGTCGCTAATAGGCAAAGAGTTATTAATCCAAAGAATACAATTTTTGGTGTAAAAAGGCTGATAGGGCGAAGCTTTAGCGATAAAGAAGTTCAGAAAGATATTGAGCTTATGCCTTACGAGATTATCAAAAGTGGCACAGGTGTAAAGGTAAAGATGACCGATAAAGATTATAGTTCTGAGGAAGTAAGCGCTATGATACTAAGCAAGCTAAAGGCAGACGCTGAGGCTTTTTTGGGAGAGCCCGTAACAGAGGCCGTGATTACTGTTCCGGCATATTTTGATGATTCACAACGGCAGGCAACAAAAGACGCTGGAAAGATTGCCGGGTTAGAAGTTAAGCGAATAATAAACGAGCCAACTGCCGCCGCTCTGGCCTACGGTATTGATAAAAAAGGCAAAGAAGAAAAAGTGGCAGTATTTGATCTAGGTGGGGGAACATTTGATGTGTCCATATTGCATCTAGGCGATGGTGTTTTTGAGGTATTATCAACAAACGGAGATACGCACCTTGGTGGTGAGGATTTTGATCTAAAGATTGTTAATCATTTTGTTGATGAGTTTAAAAAAGAGAGTGGCATAGATATCAAGAACGATAAAGCAGCTATGCAACGACTTAAAGAAGAGGCCGAAAAGGCAAAAAAAGAGCTATCAACAACAGAAGTTACCGATATTAACCTGCCGTTTTTGACAGCCGATGCAGAAGGCCCAAAGCACTTCGAGTACAAGCTAACCCGAGCTAAGCTGATTGAGCTAGTTCAAGACTTAATTGATCAAACAGCGGTTCCGTGCGAGAAGGCTTTAAAAGACGCCAAGCTAACTGCTAAAGATATTGATGAAATTATTTTGGTTGGTGGTATGACAAGAATGCCAGCCGTTGTTGAAAAGGTGAAAAGCATTTTTGGTAAAGACCCAATGCAAGGGGTGAATCCTGATGAAGTCGTGGCAATTGGTGCCGCAATTCAGGGTGGAGTTTTGCAGGGTGATGTTAAGGATGTCTTACTTCTTGACGTTACGCCATTATCTTTGGGTATCGAAACGCTTGGCGGGGTTGCTACAAAGCTAATTGAGCGTAATACAACAATTCCTACAAGTAAAAGTGAGGTTTTTAGCACGGCAGCGGACAATCAACCACAAGTAGAGATCCATGTTGTTCAGGGCGAGCGAGAAATGGTTGCCGACAATAAAAGCTTAGGGCGATTTGTTCTTGATGGTATTCCATCTGCCCCACGTGGTGTTCCGCAAATAGAAGTAACCTTTAACATTGATGCTAATGGTATTTTGAACGTTACCGCTAAAGACAAGGGATCCGGCAAAGAGCAATCAATTACTATTCAAAATAGCGGTAACCTTGATAAAGCAGAGGTTGAAAAGGCTGCCAAAGAGGCAGAGGCTCATGCCGAAGAAGACAAGAAGAAGCGCGAGGCAGTTGAGGCTAGAAATATTCTTGATAGTGCAATATATCAGGCCGAGAAGATGAAGTCAGATAATAAGGATAAATTAAGCGAAGACGATGTTAAAGTTCTTGAAGAGGCAGTAGAAAACGCTAAGAAAGTCGCTAGCGACGACAAAGCAGACAAAGAAGCGCTAGAGTCTGCAAGTAAAGAATTGTCTGATAAAATGATGCCAATCGGGGCCAAGATGTATGAGCAGGCTCAAAAAGAAGAGTCAGACAGTAAAGACGCCAAGTCAGAAGATAGTGAATCTGATAAAGACGAACCAGTAGAAGGTGAAGTCGTCGACAAAAAAGAAGAAAAATAGTCTTAAATAAGCTAAGTGATAAAATAACTTAAATGAGTAAACGTGACTATTACGAGGTATTGGGCGTTGGCAAAAATGCTAGCGATGATGAGCTAAAAAAGGCTTTTCGAAAAAAGGCGATACAATACCACCCGGACAAAGGTGGTGATGAGGCTAAGTTTAAAGAAGTCAACGAAGCATACGAGGTTCTAAAGGACTCAAAAAAACGCCAACGCTATGATCAATTTGGTCATGCTGGCGTTGGTAGTAGCGCGGCAAGTGATGGATCTGCTGGAGGGAACCCATTTGGTGGTGGTTTTGGTGGGTTTCATGGGCAGAACATTAATATCGATTTTGACGATTTGGGTCTAGGCGATATTTTTGGTAGCTTTTTCGGCGGTGGTGGCGGTGGTCGTCGGCGAAAAGCACGTGGCAATGATATTCAAACACAACTAGATTTAACATTTGAACAAGCAGTATTTGGCACCAATGTCGATCTTGACATAGCCCTAAATGATACTTGTGAACATTGTAAGGGAAGCACAGTTGAACCGGGGTACCAAATGAAGACATGCTCAACATGCGATGGTGCTGGGCAGACAGTACGAGTGATGCGTACGGTGTTAGGTAATATACAGCAAGCGGCAGTTTGTGATACCTGCAAGGGGTCTGGCAAGATACCAGAAAAGGTTTGTACAGTTTGTCGTGGTTCTGGCGTTCAGCACAAGAATCAGAAGATAAAGCTTAAGGTTCCTGCGGGTGTTGATGATGGGGCAACTATACGTTTGGGTGGTCATGGAGAAGCAGTCGCAAATGGCCCAAAGGGTGATTTGTATGTTTCTATTCATGTTAAACCGCATAAAAAGTTTACCCGAGAGGGAGATTTAATTTTGAGCGAAGAGACCGTAGATATGGTCGATGCGTCTTTAGGAACAGAGATAGATGTTGGTACTGTGGATGGGGTGGTGCGAATGAAGATCCCAGCAGGCACACAAAGTGGGACAGATTTTAAGTTGAGCGGACACGGGGTTCCTCATATCCAGTCTAAGGGTCGCGGTGCTCATATTGTAACTATTATCGTAGAAACACCAACCAAACTAAGTAAAAAACAACAAGAGTTGTTGAGGGAGTTTAAACAAGGTAAAAAGAAGGGCTTTTTTGCTTAGCTTTTAGTTATTGTTTTCGTTATTTGACGAGAAGACAGCTTCTTTTAGCCAGCTATCCACTCGAGCGCCAAGACTTTCAATATAGGGGATAATTTCTATAAGTTTTTTCCTGTCCTCATCGGTCAATTTGTCGATTTTCTCTCGATATTTTACCTCAAACATAGCGACATCAGCTCTAATATACACATCGCGAGGGATTACATCTAGGGTTGGGTCGTATTGGGCACCGCCCAGTGCCATACTGACATTAAATTGCTCAAACTCCGTACCTTTTAATAGCTCTGCAATTTTGTCATTGAGGCGTTTTGCGTGATTTGCGATGATTGTGTCAATATCTGCTTCCGCACCTCTGTTTGCTTGTGCATCTTCATCGTTCTTGATGACTGATAAGATGGCAAATTCATCTCCGCCTAATCTAGCTAGACTGTCAATTGATGGCTTTTCTTCTGTCGAATCTGATGTAGCCGTATGAGGTCGTAATTCTCTGTCGCCTCTGGCTAGGCTATCTGTTTGGCGACGAAAGGTGCTCTTGATAGCACCGCCAATGATACCTAACAATACATCGCCTTTATCGTGACCGAGCGCATCATTAACTGCCTTAAAGTTGTTAAGATCTCCAACCATCACATAGAGTTTGTCGTCGTTACTTAAAGACTCTATGGACTTCTCTAAGTCCTTATTCCACCTTAGCTCGGTGGACAGGCCAGACTTTCGGTCGTTGTTGAGCTGATCTTTAGCCAGCTCGCCTTCTTGTAAAGCACTACGAATTGCATTCGCAGCGTCTAGTGCCTTACCTATTTCGGTATCGGGTTCTGGATCCTCTGGGTTTAATGGTGGCTCCTCAAAATCCTGATCCAGCTTTGGAAAATCGTCCGGCATCAATCTTTTATTGCCTATCATATATTCCATTATAGCTCAAACCCAACAATATGCACTACTAGTTACTAAACCAAACATAAGAACTGTTGAATATTTTATTCACGAAGCTATAATATAAGTTACGAGTGGCGAGAAGACATAGTTACTATCAGATTGATACCGCACCCGAAAAGAAGAGAAGTAGTAAGTTTATTTTTTCAATTACAGCTTCTGTTTTGTTTGTCTTAATAGGGGGAATATATTTGTTTGTGCTAACCCAGTCGCCAGATATTTTGATTGATAATCCAGAATCCGTAAAATCTAAAGAAGAGATTCTTGTTAGAGAAGGGCAAGACTTTGTTAAATTAAACAAAATCAACTTGTTGCTTCCGTTTGAAAAAGAGCCAAAAGGAGGGCATTTAACAAACATTGCCAATTGGTTATCACCCGAGAAGGGTAACCCTGCAGATGGTGGGAGTTTTGTTTTGTGTGGATCCCGCTATAATCTAGCGGTTACACCACAAAAGACTAAAGAAGAGTCACCGCTTTACCATATAAATAAGTTGCATAAGGGCGACACTATAGAGGTTTTTTATAAAGAGCAATGGTATTCGTACCAAATTACAGAAAGTGGCGCAATGTCACCAAGCGATGGTGATGGCCGTAGCTTGCCTAACGAAGCCAAACTGACATTATACACCTGTACAAAAGAGGGCAAGGCAGACGGTACGGCCACAATTACTGCAAAACCTCAAGTTAGACAAGATTTATTGATTGACAATGCAGGGGGTGGTAGTAACTTGCTTTAATAGTCAAAATATTTATGCTTAAATGGTAGTAATATGGGTAAATTAAAGAATAATCAAGAGGGCTTAATTCCACTGCTAGTTTTGATATTGGCGCTGGTGGTAGGAGTAATTGTTCTTGCATACATAAGAGTACAAAGTGCTCATTAATGTTGAAAAACTAGACAAATTATAGTAAAATATGTAAATGAGCAAACAAAGTAGTAGTTCTGATGCAGAGATTGTCGTGCCATGCACAGTCTTAGGGGTTTTTGAGACGGTTGATTTTCCGGAGTTCGGCATATTTAATGTACGAGCAAAAATAGATACCGGCGCCTACTCGGGGGCGTTTCATTGTACCGATATAAAGCTAATGCGAGATGGCAATAATAATAAAGTGTTGTCTTTTGTTCCCTTTGGTCATAAGGGTAAGGCAATTACGGTTGCTGACTATCATAGAGGCCCAGTCCAAAGTTCAAACGGTATGACCGAAGTAAGATATTTTGTTGATACAAAAATAATCCATAAAGGAGTTCAGTATCCGATTACTCTTAGTTTGTCTAACAGAGATGGGATGAAGAACAAGGTGTTAATTGGACGAAAGTTTTTAAGAAAGAACAATTTAATAGTTGACCCAAGCAAAAAAACTAGGTAAGGTGCAATAATGAAGTTAGCAATTTTATCAAACGGTCCCGGTAACTACTCTACAAAGCGGTTGGCTGAGGAGGCTAGAGCATTAGGCCACGACGTAATGGTAGTAAAGTATAAGGAGTGTTATGCGTCTATCGAAAAGAGCAACCCGGCGGTAAACTATCGCGGTGAAGATTTACGCCTAGATGCTATTGTCCCACGGATTGCCAGTAATATGACGCGTTATGGTACTGCAATTGTTCGGCAGTTTGAAATGCAAGGTGTTTATACTACCGCAAATTCAATTGCAATAACCCGTTCTAGAGATAAGCTACGAAGTATGCAGTTACTTGCTAAGGCTGGGGTCGGTATTCCAAAGACAGTTTTTTCTCGAAATACTGCAGATATCGAGGATTTGCTAGAGCAGATAGGTGGAACACCTGTGATCATTAAGTTAGCTAGAGGGACTCACGGGAATGGTGTGGTATTGGCTGAGACAAAAAAGGCTGCCAAGTCGGTTCTCCAGGCCTTCTATTTACATAACGAAGATGGAACAAACATTTTGCTACAAGAATTTGTAGAAGAATCGGCCGGTGAGGATATCCGAGCATTTGTAGTTGGTGGGCGTGTTGTAGCTAGTATGAAGCGACAAAGCCTAGATGACGACTTTAGAAGCAATATACATCAAGGAGGAGAAGGTACTTCAATAAAACTTTCTGACGAGGAGAGAAAAACGGCTACTCGTGCTGCCAAAGCTATGGGTTTACCTATTTGTGGAGTTGATATGATGAGGTCTGAAAAGGGTCCTTTGGTCTTAGAGGTTAACTCTAGTCCGGGTTTGCGGGGGATTGAAAGGGTTACAGGACGCAACGTTGCTGGTAAAATAATAGAGTATGTCGAACAAAACGCTCGAAAACAACGCCGAAAAGATAGAGTCGGAGCTTAAAAAGCCAGATGCCAATAGGGCACATATTTTATTGTTAGTGATTCTAGCGGTTACTATACTGGGGTTCTTTAAGTTGGCATATACATTTTTGAACGACAAAAGAGTAGTGATAAACGGTTATAGATTTGATGTTTTAGTGGTAGATACTGCCACGACAAGAGAAAAAGGGTTAAGTGGTCGTCCTCGAATAAAGAAAAATCAAGGGATGCTATTTAGGTATTCCGAAAGTGGAGAATACTGCATATGGATGAAGGATATGAAGTTTAATATAGATGTGATTTGGATTGATAAATCTAACAAAGTGGTTGCAATTAAGGAAAATCTAGCCCCCGAAAGCTATCCAGAAGCTTTTTGTCCCAATAGTGATTCGATTTATATCTTGGAGGTTCCGGCTGGAGCTGTTTCTGAACATAGCATAACAATCGGAAGCCAAGTTAGTATCGGCGTCTAACCGTGCTATATTAAGCATATGCCTTTTGATATTATCATAGCCGGCACAATACTACTTATAACACTTTGTCTATTAGTTATTAGAACTAATAGTGCAGTAGTGTTTTTTAGCATTTGTGCAGGTAGCGTGTTGGCATCACAGATCGGCGGAGAATTATCTTTGATTATAACCTCTTTTATTAAAGATGGAGATACTAGCAAAAGTATTGCCGAAATCAGTTTGATTGTTCTACCTATGTTATTTAGTGCGATTATTTTGCGTAAATCGGTTAGTTCAGGAGCATTATTATTAAACATAGTACCAAGCTTGGCCTCTGGGGGTTTTGTAGTGTTTCTGATAATGTCACTACTTGGTGGGGGACTAAGTGGTCAGATTATGCAGGGTCAAGTGTGGGGCGAGCTGTCTAGGTACCAACCGTTTATTGTTGTGGTTGGTGTAGTTTCCGGCATTGTGTCGTTGGGGTTTACTCAAAACGGATCACACAGACACAAATCTAAGCATAAAAGTCGTTAACCATTACTCAAAACTATAATCTATAGCTTTCCACGATCCGTTTTCTATGCCGAATATGACAGTCCCATTTTTTGATGCGCCTAGAACAGAGGCGGTTACGCTCAACGAGCCCAGCGTTTCGTTAAACTGAAACCAAGAAGAGCGGTGAAAGGTAATGCTGGTACCAGATGGTATTTGGCTAGTATCAAGATCGCTAGAAATATAAGGATTGTTATTAATGCCATTTGCCTCGATAGAATTAACGGCATTTATTACACCATCAGGTATAGTAGCACTAGAAGGTTGAGGTGATGTACTTGATGATTGTGGGGTGGATGAGTCTGGATTAGTCGGGTCAGATGGTATACTAGGCAACGATACACTTGGTGTTGTGCTCTGATCGGCAGAGGGCGAAAGACCGAAATCGTCTGCTGGTTGTGTTTGTTCCACTGGATTGCTGGTGTTTTTTTGGGGTTTCCAGATAGAGTCTTGAAAAAAAAGATAAGCTAGCATTGCAATAAAAACCGGTACTCCTATAACTAGAACAACTAAGAAAGACCTTGCTTTTTGGTGGGCTTGGAATTTTTGTATATCTTGACTATTGGCACTCAGCAAATTAAAGTCATTCATAGTGCTTATGATATCAAGTAAGCCATAAAAAATAAAATCGTAATCAGGGTACAAGCAGATGTTAACAAACATTATGCATTGTTATACCAAAGCATGCGTAACTAGCGCGATGTGCTATGTTGTTAGTTTCTGTAATCCTCGATTGTTTAAATAAGAACCTAGGTTCTTGATGAGTCTTGCCTAGTATGTAGTCGTAACGGATAGGCCAAATAGCCAGATAGTTGTCGCTGTGGTTAAAATAGTCAACGAAACCACCCCCCAAAGGTTTAGTCTTTTCCGCACAAACATACCATATCCGATTAGCAATAATGCTAGAATAAGCCCATAAGAAGCTGGTGCATTCTTGATGTTGTGTTCTATTAAATCTCTTGCGTTGCTAATTATCGATAAAACAAACCAAATTGATAACGCAAAACCCGCTAGGTCGCTGATAGTCAATAGTTGTAAGGGCTTTGTCTTGTTCTTTTGTTTTGACATTATTTTGTTCCTTTCTTATAGGTTCAGCTTATGCTAACACTATAGCATACTAGCAAGAATAGTAAAGCAAGCTAGTAGTTAAAAGTAGCTATACGTAGCAACTAATGTTTTTTATGGCCTATATGTTAAATATTAAAGGAATGGTTTTCTGGCGGTGCGTAACGAGCAGACCTGCCTGCTAGACGCCAGGACTGAGCTTCAGTCCTTGGAATTGGTTTGAGCTTCGTAGTAAAATCGCTAACATTTTTTAGAGAAAAAGAGCACATTAGCGCTCTTTTTCTTAAAAAGTCTAGATCTGGAGGGCCCAGTGGGACTCGAACCCACGACACCCTGCTTAAAAGGCAGGTGCTCTAACCAGCTGAGCTATGGGCCCAATATCTATATTTTATAAACTATGGGCTTTGCCGTAACAAACATTGTGTTTACAAGGGTATATTATCCTTGTTTTTGCGATAAAGTCAATCAGTTCTTTAGCGGGTTGGTGCTTTTGGTTATTAGGAAAATGGCTATTAAGATGTGGGTATGAAGTATCGTCAGGCGCGTCGGACAACATTGTTCTCTATTGGTTGTGGATTGTTTTTGATTGGATTGATAATTGGGAGACTAGCTGGGTGGGGGGAGGTGTGCATGGTTAGCGGAGCGTCTTTCGTTATCCTAAAATTATTTCTGCACAGATACAGATATTCTTTTGTAATTATACTATTTTTTGTGATTTGTTTTTTGTTAGGAGTAGGGCGGGGAGCAATGTTTTTGCAGGAAGTTCAGCAATATCAAAATTATTATAAACAGCCAGTTGAGTTTACGGTAATAGCCAGAGAAGATGCAAATTATAGCGAGCGTAGGCAACTGATCTTCTCTGCAAGCAAGATTAAAGCCAGCGATGGCAAAAAACTAGTTGGGAATATAGAGATTGAGGGCTTTGGGGTGCCAATGGTTTATAAAGGAGACGAGGTTAAGGTAGAGGGCAAATTGTATCCAAAACGAGGCGATAACATTGCAGGAATTAGCTTTGCTAAGATGTCACTAATCTCTCGTGGAGAAAGCAAAATAGACGAATTACGGAGGAGCTTTACAGTTGGCTTACAAAACACACTCCCAGAACCCCTTGCCTCGTTGGGCATAGGGATACTAATCGGGCAACGCAGTGGGATACCAGAGGGTCTTAACGAACAACTTAAAAGGGTGGGGCTTGTCCACATTGTGGCTGTTTCTGGATATAACCTGACTATCTTCATCTTATTTTCGCAACGCATACTCCGCAAACGATCTAGGTTTCAGGCGACGGTCATCCCCGGGGTCTTGATTATGATATTCTTGATGATAACTGGCTTTTCGCCATCTATTGTTCGTGCTTCGGCGGTTAGTGGAATTGGTCTGTTGATGTGGTATTTTGGGAGACAGATAAAACCAATTTTACTCATCTTGCTGGTTGCGTCTTTGACAGCAGGCTGGAACCCACTATACATTTGGTCAAGTGTTGGTTGGTATTTGTCTTTTTCTGCATTTTTTGGAATTTTAATACTAAGCCCCTTAATCCATAAGCATTTTGTGCCTCATAGACTGCAAAAGAGTTCATTCTTACGATTGTTGTCAGAAACCATTGGGGCGCAAGTTTGCACAATTCCCATATTGCTTTTCATATTCCAAACATTTTCGGTTGTTAGTATTGTTGCAAATTTATTAGTAGTGCCTTTAATTCCATTCGTTATGTTAGCAACTGTTGTAGCTGGGCTTTACGGTATGGTTGGTCACTTTTTGTTTGGGGGTGTTATTGTTTTGCCAGCACGAATAATGCTAGGGTACATTGTTGAGACTACCGATTTGTTAAGCAAACTGCCTTTTGCGACCGTAAAAATTCAAACTTCTGCTTGGCAAACGGTAGTATTAGCTACTCTGATTATTATGGCAACAGTTCTTCTAGATAGAATAAATAGACGAAAATTGACAAATAAGTATCTTGAAAATATAGTTTAGTTAAGAAACGCTATGAAACAGAAACTAAAAATACTTCGGAGTACTCCTTTGATTTTGTTTTTGGTGTTATGGTATTTCTTGGCGTGGTCGTGGGTTTTCATTACTGATAGTATGGATTTAGCTGGGTCAAAAAGTGTTGCTTTGGCAATAGGGCTATGGGTGGTAGTTTTTAATGTGGGTCTATCTGTTCTTGTGGTGACCAAGGTCTTTAATTTGTTGCATCAAAATATTCAATCCTTAAGCAATCGTCTGGTCGTTGTTCTGGGGTTGCCATTGTTCGCACTTATGGATTTTTTGGTGTCGTGGATTACGGCGATTATTTGGATTGGCCCACAAGGTAGTGTAGACAATGTTTTGCCTCTTTCTTCCCCAACCGTGTTTTTAATTAATACTCCTTTTGCGTTCGCCTCACGGATTGTGGGCTTTTATGGTCTGGCGGGATTTTTTTGGCTAACAATCTTTTTGATGCAAAATAATCATCGGCGTAAGTATGCTTTAGTAAGCATTAGTTTATTGAGCACTTTGTCTTTGCTGGGTTATGTAGTTTATCGTACGCCAAATGGTAGCCCTGTTCAGGCCACAATTATTAGCGAGGAGCTTGATCAACATATTGAGCCTATAAAAGATAGTTCTAGTAATTTAGTTGTTTTTCCGGAGTATGCTTTAGATGATATCAATAGTCAGAACTTATCTAAAAGAATTAGCAGTACTCAAAAGACAGATGCGGTGTATTTTGTTGGATCGGCACAAGTAAACGATTATCGGCCGACCGGCCATCTTAATGTCTTAAGATTTGGCAACTCTAAGGAGGGCATAACTTCTTCGCAGGATAAGAGTCGTCTAATACCGGGGGGCGAAGATCTGGCATACACAATAAGGGTAATGCTCCGAGCAACCAACCAAAAAAACACACTGGATTATTTTAGCTATGCCAAAATGGTCAATAAGGGGAGTGCGCCCTTAACGCCTCTTAAGATTGATCATTCTACGGTTCTTGGCTCGGCAGTTTGCTCTAGTATAATTGCCCCCAAGGATTATCAGATCTTCGCTCTAAAAGGAGCAACTTTATTTACAAACTCGGCGTCGTTGACGATTTTTAAAGGTTCGCGAGTGTTTTCGTGGCAACAACAATCGCTTGCTCGGTTTATGGCGATTGCTAATTCTAGATATTTCTTGCAATCAGCTAACGCCTCTAAAGCTTATGCTTTAGATAATAATGGCAGACAAATTGCCGAGATCAGGGGTATTACAGCGACAGAAGTGGTTGCCGTTAATAATCAAACAAAAACATTGTTTACATACATTGGAGAAGCATTAGTAGCCATTGGGTGCTTAATTGTCGGTATATGGTTAGTTAGGCATTTGATTGCTGGCAACAAAATAACCCATAAAAGCCACAAAAACTCTAAGAGCAAGGTATTATAAGGACTGTAATTTTGGTATAATTAACTAAAAGACAGGAGTAAATATGGCTGGACACAGTAAATGGGCCAAGATACATCGTGGCAAAGCAATAGAAGATGCCAAAAGAGGTGCTGTATTTACGCGTTTGGGTAATGCCATTGCTGTTGCCGCTAAAGGTGGCGCCGATCCAGATATGAACTTTTCGTTACGCTTAGCTATTGATAAAGCTAAAGCGTCTAATATGCCAGCTAGTAATATTCAACGAGCCATAGATAGGGGTTCTGGCAAGCTGGGAGGCAACTTAATACAAGAGGTAATGTACGAAGGCTATGGTCCCGGTGGCGTCGGGATATTAGTAGAGTGTGCAACAGACAACACTAACCGTACTTATACATTTGTCAGAACGGCTTTTGCAAAACACGGAGGAAGCATTGCCGAAAAGGGTTCGGTTGCTTTTTTGTTTAATCGTAAGGGGCTGATTCGTGTTAAGGGTGAGGGCGAAGAAGCTTTGTTGCAAGTTTTAGACGCAGGTGCAGAGGATGCCGTAGAAGATGAAGGAGAGATTATTGTCTATTCGGATCCTAAACAGCTCGCCGTGGTACGAGATAATTTGCAGAGTAACGGATTAGAAATCCTAGAAGCCGAGCTTGCTTATATCCCACAAAATATGGTTACTATTTCAGACGAGGCTACACAAGGCAAGATTATTAGATTGATGGATGCCTTAGAAGAGCTAGATGATGTAGTGTCAACACACACAAACTTCGATATAGCATAAGCACAATAAAGTTGACACAAAGTAAAATTTACAATCCTCTTTCTATTTTTTGGCAATGAGAGTATATTTAACTTCACTTATGGGGATGAGGTTAACAAACTTACTTGTAGCTTTTAGTTTAGTAGCTACTCTTGTGCCGGTCAAAACAATAGCGCAATCACCTCCTAGAATGTTGATATCAGCTATTAAGACTGGTGGTGCTGTTGTTGGTGAGCCCACAGAGTATGTTGGTATTTATAACGACTCCAATAATACGGTAGATTTAAGTGGTTGGGTCATAGAATATGCCAAGCCCTCGGCCAATATAATTGATTGTAATGCAGAAAGCTGGAGGCAACAAGATAGCTCCGCAAATACAAAAGAATACAAATTAACAGATACCATTGCCCCTAATCAAACTTCGGTGTTTGAGGTTGCTATGAACGACAATGTCGGTGGTTCGTTAAGGTTAAAACAGGGGAGCGTTGTTTGGGATATGGTTGGGTGGGGCAACTTAATGAGTTTTGGGAGATGCAAAGAGACAGAATTGGCTCCAATTCCTGAACATACTAAAAGTATCAAACGAGCGATTGACACCGCTGGAATGGTTGTGGATACCAATAATAACAAGCAAGACTTTCTTGATTCAATAGTTAACGATGATCAAAATGATACAGTCCCAGGAGTTGTGACAGATCAGGATGATTGCATACAAACGGAGGATTGTCTAGATCAAGACAACCAAGACGCAGAAAAGTGTTCTAGTATGGTTCTTTCAGAGATATTGCCTAATCCAGCAGGGGATGATTCTGGTAACGAGTATATTGAGCTGTTTAATACTTCTGCTACACAGGTTGATTTGGACGGATGTAGCCTTAGAGTGGGGAACGCAATAAGACCGCTAAGTGGTAAAGTATCACCCAAACAATATGTGGTACTTTACGGTATGGTACTACCAAATGCTAACGGCGGAACAGTGGAGCTAATTACCGGCACTACCGAAGAGGTTGTCACTTATCCTGCTGGGCTTAAGGACGATGAGGCATGGGCGCTAATAAATGACCAGTGGTTGATTACAAGCAGGCCGACAGTTGGCACAGAGAATATTATGGTTGAATCGAGTATTGCAAAGGTTGATTCTGGCCCAGCCACGGTTTTGCAACCATGTCCTTTAGGAAAATACCGTAACCCTGAAACAAATCGTTGCAAAAATATTGAGCCTGCTGGAACTTTAGAGCCATGCAAATCAGGTCAAGTTCGTAATCCCGAAACAAACCGTTGTCGGTCGGTTAGTGATGTGCTAACTAGTTTAAAGTCATGTGATGCTGGTCAGGTACGCAATCCGGTGACTAATCGTTGCAAGAAAGTTAGTAGCTCGGGTTCTTTATCAGCCTGTAAAGAAGGTCAAGTTCGTAATCCCGAAACAAATCGTTGTCGTAAGGTTGCCGGAACTACCACTTCGGCAGAGTCGGGTACCCAGAATAAACAACAGCCACAAGCCTCAAAGCAAGTAAATTACGGCGTATTTATAGGTCTGGCGGTATTGATTTTTGGCTACGGTGTTTTTGAGTATCGTAATGATATTAAGCAAAAGTTGTTAGAGGCTAAAACTGCCTTGTTTGGCAGAAAATAATTTTAATTGCCAGTATAATTAGAGATATGCGAATTATTGGTATTGATCCTGGTACGGGTATAGTTGGCTTTGGGATAATTGATGCCACTGGTGGAGAGACAACATTTGTGGATGCAGGAGTAATCAAAACTCCACCTCATCAAGAAGATAGCCAGCGTCTATACACGATTTACGATGATCTTAGAGAGATTATTAAAACACACAAGCCAGAAGTTATGGCTGTTGAAAAACTATTTTTTATTCGTAATATCACAACCGCTATGAGTGTTAGTCAGGCTCGTGGTGTTGTTTTGTTGCTCGGAAGGCAAGAAGATTTACGGCTGTTTGAGTACACTCCTTTGCAAGTCAAGCAAGCTGTAACTGGTTATGGTAAGGCCGACAAGAAACAGATACAAGAGATGGTTAAAGTAATCCTAAAATTGCCTCAAACCCCGAAACCAGATGATGTTGCTGATGCATTAGCAACCGCTATCTGTTGCAGTACAAGTATGCGATAATGTAGGTATGATAGCAACACTTAGTGGAATAGTTAGTGAAAAATTAGAAGAATCTCTGGTTCTTGATGTTCGGGGGGTTGGTTATGGGTTGATTGTTTCAGTCTCTGATTTTGGGCGAATTGGCCTTAATAAACCAGCGAAGTTTTATATTTACGAGCATATTCGTGAAGTCTCACACGACTTATATGGGTTTTCCGATCTAGAATCAAAAAAGTTATTTGAACAGTTGTTAGGGGTTAAAGGAATCGGCCCCAAGGTAGCAATGGCGGTATTGAATGCGGGGAGCAATAGCGAGTTACGAAGCAACATAGCAAATGGTCAGGTTAAGTTTTTACAAACTGCAAAAGGCGTAGGTAAACGAGCAGCGGAACAAATCATTGTTGAACTTCGTGATAAAGTTGGGGTGGTAGTTGGCGAAGGCGCAGAAGCAGTTATAGGGCGTGTCGGAACTGGGGCGCAAGACGAGGCTATGCAGGCCTTAGTAGCGCTCGGGTACTCTGAAGCTGACGCTCAAATAGCTTTACATAATGTAGATTCCAGCTTGCCTACCGAAGATAGAATAAAGCAGGTCTTGAAGGGGTGATATGAAACTTGTGGATATAGAGAAAGATTTAGATGTATACGGTGAATCGATGAAGCGGTACATAGATGCTTTTCAGTTGCCTAAGTCCTGGTTTCGAAACCCGGATCACTTTGCTATAAAGTGCGCAGGCGAACTTGATTATCTTGAGACATGTCAATCATTAGAAAATGAGGTCTCAAAGGAAGGTCTTTGGGAGATATCATTGGATGATAGGTTGCTTGCCTCAGCGAAACTTGGCGGTAAAGTTGCTCTAGGTGGTTTTAATTTTGAGTGGATTGAAATAATGCAACCAAGGCCAGGCAAGGAGACCAGAGAGGGTTTTGTTGAACATACTGAGTTCTTTTTCCCTGATCTATATGAAGTGTTGCGTGTACTTGAACAGTGTGGAGCAGATGCAACACTACAAAAAAATCCGGGTCACGAATGGGTGAATTTAGTCATTGATGATTTTGGTAGAGAGATAAAATTTAACGATAAGTCACTTGCTGACGTAGTAGCAGTTGAGCGGTCGGAGGGCGTGTTACGTAGAATATCGTAGTCGCGAGATAATGGTTTGACATGGCAATTGAGCGGATAGTAAATACAAGTAATAACGAAACTCCAGAGGAGCAAGAGCTGGAGGTTACATTGCGTCCGCAAGATTTTGCAAACTACATCGGGCAAGAGAGAATTAAACAAAACCTCCAGTTGGCAATTACCGCTTCCAAAAAGCGTGGCGAGCCAATTGATCATGTCTTATTGTATGGCCCACCCGGTCTCGGAAAGACGACTCTAGCAACCGTTATCGCTAACGAGATGGGTGCGCAAATAAGAATAACTAGTGGTCCAGCAATAGAAAGGGCCGGAGATTTAGCTAGTTTGCTGACAAATCTACAAGACGGTGATGTGTTGTTTATTGATGAGATCCATCGTTTGCATCGTAGTGTTGAAGAAGTTCTTTATAGTGCTATGGAAGATTTTAAGTTAGATATAATGCTCGGAAAAGGGCCAAGTGCTAAGAGCTTGCGCCTAGACTTACCGAAGTTTACGATTATCGGAGCAACAACTCGTACCGGAAGTTTGGCTGCACCCTTAAGAGATCGCTTTGGAATGATTCATCGCCTAGAGTTTTATACACCAGATGAGATAGCAAAAATCATTAGGCGTGCTTCAAAAATTTTAAACATTACAATTCAGCCAGAGGCCGCCGAGAAGCTGGCAATAAGAGCTCGTTTAACCCCCAGGATTGCCAACCGGTTGCTAAAGCGAGTGCGCGATTATGCCGATGTTAACGGGGACGGCATCATTGACAATAAAATAAGTGACGACGCCTTGTTGTTACTGGAGGTGGACGAGCTAGGTCTTGATCCGGCTGACAGGCGGATGCTAGAGGCAATTATTGACAGCTACAACGGTGGCCCAGTAGGGGTAGATACTATTTCTGCCCTGATTGCTGAAGAGCGGAGTACTATTGAGGACTTTCATGAACCTTATCTGATGCAGATTGGCTTAATAGAACGAACCCCTCGAGGGCGAAAAGTAACCCAAAAAGCCTACAGGCATTTGGGTAAACAGATCAATATCGATTCTCAACCTTCTCTGTTATAATAAAGATTAAATGGAAGTAAATAACTTAAAACCCGAAGACAGAAAAAAACTTTCTTCTGCCGGAATAAAATATTTCAATCTCATAGAATTTGATAAAGACGAGGGATTATTGTGCGAGATACGCAAGCATCCAATCGGGCTGTTTTTTATCTATCTAACGGGCTGTCTGATTTCTTTAGTAATTGCAGTCATATTTGGGTTAGTGGGGTTTTCTGGGGTGCTAGACGAAAGCGGATTTTTGTCATCAAACATACAGCAGGGGGTGGTGTTGGTCGGGTTTGTCTTTGTTATATTTGTAGTAATTGCAATGTTTATACAAGCAATAATGTACACCAGTAATGTTATTTTTGTTACTACCGAAAAAATTGCCCAAGTACTGTATGTCAACCTATTTAATCGTAAGATATCACAGTTAAGTATTGGTGATGTTCAAGATGTTACAGTAACACAAAAAGGGATTCTTCCGCATATGTTTAATTATGGAACACTAGTAATTGAAACTGCTGGCGAACAGCAAAACTACACATTTACTTATATTCCAGAACCTTACCGGCACTCCAAAATTATCGTCGGTGCACACGAACGCAATCTTACTCAATACGGCAATTAGATTTTTTACTATTCTTGGAAGGGGTTGTCTCTGGCTTGATCAAACAGAGTTTTAATCTCTATATTTATAGATTGGAGCTTTTTGATTTGTTCTATAGCCGACCGATCAATTTTAGCGGTTTTTGTGGCGTTAATCTTCTCTTCTATAACCGACTCACTCGGTTCTTTACTGATTAGCGACTGAATGTTAATGATTAGATATCCAAAAATCCATAAGATTACTAAAATCACAAATAGCGTAGTGTACTTCTTGAAAAAAGACAGGCAAGATGAGAGCTTTTGCTTGATTGTACTTATATCTAACTTCATGGCTTTAAAAAGATATTAATAGTTAGCGTAAATGAAAGTTGAGGATTTTGCTTGGATGATGATTTTGGCATTATTGAAATACTAGTTACTTGGGATGTGCGTCGGTTCTTTTCTAGTTTAGCTAAAAAATCAATAAATCGATAGTAATCCACATTTCCTTCAGGAACAATATTTATCTCTAGACTGTATAAACCGTCAATATCCTTAACGGGTATAGCTTGACTGATGGGGTTGGCTGGAGGTGTGGCTGGTGTTTGTTTGTTGTCTTGACCGGAGCCCTCTGTACTTTCGGTAGCTTTTGGTTGTTGGACCTTTGTCCCCAGATTGGAGGAAGGAAAGGTTATTGATTGAATTGATATCTTACTCTCGGTGGCTAAAGTAATTATTTCGCGTACGGCACGGGCTTGATCTTTATCTCTAGGTACAATAGCCTGGGTAATTTCCTCAAGGTTTTTATACTTTTGAATATCTTGTTGTGCTTTGTTTAGTACTCGCTTTTGGTTCTCTAGCCCCTTATTGTTTATCTTTTGTTCAATTAATTTATTTGATTGAGTAGAAAGTAGTTTATTACCTAAGAATATAGCGCCAAAAATACCAACAAAAGTCATCGATAATAATACAATCATTAAGATATGGGTACGCTTGACGGTCATTGGCTTGCCCCGTTTGCTTTTTGTTGGTTCATAAACAAGAAAGGATTATTGCTAGTAAAGAGTGCTCTATATGTTGCTTTGCAGGGGTAGTTAGGGTCTGGATTGTTACTATTACAGTCAATAGAAACTATATCAACTTTGTCAAACAGTTTGTTATTTGGATCAGTTAAATTAACTTGTACTTGGGTAGCAGAGTTCTGGTCTTTTGTGTTGGCCTTTAAGTCTAGCCCACCTTCTACTTTACTTATTTCAATTTGTGACAACACAGCATTTTCGGGCATAACAGCCCCGATCTGTTTGATTAACTCCGAAAAAATTACCTGCTTAGAGAGGACTTTAACGATTAGCTTAAGGTTGTTAGAGATGGAATCTATAGATTTAAGGGTGCCTTCAAGATCCCTATCTTTTAATTCTTGTTCTAATTTAGCATTAGCGTTTTGATAGTTTTTTGTCTCTGACCTAAGGTAGGCAAAGCCAGAAAGTTGAATTAATAGAACAGAGATTAACACTGCTATTAAGCCAACAAGCCACGACATTAACAGTGAATTTCGACGGGCATAACGCAAGGACTCTTTGTGGTCGTTTGGAGCCAGATTTATCATACGAATGGCTCCTTGGGGTTGAGTAAAGCCAAACCAGCAGAAGTAATATAGATACCCTCTTCGCCATCTTTCGGTAGCTTTAGAGAACCAAAAGAAATTGTACTCCACGGGCTGTAAGTTCGTACCGGCAATCTAAGTGCATTTGTAAAGTGATCGCTTAATCCCGGGATATTAGCACCACCACCAAGTAGCACGACCTGCCCGATAGATTTTTTCTTATCGTTGATTCGTTCTTCGTAGTATCTGATCATTCTCTTAACTTCTTTAATGATGTCGTCAGTTAGTGGTTCAAGCGCTTGAGCTATGGCTGATTGTTTTTTGCTAACATTTAATCCGTAACGAGTTTTTATTGTCAGAGCTTCTTGATTGGAGACATCTAGGGCTTTCTTGATAGCGTCTGTATAATGATCGCCTCCACCGGTTATGGTGCCCGTAACAACTAGGTCGCTGTCATATAGAGTAACATCTGTAGAAAGTGCCCCAAAGTCAATTAGGACAGTTGCAACTTTATGCTGATCAGTAAAACCAAATAGTCGATTTGAAGCACTTGTTGTCGGCTCCATAGCTACTACTTCTATACCAAGAATTCTTGCTAAGTTCATATAAGAATCGATTAGTGTGCGTTGGGAGGCAACAGTTAGTATTCGGTGTTGGTTTTCTTGTTGTCCTAGAATTGAATAGTCAAGATAGAGATCGGTTATTGACGATGGAAGATATTGTTGGATCTCTGTGCTGACAGCGTCGGGAATTTCTTTAGTGTTGATGTCTTTGGGTAAATTAATAATTCTCGAGAAGGTATATGCTGCAGGAACCGACATAACAACACGATTGGTGGTGATTGATCCTGTTAGTGTCGAGGTAAACATCTGTTTAATGCTACCAGCAACGGCATCATAATCTTTAATGACACCATCGATGATGCTAGATTCGTCATAATTTGCTTGCCCGTAACCACCAACCTCGTAGCCCTTTGAGTTTGCCATAAGTTGCATAACCTTGACACGGCTTGCTCCAATGTCCATTCCAAATAAGGGGCGATCTTTATAGAAATATACTGTATCACTCATAATATTATAGGCTTAAGCATTATTGATAAGCTAATTATAGCAACTTATCACCCCAAATGATATGGTCTAAAACTAAAACTCCGCCCAATAAAAGCGGAGTTTTAACTACCTTATAACTAGACTTAATTATTTAAGCCGGTTTTGCTATAAGTGCCTTGACCATCGATTGTGCCTTCTAGTGTAGCCGTTAGGGTGTAACCAGTACAATCACCGTTAGTTCCGTTGTCGCAGTTCGCTGGTGTAACGGTATAAGCATATGAATTTGCGGTAGCAGCTGCTACAAGTGTGGATGCACTACCTTTTGGATCTTGCAAAGCTTCTGCATCAAGACCCTTCATATTTGCTGATCGAAAAGCTGAATCGTTAGCATTTGCAAGTGTTGGGTAGCGACCATTTTGAGCATAATACGCCTCAAGTTGTCCGTGTAGAGCTTTTATATCGGTTTGTCGCTCTGTATCACGACCTTTTTGCTGGATGCCGTTAAATGTTGTTATTACTAATCCCGCCAAGATGCCGATAACGACAATAACAATTAGAAGTTCCACTATTGTGAAACCGCGCTGATTTTTATTTAGTGAAGTCATAGGGACCCACCCTCCTTCTATTAATTTTAAATTGTGTAACGAGACATATTGTCTAGTTGCGAACCATTATAACCACAAACATTTTACGATGCAATAGCAAAGTAACTCCTGGTTCACTAAACTAAAACGGAACACCCGTATACTTAGGAGTGTAATAGCAACCA
>CAZMFO010000008.1:0-31718 GCA_964565615.1 uncultured Candidatus Saccharibacteria bacterium | reverse complement strand
ATGGCTGGGATGGAGGGATTCGAACCCCCGAATGCCAGGACCAAAACCTGGTGCCTTACCGCTTGGCCACATCCCATTACATTAAATTATACCTTATATTGGGCTCGAATCCAGACTCGACTCACTTTCGGCGAGCCCGAAACTTGGCGATTGAAAACAAGTTTTCATTGGAAGGTTTCCTTGAAAAGGTCCATAAGGGCTTTTTCACCCCGAATGCCAGGACCAAAACATGGTGCCGATGTATCATTGGCCACATCAATAATTTATTTGTAGCTTTCGGTATTGTAACCTGATTATTTTACCGTAAAAAGGCACCTAAAACAACATTCTTAGGCTATAATAAAAGCGTATGCGTGTTATACAGGCACACAGAAACACACCCAAAACAAACAATAAACCAGTTATTAAGATTGTTTTAATAACCGCAGTAATTCTTTTTGCTTTGGTGTTTTTTTATACAAGAAAGAGCATATTAATAAGTCGCCCTGTTACCATAATCAGCAAAACGCAGTCAGAACAGGCTAATAGATATAAAAAAGAAAACCTTACTGACCTAGAGTTTGTAGAGTTGCTACAAAGTGTAGTTTTGCCAAATACCAAGCCAATTTTAAAGACTCCCGAGTTTACTAATGATCAACAAGCCAACCAGCGAATTCAAAAAATTGTTGAAAGTCGTGGCTTTCGGCTTACGAGCGTTCCTTCTTTTGGCAGTCTAGCGCCTATAACAGAAGATAAGCCTTATCAATTGCAACCTCTTGCAGATAATGCCTGGCGAGAAATGAAGGACGAAGCAAGCCGAGCAAACATACCTTTGTCAATTACTAGGAGTTTTGAGTCTGTCGAGGAGCATCAAAGTAAGTTTTTTGGCGCCCTAGAACAACAGCAAATAGATATCGCTAAACTAGCAAGTGGGCAAGCAGACAATCAAATTGTGCAAATTATCTACGAGGTTGATCCACCTGGCTTTTCTTGGTTGCACTCTGGCTATGGTATAGCACTAGGGTGTGGAAGTGGCAAACAAGACTTTAGGACTACGACCTGCTATAAATGGCTTTCGGAGAACAGTTACCTAAATGCTAGGCGATTTGGTTGGGTTCCACAAATGCTTGCAGGAGATCATTCAAACAATTTGGGTACAAGAGCTAATAGATTTGTGTGGGTTGGTATTGAAGCTCCAACAAGATAGCTATGGCGTAGTTTGTTAGTTGAGACTATAATACCAAAGACAATGGTTGGATATTCAAAAAAGAAAAGTCGGCTGAAGATATCTGTTTTAGTGCTGATTTTGGTTGTTTTGGCATTTGTACTTTATTGGTTTTTGGTTCGCCAAAACAGCAATGTTGTAGTAAATGATAAAAACTCCCCCTCCTTATCAACAGGACAAAAACAAGACAAGCCACGTATTAGACTAATTGCAACAGGCGATATGATACCTCACGATGCTATTAATAAAGAAGCCAAGCAGTCTGACGGTAGTTACGAATACTCACAGATGTTTGGAGATATGAAGAGGTATTTTGATAACAGTGATGTAAGATTTTGTAACCAAGCGGTTCTAGGTGGCGGAACAGAGTTTGGGATTAGCGGGTACCCAAAGTTTAACTCCCCTACCGAGTTTGCGCGAGATATGGCTGAGCTTGGATGTAATGTAATCAATACAGGGAGCAACCATGTTAATGATTTTGGCCAAGATGTAATATCGGCTTCGGTTAGTGCTTGGGATGGTTTGGCGGGTGTTAAAGCGGTTGCTGGCGCCAACCGTTCTTTAGCAGAGATGCAAAAAGTAAAGTATTTTGAGGTTAAGGGCGTTAAATTTGCTTTTGTATCATACACGACCTATACAAATGAGCCTTCGCCAAATGGGTATAGCGTAACTATGTATAGCGACACGCTTGCAAGCCAACAGCTTACTGAGGCACGACAAAAGGCTGATATTGTAATTGCGTCTTTACGATGGGGTACCGAATATTCGGCAGAAGTTAATGCGATGCAAAAAAGCCTAGCTCCAAAACTAGCCAATTTTGGGGCAGATATAATTTTAGGGCATGGGCCACACGTTCTTCAGCCTGCAGAGAAGCTTACATTAGATGATGGCCGTGAGGCCTTTGTTTGGTATAGCCTTGGGAACTTTCTGAATGCTCAACTTGAGCCTCCTTCTCTATTTAATGGCATAGCAACTATGGATATTAACCCTGATACCAAGAAAATAGAGAGATTAGAATATCTACCAATCTATATGCATTATGAATGGACGGCAGAAGAAAAAGCTAGGGGCAATTTGCTAAGCAGGCATAATTTTAGGCTCTACAGCTTTGAGGACGGGCAAGAAGCGATAGAAAAATCTCAGAATAATACTACGCTAGATGAACAAAAAGAACGTATCAAGCAAGTTTTAAATAAACTAACAGAAGTAAAGCTGATTAGCAAAGACGAGTATCTTCAATCGTAGTGTTCTGCTGTGGGTAGGTAAAAAAATTCTTCGAGAGTTTGGTTGGTTTTGTGCCTCCCGCAGTTGTACTATTTGCCTACTACGTACGATGAACGATGGGAAACCTTCCAAAACAAAGCGGTTGTAGCTATCAATAACACACTAATGACAAGGATCAATTTTGTATATTTTACTCCTGTTTCGGCTAGGGTATTGCCTCCACTTTCAGTATTATTGCTGGTCTGAACCTCGTTGTTATTATTTTCGTTATTATTGTTGAATGTAAGCTCATAAGCACCAACATCAAAAGCAGATCCTTGAGGTCGCGATGTACCTCTAGCGTCCGTTGTTAGCGAATTGCTGACCCCAGTGTCTAAGGCTGGAGAGCTAGCTAAGAGTGCTAGGGTTGGCACATTTCCTCCATTATCCTGTAGAGGACCTAAGGTAGAGCCCAAATTACTAACACTTGTCTGATCTGACGGCTGGTTTAGGGGGGCAAGATTTGTCGTATCGTCAACGATATTACCGCCACTGGATTGAATTTGTGAATTCTCAGTACCTCCTACTCCTAAAACATAGCCTAAACCCCAGTTAAGCTCTTGGACACCTCCGACATTGCCAATTATTAAATTATTTTGCGAAACAACCGTGGCATTAGCGGTATATGAGGCTGGTGCCATCGATGCAGCTAGCAAACCAACTGCAGGTGCTGTTATGGGGTTTGAAGTATAAATAGTATTATTTCGTGCTGTAATGCTAACATCTATATTTCCTGGATCCCCGCTTGAGGCAGTATCGCTATAGGCTGCGATGTATCCTCCATTGACAGTATAGTTGAGATTATAGAGAGTAGAGTTTTCAACAAGACAATCTATCGATCCTCCCCCGCCGTTACTAAATCCCAAGGTACTAAGGCATGAGATTGCGAAGGCATTACCCAGAACTAGATCTGACATAGTTACACGTCTAATAACGTTATTTACACTGTTAGCTCCACCATTAATACCTATAAGAATTGCGTGATAATTTGTTGACAATGTTATGTCGTGAATATAAATATCTTCTATAGTGCTACTAAAACCTGAGTGATTGTACTGAATGTTTATGATATGGTTGGTGCTGGTATTAGTATCAGCATAAAATTCAACGCGGTTAATCACTGTGTTAAAGTTATAGACGTCGATTGCTCTAGCGGGACTATAGAAGTTCTTAATAGATAGATCTTGAATTGTTGCGCTTGCTGGCGTTGAGTTATTTTTCGAAAAGCCAAGGCTATCACCTCCGGCTCCAGACATATCGATAATAGATTGCCCCATACCAGCACCTTGAATAGTGGCTGACACGGCAATGTTTGCCGTTGCACTGTAACTATGAGTGCCTGCTGGAATATTGATGGTATCGTTAGTGCCATAAGCACCGCTAGCAGTACAGCCACTTTGGTCGCTAATTGCATTTAATGATGCCACCGCGTCGTCTAGCGTACACGCTCCACCAATTGAAATTGTTGCAGCATAAGTTTTAGGAGAAAAAATACACTGCAATACAAATGCAATGATTATACTTAAAACTGAAACTAAAAGTACAAATAGTGTCCTGTTGTGTCTTAGTTGTATACTGTTATTCATAAATGTTCCCTAACCTTCCTTCTGCTTAATTTTAGCATTAGCGAAATGATGCGTCAATAAAAAAGATGGTAAAATGACAATAATGATTGATAATGCAATGAGTCGAATCATTCGCTTATCTGATCGTGTTGGATTTGTATTATTAGATACTTCGGTATTCATAGTCGTTTGTTCATCAGTTGCTGTTTGATTGGACATATGTATTCGGTCGGTACAATTTATGTTTGAACTGGGTTGATATTCGTTTACATTATTAACTTGACCTGGTGTACCACCTCCTTCATTTCTTGACACCCAACACTCGGCAAGAGATTCATTGGCGTTGGGGTGTAAGAGATTTAGTGATAGCCCACCACCATTAGCAGATGTCAACAATGGAGTATCCGAACCATTAGCTACGTTACTTATTAATTGGTTTGACGAGTTATATAATTTTAAAGTCATAATGCTATTTGATAAGTTTCCAGCATATTGACCCAAAACAAACGTGCTGGGATATTGGGCACGAAAAGCAACGTCATTTCTTACAACTACTCCATAATGATGTGCTGGCAATACTGCACCGGCATCGAAAGTGTAGTCTAGCTCATCGATGCGCCAATTAGATAAATCAACAGGTGAATCGGAGCTATTATATAATTCTATAAATTCTAGATCTTGATTGTTGTCTGCTGGATTGTAGTGAATCTCTGTTATCTGAATTTTTGTTTCGTCGCTATGAGTCTGAGGTTGGAGTAGCTCTCCGTGTGAACGAGCCGTAGCAACACTGGCTTTATATCGATTGGCACCGTACAAGAAAACTGTGCGAGTCATTTCTGGTGTTTGGTTTTCATAGAAGTCCATAAAGTTCGATTCGTTCATTCCATATGGGAAATCATCGGGGACAATAAATGGCCAACCACCTGGAAATATTGTTTCAAAGACAGCCTTACGATAAGGATTCCAAAGAGTGTAATCGTCTCTCATGTCCGCTAAGGATGTAGAGTATAATTCGTCAAACCATTGAGTAGCCTTGTCGTTGCCCCAAAGTTGATCATAGATATTCATTGAACGTCTGAAAAACATTTCTCGGAATTCAGGAAATTGATATAGGGCTTTCTCAATTATAGCGTTATCATAGTAAGCACCATCTCCCGAATATATTTCTTTGAATTCTCCAGCGATAGGATATTTTAAGTACTCTGCTCCACCAGGATTTTCAAATAAATATGGCACAAAAGCGTTATCAAGATCCCATGGTAAATACCGCCAGCGACCTGTTCCTTCGGTATCACGGTATTGGTAGATGTTTTTATAAAACGTCCAATCATCGCTAGATAGCACCGCCGAAATAGCATGATAATTTACTATGGCGGGGATGTTTAAATTATCCATGAGGTAATTTTTAAGTTCATCATTTTGCAATGTTGTTACATTATTAACTAGTGATTGAATATCACTATGGTCTTCATTTTCCCGTGTTTTTTTATCAGTCCCCTCTTTGTATAGAGCACCACTCTCATGATCTGTTCTGTTTCTCCATAAATTATCGTAATACTCGATTAATAAATAATGTCCAATAAATTCACTGTTACTACTTATGCTGTTACGCTGGGCTCGAACATAACGATTTTGAAGCCCAGTCACACCGAATTGATCAAACGCAGACCAAGCTAATTTTTCTTGGAGATCACTCAAATTTAAAAAATAGACTTGTATTGCAAACTCGTCTACAGGGTGTTCAAAGATGGGTGGGTTTAGAGTGTAGCCGTTCGGCAAATCGAACTTAAACTTACGCTTCGGGAAGTTGGTGCTCGACGCTCCTTTTATGCGTACTTTTGCATTATCAAAAATTTGATCATCAACTGCCACAATTGCTGAAAATTTCTGATCATCAGTGATGTGGTTGGTCGACATATCTTGATAATCAACGGGGTCCATATACCAACGCACAATTGGTAAATCCGATGTTTGCCCATCATCAACGATGTATGGATAGTAGTTAAAACTATCGTCGTTACTTGGGGCACTTGCAGTTCCGTCAGAATTGGTAGCTTGTACCTTAAAACGTACTAATGTGCCTGGATTTTGTATCGGTATTGTTGCACCAAAAATACTGTCATTGGCATCGGCATCTCCATGGACGCCGTCGTCGTACATAGTTAGTGTCGTTTCACTGCCGAACATAACTCTATATATCAAGCTCACATCTGTAGAATTCTCGATCCGTGCTGTTATTGATACTGCATTATTTTGTGAAACTATTTTAGGTCTTGTAGTATCACTAATCTCTGGAAGATCAACATTTAATACCGAATTTTCTGCGTTCGGTGTACCTCCACTGCTTAGACTAGCCGACCATAAAGCAGGTAGACTATTATCCTCAAATGGATTATTTAGCTCCAACGAAGGGCCTTGACCGTCTGGGCTCGATGGCCAAGGAGATGAATCATCATATGTGATAGAATCAACCTCAACTGATGATGAGTCTAATAAAGTGATAGTTTCGCCACCGTTGGAGAGATTGCCTAAATAAGTCGCTACAGGAGTAATTCCGTAAGTTACTAGTGTTTGAGAAGAATTCGGAGAAATAATTAAATAACTATTTGCATTAATCGAAGTCCCAGAAGCAAAGCATAGACTTATTCCTTGAGTAAAGCACCAGTTACTAATATCAACAGCAGAACCAGAGGTGTTATGTAGCTCTAAGAATTCATCATCTTGATTTCCTGATTGAGGGTTATACACTAATTCATTAATTACTATTGACGAGCTCGCTGAAGCTTTTGAGCTTAACAGGATTGGGGTCATTACGGCTAATAATAATAAGATACATACGAGGATTAATACATTATAGTTTATTCTGAAGAACTTATGTCTTTCACTCATCCTCATCATAAATTATTATACATAAGTTTTAAACGAAGTCACATAAACATAAGGGTGTCTCAAATTCGACTTTTTTTGTTGCTTTCTTTAGCCTGAATGAATTGGATTTAGTATATTAATGATTTATTGCAATCTAACTAATGAATTGTTATTAGCCTGTTATAAAAATCAAAATTTCTTCAATCATAATTTGGTGCTGGGGGTAAGTTAAAAAATTCTTCAAGTGTAAGGTTGGATTGATGGATTTCTTGAGCTAATTCCTTGCCGACAAAGCGAATATGCCAAGGTTCGTATTGATAACCAGTAATGTTTTGCTTATCTTTTGGATAACGAATAATAAAACCAAATTTATGAGCATTGTTTTTAATCCATTGCCCTTCTGGTGTGGTCTCCCAGCAAATTTCTAAATGACAAATACCGTTTGGGCTGTCAATGTCGGCAGAGAAACCAGTTTGATGTTCGCTGTGCCCTGGTCTTGCACTATAGGTGTCAGCCAATTTTTGGCCATCTCTTACTTTGTAAGATTCATAAAACTGTTTTTGGGTTGAACCAGAGCGGTACCCGCTACCAAACACTAATGTAACACCATCATTTTGTGCGGATGTAAATAATTCTACAAATGCCGGCTCGCTGGTTTTATTGATTTGCATTTGCTCTTCTTTAGCCGAGAGACGCAATCTAACCTTTGGCACAATTAGTTCTGGAGTAAACGAGGCAGGTAGGCCATACTTTTTATTAACAATAACCCAAAGGCTGTCAGGGTCGGTAATTGAGCGAGCAGTTTTATCAAAATTTGACTTATCGGTTTTAGAGGATTGATTGCTAATGTTTGTACTGTCTTTTTTGGGTGATGGGGCTTTGCTGAAGGCTACAATAGCCCCCAGTACAGTTAAACAAATACAAACCATCAGGGCTATCCATTTCTTCATAAGCTATATTGTAGCATCTGTCTTGACGGCAGTGATTATTTAAAGTACAGTCAATTTAAGATGTCAAAAAAGGGTCAAAACCTCGCAGAGGCTATTTTTAACATAAATGTAAACGGCTTAAATGGTCGGATGATGCGAGTCTTGCCTAAGAACAAGAAGCGACGAGAGATACTGTTGGTTTACGGGCATCATTCTAGCATAGAAAGAATGATGGGTTTTGTAGAAGAATTGAACAAATATGGAGCAGTAACTCTTCCTGATTTGCCGGGGTTTGGTGGTATGGAGAGCTTTTATCACATTGGCGAAAAACCAACTCTAGACAACCTAGCGGATTATTTAGCAACTTTTATAAAACTACGATATAAACGACGCCGAATTACCATTATGGGTGTTTCGTTAGGATTTTTAATTGTTACAAAAATGCTTCAAAAATATCCAGAAATCGCCAAGCGAGTAGATATTTTGGTGAGCATTGTCGGGTTTGCTCATCACGATGACTTTGTATTACCTAAAAGAATTAAGTGGCCGTTGCGAGTTATGGCAAGTCTTTTTTCAAGAAAGTACCCTGCTTTATTCTTAAAAACTTTTGTTCTTAGAGCGCCGATTATTAGATTATGCTATTCTCTTCAGGCAAATAATCATAGCAAACTAAAAGACTCAAGTAAGGAGGAGTTAAATAAACGAATTAACTTTGAGATTTACCTTTGGCAGGCCAACGATATACGAACATATATGGATACGACGATAACTATGCTTCGTGCCAACTTGTGTACATCGCAAGTGGCTTTAGATGTTCATCATATAGCGGTTGATGTAGATCGATACTTTGATAATCATAGCGTAGAGCAACACCTTGCTGTTATATTCAATGATGTTCATATAATTAAGTCAAACGAGCAAGTCCACGCCCCGACAGTTGTAGCGACGGCCAAAGAAGCGGCGCCGTTTATACCTCGTCAGATACGGCGTTTATTATCTAAATCATAACTGATTTGCTATACTAAGTAGATATGAAGATTGGGCTTGTTTGTCCTTATGATATTTTTAAAAATGGCGGTGTACAAGAGTGTGTGCTGGCCCTAAGGGCGGAGTATCAAAAACGAGGTCATCAGGCCTATATTATTACTCCTCGCCCGAAGGGTGTAGAGGTAGATCCGGTTGAAGGAATACTGCTAATTGGAGAATCGCGTGATTTCAAATCGCCACTACATACAACGGCACAGGTTTCAGTCAGTCTAGAAAACGGTGCAATTGACGATTTATTAAAAGAGTACCGTTTTGATGTTCTGCATTTTCATGAACCATGGGTGCCGATTGTTAGCAGGCAAATTTTAGCCAAATCCGATACAGTAAATGTCGCTACTTTTCATGCTAAGTTGCCCGAAACAATGGTTAGCAAAACAATAGAACGAGTTGTTACCCCCTATACAAAATCAATCCTTAAATATATTGACGCCTTTACGGCAGTATCGGATTCGGCATCCGAATACATCAAAACCCTATCATCAGAAGAGGTCAAAATAATTCCAAACGGTATAGATGTTGAAAAGTTTGCACAAAAAACAGCCGAAAGAGCCACCAATTTAATTTTGTACATAGGGCGCCTAGAGAAACGCAAGGGAGTAATGTACTTACTAAAGGCTTTTGCCGAGTTACAGCAAACTAACCCAGACTTACGGTTGCAAATTGCTGGTGATGGACCAGACCGTCAAAAGTTAGAATCTTTTGCTGAAGAAAACGGTCTTGAGAATGTTGAGTTTTTAGGTTTTGTAGATGAGGCAAAAAAAATAGAGTTGCTCCACTTGGCGACAGTGTTTTGTACGCCGGCAATTTATGGTGAAAGCTTTGGGATTGTTTTATTGGAGGCTATGGCGTCGGGAGCAGTTACTGTAGCCAGCAATAACCCGGGTTATACGGGTGTTTTAAAAGATACCGGTGCAATCTCAATCGTTAATGTTAAAGATACTAATGAGTTTGCCAGACGCTTACAGCTATTTTTGACTGATGATAAACTTCGTCGCCTTTGGTCATTATGGGCCAAGAGGTATGTACTGCAATTTCGTTACTCCTCTATTGCCCAACAATATCTAGCAGTTTATGAAGAAGCCAGAAAAGACAAAGCCTAGATGAAGATAGGATTTGTATTAGACGACACCTTAGATAGTACTGATGGTGTTCAACAGTATGTCTTACTGCTCGGAGATTGGCTCACCAAGCAAGGTAACGAAGTTCATTATTTAGTTGGGCAAAGTCAACGAAAGGATTTGCCCAATGTCCATAGTTTAGCCCGCAATTTAAAGGTTCGTTTTAATAAAAATCGTTTGTCTATTCCCCTTCCTGTATCTAAATCAGCTATTCGGCAATTATTAAAGAGATATTCCTTCGATGTTTTGCATATACAAATGCCGTTTAGCCCATTCTTAGCAGGTAAAATAATCTCTTTGGCCCAAGATGATACCGCAGTTGTTGGGACATTTCATATAGCTCCGCACAGTGGTAGTGTTAAAATTGCTAGCAAGTTGCTGGGGTTGACTCAATCTAAGCCAATTCGTCGTTTTGATCAAATTATCAGTGTCTCTAAAGTAGCCAAAAAATTTGCCAAAAATACTTATGGTATAGATAGTCAGGTTATCCCAAATGCCATCAATCAACAGTTATGGCAAAGCAAAAATCAAAAAAAACCAATAGATGTATTATTTGTTGGTCGGTTGGTTGAACGAAAGGGTTGTATTTATCTCTTGCAAGCAATTCAAGAACTAAAACAACAAATGGAAGGGTTTAACTTGAGAGTAGTGATTGTCGGAGACGGTCCACAGCGAAAAAGCTTAGAGGGTTATGTTAGGTCTCATCAATTAGAAAAGTATTGTCATTTTGTAGGCTATGTTTCTGAAAGCAAAAAAAGAGAATTGGTTCAGTCTAGTAAAATTGCCGTCTATCCCGCTACAGGTGGGGAGAGTTTCGGCATAGTACTTATTGAGTCAATATCTGCCGGTGTGGTGGTGCTTGCTGGGAACAATCCCGGTTATAGGTCGGTTTTGGAAGGATCTCCAGACGCACTATTTGAACCAACCAACAGAACCCAACTAGCTCGACTTATCTACTCATTAATTACCAAGCCTGACTTGTATCAAAAGATATTTCAATCTCAACAAATTCTGATAAAAAAATTTGATATAAATGTTGTTGGAGGTGATATACTAAAAACATATAAAAAGGCAATTAGACGAAGAATTAATGGCAAATAATTCCAGCATAACAACGGTAGATTTTAGCAACAAAACCATACTAAGGGTGATTCTCTTCGTAATACTCGCTTTTGTTACCATTGGTGTGGTTGCAAAAATTCAGACAGCCCTAAAAATGATAATGATCTCTGGCTTCTTAGCCTTAGCGTTAAATCCTGTTGTTGGATGGATTAGGGCCCGATTGCCAAGTAAAAGTCGTGCACGGGCAACCGCTGTCGCCTACATAGCGGTAATTACCTTTCTATTTGGCTTTATGGCTGTCGTAGTCCCTCCTTTGGTAAGGCAGAGTATTGATTTTGCAAATCAAATTCCTTTATCAGTTGAGGACATTCAAGACCAGAACACACCTATAGTTAGGTTTATTCAAGATCATAATCTAACAGAGAGCTATACCAGTACTATAAAAGATTTAAAGACAAAAATTAGTAGTAATTCTGCTAAAGCAGTCGTGTTTGCCACAGCGGTTGGAGGTGGATTAGTTTCAATAATAACCGTACTAGTTATGACCTTTATGATGTTGGTTGAGGGCCCAAGATGGATAGAATATTATTTTGATAATTTGCCTAAAAGTAGGTTAAACCAGCAAAAAAAGATGTTGCACGGAATGTACAAGATGGTAACAGGCTATGTTAACGGGCAGTTGGTTATTGCTTTAATAGCCTCGTTATTTGCCTTTTTTGCATTAGTTATAGCTAGCACCGTGTTTGATGCGTCGATTAACCCGATTGCGATGGCATCAATTGTAGGGTTGTTTGGGCTGATTCCCCTGATTGGTAACATAATGGCGGCCTGTATAGTAGTAGTATTTTGTTTATTTGTTTCATGGCCATTAGCAATCGTTATGGCAATCTATTTTATTCTTTACCAACAAGTAGAAAACGCTACATTTCAGCCGTATATTCAGTCCAAGTACAACGAACTGACTCCTTTGACTGTATTCGTTGCGGCGATTATTGGAGTTAGTTTAGCTGGATTTTTAGGTGCCTTGGTTGCTATTCCGGTTGCCGGCTGTTTGAAGATATATCTAAAAAGCACTTATCATCATAAACTGTCATCAACCAAACAAAGCGATTAATAAAAGTTAAACTCTTGACCAGATTGAGCCGTTTGATGTATCGCGGATGTCTAGGCCGAGTTTGAGTAGTTGATTACGCAGTTTATCTGCCAATGGCCAATCACCAGACAGCCTTGCTTGCTCTCTTTTTTGGATAAGCATTTTTTGTTCTGCACTGATGTCTTCTATGCTAGATAGTTGCAACCCCAGTATCTGATCCAAATTCTTCAAAAACTCTGTTAGTGTCTCGGCGTCTTTTTTGTGGAATTGGTTTTGTTTAATTTGATCCACAACTTTACTTAATGTCATAAAGGCGCGAGGAAAGTTTAGGTCTTCGGCTATGGCGTTTGATAGCTCCTTCCGGTATTTTTTTAGGTCCTTACCAGTCAAAGCAGTCGGATTCTTAACTAATTGATACTGTGCCTCTGCGATAGATCGTAATTGTTTTAAGTTGTTTTGAGCGTCATTAAGAGTCTCCCAAGTAAAGTTTGACTGACTGCGATAGTGAGACTGTAAAATCATCAGACGAAAAGCTAAAGGGCTAAAACCTTTTTTGGTAATGTCGTTCAAGGTGTAGAAGTTGTTTAATGATTTACTCATTTTTTTTCCATTAACCAAGAGATGTTGGTTGTGGGCAAAAATTTGCGAATAGATAGGTTCTGTTCTGCCTGCCGTACTTTGGGCTATTTCGTTCTCGTGATGCGGAAAGAGTAAATCAACACCTCCTGTATGAATATCAAAAGGTTGTCCAAGATGAGTCGTACTCATTGCTGAACATTCTATGTGCCAACCGGGACGGCCATCTAGTTGATGCTCTCCAAGCCTAAACTTCCAAGTCGGTTCATTGCTCTTGGCTTTCTTCCATAAAGCAAAATCGTGGACCGAGTCTTTGTCGTATTCGTCATTAGCAATGCGTGCCTGAGATGTATTTGAGTCATCAATCTCTAGCAGTTGCCCATACTTTTTTCCTGACTTTTTGTAAGCATCAATAGAAAAATACACTCCATCATCAGAAATATATGCAAAGCCTTGCTCGTAAAGGTTGGTGATAAGCACTAAAATAGCCGGAATTGTATCTGTTGCTCTGACAAATTCAATATCATCTGTTGAGTTGCCAATAGCTTGCATATCCTTAATAAAAGATTTTTCGTAATGACGAGTTAATTTAAGTAAGCGTTCTTTTGGATCTAGATTGGGATATTTTTGGAGACTACGCCTGATGGTCTTATCATCAACATCTGTAAAGTTCATAATATGCTTAACGATAAAACCCTGCTGTTTAAGCACTCTTTTTAAAGAGTCCGCAAAAATGTAAGAACTAAGGTTGCCAATATGGGCATTGTCGTAAACAGTTGGTCCGCAAGTGTACATTCTGATAGTATTGGCCTCTAACGGAGCAACTCTCTCTTTTATCTTAGTCAATGAATTATAGAGCTTCATAATTATCACTTCTGTTGTCTAGTAGTGCAGTCGCTTTATTTATACACTCTTTCTTTATATCATCAAAAGGCGTGTTATTTAGCTTAAACCCACTGGCATAACTATGTCCCCCTGCCCCAAAATGTTCAGCTAACTCTTTAGCAATCGGGAATCCGTAATTACAGCGAATTTTAGCGGTTACTCTTCCGTTATTGTAAATCTTAAAGGCTATGGCTATCTGTACGGTATCAATCAGACGCATTTCGTCAAGTACAAGGACGGACGGGTTATATTCCGAACTATATTTTTCTATTTCTTCCCACGGGATGTTAATGGTGGCAATTCTATTGTCAGAATGCAATTCAATACGGTTAAGTAGCAACCCCTTATAGCGCGTCAGATCGTAGCTTTTTTTAGTGGTTTGACGGCGAGCCTCTTCAAGTTCGGATAGTTTAACTCCTGCCTCAACAAGCTCGGCAATTATACGGATGCTTCGAGCGGTTGTTGCTTCTGTCATTAGTCCAAGACTATCCGATAAAATAGAAACAGCCAGCATTTTACAAGCGTTTATTGATAATGGCCACTCCAATTCTTTTGCAATATCATAGATAGCTTCGCCAGTTGATACGGCCTCTACTTGATTATGTGTAATTGTAGCTTGGATAGTCGGTTTTACATCGTGATGATCAATTACCAACAAAGGCTTAGCAAGAATCCAACTTAGTTCGCCCTTCTTCTCTGCTATTTCAAATAGATTCTGCGAACTGCAATCAACAATTATTGTCATATCAAAACTGTTCGGTAATTCTTTATCTATTCTGTCCCAGCCCGGCAAATAGCGGAGATGTTTAGGAATATCTATAGCACAGTAGAGTATTGGTTCTTTACCAAGCTCGTGCAAAATCTGTTCAAGAGCTAAAGCGCTAGCTACGCTGTCGCCATCGGGATTATCGGCTTGGGCGATGACAATTTTCTTTTTATCGGCTATTAAATTTGCAATCTCTTGATGGCTCATAGCAATTGCCTTCCTTCTAACGCTTTTGTAAGAGTAATTTGGTCGGCATATTCTAGATCTACTCCTATCGGCAGACCTCTCGCCAGTCGTGTTAGCTTTGTGTTGAGATTTTCTAATTGTCGCTGAATGTATAGAGCAGTTGACTCGCCTTCAACACTGGCATTGGTCGCCAGTATAACCTCTTTAACACTATCTTCTTTAATGCGAACTATCAGTTGTTTGATTGTTAGTTGGTCAGGGCCAATTCCGTCTATCGGGGAGATTAATCCACCTAAAACATGATAGGTGCCCTTGAATGTGGCTGTTTTCTCTAACGCCAGAATATCAAATGGCTCGGCAACGACAGCAACAATTTGCTTATTACGATTACTTGCAGTATAAAGTGGCGAAAGCTCCTGCCCCTTATCTATTAAAGCAAATGTTTTTCGGCAATAACCAACCTCTTCTTGTAGATTAGTTATTGAATCGGCGAGCTTCTTTGTTTTTGCGGGATTTGATTTAAATAAGTAATATGCAAACCTTTCGGCACTTCTGGGGCCAACGCCCGGTAATATTTTAAGTGATTCAATTACCTTTTCAAGTGCGGAAGGTAGTGCGGTCATTGAGCGCCTTATAGTCCTAGATCGCCAAGCATACTCATAAAGGGTTGCATCTTTTCCGCTGCAATCTTTTGACTTTGGGCTATGGCATCTTTAACTGCGTCCTCTATCCAACGCTCTAGCTGGCCAATATCATCTAAGTCAATGTAGTCAGGGTCAATATGTACTTTGCGGATCTTTTGCTCGCCAGTTATTTCTACACGAACTGCTCCATCACCTTGCTCAACAGTAATTATCTGCTTTTGTAGCTCTTTCTGAACTTTCTTAACCTTAAGTAACATTTTTGCTTGATCAAAACGACTCATAAATTGCTCCTTTACTCTACCATTGTATCAGATTTTGGTGGTGGATTATACTGAAAATAAAACGATTGACGACTAACAGGATTATTCGCCCAAGCAATATAATATCGTGTTGAATTGTAGATGATGCTTGTAGTCAATAATCCAAAGACCAAGATTAATCCAAAGGTCCTCGCTAGAGGATTTTTTGGGAAAACGCTATACCATTGCTGAAGCAAAAACATAATCCCACCGGCAACAGCTAGATATATGAGTGGTAAAAATAGATTAATTTTGACTCCATTATTTAAAGCAACCAAGAACCACGATATGAAAATTGCTCCAATTAGCATACGAGACCTAACAAGATCTAGCCGTATAAAGAAGGCGTAAGAACCGAGCACCACCAGCATTATAGTAATGACATCTAGCAGAGGTAACCGAACAAGATTATAAACAGGGTCTAGCTGAGTACGAACTACTAGTGAAGAGGGGACATAAAGAAAATTTTTAGCAAAAACAAATTTTTCAAAGAGGCTAGGTATGGCTAACCACTCCAATACCAAACTTGGCGTTGTAGTTAAGGCTCGTGCTAGGGGGGAGAACAACAAAAGAAGGCTTACTAATACTACTGTTATGGATAAAGGTGATGCTTTGTTTGCTATCTTAACGATATGCCTATATTGAACAAAAACCAACAATAGTGCAAACCAAATCAAGCCGGGAACATAAAGGCACGCAGATAATATCAACATTGATAGAGCTAAACGAAGATTGCTGGGCTTACTTTTGAATACCCACCAGCCAGACCACATTAAACTGATAAATCCTAAAGGTACAAGTATGTCTGGTGTGGCTAGTCGTGCATAATGCAAGAACAGGCTACTCGTTAGTAAAAGTGCACTAGATAACCAAGCAATTGTTGGGGAAAACCAAAGCTTTACTAACTTATAAAACAGGACAACTAGCAGAACACCAAAAATGGCCGACACACTCCTGAATAGAGCTGTTGAGCCTAGACCGAGTTTTATTAATCCATATTGCCCTATTTTGACAGGTAAATTAAGTGGATTATCCCAAATCAATTGACCACTTGATGAACTTTCAATAGTTTTCAGTTCTGGGTAACTTAAGTAACCGTTTGTTAGTTTAGCTAAATTATAGAAACATAGTGCAAATATTGCCAATAAGCTTATGCCCATAAACAGGCGTTTGCGCCAGTTGGTGATAATCCACATTTTAAATCTTTTCATTTAATGGTTAGTATATCATTTATGGTTGGCTATGGCACTATTCAAAAGGTACAGTGTGCTTGGTATCAAGCGACCTAAACCGTTGTTTGTCCTTGTCGAAGTAGAGTTCTATTGCTCCAGTGGGCCCATTACGATGCTTCTTAATAAAGATATCAGTAATGTTGGTACGCTCGGTCTCTTTGTTATAGTAGTCCTCGCGATAGATAAATGCTACGATGTCAGCATCTTGCTCTATTGAGCCAGACTCTCGCAAATCAGAAAGTTGAGGAATTTGTGGGCTACGACTTTCTACAGATCTGCTGAGTTGGCTAAGGGCTATAAGAGGAACATTAAGTTCGCGAGCTATGCCTTTTAGGCTTCGAGAAATTTCGGATATTTCTTGAACACGATTACCGTCGCCACCATATTTAGACCCGCCACTCATCAACTGTAGATAATCAACGATGATTAACCCTAGTGGCCTTTGATGCATCTCGCGTCTGGCTTTTGTGCGTAAGTCACTTACGGTAATGCCCGGAGTATCATCAATAAAGATTTGCGCTTCGCTAAGAGTCCCCATTGCTTGGGCAATAAGCTCAAAGTCTTGGTCGTTTAGATTGCCGGTTCTTAGTGCCCAAGCGTCAACACCAGATTCCATAGCTAGCATACGGTCCACCAATTGCTCTTTGCTCATTTCTAGACTAAAAATTAAAACCGGTTCGCCGGCTTTAGTTGCGATGTTATGAGCCAGATTGAGGGCAAGAGCTGTCTTTCCCATACTTGGTCGGGCGGCGATAATTATTAGGTCAGATCTTTGCAAACCCGCCAAGATTCCATCAAGATCACGAAATCCTGTTGGAATACCTCTAATTTTGCCTTTATCCTTGTGTAACTCGTCAAGCCTATCAAAACTATCAGCCAAAATGGTTTCTAGGCTAATTATATCTTGCTTGACATGTTTTTGACTGACTTCAAATAGCTTAGATTCGGCGTTTTCAATAAGCTCTTGAAGGCTTTTAGTCTCGTCATAGCCTAGTGAGGATATTTCTTGACTTGCTTGTATCAGTCGTCTTCGCAGTGCCTTCTGACTTACCAGATTTGCATATTGTTCAACATGTGTAGCTGTTGGAACATAATTGGTCAGTTCTGTCAAATGAGCCGATCCGCCAACCATTTCTAGGTTTCCGTCAGCTCGCAGTTGGCTGGCTACAGTAAGCACATCTATGGGGCTGTGGTTTTCGTATAATTGTTTAATGGCTTGAAAAATAATACCGTTCTTCTGATCATAAAAATCGTTAGCATTTATGGAGTCGGCAATTTTTACTATTGCGTCACTATCTATTAAAATTGCGCCCAATAAACTAGCTTCGGCATCAAGATTTTGTGGTGGTACGATGTTGCTTGGATTCATTTATGGCTCTAGGACTTCCCCGCCTCCAAAAATTGAAGTTACAACAGAAATAGCTTGATCGCTGACAGATTGTGAAAGTTTCGCTTGATTGACTCCTTGTTCGGGGGCTATCTCTATAATTAATTGCACGGGATACCCAAGTACAGCTGTGGCGATCTCTCTGATTATTCTGGAGTTCTTTTCTTCACTTAGTTGCTTTTTGTGAAACGGAAAGCGAACTGTTAATAGTAATGATTGCTTGTTTATACTGGGTTGCCCCATACGAACAATGCCGTAAAGAGTATTACGCTTCTTTTTTAAGTTGTCTAGAATTGCTTGCCATAACTCTGCGTCTAAGCTCGTTGGGGGAGTATCGGGTGCTTGCGTATTTGCTTTATCTTTTATAGGTGAACTTGGTTTTTTTAGCTTAATTATTTTGCTTGGATCTTCTTTACTCTGAATAGTAGAAACTGTCGTAGTTTTAATAATTGGCTGGTTTTCTTCGGTATTACTTATGATGAAGTCAGCTAGCGTTAGCTCTAGATATTTGTCGGGATCGGGCGAGTTGTTGGTCTGTAAGATTTCTTTGGCCAGCTTTAAGAGTGAACTAAAGTCCGAATTATTGGCACTATCGGAAAGGATCTGATCAACAAGCCCAGTGCTTAACTTTTGAGGGTTGATCCCTTTTGATCTTGCTTGCTCTAGTAGATTGACTAGTGACGGCAGGTCTTTTTTGATAACGGCACCCAGAATGTTCTCTAATAGCTCTGAAGAAGGCAATCCTAATAAGTTAAAAACTGTATCTTGTGTAATTTTTTTTGTTGAACTTAGTTGATCTAATAGACTGATGCTATCTCTAAAACTGCCCCTTCCGTAATTGGCGATAAGTTTTAGAGAGTCTTGATCAATATCTATGCCCTCCAGTTTAGCAATTGTATTCAGATGTTCGGCCACCAACGAAGGGTTGACGGATTTAAAGGTAAAGTGTTGTGTTCTGCTAATAATTGTATCGGGCACCTTGTGAGCTTCTGTGGTCGCCAAGATAAATACAATGTGTTCTGGTGGCTCTTCAAGTGTTTTTAATAGAGCATTGAAGGCTTCTTTGGTTAACATATGCACTTCGTCAATGATATAGACTTTGTACTTTCCCAAAGCTGGAGCTAAATGAACTTTACTTCGGAGTTCTCTAATTTCGTCTATTCGACGATTGCTTGCGGCATCAATCTCTATGATGTCTAGGGCGTTGTTTTTGCTTCCGTAATCAAATTTATTTATTTGATGTGCAAAAATTCTCGCTACACTGGTTTTGCCGACTCCACGCGGTCCAGCAAAAAGATAACCATGACTAATTTTACCACTATTAAAAGCATTAGAAAGAGTATCAGTGATATGCGCTTGCCCAACAACATCACTAAGTTTTTTAGGCCGGTGTTTGCGGTATAAAGCCTCCCTCATGGACTTTAAATTATACTCTAGTTAGAGTCTAGGTTGCGTTGTATAATGTGCATTGTTAACAAATACTACAGGGCGGCTTCTAGGGCAGCCCATTCGGCATCAGTATGATCTACCGGTAAGTCAACACTGACTTGATCTCCGGGTTTAGTCTTAAAGTAGGTAACACTGGCTAGGAGAACACGATATCGTTTGCCGTCTATTTCCACAAAGTATTGTCCGTTGTCTAATATCAACTGACCAACTTTTTGAATTCTTGGTATTGGCCCAATTTGTTTGTATAAAAATGTGCCGTCATCAGCAATGGTTAATTTAAGTATATCTCCCTGTACTAATCTAGATTTAGAAGCATAGTTTGCCGGAACGGGGTATGTTTTGCCGTCGCTTCCTACCATTGCTTGCCCGTCAAAAACACCCTCTACGATCTTTCCGATAGGTTCTTCGCTAAGTTTAGCTGTTTGAGGAGCGTCGTCTCCAACTACACTAATTAACAGCTCTTTAGCTGCAGCCAAAGAAGTTTCCGCCTCCTGAATAAGAATCTTTAATCGTTTGATTTGTTTCTCTGATATATCTGGCATAATAATCCCCGCCTCTCTTTATTTCTCCACACCTTCTTTTGTAAACTTATCACGCCAGCAATAAAATGTCAAAGCATAATTTTATATTCCTGTGGAAAAGTCTGGTAAATACTATTGATATTTTGTAAAAAGATAAGACCACCAGCGGTGGTGTTGCGGTGGTCTTACTCTGGCAAGTCAGTATTAACTTAACTCTACTGTTGCTCCAGCTTCTTCAAGTGCCTTTTTTGCATTCTCGGCATCTTCTTTTTTAGCTTTCTCAAGAACTGGTTTTGGCGCGCTATCAACTATAGCCTTAGCCTCTCCGAGTCCAAGACCAGTAATTTCTTTAACAGCTTTAATTACTGCAACTTTCTGTGCTCCAGCGTCTTTCAGAACGACATCAAATTCACTCTTCTCGTCAGAGGCACCAGCACCTTCCTCGGCACCTGCCACTGGGCCAGCTACAGCTACCGCTGCGGCAGATGGTTCAATGCCATACTCTTCTTTTAGAATTGTTTTTAATTCGTTGACTTCTAGAACTGTTAATCCAGTTAGCTCTTCAGCAATTTTTTTCAAATCTTTTGACATAATTACTCCTTATTATTTATCAAGCACTTGCTTTTGCTTCTATCCCGTCTAAGAGAGGGTGTAGGTTGCCAGAAAGTGCGCTTATTGTGTCGGTTAGTGGTGCAGTCAGCGTAGCGACTACTTGAGCAATTAGCTCGTTTTTGTTCGGAAGACTTGCTAACGATTTAACCTCGTCAGCATTTAAGTATTGCCCTTCAGACGAATAGGCACCGACAAATTGGATCGTCGGATTGCTTTTGGCAAAATTCGCCAAAACTTGAGCAGGCGCAACTTCGTCACCATCATTAAAGGCATACAATAACTGGCCGTTGAGTGGGCTAGTATCGGCATCCTTAAGTTTATCGTTAGAGGTGATTGCTTTGATAACTAATCGGTTTTTTATAACCTTGACTACCGTTCCGTTGGCCTTGGCCGTCTTCCTGAGCTCTTGTAGTGCCTTCACATCAGTTCCTTGATAAGATACCGCAACGGTTAGTTTTGAACTACTAAGCAGATCTGTTACATCTTTAACGATTGATTTCTTTTGTTGTTTTGTTAAAGCCATTGCTTTCCCCTGTTTATCACTATTTTAGTTTGCTTTATCGACCTACATAGCAAACGCTTACCAATAAAAAATGACCAATGTTTCCAAAGGTCAACTGTGCTTAATTAATAAAAAACTAGCACCTCGGCGACATATTTATAGATAGACTGATATGCTAACTCGTCGCTGTCTTTGGTAACTTTGTTATTATAACCTTCTTAATCCCTTTAAGTCAACTAATAGAGATGCCTTAACACGATATTTGATATATGGACTTAGTCTGTCCCAAGCACTATATTTGGGTGAATCTCCTCAAACATAGCTAAAGTTAAAGATACGCCTCCTGCTTTGCAAAAAGTATGAAGTTGATGATTTAATGCTAAGGCATCTCTTCTTTCTTCGTAACTAAAGCCAAATTGTTCTGGCAACGATCTTACCGCGTAAGTTTCTCCATTTATTTTTGTATGAGTAGTGGTTGCGACAAAAGTTGTATTTATGTTTTTGGGTTCTTGTTCTAGTGGCATATATCCTCCTTATAAAAAAAGATCCCTTTTTGGGATCGTTGTTTATTGGCAATAACTAATCAATCCCTCAAAATTTGGGGTGAATGATGTCTAGGTTTATAGTTAGTACCATAATTTGACATTACATCAACAAAATTTGAATGTCAAGCTGGTACTAAACTTTTTTATAGATATTCGTCAGAAACAGTGATGTCTTTTACTTTACTCTTTTTATAGGGCTGGTTCTTGGTTCCGACAGGTTTTGGTGGTTCTATAGTTTCTCCCCTCCCAGCCCTAAATGTTATTTGAGCGATCTCTCTTGCTCGACATCTATCCAGTTCTGGGTCACCAGTTTCAATGAGCCCCTCCTTCACCATTGTTGGGCTGATAGGCTCAGCACTAAGCTCCTCGTCTTTGCCAAAAGCTTCTGAATGTAGGGGGGGTGATGTATCTGGCTCTTGTTCGGTGTTGCCTAGGGGTGCACTCGATAGTTTTGGTGGCAACTTTCGCAATAGGTCTGGATGATACTCCACACCACCATCTCCATTTCTGTATTTTGGATCCTCTTCAAACATAATAATATCCTTTTCGTTAAGTTAATCATTTTTCTAAAGAAGCCTGATTGGTTATCTTTTTTAGGGCTGTACTACTGACTCGTTTTCTGGTTCAAGCTTCTCTAATTTCAAGCACAGCCCTGCTAGGCAGAGGAGTCGCAGGTATTTAGTACTGTGTTGAATTACTACTTTCATTTCTTGTGACATTATACATAATTATGCAGTCTTGACAAGTGGTTTACATAAGAGCACAATATCGTTCGGGGAAGATACATATACAAATATACTTTGTTTAGCTATATTGCAATGATTTGGTAGTTATCTTCTGCTAAGTAACGATACTAGAAGAGTCAATTTTGATAAGTTAATAAAAAGAAACGATAAGTTTAAGGCGGGCTAGTTATGTATGATACATTTGGAGAAGTAGGTCAAGATTATTTAGAGCATCAACTTGAGATTCTTCAAAAAGTGGATGGCATACGCCCAATTGGCTCGGAGCACACTGCTGTTAATGACTCTCTTACCCCAGCTGTACTCGGTAGTTTTTTATTGGGAGGGGATGACATTATTGTTCCGCTTCTTGATGGCGATCATCAAGAGAACGCACAAAAAGTGGCATATGTATTGGGTATACTAGATGAGGCTGTTAAAAGACGCAAAGAGGCCGGAGACCCCCCAATAGATTACTTCTTGCAAGTGTCTGGTAATATGCTTCGGGTGCAACACGGCCAAGTTAGTTAGTTTTTTTAATTTAGATTGCTTAGCTTGAACTGGGTATATCTCTCGCTCGCTAGACGGGTGAGCTCGGGGTCCTCATCTTGATTAACAAATAGCATACTCTTCCCAAGCAATGGATGCACTTCTGATAGTTTATCGTGCATTTGTTTGACTAACTTTCTATAGCCGGGATGTCCTTGGGGAGTTGTTCTAAGCTCATGAAAATGGAACGCTTGCCGGGCGTTGTAAGTAACCTTCCAGCGCATTTTATGTCCTAATAAAGTTGCATACTGTGCTTCTAATTGAAAGTCTGTAGAGTACAAATAGCTATGTAATGATAAGCTTATTGCAAAACACTTTTCGTAATCATCTACTAACCCAGCCTGTTCAATCAGATCCGGAATATCATAGCCAAAACGCGGAGATAGCTCCTGCCACTCTAGGTCGTCAACCATACGATGCCGTTGCAGATCTCTAAAAATACCATAGTCGCATATTAGATCCCAGCTATAGTGAGGTATTTCTAGAGCTCTCCCCGGTCGGTGTCGGCGGTTAAGGCGTTCGCCAATGTATGTTTCAAAGATTTGCAGGCGCTGATCATAGCTCATAGCATTAACTTGTTGTTTAATCTCACTTAACGACAGACTGCTGTGCTCATAAAGCATATCAGCAACAATGTCTAGTTCATTTTTTGGCCAATAGTTTGATAAAGTAACTGGCTGAAGTTCGCTACTGTAAGGCTCTGTTACGAGGTCTTTGTAAAGATTCTTTACAGCTTGCTTGGTGTTTGCCATATAGGCTGTTGTTGCACCGCCTCGCTCTGGTTTGTCGGCTCTCTCTAAAAATGTAGGGATTACTTTACGGCATTCTGTTAATAACTTACTGCCAGTATCTTTGGCCTCCGGTAGAGCGTCTGCTAATAGATGCATAATTAGGCTTTCTAATGCCTGCCCAGACGCATAAATACCGACTGTGGAGGTTGTGGCAACAGGTAAAACTCCTCGTGTCGCATCACATGCTTGAGCTCTGGTTGCTCCCATCCAAGCGACATCTTGTTCTTTTTTAGGAACAGAAGAGCTTGACCTGATGTAGTCAGTCAATTTATGGACCATTGAAGAATAAATATCAAAGATTTGATTTAAAGAATCCTCATAATGTGCTTTAGTTGTGTCATCAAAATAATTTGGCGTATGGTATCGATACTTACCTTCTTTAGTCTTTTTATCAAAATAGATGTAGCGAGTTGATTGTTCTAGATATGATGCTAACCTACCCCACTCTAGCTTTTTTGTTAGAAGGTTGGAGGCGTTCTCTACGACAATATGTTGGCCGACTAATTGTTGAACAGAATCATCGCCATAAGCGGTTATCACGCGCTTAAGTAAATCTTTGTCTTTGTTGGCTTTATTTATAAACTCATCTAGTAAGGTAATTCGTAGATCATCGCCCCGACGACTTAATCTTGCCATAGAGGCGGCTATTGTTACGGGGCTAAGATTCTCATTAAAGGCATATATGTCGTCAGATGTGTTGGTGATAGATTTCTCTAGTTCAATTCTGCCTGCCTCGGTAATTGTAGTATGCGTGCCGTCTTTGATGAGCAGAGGTACTTCGCTTTTGTTTGGCTGTTGGCTAGTTGGAGGCTCTAACATTGGTGTGATTTTTTCCCAGATTAGTTTATGAACTTCGGATATTGAAAGCTCCTCATTACCTCTTTGAGTATCAATTCGTTGAAAATCCTTAGGAAACAGATTGCAAAGATCTTTATAGACCTCAATCGATTTGGCAAGATGTTGGTGATCAGATTCGTGAATATCGTTATGTATTGCTTGTTCATCGGTTTGTCGTTGCTTGATGCGTTTGATAATGATTTCTAGAGGTGTATTAAGCACAAAGTTGAGATCTGGGCGAGGAATCTGTAAGGTCAGATATTCTAGGTTATCTAGCCAGATAAAGTATCCTCGTCTTTCGGCATTATTGGAGAACTTAGCACCTTGATGAGCCATATTAGAGCCTACATATCTATCGCAAAGTACAATTTTTCCTTCCTCCAGAGCCTCTTTAATTTCAATAGATGCTTGATAGCGGTCAAGTGCATAAAAGAGCGAGCCTGCGTAAGGCCCTACTTGATCAGAACGACCATAGTTGCCCGAAAGGTATTGTCTGATAAAATAGCTAGAATCCTTTTTGTACTGTGGAAAATGCATATCAACGACTTCGTACCCGTTATTTATAAGATGGCTTTTTAGCTCATTATACTGGGTGCTCTTTCCTGAGCCATCAGTACCCTCAATAACAATAAATAAGCCTTTTGTTCCACCCTGCGAGATTTTGGGTGCAGTATTATTCATATTTTATGCCGGTAATAGACTCCGTTAGTTGTCGTTTATCCTTATATCCTTTTGGAAGCATCTGTTCGGGACTCCAGTCTTTAATTATGGTCCTTAAATTACTACTTGTAGCTGATTGGTACTTTCCACTAATTTGTTTGTACTCGGTATCTACAGGCCCTGTTTCATAAAAGACTATTTGGGCAATTCGCTCGCCAACAGGTAAAATAACGCTTTCGTGTTGATTCATATTATAGACTTCCATTGTCCAACGGTTTATGTAGCCAGGGTCACCCCAACCAGCGTCTAGGCACACCGCAATGCCGTTTCTGCCCCATGTGCTTCTAGCTTGCATTGTGCTTGTTCCGGGCGCTTTAATTCCTACAAACTCATGTGTGTGAGCCAAAATTCGTTCTTGTGGCCTTAAGACAATAATAGGTTGATCTGCGGGTATGTTTTTGAACAGCTTTTTTCCGTGTCGATCGGCCCATTGCTTATGTTTTTCGGCCTTAAAGGGCCCACTAAAGTAGCTATCTACGGATTGCTTATCAAAGGGGTTGTAGAAGCCCCCTTGGCTTGGTTTTTCTGTACGATAAAACCAATGCCCTAGCGTAACATCAATACTACTGCCAGCAATATGCTTATCGTTATAAGGGTGGAGAACAATATGTCCACTCTTAATAGCAGATCTGATCTGTCTGTTACTATAAACTCCCATCATATTAGATTATAGCAATATATTTATCAGAATTGCTCTTTTAGATGATATTACAACAAGCTAGACTCTATTATTTATAGCTCACTATGATTGATTTTGACAGATGGCCCCATTGTAGTAGCTAAATAAACCGATTGAATGTAGCTCCCCTTAATACTAGAGGGTTTAGCTGATTTGACAGCATCTATAATAGTGCTTGTATTTAACATTAAGTCGGAGGCCTTAAAGTTGGTCTTGCCAACACTTAGGTGAATAATCCCAGTACTATCAACACGATACTCCACTTTGCCAGCCTTTGATTCTTTTACTGCTAGGGCTACATCTTTAGTAACTGTTCCACTTTTTGGATTAGGCATCAAACCTTTTGGTCCTAGCACACGGGCATATTTACCTAGCTTAGGCATCATCTGAGGCGTTGATATTAAGATATCAAAATCAAGCTCTTCTTTTTCTAATTTTTGCAAAAATTCATCACCTCCGGCTATATCAGCACCAGCGTCTTTTGCTTTTTTGACATCTTCTACATCAGCAAAGACGGCAATCTTTGTTTTTTTACCGCTACCAGCGGGTAAACTAACTGTGCCCCTGATATTTTGGTCTGCTTGGCGAGGATCAACTCCTAATTTTATATGGAGTTCTACACTAGCATTGAACTTGCTTGGGTTAGTTTTAAGAGCTAACTCTATCGCTTCTGCTAGACTGTAGTTTTGACCTTTGTCAATTAAGCTAATAACAGATTGGTACTTGCGCCCGCGTCGTTCTAGCTTTGATCGAGTAGGCTTAATCTCTTTTTTGGCTGGGGCAGATGGTAGATTCTCTTCTGTTGTGTCTTTGGAATGTTTTTGCCGTTCAATTTTGGCATATTTCTCTTCTGCCTCTTTGACACCCTTTGCACTGTGCTTACCTGATTTTGCTAGTTTAGTTTCTTCTGATGTTGCTTCTGATACATTACTAGATGCTATAGCCGACTCTATCTCGGCGATAGTGTTCTTTTCTGACACACTGAGTCCTAAGCTCTTGGCTTTTTCTAGTAATTCTTGCTTTTTTGACATTGTATTCTCCTTTTGTGGTTCAAACGGGGGTCAGCCCTCCCACATATTAAGTTTATAATTTTACTACTCAATTTCGTACCAGACAGGTTGCACGGCAGAGTCTGATACTTCGTTTGATGAAGAAGAGCTATCTTGTATGTTAGGGTCATCTGTATGAGGCATTGGATATGGAATCAGCTCTTTGGCAATCATCGTACCCAAAAAATAGCCTGCTTGATGACTGCCATCTACATACATTCGTTCTAGCTTTTGGCGAAGTTCATCGTCAACATTCTTCGCCTTCATTGCCAGATAAGCTTCCTTTCGGGTTGATTCATCAAATAACAGTTTTCCTTGTTCACAACTTAGTGGTGTTACTTGGTTTGATGATTGTCCTACATACAGTGTCATTCTAGCTCTCTAATTCTACGCCCATACTTCTGGCTGTACCGGCGATCATTTTTTTTACCGATTCTATATCGTCGGCATTCATATCTTTTGCCTTTTCTTCGGCAATTTTGGTTAAATCAGCGTCGGATAGTTTTTTTGCGATCTTCTCACTATTTGGTTTTCCAGAGCCCTTCTGAATTCCCAGCGCTGAACGAATCAAGTCGTCTGCTGGTTGAGAGACTACCCTAAAATCCATAGATCGATCATCATAAATTGTAATATGTGCTGTTACAGTACCCTTCATATCCTTGGTTTGTTCATTAAATGGTGTAACGAAGTCCATCATATTGACTCCGTATTGCCCCAGTGTGCTACCGACAGGAGGACCCGCACTGGCCTTACCAGCGGGAATCTTCATCTTTAAATTTGCTTTAACTACTTTTTGAGCCATAATATTCCTTATTTTACGAGCAACTGAAGCAGGTTGCTACTTATTAGTATGCGTAACTAACAAATAATAGCACAACATTACCTCTGTTGTCTAGTGATTATCCGAGAATTTATTTTACCATCATTTTGCCTAGCTTATTGATGTCTTTGGCAGGTATTTTATAAAAGACGGTTGTTTAGACAGTAACGAACTGCAGTTAAGTTCGTTTTACTTGCAGAGAATCAAGCTCAACTGGAGTTTCGCGACCAAACATATTTACTAAAACTTTTAGTTTGCCTTTGTTCGTGTCAATCTCGTTTATTGTCCCATCAAAGCCCTTAAATGGTCCGTCAATGATATTGACAACCTCTCCTTCTCTATAGTCAATCTTGTGTTTTGGCTCAGCCCGCCCCATTCGTTTTAGGATCTTTTCTACTTCTTGCTCACTAACAGGACTGGGGTCAGAGCCCGTACCCACAAAGCCTGTTACGCTGGGTGTATTACGAACAATATACCAAGCATCGTTTGTTAATCTCATTTGTACCAAAACATATCCCTGAAATATCTTTTTCTCTACAACCTTCCGTTTGCCATTTTTTACTTCTATCATCTTTTCTTTTGGCACTAACACTTGGACAATCTTATCCTTCATATCTAGACTGTCGGCTCGTTGTTTGATACTCTCGGCTACCTTTTCTTCATAGCCACTATAGGTATGAATTGCATACCAGTGTTTTGTTGAATCGTATTCTTTGCTCATAGTAATACCTCTTGAAATAATTTAGTTAACCCAAAATCTACAATTGCAATAAATAGACCGAAACCAATTGCAAAAATGAAGACGGCGATTGTAAGCTGTATGGTTTCTTTATGGCCGGGCCAAGTTACCTGTCTAACCTCTTTCCAGCTGGCAATAAAGTAATCAATTAGAAGGATCTTGCGAAGTATTCTGCCAATAAATCGTACTGGGCGGAGTTTGAGTGGTGCTAAAATAAATCGAAACGGTTTAGCAACCTTTTTCAACGGTTTGCTTAGACTAGACAAAATCTTTCCCATAATGCTTGGTTTTCGTAGCTTTGGGACTCTCTTTTGCTTCTTATCTGGCATCTTTCTGCTTCTGGCCACCGGTGTTCTATCTCCTTAGATTAATTAAGCCTACTATCAATAGTAGGCCTTCACTGTCAATACTACTATCTAATGTTGGAGTTGTCAATCTGAATTTATTTTGAGATTAGGAACTATTATTGAAAACACAGAACCCTTATTTAGCTCACTTTGCACATTTATCTCGGCGTGTATCAGCTTAGCCAGTTTGGTCGTGACATAGAGACCCAGACCGGTGCCTGTGGTTTCTCTTGTTCTATAATCTTCTGAACGAAAAAATTTATTAAATATTTTTACCTGATCATTGCGACTTATGCCAATACCAGTATCGCTTACGAATATCTCAACACCCTTACTATGTGGACGGGCACCGATTGTAACAGAGCCAGTCTTTGTATATTTTATAGCGTTTACAACAAAGTTCTGTAAAATTTCTCGTAAATAGAGTATGGCAGTATTGATAAGTTCTAGGTTTGGGGCAAGCTCAACAAATAAATCAAGCTTTTTGGCCACAGCTTTAGGTCTATGATTATTAGCCATATCAACAATTAAGTCGTGGATATTAATGCTCTCAACAACTAGCTCTAATTTATCTCTCTCTGCCCGAGAAAGAGTTGATAGATCGTTTACTAGATCACTTAAATAGACAATTTGATTATGTGCCTGTTTTAGAGCATCAATAACTTGTTCGCTGTTTCCGGCTCTCTCTGCCAGAACTTGGGCGTTCCCTATGTTCCCCTCGGCTATAGCAATCGGAGTGCGAAGCTCGTGGCTAACCACACTAATAAATTCGCCCTGCTCTTCTTCTAGTGATTTTTCGTGAGTTATATCTTTTAATAAGATAACAAATCCGCTTGTTCCACTTTGGCCATAGCTTAATCTAACTGGTGCAATGCTAATATAAACATTAATCTGACTGCCGTCATCGTACCTTATCAGCATATCTCTACTTGAATATTGAGTTGTTAATTTGCCGATAAGCTCAACGATATTTACTGGATGCCCGTCTGCATCAAGGAGCTTTAGCACTTGACCGATGTTTTTGTTAGTAATTGCGGTATTGATGTTAATAATGTCTAAGGATGCGCCATTGTAAACAGCAATGTTCATTTTCTCATCAATAGCCAAAACTCCATCGGCCATACTATTGATAAGACTACTTAATCGTTCGTGCTCTAGCGAGCCCCTTTGAGATGTTAATTGTCGCTTATTATCTTCCACCTTTCTATTATTGCATAATTTATAGCGTAGTTCTTATGTTTGTAGAATAATGTGGGGTGAGTAAGCCTTTAACTGTTTTCGTAAAATATCACTATCAGGAACCTTTTGCATTAAAACATCCCAGAACTTTTTGCTATGATTCATATGTATAGTATGAGACAGCTCATGATAAATGACATAGTTGATTAGTTCCCACGGTAGCTGTATCAAGTAGGCATTAAAAGTTAGCTCATTTCGGTTAGTGCAACTCCCCCAACGGCTTTTGAGCTTTTTGACACAGATTGATTTAACCTGAAAATTCTCCAATCTCGCTTTTTCTCTGACCAGAGGTATTATCAGTCTCTCCGCCTCTACCTGCAAAGCATTCATTACATAATAAGATAACTTATTCTGGACTTCTTTAGAGTCTAGAGCTAGATGACCAGGAACTCTTACGGTTAATGTATTATCTGTTAGTTTAGAGCTAAACCTTGTGGACTCAGAGACTTCGGTTTTGAGAATGATATTTTTACCGAACCTTTGATTATTTGCTAGTTTTGTGGGTGTTTTGATGTTTTCTTTTATCCAAGAAGTACGCTTATTTATAAATGATTGAGCAACTGAATATGGCATCCAGCTTGGCATAGTAACTTTAATGACAGAGCCACTAATTCGTATTTTAATACTTCTGGCACTTTTAAATTTGTATAGTATTGCTTCGCCAACTCCGTCAATGTATATGGTTCGGTTGGGCATTACCTAACGGATAGTGATGTTTCTGCGACTGTCTTCACCTACAGCCTTTGGCACTAGGTTAATCAAGCCCGGTTTTGCTACATTTGGTAGTACATTATCTGTTTTAATTATCTTAAGGTCGTACAGTTTTTTTACAATGGCACTTCTTTGCATTTGGAAGGAATGTTTTCCGCTTAAAACAAGATAATCCTCATCACGATCTGGGTTTTGCATTTTTGATGTAATGTTGTCAAAAGTTATCTTGTCTAGTGGTTGAGAGACTTTGTTTTCGGACTTTCTTCGGTCGCGTTGTGTTGTTCGCAAGTACGAACTCTCTGGGTCTATCTGGAGCCAAATCAATATAGGTTGGGCTTTCTTTTTGCGAGCAATTTCACGGAGGATCCGTCGTTGCGTTTTTTTGATTGCGTTAGTATCAAAGATGACCGAAACACCTGCGTCAAGGAACTCTTCTGTCATATACTCCATTAGTTGATCAATGATTTCGTTTTCTGCCTTATCAAAGCGGGGGTTTTCAAAGAGCTGAAAGCGTATTTTGTCGGCATAAATATGAGCGCAATTGATAGATTCTCTTAAGTTTTGTGCAAGATATGTTTTGCCAGCGCCGGGATAGCCATAAAGCATAAACAATGCGGGTTTAGTTAGGTCCAATTTTGGCATACTCTTATTGTATAACAGATAAACAACAAAAAGAAAAGTATCAGCGTTATATTTCTTGAGAGATTTGCCCATACTCAAATAGATCGTAGACACATCCAACTTGTAGAATAGGTTTGTAAT
>CAZMFO010000007.1:31898-33807 GCA_964565615.1 uncultured Candidatus Saccharibacteria bacterium | reverse complement strand
CCATAGTAGACCCCGTAGGCCTAGCCACCCAAGCAGTCGGCGCCCCGAATACAGGCGTGAGGTAAAAAAACAGAACAAATAAATGTTATGCTAACCATACAAAAAAACAGAATAAAAACAGAGGCAAACATACATATACTAAGGCTCATATTGGCTTGGGCTACATTCACACTGTTAATGCTTACTTTTACTGCCGGACAAGCTCTGGCAAAACCATTTGACATCACGCCATACAACATTCCGTCTGGTGAACAAGAAGCCTTTTATATTGCCACTTCTGATGACGGGGATATCTGGTTTGTCGAACGACAATATAACAACCTGTCAAAAATAGATGCTATCACCGGAGAAATAAGCGAATATTCAATTCCCGACATAGGAGCTGACTGTGGTGGCTTAGCTAATGGACCCGATAATAACATTTGGTTTATCAAAGGTACTACCGGCAAAATAAGCCGATGGAACATCACCAACAACACCGAAACTGAATTTAATCTACCGCCTCTTGGAGGTGGGTGCCTGTCTGGGCTAATTTCTGGGCCCGACAACAACCTATGGTTTACACATGAAAGTGGCAAGATAGGAAAAATGACTTTATCCGGAACAGTTACTACATATGACATACCGGGCGGTGGTGTGGGTATGCAAATGAGTGTCGGACCAGACGGCAATATATGGTTCTCAAATATAATATCAAATACTTTAGTAAAAATTACTACTGACGGCAACATCACATCCTTCTCTATGCCAGTTGGTGTGAGCGGAGGGTATGGAATTACAACAGGTGCAGATAATCATATCTGGGTATCTTCTATGAACAATAAAATAGCTAAGTTCAACATAGGATCTGAGGAGTTTAATGTATATGATGCACCAGCAGATAGTTATCCAATGTTACTCTCCTTGGGGGGCGATGGCAATGTGTGGTTCGGGTCGGCAGGTGGACTTGGTATTGGTCGAATAGATCAATCTGGAGTAGCTACCATGTTTGATCTGCCAGATACTGAAGCACCAATACCAATTTTTAGTATAGCAACAGGATCGTATGGCAATATTTTTGGAATAACCTACGGCAAGGGTGTAGGAGATGTATCAAAAGTATATAAGTTAGAACTCCCCGAAAGTCAAATGAGCACAATAGGCAACACTGACGACTGCACACAGATCCAACTTATTTCAGGCACCGCATCGACAGGCGTTATGGAACTAACTAAACTTAGCAAGAATAGTCTGCCTCCAGACGGAGACATATCCTATATTACCGATCTGGCAGATTATCGGCTTACTGTACCCATAGGATCAACTCAACGAGTCCAATTGCTATTTCAAACCTGTGCTCAGCCTAATCAAGTACTAGCTAGAAAGTATTCAGCTCAAACCAGGCAATATGCAACATTAAAAAATGCCCAGATTACACCGGCAAAATTAAATGGCAACCCTGCATTACTTTTAGCCTATGACATCACTGACGGTGGATTATTTGACGATGATGGATTAGCAAATGGGGTCATAGTTGATCCAGTTGGCTTAGCAATCGGTTCAGAACAAATAGAGGCTCAAAACCAACCCGTTAACAAATTGTTGTCTGACACTGGCGAGAACTCCTTGTCAATTGTCCCCACAGGTATCCTAATCGTTTTTGGTAGCATAATTACCTCTGTACTCGTTAGAAGTAACTCGAAAAAGACATAGAAACAACTTTCTTATGTCCATATGGCTAACGCTATCAGCAATAATTCTAGCGTGAACATTGATAATTACTTTAGCAGTCTTGCCTACCACAAAAGATTATTCACCAACCTTTCTAGGCTACCCACAACAAAACTATTATCTATTGACCATTTATCTTTGTTTTAGGTACTAGGAGGTACTAGGAGAGTACTAGGAGGACTGTCCTCCTAAAATAAGA
>CAZMFO010000007.1:6970-31798 GCA_964565615.1 uncultured Candidatus Saccharibacteria bacterium | reverse complement strand
AAATATGGTGTAGTAGGGGTTTTGTTAGTACTAGAGCCTACTGTAACGATTGTAGGACTAGTACTAGGAGGACTGTCCTCCTAAAATAAGAAAATATGGTGTAGTAGGGGTTTTGTTAGTACTAGAGCCTACTGTAACGATTGTAGCGAGAAACTCCTTTATCCCAGACAGAATAAAAGCCTTCCTCCCACAAGGTTAAAAGTTGCTCAAAGTAAGCCTGATAAAGATATTTAACCCGTTCTACACCAAAGTTAGCCACGGCATATTCATAGATTTTCTTATTATCTAGTTTATGGATGTTTTTACCTGCCCAAACAGCCTCGCCGATTGTCCTAAAACGATAGCCGTGCACACCATGCTGAATATTCTCGGCAAAAGCACCAAAATCTGTGGCAATAACTGGTGTACCGCACAACAAACTTTCTATTCCTACACCACCAAAAGGCTCTAAATAAGTTGTCGCCATAAATGTTGCTGTAGCATTACGAAGAAGGGCAGATCGTTGGGCTACATCAGCATGACCAACATGCAAGATATGATCTCCGCTAACAGAAAAGCCATCTCCAAAAATAGTGTTACCGTCAACCTTTCGCACTCCTTGTCCTGCAAGCACCAACCTCTTGCCTAATCGTCTGGTAACTTCTACAGCTATCTCTACCCCTTTTCTGGGAATAAATCTACCCATAAACAAGAAATAATCCTCCTTCTTCTCTTTAAAAGGAAAGTTTTCTGGCTCAAAATAATTGGGAATAACCACATCGTAAAATCTGCCGTTATCGTCATTTAACTTACCCTGCACAAAATGCATATGCGAATAAGATTCGTACACTCTAAAGGGCGCAAAAACCCCTTCGTAGCCTATCCCGTATTCTACAGATAAATGGTTAGGGAAGGCGTCTGCAATCTGTTTTTGACACAAACCGGCTATTACGCAAATAAAATCTTTTTGCTTGATGCGTTTTTTTATTTGAGCAATTGTTCGTTGATTTGTTACTTGCCAATGTTCGTCATCTGGCCCCCATGTAATGTTAAAAAAGTTCGTTTTAAAATCGTTATTGTCAAACCATTTTTTTTGATCTTTTTTTGGCGCCACAGTTATTAGCTCGTCAACATCTGCCTCGTTTTCTTCGGACGCATAAAGATAAACTTTATGCCCTAATGACTTCATCATATTGCAGAACTTGCGTGCTTTTGAAGTATAAGCACAGGCTTCGTACTCTAGTGTAGTCTGGGTGTGTGGTAACGACATGACATGAAAAGTCATCGTCGATTTTTTACCTCTTGCCATATCAATTATCTTATCACAAAATACTATTGAAGCTCTGCAACAACTATAACTCGGTCTTCGTACTGGTTAGTTGAAGAGTCAAATTTTCCACCACAAGTGATTAGATTAAGCTGACTTTTTATTTCTGACTTTTGCGAAAAGAGGATGTCGGTGGATTCAACTTCTTTAACCTGTTTAACTTCGGCTACTTTATACTTTTTAACCTCACCATTGCCTACTTCTATCTCAAATATGTCATCTTTTTTTAATTGACCTAATTTTTTAAAAACTCCGTCTCCCTTTTTGCCGGTAACATGCCCAGCAATAACCGATAGCCCATTTTGACCGGGTGGTTGGCTGTCCACAAACCAGCCAGCAAGATGAACATTGTTTGGTACAGCAACTTTTTTATGTTGATCTACTCCCATACGCTGAATATATGCGTCCACACCGATTGCCTGAATACGAATTTTTTTAGGATCGCTAGATCCACCCCTCCAGTTATAAGTATCGGCTTTGCTCTTTGACTCGTCTGGAGTTTCGGTAGAATAAGTAATTGTCTCTGGCGTAGGGGCGGGGGCTTTGTTCCGCTTAGATTTTATCAAAACAAACGCACCAATAATTACTGCCGATATCACTATTAGCAGAATAACCCAAAACATACGCTTTTTTGGTGAACGCTTTGGTTTTCCGATTGAATACTTATTAAATAGCTTCTTCATATTACTTATACTACAAATTACCTTGATGAGATGCTTTGTCTAGCACTCTCTCTATCTTAACTCTATCCTTGTTGCTACTAAACTACCCTCGTCTCCAGATGTTGAAACAGTTACTTCGGCATCTTTTTTTAAGGCTTGGATGTCTAGTTTCTCCGTCTTTCTAGATATCTTGGTTGCAGAATTAACGGTCATAGATTTTGACAGCCCCTTACCCGTCTCTATCGTTAGTTTATCGCCCTCTAGCTCTTTAACTTTGCCAATTAAGGTTCTAAAATTTGGACCCTCAAAATTTCGTAAGAAGTCATTTGGTTTTGGAATAGATGTCGATACGGCTTTTTTGCCAGCTTCTTCACCCTTTTTATAGCCCTTTTTGTAAGCATAGCGATATGTGCATACTAGCAAGCCAGCCATCAACACAAACAATACCACTCCAGTTAGCAATATATTCCATCTTCCTTTAATAAATGACTTCTTGGCTAATTTTGCTCTGCCTGTTACCGAATTATTACTTACCGACGATTTATCCATAACCCTCCTGCGTCCAAGTTATTCACTTATGCTAGTTTAGCATAAACTAGCCTCGTTATTAACAAAACTGCATTAAAAATACCCCAAAAACTATTGTTCTGGGCTCATAGATTATTTTCTAAAACACTTCGTAGCTGACTGATGGTCTTGCAGTTCATCAACTGCTCTCGTAATTCTTTGGCACCCTCAAAGTTTTGAATATAGACTTTACAGAACTTATTTAGAGTAGGGATGCGTCTTTCGTTATTTTGCCAAGTTTTGGCAAAGAGCTCAATATGCCGACGATATATTGCCAGCTTTTCGGCTTTTGTTGCAACATCCCAATCAGAATAAGGCATAAAAGCCTTAGGATCATTAAATATGCCTCTACCGATCATTATGCCATCTAAATTATACTTTTTTGCTAGTTCTTCGCCTTGTCGGTGGGTTAAAACATCACCGTTACCAACCAGAAGGGTGGTAGGGGCTATGGCATTACGCATAGCGACAATTTCGGGCATTAAGTCCCAACGAGCTGGCACCTTGGACATATCTTTTGTGGTTCTTAGGTGAACAGTTAACATGTTAAGTTTATGTGATAGCAAGAACTCTATCCAAGTTAAGTCTATTGTTGTAAAACCTACACGAGTTTTAACCGAAACAGGGAAGAGGCCTTGAGATGCCTTCTTAACAGAGTGAATGATCTCCCCCGCTAGATCTCTGTTGTCTATCAATGCACTACAGCAACCGTTTTTTATCACCGCCCTGTCTGGACACCCCATATTAATGTCAACTCCATCGTAGCCCATCTTAATTAAGTCTTTGGTGGTTTTGTAGTAATTTTCTGGGGTTTTACCCCAAACTTGAGCAACTATTGGTTGCTCTGACTGGGTGAATCGCAATTTTGGCAATATCTTATCTCTACCGGGACTCTGAAGTCCATCCACATTAACAAACTCCGTAAAAAATAGATCTGGCGGTGCCAAACTGGCAACAATTTGTCTAAATACCGTATCTGTAACATCATCCATCGGCGCCAAAGCAAAAAATGGCTTTGGAAGAGAGGCAAGTATATTACTCATTGACTCTTCTTATGTATATTTAGTTCCCAGACTAATCGTTGCCTATCAGAAGCGACAACGAGCTTGCGTTTTCTGGCATAATGGTAGGCCATTAAACTAAATGCCTTCCAGTTCTTATATCTATCCGCTTCATCACCAAATAACTTATAATCTAAAGTCCGTTTTGCTCTGGTTGTCTGTTCTTTGTCCCACCCCTTGGTAAACGCACAAACACCTAATGCCTCGTTAATAGCCATTTCTGTATTTGCCAGTATTATAGATAACCTGTTGCGAGAGTAATGAGCAAAGTAACCTGTTCCGCGAGCGCTCATAAGCTCACCTCTTGCCAGCCGTAAATCGTCTTGCCGGTGCTGAAGCGAGCTTTCTAGGGCTATCAGCCGTTCTAGCTGAGATTCTAGAGCGTGAATAGAAGCACGGTTAGCAACTTGCTTAACCTTTTGTTTGTCATCTTGCAGGCTTCGTTTTTCGCTTACTTTTGTAGCCACCGCACCAGCTAAACGAGCCGGACTTATTGTTAACAATTTGTACTCGTTTGGAGGAAAAATTATATGATGTCTAGAGTTCAGTACTTGTTTATCGCTTTTATCTGGTGGAACATACAGCCCCGTAGCGACAAAAGTAGGCGTCAACAACTGCCTGTCTCTATCTGTTACGCTATGCGGATCAATATCTCTATGTTCGGACAGTCGTTTTATTAAACTACTAATAGCCAGTTTTTGATCAAGTGTCGGCTCAACAAGAGTGGGCTGATAATCAGCTGACTTATCTATTTCTCCTGCTAACTCTAGTTTGTTATCTATCTCATTCATTTGTTCAATTATTCACTAGCTTAAACAACAATTACGATGACCGTAAAAAATATAGAAAGTGGACTACCCTAAGGGTGGCGATTATCAATCTTCATCCCCATCCTTTTTGTCGTCATCCTCTTTGTTGTCCTTCTCGTTGCTACTGTCGTCATTACTGTCTTCTGCTTCTCGCTTCTTTCTTATGTCCTCTAAATGTCGTCGAGTATCTTCTATGCGTGCTTTTCCTATTTGTTCTTCTTCTTTAGTTAACGGCCTGTATTCTTGCGTATCGGTTCTTGGAAAGTCGCTCATTACATCTGTATACTTACCTTCTCGCGTCTTTTTTTTGGGTACTGGTGGTGAAGGCTCGTCGTTCGGTACAGCCGGAGAATCGTATGCCCAAGGTGGCTTAAACCCAAGATCCTCAGCGACCTCTGGAGTCATTCCATCGGTTACTCCACCGATTTGGTTAGTTCTAACATTATCTTTCCAGACCCTTTCTAGATCTTCTTGAGAGGGTGGTTCGTTTGGCGGAGTATTTAATTGTTCGCTCATCTGTTATTATTATAACATCATATTAAGATAATAAAAGTTAACTCTGTTGCTACCTACTGGCGCTCAAGCTATTCCCAACGAAAAACCTTAAAGGCAACAATATAAGCCACTAAAGTCCATACACAAATCAACCCCAGTTGTGGTGCTATGTTTAAGATTGTCTGACCCTCTACAATAATATGCCGAATACCGTCTATTAATGGTGTTAGTGGCAGGTATGCAGAGATTGACTGGAGCCATTCGGGCATCAAAAAGCGAGGAAAGAAAACCCCGCTTAAAAACATCATCGGAAAAGCCACTAAGTTACTAAGAGGTGCGGCTTGATTCTCGTTTTTAGCCCAGCCACCAATAGCTAACCCAAAGCCAAACATCATTACTATACCGAGCGAGCTAAGCGCCCCAAATGATAAATAGTCGCCTTGCATTTTAAAGTCAAACAATGTTACACCAACTATAAATAAAAGAGTAATCGTTAGTACGCCCACAAGTAAATAGTTAAGCGTATTGCCCAAAACAAATTGAGATGTTCTTAGGGGTGTTGTTCGGAGTCGTCGTAGAGCCCCTGTCTTCTTCATACTTGGCAAGCTGTTTGTTGGCCCAAAAAACCCTAAACTCAATATTGAAAAACCCAGCAACCCTGCAAATATGTAATCAAACGAGCTTAATCCTTTAGCATCGGTAGAGCGCTGTTCTACGCTAAACAATGGTTTTTGTTGGGTTATATCAGACCCGATATCCCCCAAAATGCCATCTACAATAGAGGCGAAAGTTTTGCCCGTCTGCTCACTACTGGGACTATAGTAAACAATCGCCTTGCCAGTAGGCTGTAGCTTGTCGTTCAGGCTACCAAAATCTTCAGGGAGGACTAATATGGTATCTAGCTCCCCTCGGCTCATACGCTCTTTAGCGTCTTCTAACGAAGCAACATCCTTCTTTTTTACAAACTCACTTTTAGAAGCCTGTTCAGCAAACTGGGTAGCAAACTCATTTTTGGATTGATTGATAATCGCCAGCTCAAACGAAACACCGTTATTACTGCGATTTAACGAACCAAACACTAACAAAAAGATTAGCGGAAAAATAAATGTAAAAAACAATGCTGTCTTATCGCGAAAGAACGCTTTTGTGAGCATTTGTGCCAATCGCACGATAGTTACAAAATACTGTTTCATATTAATCTCGTAATTCCTTGCCAGTTAAATCAATAAATACATCCTCTAGATTAGCCTGCTCTACATATTGCTTCTTGGTAAAGCCTCGCCCGAGCAGTTGCTTAACCAACCTTTTGGGTGAATCTAGGGCAATAATCTTACCCCCATCCATAATTGCCACCCTGTCGCACAGCACCTCCGCCTCTTCCATATAATGAGTAGTCAGTACCACAGTAATGCCCTGCTTTCTGATTGATTTAATTAAATCCCAAAGATTGCGTCGTGCTTGAGGATCGAGGCCGGTAGTTGGCTCATCCAAAAACAAAACTTTTGGTTTGTTAACTAAGGCCGTTGCAATACTAAATCGCTGTTTTTGCCCACCAGAAAGTGTGTTAACCATACTTTTTGCCTTATCAGCTAGCTGTACTTGTTCAAGGAGTTTTTCTGGTTTAGATTGCTGACCATAAAATGCACTAAACATTGTTAACAACTCAAGTAAGGTAAGGTTCTCAATAAATGCCGAACTTTGTAATTGAACCCCAATTATGTGTTTAATATCTTCTGGAGATTTTATGACATCAATACCATCTATAGTAACTGAGCCTTTATCTATCTTGCGCATAGTTTCTATCATTTCTAAAGTTGTTGTTTTTCCGGCTCCATTAGGGCCAAGAATTCCAAAAATCTCACTCTTTTTTACATCAAAACTAATACCCTTTACAACGGTCTTCGCGCCATACTTTTTAGTAAGGCCCTCTGCCACCACAATAGGCTTTGTCTTGATTACCATAATTTTATGATACAACAAAAAACCCACCATTAGTAGTGGGTAGTTTGCTGATTATTAGAAGTGGCTTGTTAGCCTTTTTTAATAGTCAAGAAGCCGTTTCGTGGATTTTCATTAACTGTGTAGCCCGAAGGAAGATCTGTACCTTCTGGTCGTTCATCTTTGCTAAAATAGTAAATTCGTTGTTGCTTGCCACCTCGTAAAGTAACTTCTTTAGTGTTTAGGTAGTATGTTACACCTTTGCTATTCGTATGCTTGTAAGCCATTTGTTCTTCTCCCTCTCTTTAGGTTTACATTAGTACCCCTAACATACTCTGTTAGATTGTTGGTTGTCAACTATTTTTTACAAAATTGATGTCTTTAAGGCTCTATTATTTATCAAAATAGATAGTTTAACAGAGGTAATGACCCATAGTTTGGCAAAATTTTTATATCACCAAAATTGATATCAATCTTTGCAATAAATACAACGATTATGCTTATCTAAATATCTTTTAGCATCGTCTTAAACCAACGCTCGGTAAGAAAACGAATTAAAAACAGTGCCAAAAAAACACCCGCAAGCAACAAACTCCAGCCAGCTAAATCAGGCGACCAAGCTGGGCTAATAAAATCAAATTTAAACAAGGCATCTGGTATTTGTGAGATATCATTATTTGTGCTGTGTTCTGTAACATACTGTTGAACACAAGGCACACGACCATCTCGTAACGCACCCTGCCCAAAGCGTTGCTCACAGTAGGCTTGAGCATCAGAATAAATCTTTTCGCTGTCGGATGACTTTTTCTTCTCTGCCTCCACTAATCGTTCGTAACGATATTTTAGCTGAATAGGTTGTTGCAGGGTACCGCCTGATAATTCGGCGTTCATATGAGAGTAAATGTGTTCGCGTAAATCACGGAGTGCTGACTCAACATCACCATTTTGTTTATCTGCCTCCAGAACCGCTTGACGAAGCTCAATAGATTTAATGTTGTTCTGCCTTACAGCTGTTATGCCGATTATCAAAAAAATAGCGAACAAACCAAAGAAATACCATGTATTAAATAGCTTAATACGAGACCATATCTGCCTTAAATGCCGTTTTGTCATTACTCTTATGGTAAACCTTTTTTGCCTAAGCTGGTAGACTAAATGTATGCATATTTTCTTTTCTGGTATTGGAGGAACAGCAATCGGGCCTCTAGCAATGATTGCCCAACGGGCTGGCTATACTGTTTCGGGGTCAGATAAACAGGATTCACTGTATATCAACTATCTAAAGAAGCACGGAATTACAAATATTCATATTGGACAAAGCGAAGAGCAGATCTCTGCTGTTCATCGCTCTACACCGATTGATTGGTATGTCTATTCGTCGGCTGTAGCAATAGAGAGCCCCAATGCTCCAGAGCTAAAATTTGTTAAAAAACAGCGCATCAAGCACAGCAAAAGAGATGCCCTGCTCAATAAAATTATCAAAGACAAAAACCTTAAACTCATCGCTGTTGCTGGTACTCACGGCAAGACGACAACTACAGCAATGGCAATCTGGACACTAAAACAACTGGCAGTTCCGATAAGTTATTCTGTAGGGGCCAAGATTAGTTTTGGCGAAATGGGAGAGTTTAACCCCGATGCAGAATATTTTGTTTACGAAGCAGACGAATTTGATCGCAACTTCTTAGAGTTTAACCCCTTTGTGAGTATCATTAGCGGTATTGACTATGACCATCCCGACATTTACCCGACAAGACAAGCCTATAACCAAGCCTTTAGAGAGTTTATTGACCACTCCAAAAAGGTATTCATTTGGCAAGATGATGCTTCTAAAATTGACATTGGTCCATCGGACAAAATTACCATAATTAATAAGCTAGATTATCAATCAACTGCGACTAATCTTCTAGGAAGAGTCAATCGTCAAAATGCACAAATAGTCGCAAAGGCAATAAGCACGCTAGACTCCTCGTTTAAACTAGATACGATTTCTGATGCTTTAGACAGGTTTCCCGGTGTTACTCGCCGGTTTGAAAAGATTGCCGATGGTATTTTTAGTGACTATGCCCACACTCCAGAAAAGATTCGTGGAGCACTACAAATAGCTCAAGAGCTAGCTGGCAAGAATATAGTAGTTGTTTATGAGGGGTTACATAATACTAGGCAACACTTTATAAAAAAGGAGCTAGCTCACCTCTTTGATGATGCTAAGATGGTTTACATCGTACCGAGTTATCTTGCTAGGGAGGATAAATCCCTTGAGCTCCTCACTCCACAAAAACTTGCAAAACTTATAGCAAATCCAGATAAAGCGATGCCTTCGGAACTAAATGATAATCTCAAAACTGTGATTTCTCAACATATAAAAACGGGTGATTTAGTACTCTGCCTTAGTGCTGGTGGTGGTGGCTCTTTGGATGAATGGCTCCGTAAAGAGTTCTCAACTAAGTAACCTATCTGTTGTCGCCTGCCCCCTTTGTAACACCCCGTTTCTTTCGATCTTCTAACTTGTTAAGGTTTAGTTTGGCAACCTCGTCCATTGATAATCCTAAACTATGCGCCAAAAGTGCAACATACCAAATAACATCACCTAGCTCTTTCTTTATCTCTTGCTGATCCTCTTTAGAAATCTCACCGCTTTTGTAGGCGACAATCTTCTTCCATTTTTCAATAACCTCACCTGCTTCGCCAGCTATACCCATTGCCCAAATTGTCTTATCCATTAGCGGGTCTTTATGAAAAATAGCCGTTGTTAATGCTTGTCTTTGATACTCGTTAAATGTCATTTAGCAACCTCCCCTGTTTGTTCATTAATTGTTACACTACCTCGACGAACTACCTCAACCACATCGTCCACCATCCGAATAACTGTTGATGGCTTGGCCTTGATTATGCCACCCTCAACATAAAAATCCAATAAATCACCAAAATAATTATTAGCTTCTTTGATATTAACTGCTGGGGGGTCTCCAGGGGTATTAGCACTAGATGATAGTAATGGGCCGGTCTTATCCAGCAAGCTCAATAAATTGAGCTTATCAGTTACCCTGACAGCCAAAGAGTACTTGCCTAAATGTAAGTAAGCAAGCTGATTGCTAGTTGGAATTATTATGCTGACAGCTCCAGGCCAATATTCCTTAACGGCTGTTAGATATTGTCGTTTAAGCCCTAAATCTATTAGTTGCTCTATGCTAGAGGCAATAATGGTACCGGGCTTGCCATCTCTAGACTTTAACAAATACAGCCTGGCTACGGCACTCTGATTGCTGGCCTTCGCCACCAACCCGTAAAGCGTGTCTGTTGGTATTACACCAACCCCACCCTGCAATATATCCGTTGCCGATTCTATTAAAGATTTATAAACTTTAGTCACATAGTGTATTATACATATCAGAAATGTGGGTAACGGCGTTTGATAGTGTTGGTTCAAGAATAAACGAAGTCTGGCACTTATTTATTGATTGGTCAACAGCTCATTTATTGCAAATAATCATAATCATTGTCGGAGCAGAAATGCTCCTGCGAATACTAAGCAAAACCGTCAACAAAATTACTCATAAAATGACTCATCGTTCTGACCTCTTTCCTACAGAGTCAGATCGCAAAAAAAGACTAAAAACTCTAGACAGCCTAATTAACGCCACATTGCGTTTAACAATCTTTGTAATTGCAATAATTATGGTCATTAGCGAGTTGGGGATCAATACTGCTCCTTTAGTTGCAAGTGCAGGAGTAGTAGGTGTTGCTTTAGGGTTTGGTGCGCAAAGTCTAATCCGTGATTTTATGAGCGGATTCTTCATCATTACCGAAAACCAATATCGTGTTGGAGATGTTGTTGAGATTACGACTAACATTGCCGCCTCTAAAGTATCTGGTACTGTTGACGCCATCACCATACGGACAACTATTATTAGGGACATTGATGGCAAAATATACCATGTTCCAAATGGAAGCATTGTAATCTCATCTAACCTAACTATGCACTATGCCGGATTTAACGAGGATTTATCTGTAGATTACAAAACAGATCTTGATAAGTTAGAACATATCATCAATCATATCGGCGAAGAGCTGGTCCGTGATGTTAAAATAGGCAGTAAAATTATCCAGCCCCCTTACTTTGATCGGGTAGATAAAATAAGTAAAAGTGGCGTAGTTGTCAAGGTTTTTGGCAAAACAGTGCCGGGTGAACAATGGGAGGTTCGCGGAGCATTCTATAAAAGACTCCTCCCTGCGCTGGCAAAACAGCACATAAAGTTATCTTCGCCCTCAAGTACCGATGGCTAGCTAAAGAAGTGCTACAAAAACACTTGTGACTCTCTCGTACTCGTTTATATCAAATATATCTTGCCTAAAAAATATGCAATATAACTACAGCCCTAAGCCATTATCGCTAACATCGTCGGCAGAAAAATCTTGAGCATCGTTTTGACTATCTAACTGTTTGTCTATTTCTTGAACCGCTTTGTCAACGCCTTCCGGTGTGGCTTGTATTTTTGCCGAGTCAGTTACTTCTGCTGGTTTTACCTCTGGTGCCGGTGTTGATTGAATAGCATCTTTAACAGGTTTCTTGTTGATTACAAAAAAATAATACCCCCCAAAACCTGCCAATGCGACAAATAATAAAGCAAAAACCCCTATCACTAAGCCTTTTTTGGACTTTTTAGGCTTTAGGCTTGGAGTCTCAACACCTGTTTGGGGTGTTTGACTAAAAGGTGCCTCTGTAGAGCCAGATCGAGGCCGTGTGTACTCCATTGTTGCAGGCCTAGTTTGTTGCCTACTTGGAGTAAACACCGTCGGCCTAGCACCGAGTGTCGGTGTTGGGCTTGGTGCTACGGGCCGTGTTGCAGGACGCTGAACATCCATAACTGGTATTGGGTTATCTCGTTCTTTATTGGGTTGCATTTGTTGCACCTCCTGTTGCTTGAGTTGAGGTAGCTGGCACCTCCGTGCTAGCCTTTTGTTGCGTTACGATATCTTCCCTAATCTGTTTAAGAGTAACCTTTATTACATTTTTAATATAGACTCTAATATCAGAGACTTCTTGAAGTAGCTTAGTGTGAGCAACTCTAGCGTTTTCAAGCGATGCCTTCAACGCCAATGGGTCGCCAGCACAATCGGCCGTAGATGCATCTTCTGTGGCTTGCTGAAAGGTTTTTAGGTCAGCACTAAATGCATCTGTTTTAGATTTAAGCTCTTTGCTTTGTGCCTCTAAATTAGTCGTAGAGATGCTTTTTGCTTTTAGAACAACTATTAAGTCTTGAAGTGACTTATTTATTGAGTCATACGACGCCGTCCGTTTTTCTTGAACCTTCTTTGCTCTTTCGCTAACGGATTTTAGCCTATCTTGTGCTACATTACACCTAAGCTTGAGTTTATTAAGATCGGCCTGAGTTGGTTGAGTTTGTAGCTTTTTCTTATACTGCTCAACTCGTTGTTGTAAAGTATCCTGTTGTGCCACCACATGAGCGTCTATGGCAAGGGTTTGTGCCAAAAAAACTGCCAAAACAACCGCTATGGGTAAAACAATTACTACGATTAATGCCTTAAGATATTTATTCATTGTACCGTAAGCACTATTGTATCACACATTATCAAATCCGCTCCAACATTAATAATAATACCACTTATCAACACCGCTTGCGTTGGTAACATCTTTAATCTTCTTGGGCTCTCCGCCATCTAGGCTAATTGCATAATCGGCAATCTCTTGAACGGTATTTATGCGATATATCACCACCTTATCACTCAACCAAACAATCGGGTATGATAATCCACTTTGGGATAAAATAACTTTATCCTCCTTAGACTCTTGATTGTGGGCAATTATTGTCCCTTTTCCATCTCGTTGATCAATCCATAAGCTGTTCTTTTTTTCTGGTGCATCAATATAGACTTTTGTATTCAGGTTGGCTGGTGCTCCAGCCGAAGCAAGCACTTTATGGCTAACTAAGTCATATTCGTACCAGTCGTTTTTTACAGAAAACATTATGGTATCAAAATCAGTCCTAAAAACATTCCAAATCTCTCCCTCAAATAGTGTTCGTTTGTTCTCCCCTTTGCTATCTATCTTAAACAAACCCTTTTCCGGCTCCCCTAATGCCGATGACGGAACATAATAAACATCCCCACCAACCATTAAAACATCGTTAAAGTAATTGCTTTTTGCTAACTCTTTGGTTTCTCCTGTTTGAGTATTATAAGAGGCCAGCCTGTGTCTGTCGGGTATCGATCCGCTTGGCCCTTCGCTAACCAAAAGATAAACTAGCTGGTCGCCGGCCCAACCAATAATCTGTATTTCTTCTGATGTAGCTACCGCCTTGATTGATTCTTCGTTAGCAATCTCGTTTATTACAGTTAGTGTGCTCAACAAGAAGCCGTCTTTGTTTCTTTTATTTTCACGCGTGCTAACCAAAGCCACTATGTCCTTATCGGGGTTTGATACTAAAGAGATGCTGTTCTTTTCTACACCAGTCCCACTTAGTACTAGCTCTTCGTTCTTGCCATCAACATCAATTTTATAAACATCATATTTTCCGGATCGCTTACTGACAAACATATGCTTGCGGGCGGGCACCATTGTAACAGATTGTACCTCTTTAGATTCAACCGACTGTTCAATAACCTCATCACGATTACCCTTTGCCTTAATAGTTATCTTGAGTGTTTCTTCTTTCGGTTGATCTATGGTGAGCACCAACCGTCCTTTCTCGTCAGAAAAAGCACTATAATCATCACTCAAAGCCTCCGCTTTTTCAATTGGTTTGCCAGTAAGATAGTCTTTGACATCAAAGCTGTATTGAACGCCAACAGGCTTGATCTGTTGATCTCCTAAGGGATTACTGCCCCAGCCAATTGTAATAACGCTGGTGGTGTCAGCAAAAGCCCGTTTTGTTATACTCAACTGCGTTCTGCCCAACTTGAGATGTTCTAGTTTTGCCCGTCCGTCCTCACCGGTTTTGACCTCTGTATTATGAATTTTTACAGTAACATTTTTAAGGGGTTGCCCTGTACTGCTGTCTAGCACCTTAACCGATGCCGAGCTACGAACTCCTACATTATTTAATAGAAAATATCTAGATTGAGGCAAAGCTAGTACAGTAATTGTAAAAATCGCACACCCAGCTATCACTCCCCAACGCTTCTTTGGGTTTTGCCATAAATCTTTAAAAAACTCCTTGATCTTCTGACCTCGCGTCTTGCTGTTTGCTTCTGTATCTTCTTCTACTATTGGCACTTCTTGGTCTTCTAACAGTAGATTACTGTCTTGTAGCTCAATATCTTCTAGCTCTTCGTCTAAATTAATCTCGTCTTGATCTTTTTGTTCTTGCATAGATTCCTCTAATGCTGATTATACACGATTATGGGGCAAGTCGATTAATATCACGGGGGAACAAAGTCGCCTCTTTAACATTATCTAGTCCAATAATCTTTTGGGTCAAACGCTCTAGTCCCATACCAAAACCGCCATGGGGTGGCATTCCATTTTTCATAGCTGTTAAAAGAGGTGTAAAGCCGTGATCGTTTGGATCGCCTCCAGCCAATGTTTTTAACTGCTTAACGACAACTTCGTAGTTATTTTCACGCATACTGGCTGTTGCAATTTCAACACCCCTAAATAACAGATCAACCCTGTCGGCTAATTTTGGATTTTGCTTGTTTGCTTTGTGGTAGAACTTCATCTCGCTAGCTGGCCACTCAGTGACAAAGACAGCCTCACTGCCTAGATTTTTCTTGGCATATTCGCATATCCATCGCTCTTCATCAGGGCGCAAATCTTTTTCGCCTACAGTGTTTTGTCCAGTAGCTTTAGAGTACTTTTCGTGAATTTCTGCCATTGTCAAGGTTGGTATTTTGGCAGGTAAAGTAGGCTTTGAGGCATTCCACCTCTTTAACTCTAGCTCGTACTTCTCCCAAACCTCGTCAACAACTTGGTTAAGCAGACCACATAAAAAGTCCAACAAATCATTTAGTTCAATAAAACCCATCTCTCCGTCAATAGAAATATATTCGGTCATATGCCTTGTTGTAGCGCTTGGTTCTGCCCGATAAACAGGCGCAATCTCGTAAACTCGCTCGTAAACCCCAACCATCATTTGCTTATAGAATTGAGGGCTTTGCGCAAGAGTAGCAGCCTTACCAAAGTAATCCAGTTTAAAAACTTCGGCTCCACCTTCTGTCGGCTCGGCCAATAATTTTGGCGTTCTTATTTCTGTAAAATCGTTTATATCAAAATATCTTCTAATACTCGTAGCTATTTGTGCTTGAATCTTAAATATTGATTGCTCTTGCAAGTTACGCAAACCAACAACCCGATTATCAAGCAGTGTATCAAGATGTTCCGACTTGTGGCTAATGGGCTTATCAATTTCTATTGGTGGTTCGGTTGTTACGGGCACCAGTACAGTAACGGTTGGATTATGCAACTCTGCTCCACCGGGAGCACGCTCTTCCTCAACAACTTGACCAGTAATCTCAAGAACGCTACCAATTTGCATACCTCGCAACTTTTCAACCTCTGCCTTCTTTTCTACAACTATCTGCACTAAGCCAGCTCGATCTCGTATGTTTACAAAGTTAATCCCTCCCATAGTACGCTTTTTATGAAGCCACCCCTTAATTGTAGCCTCTTTGCCTATCTTGTCAGCAATCTTGTTACTTAAAGTTCTCATCTTTTCTCCGTTATTAAATTAGTTTGGTAAAAGCTTTTTTAGGTGGGGGTCTAAATAATCGCTTCGCTCTAACTAGCGACTATTACCCCACATATTCGTATTATCTGGCGATTGAACTATCATCTTAAAGCCATTGTATCACCCCTGTATCATTATTCCTATCTTAACTTAGTAATTGGTTATTTGGATATAGGAGTAGCCACAACCTCGTCATTTGCCTTATGATCTTTTTGAGCTAATCTGGTAGCTACGGCTCGAGGGCTTTCGTAATTATCAAACTCATCAAGTATGGGCTGACCAATAATCTGCTCCAGCACATCCTCCATAGTTACTAATCCAACAACCTCTTCAAAACTGTTAACTACCAAAAATAGGTGATGATGGGTTTTTATAAAAGCTTGTAGTACTTGGCTAACATTACTCTCGTCGTGAACATAATACACTTTCTTTTCCATCAAACTTTTAACCAAACCACCAGAGCGCGCCCGAACCATATCTCTCATATACAACAACCCAACAAAATTGTCTTTTTTGTCCTCGTAAACCGGAAACCGAGAATGTCCGCTCTTATGAAGTTCCTCCATCAAAATAGGCCCTATGTTATCATCTACACTAACCGACCTAACAACTCTTTTTGGAGTCATAATTTCAGAAACCTTCTTCTCTCCAAAAGTTAAAGCATTTTGAGCTATCAACAAATCCTCTTTTGAGATTCTATTATCTAACTGCCCTTTTTGCTGACGCAGAAGATCTATCAAATCTTGTGTCTCATATAGCCCAGTATGTATTGTAATGGGCGTAACTTTAATAATTAAGCGTTCTAACCTGACTAGGACTGGATACAAATAACCAATAATCGCCTGTAATGGCCTGGCGCTATACCGTGCAATTTGTCGCCCAATATATGAACCATTACTTTTTGGCAACCAAACAAAGCCAAACCAAATAACTGCTGTGATTAAAATCGCTGATAGCCAAAAGTCAATATGGCTAGAAACCAGCGTAAAAAGCAACCCACCGCTAATACCAACTATAAACCACAAAAATATATCTAGACTATATCCAAAACCAGTTACTTTATACAATGATTCTGCTAATTTATCACCCGCTCGAGCTTGTCTTTTTAACTCTTTGGCAGAAATATTACGATAAGTTTTTAAAAGAACAATTGCATAAAGCAAAACAAGCATTAGCCCTAAGCCAAAAATCAATAAATACATACTATTATCTTACTTTGGTTATGTATGTTTTTCAAAATGTGAGCTTTTAGGGTATCATTAAATAGCAAAGTAAATGAGGATATATCAGAATATATGAATAATCGTTTTGTAGCTGTAATGGTCGCTTTGGTTCTTATTTTTGTCGGATTTGTAATATTTAACGGCAAGCAAAATAAGCGAGATAACGGAGTGGTCTCTGGAATACAACCAACAGAACATAAGTCAGGAGCTGGCAAAAAAAATGTAACTCTGGTTGAATATGGCGATTTTCAATGCCCTTCGTGTAGTGCTTTCTTTCCGATAATTGAAGATGTCAGAAAAAAATATGGCGATGATATCACCTTTCAATTTAGGCACTTTCCAATAACCCAAATTCATCCCAATGCTATGAGCGCTCATCGAGCGTCCGAGGCTTCAGCCAAACAAAACAAGTTTTGGGAGATGTACGAGATACTGTATCAGCGACAACAATCGTGGAGCTCTAGCCAAAATGCCTCACAAATAATGGAGGATTACGCCAGCGAGCTTGGTATGAATGTTGAACAATTTAAAAACGACTATAAAAGTTCAGAGATTAATTCACTTATCAACGCCGATAGCAGTGCTGGCACAAAACTGGGCGTCGAGGGAACGCCCACATTCCTAATAAATGGAGAGAAAGTTAAGAGTGAGCCAAAGAGTGTTGAAGACTTTTCTAAACTAATTGACGACGCCATCAACAAATCTAGTAGTCAGTAGCCACTATCATTAACAAGTGCGTATCACCAACGCTTCAGGTCAATAATCGTTCCGTAGCCATCAATTCTAGCATCATTTATTGAATACGATCTCCTAGCAACTTGGTTTCCTGCATTTCCTTCTATGGTATGGATCGTTGCCGGTGAACTTTTTGAAGCTGGTGTAGTTTTTTCAACAATTCCAGTGTGGCTTGCCCCTGCCCTCGCAAAGATGACAACATCACCTGGACCCGGAACATATCTACTTTCTTTAGTTTTATAAGTCCCAGCAAACACAAAAATATCTCTGAGATTTGGCGTTCCGGAAAATCGCGTATATACCAGTGGTATCCTCCAAGCGCTTCTTTTATGAGCAACACTCCCACCAGGAAGTGGATATCCCGCAGTAGCATAAACCCAACTAACAAAGTCCGCGCACCAGTCCTCTCTGTTACCTTCTGAATATGCAAGAACTTGAGAATCCCATTCGCGATGACCTATTTGTTGCGTAGCAACATTTACTATCCTAACTCGTTGCCAACCATCAAAAGGTGCCGCCATACTAAGCTTAAGTGCTACAAATCCACCTATCGCTACAATCAATACAGCTAGACAATAAAAAAGCTTCTTGTTTTTTCTAACAATACTTGATTTACTGCTTGCTTTTCTTTTGGACTTTTTCATTTTTTGTTCCTTAATTAATTATGAGCACATATTATCATAAATGTATTCTTTACATAAGTATAACCGTTGCTAATCCGAGAAATACCAAAAAACCCAAAACATCTGTTGCGGTAGTTATAAATATCGTTGCCGAAGTGGCTGGGTCTTTTTTGAGTTTGGACATAACCAGTGGCACCATTGTCCCAAAAAAAGCAGCAACTATTAGATTGACGACCATCGCCAGTGCCAAAATTATGGCTATCTTTGCATCTTTGTCTTTAACAAGAACCACAAATGCCACCAAAAAGCCGTTAATTAAACCGTTGACAAACCCCGCCCCAACTTCGTTCTTCAAGGTTTTAAAGGCGGTCCGGAGTGAAATTTGCTTTAGGGCAATACCCCGCACTAAAACAGCTAGCGTTTGAGTGGCGGCGTTTCCGCCCATACCAGCAACTATTGGCATATAAACTGCCAATAATACATACTGCGAAATAATCGGCTCAAATTGACCAACTACAAAAGATGCCAAAAATGCTGTTGCTAAGTTAACTATTAACCATTGATAGCGAAATTTGACTTTTCTGCCTGCATTATCCGAAACCCCCTCTTCCGAACTAACACCTGCAAAGTCGTACAAGGTAGCCCCTTCTTTTTCTTCTATCAATTGCAAGACATCGTCCGAATAGATAATTCCCATCACATCACCACCGTCATTTAAGACAACAATTTTATTGTGTGGATGAGCCCGAAACTTTTCGACCACTTTTTGATGATCGGCTGCGTAGGATATTGTTGGTATTCTTTTAGTGAACTTTCCGATTAGCTCACTTCGGCTGGCCAGCCCTAATTCGTGTGCTGGCAAGACACCTGCTAATTTTTCTTCTTTTTTAACCAAAATTACTGGCGACCGACCAGTTCGACTCTCGTGAGTCTTAAACTTTTGTGCCACTGTTTTAATATTGTCGCCATAATCTACAGAGATATAATCAAGCGTCATTAATCCAGCAGCTGTTTCGGCATCAAACTCAAGAAGCATTGATAACGACTCTTTGATTTCATCACCTAGTTGAGCCAACACGCTTTCGCGTTTTGTTTTAGTTAGTAGTTGAAGCATATCTGTAGCTTGATCGGGATCTACCGCCGAGAGTATCGCAACTAGATCAACCTCTGGCATCTTAATCAACAGATCTTTGCGTACCGATTTTGGTGCTTTTCGTAAAATTTCTATTCGTTTTTCTTGAGATTGCTCTAAAAATAATTGCAATCGTTTATCATACCGAAAAATAATATCCGGCAAAATAGCATTAACCGAGTCATTGATGCTTTCTATTGTTGGTAATACTGGTAGTGTGGGTAGTTTCATATGTCTTTTTTACGGTAATAGTTTATTGTCTAGTAGTTATATTGTACAATAAGCTTTAGTAAAATGAAAAGCATCTATGCAGGGTAATATATTTTTCGAGGTTTCAGTTCTATTGGGGTTATGTGCTGTCATATCGATGATTATTCGTTATCTACGACAGCCCCTGATTATTGGCTACATCATCACTGGCTTAATTGTCGGACCCTCTTTGCTAGGGTTGGTCAAAAGTCCTGAATCTATTGAAGTGTTGGGTAGCTTTGGAGTAACCTTACTTTTGTTTATTGTTGGGTTAGGATTAAACCCCAGAGTCATAAAAGAAGTCGGAAGAGTTTCACTAATAACTGGCTTGTGTCAGGTAACTTTTACTTCTCTTGTCGGCTATTGGGTGGCTGGACTTTTGGGTCTTGATAAAACCGCCTCTATTTATGTCGGTGCCAGCCTAGCTTTTAGCAGTACGATTATTATTCTTAAACTTTTAACCGATAACAAAGAGCAAAACAAACTGTCTGGCAAAGTTACCATCGGTTTTTTATTAGTTCAAGATATCGTTGCAACATTTGCTTTAGTAATCGCATCAGCGTCGGGTCAAGGCAATCTCTCTTATCAAACTCTCTTACCATTAATCGCAAAAGGTGCCGTATTGTTTGCACTTATCTTTGTTGTATCTACCTATATTCTTAAAAGACTGACCCACTTTTTATCAAAATCTCGTGAACTATTATTCTTATTTGCTCTTGCGTGGGGATTCGGAATCGCCTCTTTATTCTATAGATTTGGTTTCTCGGCTGAAGTCGGCGCGCTTTTAGCTGGTGTTTCTCTTGCAACAATGCCTTATGCTCAAGATATTGGGTCGCGTCTTAGACCACTTAGAGATTTCTTTCTGATTGTGTTCTTTATTGCCCTTGGTACACAGCTTAACCTAGGCGACATACAAGCCGTTATTGGACAATCACTACTACTAAGTCTTGTGGTTGTTTTTTGCAACCCCGTTGTAGTAATGACTATTATGGGTATTCTCGGATACACCAAAAAAACCAGCTTTAAGGCCGGTATTGCCTTAACCCAAGTTAGTGAATTTTCGCTTATTCTGATCCTGCTTGGTGCAACTAATAATCAAATTGATCAAGAGACCGTCTCTTTGATTATGGTAACAGCAATTTTAACTATGGCTCTTTCTTCCTATATGATTATCTACTCGGATAGTCTGTACTCGCTTCTTGAACCCCGTCTCCGGCTCTTTGAACGAAAAAAGACAAAACCAATTAGAGACCACAAAACAACCGTTGACGCAGTTATCTTTGGCTTCAAAAAAGGAGGCCACGAGTACATCAATGTTTTTCGCCAACTAGAAAAAAAGTTTTTGCTAGTCGACCACGATCCAGATGTAATTGACGATGCCGAAAAGCACGGTATTCCATATATTTACGGAGATGCCACCGACCTACAACTTTTAGAAGAAATTAATCTAGAAGATGTTAAGTTTGTGGTGGCCGTTATTACCGACCACGCCACAAATATTTTCTTACTCCAGCATCTTCATCAACACAACCCAAAGTGCATTATTATCTGTCATGCCGACTCGGTTTCTGAAGCAATTGAGCTTTATGGACTAGGAGCCAGTTTTGTGATACTGCCACACTACATCGGCAACGAAAAGGTCAGTGGCTTTATTAAACACAATGGCTTTAAAAAGTCGGAGTTTAATAAATACCGAGCTAAGCACCTTAGTTATCTGCAAAATCATTTCGAAGTTAAAGATACTGACTAAGCACCATATAGCTTATGTTGTTGTATGTATTGCAAAACTTCGGTATCAATAAACTGGGGTTCTGTAGAAGAGCTGATCTGCTTACGCACCAATGAGGATGATGCCTCACTTATTGTTTGCAAAATTATATGCAAACTTAGGTTGTCATGCCTGTTTGCCAAGTGGGCTAACCTCTCCTTGGTTGAGGCTCGTTCTGCATCACTTCGTAAAGCAATGCATAATCCCATATTGTTAAGGAGCCTATCTATATTCTGCCACTGTGTCAAATACTGCAAAATATCTGACCCAGCAATATACCAATACTCTCCATCAGGGTAAATTTTTTGAAGAATAGGCAATGTGTTATCAATCGTAATATTACTTTGCTCTATATCAATCACTTTTATGTTTTTGTACTTAGTGGTTGCAATTTTTATCATCATTAGACGGTCTTGAAAGCTAGCCACCGTTATTTTTCGTAAAGGGAGCTTTTCTGCAAAAATAACAACTTCGTCTAAATTACATTCTTGCATTGCTTTAAGGCAAAGTAATAAATGTCCATTATGAAACGGGTCAAAAGTACCACTAAAAATGCCAATTCTTCGGTTGGCACTCACAATATTTTGCTTATTATTGTCTTCTTCAGCTCTGGCTCGTAACTATCAATGTGTATTAAGACGGCGCGAATTGCTAGCCAAACAGCCAGTAGCTCAAGAGACTCCTCTAGTACAACCACCCCCAAAAAATATATCTTCTCTGACTTATCTAAAGGAATAGACACATACTCAACTACTAATGCGCCCAAGAGATAAACAACTATCGCTAAAACAAAATGCCTAAAAGTACTTTCTGGGAGATGATTGTAAAGCTCCCGAACAGCAAACACCAGACCAGCACCAAGAAATGGAAGCACCAACAACCAAGCATTGTTTAACAACCCTTGTCCTTCACCAAAATTAGCCAAAATGTGCAATCCTTGCAAAATAAGTTCGTGAAGGGCCGAGACTTCATCAATAGAGATTCCCATAAGAACAACAACCGTACCGTACCAAGCGGAGCGTTTTTTGGCATTAGTTTGTTGTTTGCCAACAATCCAGGCCATACATCCTGCCACAAATGCCAATATAGAACTTACCCATGTCGGAAAACTAAGCTCATTATCTAGCCCAAAACGATTAATCACATCCTTAAGAACTCGATTATCTAGGCTCGTGATTACGCCCACTACCTGCCAAAAAATATGCAACGCTACTACTAAAGTAATTATCCCCAATAAAATGTTCAAAACTGCTTGAAATTGTTTTGATAATCGCTTAGTGTTGCTAACCATATACAACTATATTTTACTCTGTAATCTAGAATCACACGAGCGACAAATTCCACAAGGGCCACACATCTTTTTTGGCTCTTTCTCCTTTTTTGGAGGCGCCTGACAAACAACACAATACATCTTCTTGTTAAATTGATAAGATTGACTATGCTCCGTTTTGTTGCCGTACCCAGCCTCACTAAGCTGACCCTCTGTACCATCCAGCCCCCCAACAGTAAGCCCACAGCCACTAAATCTGTCTCCAGAGAGCAAGGATTCAGCTACAGAAACACGCATTTCTCCATATAAATCATAGCCAGTCTCTCGCCAGACCCTTTGTTCGCTCATATCCACCAAAGCCGAAGAATTATTTGCAATTTTATAGCGGTTTTTTATAGTAGCAACCACTCCATAAAGAACTGCCTGATTGTCCCCAAAATGATTAGCCCAACTAGAGTAATAGCTTATTAAATCGTCTTGCTGTCTAACAAAATTGTAAGTATTGATAGAACAATATACATCTCTACCTGCTCGCCACTGCCCACCATAGTTTAAGGCAAGCTCATCATCATAAACAGCCACCAGATCATCTAATAATTGCTCTTGCCGTTGATCGTCAATATGCAGGTGCATACGCTGACCAAGTAGCTCGCCCGGTTGAGGAACATAACCGAGACTATGATAAATTGCTTCTAGTGCACCCCTATTGCTTTTATCTAGTGATTGGGTTTGCATTGTTAGCGATCCATCGGTATTTTTGGTGATAACTCTTAACATTGTCTGTCTTCGCTGGTAATTATAACCACCGACATCCTGCTGACTATCCATTAACTCTTGCGGAAAATCCGATACGACAACCATAGTGTTATATTCAGCACCTTGCATCATACGAACCATTTCGTGATATTCATCAAGCTCATACTTGCGCCTTCTACGCTCAAAAGACAGATTATCAGGCAAATCTTCTGATACTACTAAGGCATCGTTAAAAACAGTACTCATAGCACCACCATCTTGACCATAGAGCTCCTCGCCGTCAAAATAAAACCGAAATTCTGTTCGCATATTGCCATCTAAGGCCTCCGCCAGCCATGTCGTTGTGTCATCGTAAAGTCGTTGCTTTTTGTTAAATTGATGTTCGGCAAGTGCTTCGCTTGCTAATAGTTCCATTTTACCCTCGCTAAGTTCTCTAGCAAGAGTCGTATAGTTAATATACTCTTGCTAGAGAGATTTATAACTGTATCGGGCTTTAACCGTTGCGGCACAGCATAGGAATTTCACCTATTTCCAGTCCTATTGTTAAGTATTAGTAGTTTACCATATACTATCTACGCTATATGTAGTAGTATTAACCTCATCTCGTAACATAGCTAAGAAGGGGTGTAGTTAGACTATGTAGGCTGAAAGGGGCGAGTATATTTGCACGCTTGATTATTGACAAGGTCAACAACAGACCGCTTCACAAGAGCTAAACAACCTAGCACTCGGGCATACCGGGTGTTCCAATGAAATACCAATTGCAATATAAAACCAGATGTGGAATTTATTATTGAGATTCTTTAAAACGCCAAAATATATGGAGGACGAAGTCGATCTCCATAACACTATGAGGTCATTTGCCGACATACTTTCAGGTATGGCTATTCGCCAAACCTTTGAATATCAAAGTCTATAAGCCTTTATTTGTTTACTACTCAGCTTTTCTGCCATTATGATAAAATATAACAAGGTTTACCATAAACTCGTTGTTGATATGATAAACAAAGCATCTATATCTATTAGGGGTACTTTTTAACTTTAAATCTTTATGACTAGATTGCCACAGCCCGGTCAAGACATTGGAACATGGGGCGACATCCTCAACGAATTTTTAAGTGTCTCGCATAATCCCGACGGAACTCTAAAGCTTTCGGCATTTCCTGACTCTTTAAATGATGGTGCAACTGGGCCAGCTGGAGCGACGGGAGCAACCGGTGCTACTGGTGCGCAAGGGCAAACCGGTGCTACTGGTGTGCAGGGTATTCAAGGCGCTACTGGTGTGCAAGGGCCAGCTGGAGCTACGGGAGCTGGTACAACGGGTGCTACAGGAGCGCAAGGGCCAGCTGGGAGTCAAGGATCAACCGGTGCTACTGGTGTTGGCTCAACTGGTGCAACGGGAGCACAAGGCCTACAGGGTATTCAAGGCGCTACAGGAGCGCAAGGGCCAGCAGGAGCTACGGGGGCTGGTACAACCGGTGCTACAGGAGCGCAAGGGCCAGCTGGGAGTCAAGGATCAACCGGTGCTACTGGTGTTGGCTCAA
>CAZMFO010000007.1:0-6870 GCA_964565615.1 uncultured Candidatus Saccharibacteria bacterium | reverse complement strand
GGCCAGCAGGAGCTACTGGCGTAACCGGTGCAACTGGTGCGCAAGGGCCAGCTGGATTAGATGGTTATAATCAATTATTTATGTTAGGAGGAATGTAATGGCAACAACGCGTAAAGTTCTAGGGCAATCTGCTCCATCGGCAACAACAAACACAACACTCTATACTGTACCCGCATCAACTTCAACCGTCTGCTCTACACTGCAAGTATGTAATCGAGGCACCTCTGCAACAACCTTTAGAGTAGCAATACGACCAAATGGGGCAACATTAGCTAACGAACATTACATCTACTACGATGTAGCCCTTCCAGCTAACGATGCTTTTGCGGCAACACTAGGAATCACGCTGGGAGCCGCTGATGTCATAACTGTCTACGCAGGTAATGGTAACTTAAGTTTTAGTGTGTTTGGCGGAGAAGAATCGTGAGCCACGGATTTATCCGTAGAAGATTAGGACCAACCAAATTAACTGGCATGACAACTTCCGAGTGGGTCCGACCACCAGATTGGCTACCCTTGCCAACCATTGATACGAGTGAGGAAAAAATCGCCCTTCTGGTAGCCGTCAGACAAAATACCCCAAACTACATCTCCTTTCAGGTATCTGGTAATTTTACCGTTGACTACGGCGATGGTAACTCACCAACAAACTACACCTCTGCTACCACAGTAAACAAACAGCTTCTTTGGGCCGACTACTCGGCTACACCAACAACATCAGAAGGTTGGCGACAAGCAGTCATAACGATAACCCCTCAGGCAGGCCATAATCTAACCAGTATAAACTTTAACAAACGACACACCACTCTCTCTCAAATGGCCACAACAGGAGTTATGGATATGCGCATTGTTGGAGCAAACATAACCAGCTTTACACTGGCTGGTAATTCACCTGTCATTAGACATCCAATCCAGCAATTTGAACAACTCGGCTCATGGGGGGTAACAAATTTTTATAGTTTGCTTCGAGATTGCTTTAGCCTAGTATCTGTCCCGTCGCTATACGCAACTGGTGGCACGGACTTTCAAAGCACATTTGAAGGTTGTTACAGCTTGAAGTATCTGCCCGCTAACCTAGACACCTCATCAGGCACGAGCTTTGTCTGTACATTTAAAAGCTGTTGTAGTCTAGAGTCAATTCCTGCCATCGACACATCCTCGGGCACCGACTTAGAAGCTATGTTTGACAGATGTTATAGTATTACAGAGATCCCATTACTCGACACATCGGCAAGCACCGATTGTTCTTATATGTTCTACAACTGTTTTAGTCTAGTAACTATTCCGCTAATAGATACCTCATCTGTAACAGATTTTACTTCTATGTTCAGAAATTGCTACAGCCTGACATCAATTCCAACACTCGATACCTCATCAGGCACAACCTTTACAAGTATGTTCGAAGACTGTCTAATTCTTATTGCTATTCCAGCCCTAAGCTCTGCCAATGGGACAACCTTTTCGAGTATGGTCAGTGGAACAACTGCCCTACAATCTATAGAACTGACTGGTTGCAGACGCGCGGTATCACTAGCTAACTGCTCTCTATCATCCTCTGCGCTTGACGCATTTTATACCAGCCTGGGTACTGCGTCTGGTTCGCAGACAATTACCGTATCTGGCAACTACGGAACATCGGGCGACACCCCATCAATCGCTACCTCAAAAGGATTTACCGTTTCTGGATCCTAAAATTCGTAATTACTAAACTACTAAACGCGCCAAAACTGCTACTCCAAGCACTATTCGATAATAAGCAAATAGTTTAAAATTGTGTCTCGTAATATACTTCAATAACCAAGCGATCGCAATAAACGATGTTATAAACGACGCCAACGTACCTAATACTAAAGCCTGTCCACCACCGCTTACAGTAGATACGTCAAAACCAACTGTTAACTTATAAATACCAGCGATCAGCAATATGGGTATGCTTAAATAAAACGAGAAAGCCGTTGCCGTAACCCGATCTAGGCCATTTAATATACCGCCCATAATTGTAGCTCCAGAACGAGATATACCAGGAACTAACGCTAATACTTGATACAACCCAATACTAAAAGCTTTAAGCGTAGTTAAGCTATTAAACTGTGGCTCTGGCTTACTTGGCTTAACGTAATAACGATCTTCGATGAGCCAAATAGCAACACCACCAACAATCAACGTTAGGGCAATAATAATTGAGCTACTGGTTTGTATGTCCATATATTTAACCATTACAAATCCGACGACGACGGCAGGTATAGTTGCAATAACCCAGTATCTCCAAAACTCTACCGAGCTTTTCTTGCCATCAAACAAACCTTTTGCTTTACTAAACAAATCCTTTTTGTAATGCCAAAGTACCGCACCCAAAGCACCCATTTGTACAACTACCGCAAAAATCTCGGCCGTATCTTTATAGCCAATTAAGTCTTGAGCAAGCAACAAATGCCCAGTACTAGATACGGGCAAAAATTCGGTTAACCCCTCTATAATCCCTAATAAAATCGCCTGAAAGATGTCCATAAAGTTTTATCTTACCCCTTTTTTTGATTTATTTAGATTACTTAGTCGAGAAATAAAGCTATTGCCAGCTCCCTCAAATCCCAAAATTTTAAGAGCTCCAACCAACACATAGAGTTGATCAATCTGGCTTTGTGTCGGCGACTGCTCCTGCTCTGCTAAAACAAAGTAATACTCTACTTTCTTAACCAGCCATTTTTCTTCTTTTGCGGTAGCTTGATTGGTCTTAATAGATTCCTCCACACCCATAACCGGTTCTAGAGACCGAGCAGAATGGTCTCGTTTTATCAGATGCCCCCTACTTACCAAGCTATTTATATGTAATGCTACTGTTGCAACAGAATTATAGTTCATACCAGCTTTGATTTCTCGATAACTAGGGCTATATCCGTGCTGAGTAATAAACTCACTAATATAGTCTAGTAAGGCCTTTTGCTTTTTGGTTGGTCTAGTAACATCGGTTGAACTATTTTGATCTTTTGCCATACAACCCCTTACTAATGTTAGCCTTACTGCGCTTAACTACTCTTGGCCTCCTTAATGTTGGCGAAGCAGCTCGTCGTGGGTGGGGTGGTGCACTGCGGGCAAAGACCCACATCTTATACCAAATATAATTCCACACCGTAAAGAACCCCGCCGAAACGAATTGGCCAATATAAGGAGTTACACCTGCCCTATTTAAGCTCCATACTATTGATGTATCTATTAAAAGATTGATCGTTGAAAGCACAATGTATTTAAAAGTAATCTTGTCTAGGTCTTTTCGAGCATCTCGACTATCAAAAACCCAAAACCGTTCTAACAAAAAGTTAACTATCAGCCCAAAAATGTAGGATATGACTTTTGATACAACAATATCAAAGCCAAAGAAAGAATAACAAACTGCAAACATTGCGTATCCAGACCAAAACCAAGCACCCCCAGTTATTGAATATTGTATTACCTGCTTGATGTCCCTTCGATTGCTTTTGCTAAGTCGTTTCATCAGATTATCCTCATTATATCAGTTATCTTATAATGTTAGTGGTTCTTATTAACCCCTTAAACTGGTATTATTAACACATACCTATGAAGAACAATGCGTCTTTTGTTTACAGTTTTTGCTTGATTATTTTGGATTTCTTTGCCCTTTTATCGGCCTTTGTGTGTGCTTATATTATTAGGGTCAAGGTTGACCAACGGTCATTGATACAGTTTGTGCCAGCTAGGTCCTTCTTTGTAACACTACTTGTACTATCTATTTTTTGGATAGTTATTTTTGCCCTTCTGGGCCTTTATAATAGCTCTATTTACGAAAAACGCTTTAGCGAGCTAGGACGTATTTTGGTAGGTTCTTTTGTTGGACTGTTATTTGTCCTAAGTGTAGCCTATGTTAGTAAAGAAGCTATCTTTCCTGCTAGGCTAGTTCCTGCCTATGGTTTTGTATTATCTGTAAGCTATCTAATAATCTTCAGAAACCTAGCACGTTTAGTCCGCAGTTGGCTCTTTCGTTATGGAATTGGAGTCAGCAACCTACTAATAGTTGGCAATACACCCGTCGTCAATGAGCTTGTAGAACTATTTGCCGATAAAAAGTCTGGCTACCACATAGTTGGTGTAGTTGGCTATAAGGCAAACTTGCCTAGCAAAATCAAGCAATTCGATGACTTTACTACGGCTTATTCTAAACTGTCAGCCAAAAGCATTCACGCAATTATACAAGCCGAACTATACAACAACGACAACAAGAATAACGAGGTTTTAGAGTATGCCCAGCAAAATCATATCTCCTATCGGTACATCCCTAGCAATAGCGAATTATTTTATGGCAAAATAGATGTTGAGCTGTTTCGTTCATCTATACCAGTAATTGCTCTCAGTCAAACTGCCCTCGCTGGTTGGGGAAGAATAGTAAAGCGTTTGTTTGACCTAGCAATCACCATACCCCTTATTATTATACTGTTGCCTCTATTCATAATCATTGCTCTCCTGATATTTTTGACTGACTTTGGAGCGCCGTTGTTTAGCCAAAAACGCATCACCCGTTATAACAGAGCGTTTACTATCTACAAATTTCGCACTATGAAGATTAAATACAGTGGGCTTAGCCCCGAGGAGGCTTTTGCTAAGATGGGTAGGCCATCTCTTATTAGTCAATACCGAAAGAACGGCGATCAGCTACCTAACGACCCGCGTATCTCTAAGCTGGGTCATTTTTTGCGCGTTACTAGCTTAGATGAGCTCCCACAGCTCTGGAATGTCATCAAAGGAGATATCAGCCTTGTTGGACCAAGAGCTTTAGTACCAGAAGAAATTAAACAAGCAAAAAACAATCACCATATTCTAAGTGTAAAGTCTGGCTTAACCGGACTCGCTCAAGTTTCTGGCCGTAAAGATATTAACTTTGAAGAACGACGAAAACTAGATGTTTATTATGCTCAAAACTGGAGTTTTTGGCTAGACATAATAATCTTGGCCAAAACATTTAGAGTTATCATCAACGGACGCGGAGCAAAATGAGCCAACCAAAAGTTGCTATCGTGCATGATTGGCTAATCGGTGGAGGAGCAGAGAAAGTCGTCGAAGCCTTACATCAAATGTATCCAAAAGCCCCAATCTACACAAGTTATGTCTCTCGTGAATGGCAAAAACGATTAAACAATCAGGTAATAACCGGCTATTTACAAAGGTGGCCCTTCAGCAAACTCCGCAAGTTTATCCCGTTATTAAGAATTAGGTGGTTTGAATCGTTAGACTTTTCCGATTACGACCTAGTAATTTCTTCTAGTGGTGCAGAAGCCAAAGGGATAAAAACAACAGGGGCAACTAAACATATTGCCTACATACATGCACCCACTCACTACTATTGGAGCCGTTACGACGAGTACCAAAAACATCCGGGCTTTGGACTATTTAACCCTCTCGCCCGTTTTGGGCTAAAAGCACTTGTTGGTCCCTTACGAAGGTGGGACTTATTAGCCAGCCAACGCCCCAATGTGATGCTTGCAAACTCAACTTACACTCAACAACAGATAAAAAAATACTATCATAGAGATAGTGCGGTAGTGTTTCCTCCGGTAGATATTGAAAAGTTTAAGCCAAATAAACCTCAAAAGCGGAGTGGTTTTATTATTGCTGGCCGACAAACCCCTTATAAACGATTTGATCTGGCTGTAAAAGTATGCACTAGGCTTAATCTACCCTTAACCGTTGTTGGCAATGGGCCAGAGCATAACAAACTTCGGAGCATTGCTGGACCAACAGTAACTTTTAAGACCGATGTTTCTGATGCAGATTTAGTTAGACTGTTTCAATCATCTGAGGGGTTTATTTTTCCCGGTATTGACGACTTTGGAATAGTTGCGGTTGAGGCTATTGCTTCCGGTTGTCCAGTTATTGCTTATAAATATGGTGGTGCTCTAGACTATGTAATTCCCGGCAAGACCGGAGTCTTTTTTGATAAACAGTCTGTAAAGAGCTTATCTCAAGCCCTAGCCACCTTCAAACCAATCAAGAATGTCCCATTTCCTAGTCAATTTAGCCAAAAGCAATTCAAAAGTAGCCTATTAAAACATCTCTCTGATTAATAAAACTATGTTCTGTTATGAGTGCCACTGTTCCATAAAGCACGCCACCAATTATCGTATTGAACAAGGTTGCCGTCAGACTGCATAGATAACACCCGAGGGCTGGACTTCATACCAGACCACCAAATTGCTGTGCCGTAACGATTATAAATAACCATATTACCATCCCACTGAACTTCAAATCTTGATCCGGGGTTTCCGTATGTTCGAGAATCCCACAAAGCATGATTACCGGGTCCATAAACTACCAAATTGCCGTCCGCCTGCATACGCAAACTATACCGCCCATCACCAGACCTTATGTATTGATTCTGTAATAAGCGACTTCCTGGATATCTTTCGTTAGAGCCTGCATAAACCGAATAATCAGCCGAAAACGCACCAGTATACCATAATGGATATTGTCCCGAATTATAACTTACCAAATGCCCGTCATCCTGTAACACTAATCTATTAGCACCAGATCTCATACCGCTATACCATAACGGATTACCGTTAGCCGAATAAACAACTAGATTACCGTCTGGTTGATACACTGCGTATGCGCCAGGATTCCCATAAGTGCGAGTATTCCACATCACATTAAATGCTTCGCCACCATATTCTACTAAGTTGCCATCTGGTTGCATAAGCAAAACATACCTAGTATTAAATGACTCAATGTACTGGTTAGCCCGCAGTATTTGACCCGGGTATAGTTTATCTCTGCCAATAAAGACGGCCGACTTAACGCCACTACCCTGATGGTTCACTAAACTAAAACGGAACACCCGTATACTTAGGAGTGTAATAGCAACCA
>CAZMFO010000006.1:0-34129 GCA_964565615.1 uncultured Candidatus Saccharibacteria bacterium | reverse complement strand
TAACAAATTACATCATAGCACCAAACACAAGGGTTGTCAATGCCACTAGTGGTTATACCTCTTAGCACTACACTAGACCATAACTAGCTATGCAGTATTATTGGCAGGGACTGTCGGATAATTTAATTTAGGCTAGACTAGGCAAGATGTTGATGATAAAGTTATACTCTATGCAAGTAAAAAGAAGCGATGTTTCATCTACCAAAGTAAAATTAAATATAATTCCTGATTTGTCGGAGTTAGTAACCCTACGAGATGCTGTGCTTAGTCAATTCCAAAAATCAGTTAAAGTGCCTGGTTTTCGCCAAGGCAAAGCACCCTTGGGAGTTATAGAAAAACATCTAGATTCCGCAAAATTACAGACTGAGTTTGTCGATCAGGCCCTGAACAGCTTTTATTTTAAGGCCATCGGTTTAGAAAAGCTCAAGCCTATTGGCACCCCGAACATTTCTATCTCCAAATTCGTACCGTTTACTACACTAGAGTTTGATGCCGAAGTAGATACGCTCGGAAACATCAAGTTAGCAAACTACAAGCAAATAAAAAAGAAAATCATCAAGGCAAAAGTTGAAGCAAAAGATATCGATGATGTCATAGATAAATTACGAACCAATATGGCTACTAAAACAGAAGTATCAAGGCTGGCAAAGCTTGGTGATGAAGTTGTGATTGATTTCTCTGGCAAAGACAGCAAAAATCAGCCAATCAAAGGTGCCGATGGCAAAGATTATGCTCTTTTATTAGGGAGCAAGGCCTTTATACCGGGGTTTGAAGATAATCTTGTTGGTTTACAGCCTAAAGAAGAAAAGACTTTTAGCCTTAAGTTTCCTAAAGATTACGGAGCTAAAGAGTTATCAAACAAAAAAGTTACCTTTACTGTAAAGATTAATAAAATAAACGAAGTTATCAAGCCAAATTTAGACGCAGAGTTTGCCCAAAAAATTGGCCCATTTAAGACGGTTGCAGAGCTTAAGGCCGATATCAAAAAACATCTTATTAAGGAGAGACAGAAGCAAAAAGATCAAGAGATAGAGCATCAAATTGTCTCTGAGACAGTAGACAAAAGCACAGTAGATTTACCAGAATCGTTAGTAAACCAGCAAATTGAACGGTTAAAGAAAGAGGTAAGGCAAAACCTTACATATAGAGGGCAGACTTGGCAGGAAATGCTGGATGCGGAAGGTTTAAATGAGGATCAGTTTGCGAGCCAGCAACTAAAGCCCGAAGCCGAGCGACGAGTAAAAACGGGATTAGTTCTATCGGAAATTTCTCTTAAAGAGAATCTTGATGTTACCAAAGAAGAATTAAACGACAAGATTGATGAGTTGAAGGCTCAATATAGCGATCCGACTATGCAAGAGGAACTTGCTAAACCGGAAGCACGGCAAGAAATTGCCTCCAGAATGGTTACCGAAAAAACGGTAAAACGATTGGTTGAGATTGCGACATCGTAACCCTCGTAGCTCATTATTCTATTAGCACTCTTGACTGAAGAGTGCTAGCTAGTTTATACTTATAGTACATTAATATAGAGGATTTAGATGAACAAGCAGTCATTAAAAAGCACGGTATTAGTACCGACAGTGATCGAAACCGAAGGCCGAATGGAAAGAGCCTTTGATATCTATTCGCGATTGTTAAAAGACAGGATTATTTTTTTAGGAACGGATGTTAATGAACATACTTCAAACTTAGTTGTTGCCCAGATGTTGTTTTTAGAGAACGAGGATCCAAAAAAAGATATCAAGTTTTACATCAATAGTCCCGGTGGTAGTGTATATGATGCCCTAGCAATATATGACACAATGCAATATGTTAAATGTGATATCCAGACAGTAGGTATTGGCGTTCAAGCCAGTGCTGCGGCATTTTTGCTGAGTTCTGGATCAAAAGGCAAGCGATTCCTATTACCACACGCTACGGTGATGATTCATCAACCTTCTGCCGGCACTAGAGGTAAAGTAACAGATATGGAGATAGACCTCAAAGAAGGCCTTAGATTAAAACAACTTCTAAATCAAATTTTAGCTAAAAATACCGGTCAGACCATCAAGAAAATTACTCAAGATGCAGAACGAGATTTCTGGATGGATGCCCAAGAAGCCAAAAAATACGGTCTTGTTGATAAAATTCTTTGACACAATTAGAACTTTTGTGTAAACTGATTGTTTAAGAAGTAGGGTAAGCGGGCTATGCTATTTGTACCCTAGATAGCTACCCAAATTATGCTTAGAATCTTCGCGCGCATTTATCATTTATCAATAAATTAGCATCCATATAGTTTTTGGTATATTTGCTACAATTTTGGGTTGTTGTAGCAATGTAGTAAGAGCTAGCGGATAGTATTAAGGAGAGTGCACACACGTTATGGCAAAAACGTCTGCAATTGCGTCTCAAAAACGCACATACTTTACACAAAAAAATGACATCTTGGATTTACCAAATTTGGTAGACCATCAAAACAAATCGTTTCAGTGGTTCGTTGAAGAAGGATTGGGGGAGCTTCTGGCCGAGGTTAGCCCAATTGACGACTACACTGGCACAAAATTATCATTAAGTTTTAAAGATTATCATTTTGAAGATCCAAAAACCACCGAAACAGAAGCTCGCGAGAACAATATCTCGTTTGAGGCCCCACTTAAAGCAACTGTCGTATTAACCAACAAAGTTACCGGCGAAGTTAAAGAACAAGAAATCTACTTGGGTGATTTTCCGTGGATGACTTCTAGGGGTACATTTGTGATAAATGGTGCCGAAAGAGTGGTGGTTAGCCAGTTAATCCGTTCCGCTGGAGTTTTCTTTACTGCCGAACAAAGCACCACTGGCAATCTTTATGGTGCTAAAGTTATTCCTGGAAGAGGCGCGTGGTTAGAGTTTGAAACCGCTAGCAACGGAGCTATTTATGTCAAGATTGATCGTAAACGAAAAATAGCCGTAACCAGCTTGCTTAGAGCGCTCGGAATGACTGAAGCAAAAATTAGAGAAGCACTTGCTCATATTGATCAAGGTAAAGTTAGTTACTTAGATGCTACTCTAGAAAAGGACCCTGCCAAAGGCACAAACGAAGCATTAATTGAGGTCTTCAGAAAATTACGGCCGGGAGACCTAGCCACAGTTGATAACGCTCGTAGTCTAATAGAAAATATGTTCTATAACTATAAGCGTTTTGACTTTAGTCGCGTTGGACGGTACAAACTCAATAAACGGCTTAACTTAGATGTTGCTAATACTGTAGAAAATCGTGTTATGCGTCTAGATGACTTAATTGCCATAATTGCCGAGATAATTAGGCTCAATAATACACAAGAGCCAGCGGACGACATAGATTCATTAGCTAACAGGCGAGTAAAACTAGTCGGAGAGCTAGTACAACGACAGTTTAGAGTTGGATTACTGCGGATGGAGCGTAATACCAAAGATCGAATGAGTATGTGCGAGATAGAAACGGTGACACCCGGTCAACTAGTAAATGCTAGGCCAATTGTCGCAGCGGTGCGAGAGTTTTTTGCTAGCTCACAACTTTCGCAATTTATGGATCAGATCAATCCTTTAAGCGAATTAGCTGCCAAGAGACGGTTAAGCTCAATGGGGCCTGGTGGTTTATCTCGCGAGCGAGCTGGTTTTGAGGTTCGAGATGCTCATGCTACTCATTATGGACGAATATGTGCCGTTGAAACGCCAGAAGGTGCCAACATTGGTCTGGTGCTTAATCTCGGACTCTATGCCCAGATAAATGAATACGGTTTTATTGAAACCCCTTACATAAAAGTAATTAATGCAGTTAGTGCAAAAGATGCCTCTGGTCACTTTGCCAGCCAAGATTTAGAGGACGAAAATGGCAAGGTATTGGTTAAAGCTGGTAAGCAAGTTACCTCTGCTGACGCGTCTAAGCTTGCAAAGGTGAAGACCAGATTGACATGGCCAGTTAAAGCTAAGGTAACTGACAAGATTGTCTATTTGGATGCTTCAGAAGAAGAACAGGCCATCATTGCTGGCTCCAACGAAGAGGTTGATAGCTCCGGATACTTTGTTAACGAGCGAGTTTCGGCTCGTAATTGTTTAGTTTCTGGTGAGGTCGATTCGTACGAAGTTACCCATATGGATGCTTCACGACGGCAGATTATCGGTTCTAGTGCTGGGTTAATTCCATTTATTGAGAAGAACTTTGTTTATCGTAGTTTGATGGGTAGTAACCAACAACGACAGGCTGTTCCGCTTGTTCAGCCTAGGCGCCCTCTAGTTGGTACTGGGCTAGAAGGTGTTGTTGCCAGCAACACTGGTCAATTAGTTCAGGCCATTGAAGACGGAGAGGTTGTTAAGGCTTCGGCAGACGAGGTGGTTGTAAAATACTCCAAAACCGGCAAGGTAACCTATAATCCTCAACATTTCGTTCGTAGTAACGAGGGCTCATCGATAAATCAAAAAGTAGTGGTTAATCGTGGTGATAAGCTAAAAATTGGCGACCCTATTATTGAGGGAATGTCAATTGATGGTGGTGAATTAGCTCTTGGTAAAGATTTGGTTGCCGCTTTTATGCCTTGGTCGGGCTATAATTTTGAGGATGCCATTATTATTTCGCGCAAATTAGTAGAAGACGACACTCTTACATCAATTCATATTGTTGACTATATGACCGAAGTTCGCGAAACAAAGCTTGGGCCAGAAATTATTACAAGAGATATCCCTAATGTTTCTGACGAAGCACTAAGACATCTAGACGAAGATGGCATTGTGACTATTGGTGCTGATGTTCATCCGGGAGACATATTAGTAGGTAAAATTACCCCCAAAGGCGAGCAAGAACTATCAAGCGAGGAAAGATTACTTAGGGCAATTTTTGGCGAAAAGGCTAAAGATGTTCGCGACACTTCTCAGCGAATGAGTAATGGTAAGCACGGTAAGGTGGTTGGCGTTAAAGTCTTTAGTAGAGAAAACGGCCACGAGCTCAAGGCTGGAGTATTGATGCAGATACAGGTGTTTGTGGCTCAAATGCGTAAAATTGCTGTCGGTGATAAGTTGGGTGGTCGTCATGGTAATAAGGGCGTCATTGCGCGCGTTTTGCCAGTAGAAGATATGCCATTTATGGAGGACGGCACCCCGATTGATATCATTTTGAATCCACTTGGCGTGCCAAGCCGTATGAACATTGGGCAACTATTTGAAACCCACTTAGGAATGGCGGCCCGAGCTTTGGGCTTGTATGTGGCGTCTCCATCTTTTGATGGCGTACCGATAGAAAAAATTCAGGATTTACTGAGTGAAGCCGGCTTGCCTAAAGACGGCAAGCAACAACTTTATGATGGTCGAACAGGCGAGGCGTTTTTAGAGCGCACAACTGTCGGTAGCTTGTATATGATTAAGCTAAACCATATGATTGTTGATAAGATTCATGCTCGATCAACCGGACCGTACACTATGGTTACCCAACAACCACTAGGTGGAAAAGCACAAAACGGTGGTCAGCGATTTGGAGAAATGGAAGTCTGGGCACTTGAAGCCTACGGTGCCGCCAATACTTTGCAAGAGATGCTGACCATTAAGTCAGATGATGTCTATGGTCGATCAAAAGCTTACGAATCTATCATCAAAAAAACCCCAATTATTGGACCTAAAGTACCAGAGAGCTTTAATGTCTTAGTAAAGGAGCTTCAGGGGCTAGGGCTTAAGGTTGACCTTATGTTGCCAGATAAAGCTATAGACGCAGAAGATGTATTAGCCGAGAACATCAAGGACGAGGCTACCAACCAATCAGATGTTGATGTTCCGATGCCAGAGATTTCTGATGTTGATCTAACAGCCGAAGATGGTGTTGATGAGTTTGATTTGATGGAGCTGGACGACCAAGTCCACGCTGGAGTTATTGCTGATGCTAGCGAAGACGAAGTACAAATAGAAGAAAACGAGGAGGCAAAATAATGAGACACTATTCTAATGGGCCAACAATTGCTGATTTTGATGCTGTTCGCTTAGCGGTTGCTGGGAGCGATGATATTCTTGATTGGTCTTATGGTGAAGTTACAAAGCCAGAAACTATCAACTATAGAACCCAAAAACCAGAACGAGATGGGCTATTTTGCGAGCGTATATTTGGACCAGTGAAGGACATCAATCCTCACGATACAAAATACAAAGGCGTAAGATCCCGCGAAGCCGCAGTTGATAAAAATGGAGAACTAGTTACCCGAAGCATTGTTCGTCGTGAACGAATGGGCCATATAATGTTGGCAAGTCCGGTAGCTCACATTTGGTTTTTGCGTGGAACGCCAAGCGCCATCGGCTTGTTGCTTGGTATGACTGTTAAAAGTCTTGAGCATGTTACTTATTTTGCCAGCTTTATTATTAAATCTGTTGATGAGAAGAAGAGAGATCAATTATTGGCAGATAAAGAGGCCGAGTTTGTTTCGGCGCAAGAAGCAGTACGAGCTCGCTACGAGGCAGAGGCTCAACAAGAGGATGCTAATGTTAAAGCATTGGCCGAAATGCAGACAAAAGAGCTAGAAGAAGTTGTTTCGGCATTTGAAGCTTATAAGGCTCAAGCCGAATCACTGGTAAAACTTAGTCTGTTATCAGAGAATGATTATTATAATCTGCCAGATGACTTGGTTGATGTTATAACTGTCGGTATGGGCGGATCGGCCATTAAAGAGTTGCTTGACGAAATAGATTTAAAGAAGCTAATAGGCCAGCTTACAAAAGAAGCCGATGAAGCTAAAGGTCAACGAAAAAAGAAACTAATGAAGCGTTTGCGTCTTCTGGAGAGTATGGACCTAGCAGGTATCAAGCCCGGTTCAATGTGTTTATCTGTACTGCCAGTTATCCCTCCTGATCTAAGACCGATGGTTCAACTAACAGGTGGACGGTTTGCTACAAGCGATATGAACGACCTCTATAGAAGGGTCATCAATCGCAATAATCGTCTAAAGAAGTTGATAGACCTAAATGCCCCCGAAGTTATTTGTCGAAACGAGCAACGGATGCTTCAAGAAGCTGTGGACGCATTAATTGACAATGGTAGTGCAAGATCTGGCCGTGCGGTTGCCGCGACTGGACAAAGACGCCGACTAAAATCATTGAGTGATATGCTCAAGGGTAAACAGGGGCGTTTTCGTCAAAACTTACTGGGTAAGCGTGTAGATTATTCTGGGCGATCTGTTATTGTTGCTGGCCCAGAATTATCAATAGACGAGTGCGGTTTACCAAAAATGATGGCTCTAGAATTATTTAAGCCATTTGTTATCGGAAATTTGATAGCTAACGATTATGCCCACAATATTCGTTCGGCCACTCGTATGATTGAGGCTGGTGAAACACCTGTTTGGGACGCGCTTGACGAGGCGATTACCGGAAAGTATGTCTTACTTAACCGAGCACCTTCTTTGCACCGTTTGAGCGTTCAGGCCTTTCAGCCAATTTTGATTGAAGGGAAGGCTATTCAGCTACATCCCTTAGTATGTAAAGGATTTAATGCCGATTTTGATGGCGACCAAATGGCTGTTCATCTACCGTTGTCAGAAGAAGCACAAAAGGAAGCCCGAGAAATAATGGCCGCCAACAAAAACTTACTAAAGCCAGCAGATGGTTCGCCAATTTTGCATATTGAGCAAGACATCGTCCTAGGTTGTTACTACTTGACCTACGAACGACCCGGTCTTGAGAAAAAGATTCACTCTTACGGCGATATGTCAGAAGTTATTATGGCGTTTGATGCAGGTGAGCTTAGCTTACAAAGTTATGTTTCTGTGCCTTTTAGAGGAAGCAACTGCCAGACTACAGTCGGAAGACTCTTATTTAACGAGATCCTCCCAGAAGATTTTCCCTTCCAAAATGCGACGATGACTAAGAAAATGCTTAATTCTGTTCTGGCAGAGATCTACAAAGCTTATGGTCAAGCTCAGACTGCCCAGATAGCCGACGATCTAAAGGAGATTGGTTTTGAGTATGCTACTAAATCTGGTTTGTCTTTAGGTATGGATGACTTTAGAGATGTTGAAAGTCTGGCCTCTATTATTGAAGAGGGAGATGATAAGACTGCTTTAATTAGTGAGCAATATGACCAAGGATTTATTTCTGAAGAAGAGCGTTATCGGCATACGGTAGAAAACTGGCTAAAAATTGACGCCAAAGTCCAGGACGCCTTAAGTAAGCAATTTGCTGATGAGGACAGTGCGATGGCTACGGCTGTTGTGTCTGGGGCTCGAGGAAACATCGGGCAAGTAAAGAACGCCGTAGGTATGCTAGGTGTGTCTATGGATACAACCGGCCGAGCAATTGAGTTGCCTATTAAATCTGGCTACAAGGCGGGTCTAACATCACTAGAATACTTTACTTCTACCCGAGGTACTCGAAAAACTATGATTGATACAGCTCTTAAGACCGCTGATTCTGGTTACCTGACTCGAAGACTGGTTGATGTCGCACAAGATGTCTTTACTATAGAGGATGATTCCGATCAAGATGATCCGGGCTTTGCTTTGAATCGTTCCGACGCTGAAGAAATCGGAACTACTTATGCCTCTAGGCTAGAAGGTCGTTTTACTGCCGAGACAGTAGGCTCAATTGTTAAAAAAGGTCAACTAATAACCAGAGAAATTGCCCAAAAGATTGAAGAGGATAAGTCGCTAGATGGTATTAAGATAATGAGTGCACTCTCGGCATTATCAGCAAAGGGTGTCCCTCGCAAATCTTACGGACTTGATCCGGCAACAGGATTGCTAGTTTCTGGTCATCATCCAATTGGAGTAATTGCTGCACAGTCAATAGGTGAACCGGGTACACAGTTGACTCTTCGTGCGTATCACGGTGGTGGGTCTGCGGCAGCTGATGATATAACACAAGGTTTACCTCGCGTGGAAGAACTATTTGAAGTAAGAACACCGAAGGGTCAAGCTTACCTTTCTGATATATCAGGTACTGTACGAGTTCGTGAAGAAGGCGACCACTATGTAGTAGAGGTTAAGGCTAAGTCTGATGAGCCTGTTGAGTATCCTCTGTCGGGACGAAAGGCTCACATCAAATCCAATACAGAAGTCAATGTTGGCGATGTCATTGCTTCCGAAGAAGAAGGCGCTAACCCTCTTATTGCACCAGTTGCGGGCAAGGCTAAGGTTACCAAGAGTGCTATTTTCATCACCCCCAACGATCAAGCTGTCGTTAGTTACCAGATACCAGGGTACAAGCAATTAGTCGTCAAAGATGGCGAGGAAATTGTTGCTGGGCAAAGGCTAACTAATGGGTCAATCAATCTGCATGAGCTAATGCGTTTGCAGGGGGTAGAGGCAACTCAACGCTACATTATGAACGAAATCTTGAAGATTTTTGCTTCCCAGGGTCAAGACATTTCAGATAAGCACCTTGAGATTGTGGTTCGTCAGATGTTTAGCCGTGTACAGATTGAAGATATTGGTGATAGCGATTTTGTAACAGGAGATATCGTCAGCAAAATAGCTGTTCAAGAAGCAAACGAAAAGCTTCAGAAGGCAGGAAAACAACCTGTTCAGTTCAGTCAGTTATTGCTGGGAATTACTAAAGCGTCGCTCTCTACAGAGTCATTCTTGAGTGCCGCTAGCTTCCAGGACACTACTAGGGTTTTGATATCGGCAGCAACCAGCGGTAAGGTTGACAAGCTATATGGGCTTAAAGAAAATGTTATTTTGGGGCGTAAAATTCCTGTCGGAACAGGTTATGGTCAACTATCTGTTGAGGACAGTATTGAATAAGAAGCGACTATAGAGTCTTGGAAAGTTTTTGTTTGTCAATTGCTTGTTCATCTGGTAAAATGGCATAGTTAATTAAGTAGTCCGAGCCTCTGCATTTGGCATTTGCAGTGTTGCGGTAGATTACAACTAGCAAAGGAGAATTAATGCCGACAATCAATCAGTTAGTGCGCAAACCCCGCACTAGGGTTACCAAGAAATCAAAATCACCTGCTCTTCATCGTGTGGTGAATAACCTAAAAACGACTAATTACGAAAAACCATCACCTTTTAAGCGAGGAGTTTGTGTTAAGGTTACTACTAAAACACCAAAAAAACCAAACTCTGCGCTTAGAAAGGTGGCTCGTGTTCGTTTGCAAAATGGCTATGAGGTCTGGGCATACATCGGTGGTGAGGGTCATAATCTACAAGAACACGCTGTCGTAATGATTCGGGGTGGTCGAGTAAAAGACCTTCCGGGTGTGCGATACCATATTGTGCGTGGTGCGTTGGACCTGCAGGGTGTTGAAAACCGCAAACAAGGCCGTTCAAAGTACGGTACCAAGAAAGCAGGTAAATAATTATGCCCAGGAAGAAAACCAAGAGTCTAGTTCGTGATATTCAACCAGATCGCCTGTACAACAGCGTGCAAGTACAAAAAGTAATCAATAGGGTGATGGTCAATGGTAAGAAACAAATTGCCGAAAGGCTAGTTTATGGTGGAATGCAAAAATCTGCCGACAAACTAAAAATCAAGAATCCCTTAGATGTTTTTGAGCAAGCATTGAAGAATATCCAACCAAGCCTAGAAACTCGTTCGCGTCGTGTTGGTGGTGCTAACTATCAGATCCCTTTTGAGGTAAAAGGTCAACGCCAACAACACTTGACTATTATGTGGTTTGTTCAAGCTTCTCGTGCCAGAAGTGGTATGAGTATGGAAGACCGAATTGCGTTAGAGTTAGTAGATGCCTATAATAACACTGGCTCTGCGGTTAAGAAAAAAGAGGATACTCACAAAATGGCCGAAGCCAACCGTGCTTTTGCCCACTTTGCGAGATAAAATATGCGTAGCCCTGAGTTACCTGATAAGCAACGAGATATGCTCAGTTTACAGTTGACGCCTGAAGTTCAAGCAGAAATACTGGCAAAACACTCTCCCGAGGAAGTCAGATACCTAGGCGAGCGGGTATTAACAGATGTTTTCAGGCGTAATCCGAAAAATCCTGATGTTTCTAATGCACCAAAATCGTTTGCTCGTTCTTGCGAGCGTTTGGTGCAAATAGCAGAAACACCAGAACAAGCATTTGACATCATAGGCGGTGCTGTGATTGTCGCTCGACATTATACTAATGAATTTGGTGCATTTAAATAAGGAGGAACAATGGCAGAGAAAAAGATAGAACTAAGTAAATATAGAAACATAGGCATCATTGCTCATATTGATGCCGGCAAAACTACTACAACTGAAGGGATTTTGTTTAGAACAGGTTTGAAGCACAAAATCGGTGCTGTTCATGAGGGTGAAACGACTACTGACTGGATGACCCAAGAGCGCGAACGAGGCATAACAATTACTTCCGCTGCGGTTACTTGTTACTGGAAGGATCATAAGATTAACATTATTGATACTCCAGGGCATATTGACTTTACGGCAGAAGTAGAGCGATCATTGCGAGTGCTAGATGGCGCCGTTACGGTATTTGACGGCAAAATGGGTGTAGAGAGTCAGTCAGAAACAGTCTGGCGTCAGGCTGATAAATATGGTGTACCACGACTTTGTTTTATTAATAAGATTAATCAAACTGGTGGTGATTTTTATAAAAGCTTGGACAGTATTCATAATCGCTTGAATAAACACGCCTTCCCAATTCATTTGCCAATTGGTTTTGAGCAAAGCATCAACGGTGTTGTTGACTTGATCACAATGAAGGCCTACACCTACAAAGATTTTACTGATAGTGAGCTAGTTGAGGGTGAAGTCCCAGCCGATATGCTAGATAAGGCTAAAAAATATCGCAGTTTGCTGATTGAAAATGCTGTAGCCGAAGACGAGGCAATGCTAGAAAAATTCTTTGAGGTTGGCGAAGAGGGTCTAAGTACCGAAGAGATTAAGCAGGCAGTTCGAACAGCCGTGCTGACTGGAAAGTTCTTCGCTGTTACTGGTGGTGATGGTCGTGGCGTGATTGTTGAAAAGCTTCTTGACGCCGTGAATGACTTTTTGCCATCTCCTGTCGATCGTGGATCGGTTTGGGGAACTCATCCTAAGACGGATGAGGAAATTGAGCGAAAACCAGAAGAATCTGGAGCGATGGCAGGTATTGCCTTTAAGATTGCTACTGATCCTTTTGTTGGAAAGCTTTGTTTTGTGCGTGTTTATTCGGGCAAGCTTGAGGCTGGATCTTATGTGTTCAACAGTTCTACTGGGCAAAAGGAGCGCATTGGCCGATTAGTGCGTATGCAGGCAGATAAAAGAGAAGACATTACAGAAGTCTCCGCCGGAGATATCGCCGCTATTGTTGGCTTAAAGGGTACTACTACAGGAAATACTTTGTGTGATCAGGGTAACCCAATTATTTTAGAATCTATTACCTTCCCAGAGCCACCGGTTTCTATTGCCATTGAGCCGAAGACTAAAAGCGATCAAGAAAAGATGAGTCTTGCCTTGCAACGCTTGGCAGAAGAAGATCCGACCTTTAGAGTGCATGTAGATGACGAAACTGGGCAGACAATCATTAGGGGAATGGGCGAGTTGCATCTAGAAATTCTGGTAGATAGAATGAAGCTAGAGTTTAGTGTTGAGGCTAACATTGGTCAACCACAGGTAGCTTACCGAGAAACGATCCGCAAAGATGCCGTAGAGGTAGAGGGTAAGTTTATTCGTCAAAGTGGCGGTCGAGGGCAGTATGGACATGTCTGGCTTCGCTTATCGCAAAACGAGGCAGGTAAAGGTTTTGAGTTTATCAACTCAATAAAAGGTGGTGTTGTGCCGGCAGAGTACATTAATCCTGTCAAGTCAGGTATTGAAGAAGCAATGGCTAACGGAGTTTTGGCGGGTTATCCAGTTGTTGATATTAAGGCAGAGCTTTACGACGGTAGTTACCACGATGTTGACTCCAGCGAAATGGCTTTTAAAATTGCAGGCTCTATGGCTTTACAACAAGGTGTTAAGCAGGCGAATCCCGTACTTCTAGAACCAATAATGAAGGTGGTAGTGGTAACGCCAGAAGACTTTATGGGTGATGTGATTGGTGACCTAAACAGCAAGCGGGGCCGTATTGAATCTATGGAAGATCTAACAACAGGTATTAAAGAGATTACCGCCTTTGTGCCTCTTGGAGAGATGTTTGGCTATACCACCAATCTTCGCTCAATGACTCAAGGACGCGCCAGCTCTAGTATGGAACTAGATCATTATGCAGATGTACCCGGTCATGTAGCCGAAGCAATAGTCGCCAAAAACACCAAGTAGCACGATTGTACTTTACATTTAGAGAATACTCAGATACAATTTATAGGTAACTCGTGTGAGTTAATATACTCATGCAAGATAAAATTAAGTAATAAAGGAGCTAACATTCATGGCTGACTTCGACAGAAGCAAACCACATGTCAATGTGGGAACAATGGGTCACGTTGACCACGGTAAAACAACACTAACAGCAGCAATCACGCATACTCTATCCAAGCGATTGCCAAGCGATGTAAACAAACCAATTAATTATGATCAAATTGATAATGCCCCAGAGGAAAAGCAACGAGGCATCACCATTGCTGTCTCTCACCAAGAGTACGAAACCGAGAAAAGGCATTATGCTCATGTTGATATGCCAGGACACGCTGACTATATTAAGAATATGATTACTGGCGCCGCCCAAGTTGATGGTGCTGTATTGGTTGTCTCGGCCGCCGATGGTCCTATGCCACAAACTCGCGAACATGTTCTTTTGGCTCGACAAGTTGGAGTGCCAAAGATTGTTGTATTCCTAAACAAGATGGATCTTGCTGATCCAGAACTAGTTGAACTTGTCGAAATGGATGTTCGTGAACTTTTAGCTAAAAACGGCTTTGATGAGGATGCTCCAATTGTTAAGGGGTCAGCCACCAAAGCTCTTGAAGGATCAGAGGCCGATATGGATGCGGTTATGGAGCTTGTTAAGGCTATGGATGAATTTATTCCAGAACCAAAACGAGACCTAGATAAGCCATTTATGATGGCTATTGAAGATGTCTTTTCTATCAAGGGTCGTGGTACTGTAGCTACTGGTCGTATTGAACAGGGCATCGTTAAGGTAAATGATGAAGTTGAAATTGTCGGTATTAGAGATACCAAGAAAAGTGTCGTTACTGGGGTTGAGATGTTCAAGAAAAATCTTGATCAAGGTCAAGCTGGTGACAATGTTGGTATCTTGCTTAGAGGGATTGAACGCGATGACATTGAGCGTGGTCAGGTGTTGGCAAAGCCCGGAACAATTACTCCTCATACAGAGTTTGATGCAGAAGTCTATGTCTTAACCAAGGAAGAAGGCGGACGACACACACCATTCTTTAAAGGATATAAGCCACAGTTTTACTTCCGTACAACGGATGTAACTGGTGAGGTAGAACTCCCAGCTGACAAAGAAATGGTAATGCCTGGCGATACTGTAACCTTTAAGGTTAAGTTGATCCAACCAATTGCAATGGATCAAGGTCAACGATTTGCTATTCGTGAAGGTGGCCGAACAGTCGGCGCTGGTGTTGTAACAAAGATTACTAAGTAATCCGAGAAGCCAAAAAAAATGAGTCGTAGTCAACCTACGGCTCATTTATTTTTAAGGGGTATGGTATATTTGTAATATGAGTATAGAATACTTCGATTCAGAAGAAATGAAGACTTATTGATTTGATCCATTAAGCAGTGTTGACCGTGCACTATGGTTGGCCACTACTCCTGATGAGTATGTTGAGATTGACTATAGCCAAGATTATCAGGCTTATGGTGGTTTGTGTTCAGATGAAACATCTGGACAGAACTATGATATTAATGTAGAATAATGTATGTAAACTAAATTGTGATGACTAAAAGTCGTTGTATGTGTTTTTGGTACTATACAAAGATGTTACATCACTAGAATAAAGGAGATTATTCTATGGCAACTGCCAAAAAAACAGAGTCAACCAAGCCACGAATCCGCATTAGGTTAAAGGCTTATGACCATAAAGTTATTGACCAGTCTGCAAAGCAGATTATTGAAACTGCCCTGCGAACTGGCGCTACCATTGCGGGCCCAATACCACTGCCAACTCAAAAAACTACCTATACGGTTGTTAAAAGTCCTCATGTCTACAAAAAAGGGCGCGAACAATTTGAAATGCGTATTCATAAGCGCCTGATCGATGTTTTAGAGCCAACTCCAAAAACTATTGATAACTTGATGAACCTTTCTCTTCCTGCCGGATGTGATGCCGAAATCAAGATGTAGCAAGCTCGTTAAGTAAGTTCATCTAATAAATTATGTTATAGTTTAGGTAATGACAAAAAACAAACACCAAAAGAAAAGCGATGATAATGACGGAAGCTATCTATTTAAATTAGTACTGACATTAGTTTGTGGGTTTGTTTGGGTTAAGTTAAGTATTAACCACTCAATAAACCTACCTCTACCTGTGGGGTTTGTAGTAGGGTTGTATTATTGTGCTAAAGATAGGTCTAAAACTGATAGAAAAATAACCTATGCCGTACTATTGGTGGCAATGTTGGTTGGGTTTTGGTCTGGATTGGGGCTGTACTTACAGATCTAATTTACTCAATCACACACCACATACTATAGTAGAATAAACAACATATTGACAGAAGTATAGTATTTCTGATAATCTGTTATGGTATATTTTCAATTACTTGGTGTATACTCGTAAGTTCAGCGATAACTGAATACTGCAATATACCAAGAATTTTTATGTCAAAATTCTAAAATAACATCAGTTAGTAGGAGAAGAATGAAAGTATTAATTACAAGAAAGGTCGGTATGACTAGCACCATCAATAAAGATGGTGTTGTAGAGGCTATAACTATACTTTCTGCCAGTCCGAATACTGTAACTCAAGTAAAAACACAAGACAATGATGGTTATATGTCTGTTCAGCTTGGTTTTGAAGAAGGAAAGAGTTTGTCAAAGCAAGTAATGGGTCATGTTAAAAAGGCAGATGTTCTCCCAAAGATTATTCGTGAGTTCCGCCTAAAAGAAATTGATCAAGAATTAGTAGTCGGCAAGAAGTTATCTGCCGACTCTTTTGTTGTTGGTGATGTCGTTGATGTAGTTGGTACAAGTAAGGGTAAAGGTTTTGCCGGAACGATAAAAAGACACAACTTTCATCGTGGACGAAAAACTCATGGTGGTCGGAGTTATCGTCGACCCGGATCAATCGGCTCTATGTATCCGCAAAAGATTTTTAAGGGTAAAAAAATGGCTGGTCAGATGGGTAGCGAACGCGTAACGGTAAAGAATCTAAGAATTGCCTTGGTAGATAGCAACTTAAATGTTATCGGCGTCGCGGGGGCGATACCCGGACCTCGTAAAGGTATTGTACTCATAAAGGGGGTTAGCTAGTTATGACAACTCCAACCTTCACTAAATCTGGCAATAAGGCTACGACAGGTATAAGTCTCAACAAGGATGTATTTGCTATAAAAACCGAGAATTACGATCTTTTAAAGCAAGTCTATCATTCATATTTAGCAAATGGTAGAGCAAACATTGCAGTCACCAAAACCCGTGGCTTGATAAGTGGTGGAGGTCGTAAACCATGGAAGCAAAAAGGCACCGGCCGAGCACGATTTGGATCAATCCGTAACCCAATTTGGCGAGGTGGTGGCATTGTTTTTGGTCCGACAGGAAACGAGAATTACTCTGTTTCGTTATCAACTCAAGCAAAAAGGTTGGCCACTAAACAAGCCTTAAGCCTAAAGGTTGCGAACATTAAGGTTATTGAATCATTTGAAGTCAAAAACGGAAAGACCAGCGAATCTACAAGCCTATTTAAAAAGTTGGGGCTTAACAGAAATATTTTGTTGGTGGTAGAAGACAAGACAGAGTTAATTAACCGTTCTACAAGGAACATTCCGAACTTAATTGTTTCTCAGGCGAAGTACCTAAATGTTTATGACATACTAAATGCCGACAATATCGTAATTACTAAAGAAGCCGTTTCTGTAATTGACCAGTGGTTAGGAGGTGCTAAATAATGAGTAATAACTTGCTATTAAAACCACGAATGAGCGAAAAGGCCTACAATTCTAGCTTAGAGCTTAATGTTTATGTTTTTGATGTGCCAGTTGCTTCTAATAAGCTAACTATTGCGAATGCGGTTGAGGCTCAATTTGCTGTTAAGGTTAAAGATGTAAAAGTTATGGTTGTTAAGGGTAAGGTTAAGAAATCTTATCAAAAAAGGAACCGTCCTGTTGAAGGAGTTCGTGCAAAGCGAAAAAAGGCCTATGTTCGTTTGTTTGAAGGTCAAACAATTAATGTATTTGGCGAAGATAAAGAATCTAAGAAGGATGTTAAGTCAAAGCCTAGTAAAAAGGAGTCTAAGTAATGTCAGTAACTCTTTATAAACCGACCACCCCTGCTAGACGAGGTATGACAACGCGTGATTTTAGTGAGGTTACCACCAAGCAACGACCGCTAAAGTCTTTAATTTCTAAAAGGCGACAAAACAGTGGCCGTAATAATCAGGGTCGTATCACAACGCGTCATCGTGGAGGTGGGGCTAGGCGCTTTTATAGAATAATGAACTTCAAACTAGCATTAGGTACTACCGCAGTCGTTGAGGCTATTGAGTATGATCCTAACAGATCAGCAAACATCGCTCGCATTAAAGACACCGATGGTCAGTTTCACTATATTTTAGCGGTTAGTGGAATGAGAGTCGGACAAAAGATTGAATCAGGTGAAGAAGCACCAATTGAACCCGGCAACCGATTACCCCTTAAAAATATCCCAGTCGGAAGCACTATACATAGCATAGAAATGCAATTAGGTAAGGGAGCACAGCTTGTACGGAGTGCCGGTGCCAGTGCCCAGCTTTTTGCCAAAGAGGATGAGTATGCATTGATAAAACTACCTAGTGGCGAGGTTAGAAAAGTAAACATTGAATGTTCTGCTAGCTTAGGTGTAGTAGGTAATATACAACACCAGAATGTAAAAATTGGCTCCGCGGGGAGAAAGCGTCATCTTGGCTTTCGTCCTTCCGTTCGTGGAGTTGTGATGAATGCCACAGACCATCCACATGGTGGTGGAGATGGTGGGCGACACGGAATAGGTGGAGGTAAGAACCATGGTGCAGCACCTCGTACGCCCTGGGGTCAGAAAACTCTTGGATATAAGACTCGTCGACGAAAAACGAGTAATAAGTTTATTGTAAAGTCGCGTCATGAAAGTAAAAGAAGGTAAATAGGAAGTAATTATGAGTCGTTCACTAAAAAAAGGACCATTTGTAGATCCCAAATTAGCTAAAAAGGTAAGCGCCTTAGGGCCAGAAGACCGCACTATTATTAAAACATGGGCAAGAAGTTCAACAATTGCACCAGAGTTTGTTGGTAAAACAATCGCCGTGCATAATGGCAAAGTACATATACCTGTGTTTATTACAGAGAATATGGTTGGCCATAAACTAGGTGAGTTTTCGCCAACTCGTAAGTTCCGCAGTCATGGTGGTAAGTTAGCAAAGGGGCAAAAATAATGGGCGTTTATGCGATTGCCAAAGGTGTTAAAATTAGTCCACGAAAGACTGGCGTGGTTGCCTCTTTAGTGCGAGGCCGTACGGTTAGTGATGCCTTGGTCATTTTAGAACACACACCCCGAAGGAGTGCTTCTGCCGTAGCAAAAGTTATTAAGTCAGCTCAAGCAAATGCCGAAAACAATCATAATTATAAGCCCGATACCCTACGCATAACAGAGATTACAGTAACTCCGGGCCCACGACTTAAACGATACAAACCAGCAGCGCATGGTCGTGCCTTACCTTTCCAAAAAAAGTCCTCTCATATTAGAGTATTGGTTGACGGCGATCAAAGGGAATCTAAAAAGCCAGCCAAAAAAGTTAAGTCAGAAGTTAAGGAGTCCAAATAATGGGACAAAAAGTAAATCCAATTAGTATGCGTTTACAAGTCAATAAAGATTGGCGCAGTAAATGGTTTGTTGGTAAAAAAGATTATGCCAATTACCTTACTCAAGATCTAAAAGTACGAAGGATGATTAACGATAAGTTGGGTTCGCGTGCAGCTATCAATAAAGTTGACATAGAACGATCGCCTAACTTAGTTACCGTTACCTTATCAACAGCTAAAGCTGGTGTTGTTATTGGTAGGGGTGGCTCTGGAGCACAAGAGCTTAAATCTGCCATAGAGGCAATTTATAAAGTGCCGGTTAGGGTAAACATAGAGGAGCTTAAAAAGCCGGAGCTTTATGCAAAACTAGTTGCCGAAAACATTGCTTATCAATTACAACGACGCATCTCATTTAGACGAGCAATTAAATCAACTGCCGCAACTACTATGAGATTAGGAGCAAAAGGTATTAGAATCGAAGTTTCTGGTCGTCTAAATGGTGCAGAAATGGCGCGTAGAGAGAAAGAGATTGTAGGAAGTGTACCACTACATACCTTACGGGCAGACATTGACTATGCATATGTACCAGCCAAAACACCAGCAGGAATTATCGGTGTTAAGGTCTGGATTTATAAAGGAGAGGTGGCCTAGCTATGTTGATGCCAAAGCGAACAAAGTACCGTCGTGTCCGAGTTGGGCGAATGAAAGGCGTAGCTACTAGTGGCAACACCATTGCTTTTGGTCAGTATGCTCTTCAGGCACAAGGTATGGAAAGAATAACTTCGCGTCAGATAGAGGCTGGGCGACAAGCTATGACCCGCTATATCAAACGAGGCGGAAAGATCTGGATCAGGATATTCCCACATACGCCCGTTACCAGAAAAGCCCTCGGCACAAAGATGGGTAGCGGTAAAGGAAGCCCTGACTTTTTTGTAGCCAAAGTTCGTCCCGGAACCATATTATTTGAAATGCAGGGCGTTGAAGAGGATGTCGCTCGTGAAGCTATGCGACTGGCGTCTCATAAACTGCCAATTAAGACTAAGTTCCTTGTAAGGGAGGAGGCTTAGTATGAAAATCAGTGATATCAGAAAACTAACAACATCCGATTTGGCTAAAAAGAGTACTCTTCTCCGAGAAGAATTGGCTCAGTTAAGACGACAAATTATTACTGGCGAACTACAAAATCCCCGACAGATTCGTAATAAGCGTCGAGATTTAGCGCGAGTATTAACTGTATTAAGTGAACAGCTAACCAAGGAGGCTAAATAGATGGCAAGAATTCTACACGGCACAGTAACATCTGATCGACCTGATAAGTCCATAGTTGTAACGATAGTTACTCATAAAAGCCACCCAATTTACAAAAAGAGATACATTGCATCACAAAAAGTAATGGCACACGACGAGAACAATGAGGCCAGAATTGGTGATAAAGTTCAGATTTCGGAAACTCGTCCATTGAGCGCCAAAAAAAGATACCAACTAAAGAAAATTGTAGAGAGACCAGACCTAACCGATCAGGACAAAAAGGGAGAAACGAAATGATCCAACAAGAGTCTCGATTAAAAGTTTGCGATAATAGTGGCGCAAAAGAGATCCTATGTATTCGTGTTCTTGGTGGAACCCGCCGACGCTATGCACGAATAGGTGATGTAATAGTCGCTACCGTTAAAGATGCCAGCCCAACTGGTAATGTCAAGAAGAAATCGGTTGTTCGTGCTGTTGTTGTTCGTTCAAAGTATGTTATTAAGCGTAAGGACGGATCAACAATAAAGTTTGACGATAATGCCGCGGTAATCATAGGCGATGATAAGTTGCCGAAAGCAACCCGTATTTTTGGCCCAGTTCCTAGAGAACTTCGTGATCAAGGTTACGCAAAAATCATCAGTTTAGCTCCGGAGGTACTTTAATATGAATACAGTTTACAAAATTCGTTTGATCAAGGGAGACACAGTGGTTGTTCTGACAGGTAAGGACAAAGGTAAAACAGGTAAGGTTATAGCCACTCACCCTAAAGACAATACTGTAACGGTAGAATGCTTAAATATGTTTAAAAAACATCTAAAGCCAAATAAGCAACATCCACAAGGTGGGATTATAGATATTACTAAGCCGATCGATGTATCTAAAGTGGCCATTTTAGAACCTACAACAAAAAAACCGAGTCGAATAGGCTTTATTTTTGATAAAGACGGTAATCGAAAACGGGTCTATAAAAGCACTGGTAAGGAGATAAAATAATGGCTAAAACACTACAATTGACACAACCGCGCTTAAAAAGTCAATATCATCAACAATTTATTGCCGAGCTTCAGAAAGAGCTAAAATTAGACAATATCCATCAAGTACCTCAACTAGAAAAGATAGTTATAAACATAGGCTTAGGGCGTGCTAAGGACGATAAACGACTAATGGAAGTAGCTACAACGACTCTTCGTAAAATATCAGGGCAACAGCCTATTCAGACTACGGCAAAGGTGTCTATTGCTAGTTTTAAATTGCGCGAAGGCAATAAGATCGGTCTCAAGACTACACTAAGGGGTGATAAAATGTACGAATTTCTTGATAGACTCATCAACATTGTCTTACCAAGACTACGCGACTTTCATGGTGTTAGCAGTAAAGCATTTGATAAGCAAGGCAACTACAGTATAGGGCTTAATGACCAAACAGTCTTTCCAGAAATAACTTTTGAAGATTCACCGATTACACATGGATTGCAGGTTGTATGTGTAATTAAGTCAGAAAAAGCAGAAGATTCTAAGGCGTTATTAGCTAAATTTGGAATGCCTTTTGAAAAGTCAAATAAGGAGACGAAATAATGGCTAAGAAATCTATAGTTGCCCGAGATAAAAAACGACAAGAAATGATTAAAAAGTATGCCGAAAAACGACAAGAGCTGAAGGCGAGTGGTGATTTTGACGCCCTGCATAAGCTACCACGCAATTCATCACCAACTCGTTGGAAAAACCGTTGTTCAGAAACTGGCCGACCCCGAAGTTATATGCGGACTTTTGGTTTAAGTAGAATATCATTCCGAGAACATGCCTCTAAAGGTGAGATTCCGGGCGTAACAAAGGCAAGCTGGTAAGGAGTAAATATGGTATCAACAGACCCGATAGCAGATATGTTAACAAGGATTCGTAATGCGATTTTGGTTCGCAAGAACGAGATAAAGCTACCCTATTCTAAGATCAAAGAATCAGTCGCAAAAATCCTTACCGAGAACCACTTCATTGCCAATGTAGAGATTGACGGCGAAGGAATTAACAAGATGTTAGTACTAACAATAAATCTCCAAGGTACAAACGCCAGCATTACTGAAATCCAGCGAATCAGTAGCCCAGGACGACGCCATTATGTCAATGTAAAAAACATTCCAGTTATTAAAAATGGGCGCGGTATGGTTATTGTTTCAACATCTCAAGGCTTAATGACTGGAGATGATGCTAAAGCCAAGCGACTTGGCGGAGAGTTGATTTGTAAGGTATATTAATGAATCCGACAGCCTTTATAGTTATAGGAATATTACTGTCTTCAATTGGATTGGGTGTATCAATATGGCAAATAGGAAAGAATAAGAAAGGAAAGAAGTTATGAGTCGAATAGGAAAACGACCAATCAAGCTCCCGGCTGGTGTGACAATTACTGTCGATGACAATTTCATAACCGTTAAAGGACCTAAGGGCGAATTGCAACAATTCACTATGCCGGGAATTACGGTTGCGGTTGATGGCGATACAATCAATGTTACTCGTAGGGATGATGATGCAACCCTTCGTGCTAAGCATGGCTTGATGAGATCGTTAGTGAACAATATGGTAGTTGGTGTAACAGAAGGCTTTAGTAAGAAGCTGGAGCTTCATGGTGTGGGTTTTAGAGTAGCGCTGGCTGGTAATCAGCTAAAAATGAACTTAGGATTTTCTCACGAGGTTATTTATGGCTTGCCAGAGGGTCTTTCTGCAAAAGTAGAGCAGAATACTATTACAATTTCAGGTATTTCTAAACAACAGGTTGGTCAGGTATCCGCCGAAATTCGTGCTCTGAAGAAGCCGGAACCTTATAAAGGTAAAGGTATTCGCTATGAGGGTGAACATATCATCAGAAAGAGCGGAAAGTCAGGAAAGGATAAGTAGTATGAACCGACTAGTAAAAAAATATCAGAACCAAATGCGTCGCAAAAAGCGTATTCGCCACAATGTTAGCGGTACAGCTATCCGTCCACGACTAAGTTCGCATATTAGCAACTTGCATGTTAGTGCACAAATTATTGATGACATTAATCACAATACATTGATCTATGTTACGACTGTCGGGAATAAATCACTTAAAGGTAAAAACTTAACTGTCAAAGCCGAATGGGTAGGATCGGAGATTGCCGAAAAATGCAAAACCAAGAAGATTTCGCAAGTTGTGTTTGATCGTAATGGTAAGCTGTATCATGGACGAGTTAAGGCTATGGCTGATAAAGCCCGAGAAGGCGGATTGGAGTTTTAATTATGATAGATAGTAGAATAAGAGATAAGCAAATTGAACAAGACCCAAATCAGCTAGACGAGCGAATGGTGCACATAGATCGAGTCGCCAGAGTTGTAAAAGGTGGTCGTAGATTCAGATTTCGAGCCTTAGTTATTGTTGGCGATCATAAAGGACGAGTCGGTGCGGGCGTTTCAAAAGCACAAGATGTTACCACGGCAGTTTCTAAAGCGACAGATGTTGCCAAGAAGAATATGGTAACGATTCCTTTATACAAAGAAACTATTCCTCACGAAACTGAGGCTAAAGTTGCTGGTGCAAAAATATTACTGAAGCCAGCCAGTACAGGAACTGGGCTAATAGCTGGGGGTGTAGTGCGAACGGTTCTTGAAGTAGCAGGGATTAACAACGCTTTGTCTAAATCGCTAGGTTCGGCAAATAAAATAAACATAGCCTATGCAACAATTGATGCTCTGACTAGTATGCAACCCGCCAAAAAATGGGTTACTCAACGCCATACAGGAGCAAAAAAAACTACAAAAAAAGTTGGGGATAAATAACTATGAAGTTTAATCAATTAACTGTGTCAAAAAAACAAAAGATATCTAGGGTTGGTCGTGGTATCTCTGCAGGAAAAGGTAAAACAGCAGGTCGGGGAACTAAAGGTCAAAATGCTCGATCTGGTGGCGGAACTCGTCCGGGGTTTGAGGGTGGACAAAACCCACTAGCTCAACGATTACCAAAACTACCGGGCTTCAGATCAATACGCCCCAAAACAGAGAATATCTATACAGGGATGTTGGATTCTTTAGGTTTGACGATCGTTGATAACCATAAACTAGCATCTGCTGGTCTGATATCTACACCTTACACTAGGGTTAAGTTAATCCAAAAAGGTGATTTGAAGAATAAGATGACCATCAAGGTTCAGTCTGCTAGTAAATCAGCAATAAAGATGGTTGAAAAGGCTGGGGGTGGTGTCTCTATAATTGAACGACCAAAAAGACTAGCCAAAGATAAATAAACAAATAGATTTTAATTCTAGCAAAATACAAGCTACAATATAGCTATTGAGGGAGAAAGTTAAGACTTTATGAACTGGAAGATAATCTTTAAATCATTAGGCAGTAAGGATATGCGTAAAAAGATCTTTGCTGTCGTTGGAATGATTTTGGTATTCCGAGTACTAGCCCACATACCTATTCCAATAGCCAACGGAGAAACCCTTCAGCAAATACTAGAAACATTGTTTAATTCTACGCAGTCGTCTCAACTACTTGGTTTTGTTGATGTTCTTTCGGGAGGTGCTTTAGCTAACTTTTCTATAATGTTGGCTGGTTTAAGTCCTTATATTAATGCCTCTATTATTATGCAGTTGCTAACCAGAGCAATACCAAAGCTAGAGAACCTAAACAAAGAGGGAGAATTTGGTAGGAAAAAGATCAACCAGTACACCAGAATAATCTCTTTGCCCTTGGCGATTATTCAGTCTGTCGGATCAATCTATTTTGTGCGACAAACAGCATCAAGTATTGGGGGGCTAGGAGATATTACCGCTAGTGCCAGTTTGGCTCAATGGGTATTGATGGTGGCCTCGCTAACGGGTGGCTCAATGCTGTTGATGTGGCTAGGTGAGCTAATTACCGAACAAAACATTGGTAACGGTATCTCACTAATAATTACCATCGGTATTGTTAGTCAGTTGCCGACAACGGGTGTTAATCTAATCAGTAGCGTTGTTCAACAAGATAAGAAGTGGAGCGTGCTAGGCAAACAACTGCCAATTGACGAAAAAGCTTTTTGGCTAACCTTGCTAATCCTGACGGTTATCACTATTACAACAGTATTGGTTGTAAAAATTAACGAGGCATCGCGAAATTTAACTATAAATTATGCTAAACGCGTGCAGGGCAACCGAATCTACGGTGGAGTTACGACGATTTTACCAATTAAGCTAATTACGGCAGGCGTAATTCCGATGATATTCGCAATGGCCTTTTTGAGTGTTCCGAGTTTTCTTGGTCAGATCTTTACGGGATCCAATAGTGAACGCCTGCAGACTATTGGTAGTAACTTGATACTGTGGTTCCAGCCACCATCTCCTCAAACATTCGAAGCCAGCGGGATACAGCCCTATATCTATCCTGTAGTTTATTTTCTACTAGTATTTGTTTTTACTTACTTTTATACCAGTATCGCCTTTAATGCCAAAGAGATTGCCGAAAACCTACATCAACAAGGTGGCTTTATTGAAGGAGTCAGATCTGGACAGCAAACCGAGAAATACCTTGTTAAAGTAGTTAATAGGTTAACATTGTTTGGTGCCCTAGCTTTGGGTGTCTTGGCAATAATGCCTGTAATCGGACAAGCCTTTTTAAGTGCTAATATCTCGCTAGGAGGCACAAGTGTCCTGATATTAGTAGCTGTCTCGTTGGAGACACTACGCCTACTGGAATCTCAAGCATTGATGCAAACCTATGATCAGTATGACCAACCGGACTATTTGTACACCTCTGACGATTCGGGAAGTAGCAATGATACAACAAAAAGATCTATACTACGAAAAGTTCTTAGGCAAAATCGTAAAAAAAGAGCAAAATAACCTTTACAGAGCTTTCTACTTCTGATACAATTTAAAGTTGTTATACATTTATGGCAAGCAATAAAGAAGTAATTGAGTTAAACGGGACAATTGTTGAAACCCTACCCGGGACACAATTTAAAGTAGAACTTGAGAATGGCCATCAAATTATAGCCCATGTTGCCGGAAAAATGCGTAAGCATTACATTAGGATTGTTCCCGGTGACAGCGTTACGGTCGAGTTGACCCCTTATGATCTTACAAAGGGCAGAATCACCTATCGCAAGACTTAATATCAAAGCAGTGTGTTGTATAACTAGTTATGCAATCCGCCGATAATCGTCCAAAGTAAAGGAGACTACTATAGGATGAAAGTGCGTGCCAGCGTAAAAAAGATAAGCCCCGACGACAAAATTGTTCGTCGCAAGGGTCGCTTGTATATTATTAACAAGTTAAAACCTAAACATAAGCAGAGGCAAGGTTAGTTATGGCAAGAATATCAGGCGTAACCATACCGAATGAAAAGCAGATAGAGACAGCTTTAACATATATTTATGGAATTGGCCCCAAGTTCAGTAAAGATATATTAAAAAAAGCTAAAATTGATCCAACTATTAGAGCAAATAAACTGACCGATAAAGAGATCTCCCAGATTCAAGAAGTTATCAATAATAATTATACTGTCGAGGGTGAGCTTCAAAGGATAGTTACCTCAAACATTAAGCGATTAAAAGATATAAATTCCTACCGAGGTAATCGTCATAAGGCCAATCTTCCGTCTCGTGGTCAACAAACTAGAACCAATGCTCGTACTAGGCGCGGGAAAAAGACAACAGTTGGTGGCACCAAAAAGAAAGCACCAGCAAAGACTTAATATGGGAGATTTATTATAATGACAGAAAGCACTACACCTACCAAGAAAAAGAAGATCAAAAGGTCCGTTCCCTATGGGCAAGTTCATGTACTTGCTACATTTAACAATACAATCATCACTTTTACAGATAGCAAAGGTGGTGCTTTAACCTACGCAAGTGCTGGTGGTTGCGGGTTCCGTGGTTCAAAAAAGGGTACCGCCTATGCAGCACAGGTAGCCGCCGAGAAAGCTACACAATCAGTCAAGCAGTTACACGGTTTAAGCAAAGTAGATGTATACATAAAGGGCATAGGTCTTGGGCGAGATGCCATAGTTCGTGTTTTGAGTACTATGGATGTTAAGGTTGAAAAACTAATTGATGTTACAACAGCACCGCATGGTGGTGTTAGACCAAAGAAGGCACGAAGGGCATAGTAAAATGGCAAGAGATTTACAACCAATAGTTAAGATGAGTCGTCGTGAGGGCTACGCGCTTCACCCTAAAGCGCATAAAGCGTTAGTCAAAAGATCAGTACCGGCAAATCCTGGTGGCCGAAACAGCCGTAACAAACCAAGCCAATATGCTATTCAGTTACGCGAGAAGCAAAAAGTTAAGCGACTTTATGGTTTGCTTGAAAGACAGTTTCGAAAGTTAATGACAGAAGCTAACCGTACGGAAGGTCAGTCTGGCGAACAACTATTGTTATTTTTAGAGCGCCGATTAGATAATGTTATTTATCGGAGTGGGTTTGCGGTTAGCAGACGCTCTGCCAGACAGCTAGTAACTCATGGACATTTTTTGCTGAATGGCCGTCGCGTAGATATACCTTCAATAAGAGTAAACATTGGTGATAAAATCTCGTTAAGAGAAGTAAGTACGAATAACGCATATTTTAAGAACATAGATGATTTAAGTCCCAATGGAGAAGACAGCGAGGCATCGTGGCTAACTGTCAACCGTAAGAAGTTTGAAGTCAGCGTTAAGGGTTTACCAACTCGTGACGAAGTTGAACCAGATATAAAAGAACAATTAATTGTTGAGTACTACTCACGCTAAGGAGGCAAAGAATGTCAAAAAATATTTACATACCGGGAGTCGTTAGTGTAAACGAAGAATCTACAAATAGCGCTACATTTACTATAGAACCACTACATACTGGTTATGGGATGACATTAGGCAATAGTCTTCGCCGAGTTTTACTATCTAGTATAGCTGGAGGAGCAGTTACAGGATTTAGGGTAGAAGGAGTAACACACGAATTTACTACTGTACCCGGTGTCAAGGAAGATGTTATTGATATTATGCTTGCTATAAAAGGACTTCGCTTTAAGATTTACTCTTCAGAACCTCAAGTTTTGACAATTAGCAAATCTGGCAAGGGTCCTGTTACCGCTAAAGACATTAAGTTAAATGCAGATGTGGAGGTCGTTAATCCAGAACATATAGTTTGCCACATAGACGACCCTAAGGCTAGTGTTAATATAGAAATTACAGTAGAAACAGGGCGTGGGTATCGTCCTGTTGATGAGACTGCTCACCGAAAGTCTAGCGATATGATTGCGGTTGACGCGGTGTTTAGCCCTGTTCAACGAGTGAGATATAAAGTAGAAAACACTCGCGTTGGTCAAATGACCGATCTAGACAAGTTAATTTTAGTCATTGATACTGACGGCTCAATTAGCCCTAAAGATGCTTTTGAGGAGGCCTCAGCAATTTTGGTGAACCAATATACAGCACTTGCCGGACAAACTAGAGTAGAAGCAACTCCAAGCCTAACAACCGAAAAAGAAACTGAAATTAGCGAGGTTGAAGAAAGTCCAGAATTAATGACCCCAATTGAGGATTTAAACCTATCAGCTAGAACTAGCAACGCTCTTGTTAACAACGATATTCATACTCTAAAGGACTTACTAGGATTGGGTGATAGTGAGCTACGAGATTTAAAAGGGTTTGGTGCCAAAGCGCTAAACGAAGTAAAAGATAAATTGGCAGAGCTGGAGATTTAACAATGCACCGACACGGATATTCAGGTCGAAAATTTGGACGAGAACGAGATCAGCGCTCTGCACTTATCAAAGGTTTAGCAGATTCTTTAATACTAATGGAAACTATTGAAACAACATTGCCTAAAGCAAAAGAGTTAGTACCGTATGTAGAAAAGCTAATTACTAAAGCAAAGATAGGCGATCTTCATAATCGTCGCTTGATTGTTAGCAGATTAATGACTAAAGAATCCGCTAATAAATTGATTGATTCTATTGCTCCAAGTTTGACACAGCGACAAAGTGGCTATTTGCGAATTGAACGCACTCGCTCACGACGAGGCGACAATGCCCAGCTAGCACGAGTCAGCTTTGTTGATGATCTCTCAACCAAAGATAAGCAAGATAGCAAAAGTGAGACTCCCAAAAAAACCGCAAAAGTTGAAAAAGCTAAGAAAGTAGAGGCTAAATAAAATGAAGACCTATAGCGCAAAACCTACAGATGTTACTCGACAGTGGTATATTATAGATGCTAGCCAGACCACACTAGGAAGATTAGCAACTCAAGTTGCCGACCTGCTTTCTGGTAAATTAAAAACGCAATACACGCCACATATTGATTGCGGAGATTATGTTATAGTTATTAACAGCAACAATTTGCAAGTAACAGGCAAAAAGCTAACAGATAAACGCTATTATCGTCATAGTGGTTACCCTGGTGGTATAAAAGAGGCTACTTTAAACGACAAGCTGGAGCAAGACTCTACTCAAGTAATTGTTCACGCAGTTAGAGGTATGATTTCGGCCAACAAGTTGAGGCCAGCGAGATTAGCTAGATTGAAGGTTTACAAAGACGATCAGCATCAACATACTGCACAAAAACCTAAGCAAATTAAAGTTAAGGAAGCTAGATAATGTCAAAAGAGAATTACTATTATGCACTAGGACGCCGAAAGAGTTCAACTGCACGAGTCCGCATTACAAAAGGTCAGGGATCCATTACGATAAACGATAAAACGACAGAGGATTACTTTGCGGGCAGTAAAACACTCCTTGCAGAGTTGCAGAAGCCATTTATAGCATTAGAGCAAATCAATAAGTACAATGTTAGTGCTAAAGTGTCTGGTGGAGGACACTGCGGTCAGGCGGACGCCATCTGTTTAGCAATTTCTCGAGCCTTAGCTATAATGAATAGCGATCTTAAGAGCACGCTAAGAAGAGCCGAGCTACTAGGTAGAGACCCAAGGGAAAAAGAACGAAAGAAGTTTGGGCTTAAGGGCGCTAGAAAACAAAGACAATTTACTAAACGATAAAACATTTTTTGATTTCTCTTGACTTTTAGAATAGATTGGAGTATCTTGCTATTGTTATGCAAAAGTTTATTCAACAGTTTTATTTTTGGTTTAAGCCTTATAAAATGGCGGTTGTAAAAGTACGCATTAGAAAGTAGCAAGTAAAGAATAACAATTTAACCGCCACGAGGCGGTTTTTTAATTTGATAAGGAGAAATTATGGAGCTAGATAAACACACTGCATTAGAAATTTTAAGAACTCATAAAATAGAAATTGATCCACTTGATAGTAGATCGCCAGAACAATTTGTAACCGAGTTAGTAGTAATTATTAAGGCCATTGAACAACAGAAACTCGAAGGTCGGAAGGCTGGACAATTACGCTACGAATCTTCTCAATCTCCAATACCATATTTTGCCTAAAGCAATGTATAATATCAATTAAGCTATGAAAAATAAGGTTATATTAACAGGGATACGATCTAACGAAGAGCCTCAAATTGGTAATTACTTTGGCGCAATTTTGCCGATTATTGATATGGCCAACAAATTTTCTAAGGGCTACCAGATTAACTTGTTTGTACCCGATCTACATAGTTTTACTACCGAAATTGATTACCAGAAGCTTTATGACCAAACATTAAGTACATTAAAAATGTTTGTCGCCTCTGGTTTGCCAATCAACAACCCAAATGTTTACTTGTATCGTCAGAGCTTTATTCCTGCTCATAGTGAGCTAACAATAATTCTTAATAATTTTACAGGCTTCGGAGAAATGTCTCGTATGACTCAGTTTAAAGAGAAATCATCTGGTAAACAGAATGTTTCTGTTGGTTTATTTGATTACCCCGTTTTAATGGCATCGGACATTCTATTGTATGGTGCTATGTATGTGCCGGTCGGCGATGATCAGTCACAACATTTAGAGTTTACTCGAGATATTGCTAGCAGAATCAACAATCGGTTTGGGCAAATTTTTACTGTGCCAGAACCGGTTTTGAAGCAACATCAGCTTTTCGGTAAAGATCAAGGCCTCAGAATTAAAGATTTGTATGATCCCTCTAAAAAAATGAGCAAATCAGACGCTACTGGCAAGGGAGTAATTTTTTTGAGTGACGATCCAGAGCTCGCTTACAATAAAATTATGGGCTCTACGACAGATAGCTTCAACAATGTTCAGTACGATATCCATAAACAGCCCGGTATTAGTAATTTATTACAAATACAAGCCCTGTTGCTAGGTAAAGACTTAAGTTCGGTTATTAAACAATACGAGGGACAAACAAAATATGGCGATCTGAAGCGAGATGTGGCCGAACAAATAAGGCAGTTTTTAACAAATCTTCAGAATAAACTAAAGACAGTTGACGAGAAAAAGTTAATCAGCAAACTTCAAGAATCAGAAAAATTGATGGGTGAACAGGCAAGCAACACGCTACTTAAGCTCCAGAAAGCTGTTGGGCTGAGAAGAATAGAATAATGTCTGAAACTATTAGAATAAGAGGCCTGCCTCGTGCCGTAAAACAAACCAGACAACTATTACCGCCCATAGAAAGATATATCACTTCACAGACGGAAGACGACACGACACACAGAGCATATAATAATGAGCTAGTGAGAGTTGAATGTTGAGATCTAGAAGTTAATGAAGATAATAGAATATAACGAAAACACTAGCGTAAGGCTTGATATCGCCCTCCAAAGATACTTGCCTAATATAAGCAGAAGTCAACTCCGTAAATTTATTGATGACGGGAAAGTTACTGTTAATCAATCACCACAAAAAGCGGGATATAAGGTTAAAATAGGAGACCAAATAGAGGTTGATGATAGCGAATCTTTGGAGTACCCAAAAATTGACATACCGATATTATACGAAGACTTAGATTGCCTTGTTATTGATAAACCAAAGGGTATTTTGACTCATAGCAAGGGCGCGTTTAACTCTGAACAAACCGTAGCCAGCTTTATTTCTCAAAATGTCCAAGGAATAGAGGGCAATAGAGCTGGTATAGTCCATCGGCTAGATAGAATGACATCTGGCGTAATGATTTGTGCGAAAAATCCAGAGGCGCAAAAGTGGCTACAAAAGCAATTCTCACTTAGGAAGGTTAAGAAAACATATGTCGCCATAGTTAAGTCAGGTCTTCAGCCAGACCATGCAATTATTGATATGCCCATTATGCGTCATCCAACTAAGCCAAAATTGTTTAGGGTGGATACATCTGGCAGGGTAGCCTCAACAGAATATCAAATCGTAGAACATAGCAAAAATTATGCAAAATTAATCCTTAAACCAGAAACAGGACGAACACACCAGATCAGAGTCCATCTTAATCAACTAGGCTACCCAATAGTTGGTGATACACTATATGGCGGTCCACCATACAAGCGACTATTACTACATTCTCATCAGCTTGAGCTAACTCTACCTAGCAACCAGAGAAAGGCATTTACTAGTATCGTTCCTAAGGATTTTAAGGATATAATGAGCCAATGAAGATCCTATTGAGCGAACTTACAAAAAACTCCATAAAACGCGTTTTAGATAAACCACCACACGCACTCGGAATAATTGCACCGACAGGATTTGGAAAATTTTATGTCGCCAAATATATTGCACATCGTTTGCTTAGAAAAACCACAAATATAGAAAGTCAATATATTAAATTTATTCAAGCAGACGAAAACAAGACGATCTCAATTGACGAGATACGGAAGATTCGATCCTTTTTGCGGTTGAAGGATACAAACAATATGCCAATCGGTAGAATTGTAATAATAGAAGATGCTCATTTAATGCAGGCAGAATCTCAAAATGCGTTGCTGAAGATTATTGAGGAACCTCCTCCGCAAATAATGATTATTCTTACATCAAATTCGTCTGCAAAGCTGTTGCCAACAATAATGTCTAGGTTGCAGTTGTTACCTGTAGCAAATCCGCTGGCAACACAGGTGTATGATTATTTTGCCGACACTCACCCAAAAGATTCAATAACCAAGGCTCTGTTAATCGGATGTGGCCGAGTAGGCTTGATCTCTGCCTTACTAGACGATCAGGATCACCCTCTTTTAGATGCGATTTTGGCAGTCAAGACTTTTTTAACCCAAGATAAGTTTAGCCAGCTGGCATCTCTTGACAATAATAGATTAAACAACGCCCTGCTTTTTATGGAGGCTATGCAGACCGTTAGCTATTCGGCTTTTAAACAAGCACTAGAGCATAACGGCTCGTCATTACAAATTGCTAAATGGCACAAGCTCCACAAAATCTCAACCGACGCTATAGCCGACTTAAATAACAAAGCAAATAGCAAATTAACAATGACTAATCTAATTTTAGATATGTAGTATAATAAGGCAGATGATTGCTCTAGTAATTCTCGGCATATTTGGTTTCTTAACTTATCGTAGTGCTGATCATTTTGAAGGCGATATAGTACAGCTCCCGGCTAAACTCACTGGACGATTAAGTAAGCTATGGGACGTAGCTCATCAAGGGATGCGAGAGAATCGCTTCTTGAGAGCAGAGAAAGCTTTGTTGTTAATTTTGCGAATCGACGAAAAGAACGCCGCCGCTTATAACAGATTAGGGATTTTGTACGCCAAGCAAAAAGAGTACAGAGATGCTATTGATTGTTTTGAGATTGCCTCTAGTATTGAAACCTCCCCTTCCAGTCTTCATAATTTAGGGTTAATATATTACGAGACTGAGCATTATGACAAAGCAGGAGCCGCCTTTGAGCAAGCCTTAAAGCTAGAGGACACTCTGGCTGCTAGACATATCGCCTACGCTAAAGTTCAAGACAAGCTAGGCAATGACAAGCTGATGTTTCTGGAGCTAGAAAAAGCAGTAGAACTAGAACCTAATAAAGAATCATTAACTTTGCTACATAGAGCATACGAGAGTCGTGGCAGGCAAGAGGAGGCAGATGCCATAGAGTCTCGAATAAAGAAGCTAGTCGTTCCAAGCGGAAAGCCAAAACGCGTGGTCAGACATAAGCGTAGAGTTGTAATATAACCCCTGTTTGTGTTAAAATTCTTTATGGTCAAGTTGGCAAGCTGGAATGCTTTGACCTAAGCAGTATTTGTTATAGTGCCGGCATAGCTCAGTTGGTTAGAGCGACGGTTTTGTAAACCGTAGGTCGTGGGTTCGAATCCCTCTG
>CAZMFO010000005.1:0-47864 GCA_964565615.1 uncultured Candidatus Saccharibacteria bacterium | reverse complement strand
TGGTTGCTATTACACTCCTAAGTATACGGGTGTTCCGTTTTAGTTTAGTGAACCAAATAGCTAAACTTTTGATTATCATCGCTTATAATGTTATAATTTACCTCTGTTAGTGGCGATAAGGAGAGGTACCCAAGTGGCTGAAGGGGACGGTTTGCTAAATCGTTAGGGGGGAGAGATCTCCCGCGAGGGTTCGAATCCCTCTCTCTCCGCCATTAACAATATGCCTTTGGAGAGGTGTCCGAGCGGTTGAAGGAAACGGTCTTGAAAACCGTCGTACCTTGTAAGAGGTACCGTGGGTTCGAATCCCACCCTCTCCGCCAAGTTTTACATTATTTGTGCATAAGTTCGCTATACGGATTACCAAACACCCCAAATACAGTTTTTTATGTCCATACAAAGACTGTGTAGCTTAAGCCACACCAACATTAGGTAAGCTAACTGCAGAGCAACGAATATGCTATGGGGCTAGTTGCAATTAAGGGTTTTAGAACCTTGATCTAAGACTCTATTATTAACATCAATAAATTCGTAACTATAAGAATTGTTGTTTTGTAGCACTAATTTAAGAATTCCCCACGTATTATCTATTGTCTTTGCCTGCCTCGAGTCAGAACCAGCAGAGTAGAAGCTATTAGTTCCTCCTGTTCCAACCACAAACTGCTCTATACCATCATTGGTTTGCTGGGCATTCTGACCCAAGGGGTTTGACCTTGTATAAAAATGATTATGGCCAGTCAACACAACTCCACCACGATCATAAACCTTGTTCCAGATATCATTCATTTCTGTGTAATCGTTATGTACCTCACCTTTAGTTACACGAGGTTTATGCCAAGAGGCAACTACGCACTTGCCTGGGTTAGCCGATAATTGCTGGTCAACCCACCTTGCTTGAGCACCACTATTTGAACAGCCTCCACTTATCTTGCTACACTCACTGTTAATATTCAAAAATAGCCAGTTTTTGTCTGTAAAGCTATAGTAGCCCTTATCTCTGGCGCCAAACTTGTTAGTCCTGCCTGGATCAAAATAATCAAAGTACCCAGAGGCACCAGATGTTTTGTATTCGTGATTACCCAGAACGGGCTTAGTGATACTTAATATTTCTGCTACACCCCAATATGGCGCATACCTACTGTTGTATTCACTTAACTTACCGTCAGAATATGCATTGTCCCCCAAAGGAATAACGTAATTTGGTCTGATGCGCTTGATTAGCTCTGCTGTTTCTCTTTGACCGGCATGGTCGCCATCCGCAATGTCTCCAGCCGTAGCAACAACAATAGAATCTCCTCCCCCTCCGCTAGAACCCTTAAACTGAACAGCACGACCACCGCTTGCCGAACCATCCTCTATAGAAGTTACATTATTTAGTGTACCTCCCTCTGTCTCTAGTGTGATGCTAAATGTTCCGGCACGAGAAAACACTACCGCCATACCACCTATTAGCAAAAATATAGCTATAAATATAAACTTTTTGCTATTTTTTAACTTTTGGCGAACACTAGTTGAGTTAGTACCTTTCTTCATCCTTTTATTATTATACTTTGTCTAAAATGTTACGGCAAGTATCTTGATAATGCTTAAGTGCTGGCGTAACCAGTATATGGTCGTCAAACTCAACAAAAGATCACCAGACACCAGACATCCAGCATCAATATCAATCTAGTTACGAATAACAAAAAACTACTGCGTCAACCCGTTTTATGCCTGACTGTTTTAGCACTTTGCTTGCTTCGGATAGAGTTGCTCCGGTGGTTACTACATCATCAACCAAAACAATATGGTCAGGCAAAAGGCCTTTACGGCCAATACTCACCCTAAAAGCACCCGCAATCTGCTTCTTGCGTAAGGCTTTTGTTGATCCAACCTGACGAATATGGTTAGTCCTGATCAACAAGTTGTTAATTTTTAAACCTTTGTGTTTAGACAGCTCTTTGGCCAATACAACTGTTTGGTCAAATCCTCGTAAACGAATATGCGAAGAAGCAGAAGGGACGGGGACAAGAACGGTGTTTGCTCCAAAGTAGGGAAGTGCGTCGCCCATTGACCTAGCCATCGGGGTTGCTATATGCCGTTTACAATCAAATTTAAGCAACTGAACAAGCTGTTTGTTGATCCCTTTGTACTCGCCATAAACATAAACCGAGCTTAGGCTAGTCGTCTTGCGACATTTTTGGCAGACCTCAAAGTTAGCAGTTGTAGCGTGGCACACAAAGCATCGACTAGGTAGGCAGTCGTACTGCAATCGGCACCAGTCGCACCAAATCGAACCCTCGACCTGACACTCTAGGCAAGACTCTGGAGCAATAATATCTAGTAATCTTGATAGCATAATCGTTGTTATTATTGTGTTGTAAATATCTGCTGTCCATTTGCCATAAGCACTTATTGTGTTTTATACTTATAGATAAGATAAAAACTCCAACAAAAGATAGCTTAGATATTAATAATAGTACACATAGTGGAGGGTAACAACTATGGCGCGTAAGCAACGAGACGATGATTTGTTGATGGAAGACGAGCTTACTGCCGCATTCTTGAGTGAGGACGAATTTGAAGATACTGCGGTTATGCAAAGCCCGGAGGCTGATCAACAGCCACAACAATCACAAGCACCAGTACCTACTCAAGATGAGTGGGATGAAGAAGAGGCCGTTCCCGGTCAGTTAGCAGTAGATGTTTTTGAAACCAAAGAAAAGTTGGTTGTTAAAGCCCGAACAGCAGGGGTTAACAAACACGACCTAGATGTAAGTATTGCCGACAACACCTTAAGTATTCGCGGTACACTTTCGGCTGGTAACGAAGATGATGTTATTAACTATTTTGTGCAGGAGTGCTACTGGGGAGAGTTCTCTCGTAGTTTAGCCTTGCCAATTGCTGTTAAAGAAGACGAGATAGAGGCCGTTCTGAAAGACGGTGTCTTAACAATATCTTTTACTAAGGTAAAACAAGACACCGTTAAAAAGATACAAATTTTGTAAAGACTTGTGTCTTATCGGGTTTATCTGACAACTGATATATTATGTTTAACCAAAAATAGCCTAGACTTGCTAGGCTATTTTAATGATCTTTTTTGGGATTATCCCTCTTCGGTTACGCTTTTTAGAACAAACTTAACGATTATTTGAGCAAAGGCAACGATTACCAAGCCAACAATAGCATAGAGTATTGTGTTTTTAGCGCCACTAACATTTCCAGAATCACCACCAGATGTAATATACTTTAGGCCACCAATAATAATCATAATTACAGACACTACACCAACTACCAACGAAAATATATTAATAACCTTAGAAATAACATTATTTACCTTTCCGGTAGGATCATCCTGGCTACAATTCGTATTGCCAACATCCAAATTGGCACCAGAACATAGATTCTCGCTGATATTAGCCGCATAAGCAGTTACCGGTGTTAGCATAGGCACGAAGGCTAACGCTAAGCTAACCATATACCTATTTAAATTTTGCATAATCTTCTTCATTGATTTATTAGTTCCTTTCTTTATTATATATCTCTACTCTACTACAACTAGATAAGCATTTTCAAGTAAAAGAATTATATCTTTGTTAGAACAAATTTAACAATTATCTGGGCAAAGGCAACAATTACCAAGCCAACAACGGCGTACAATATGGTGTTTTTGGCACTATTAACATTGTTAGAGTCTCCCTGCGAGGTGATATATTTAAAACCTCCAATAATTATCATAATTACCGCCGTTATACCAACCACCCACGACAAGATATCAACAACCAACGATACCGTAGAGTTGACCTTGGCGTTTGTAGCACCAGCGCTATTAAGATCGCAATCACCCCCAGTGAGCTTTACTCCTTCACAGGCGGCACTCTTTGGGTCAACAGCATAAGCGACAGGCGTTAGGGGCGACACCATAGCTACAATGCCAACAACTAGCACCATAGCTACTAGAACATACCTTTTTGCTTTTATTAGTTTACTTCTTATCTTCATATTTAACCCTTCTAGTTTAGTAAATATCACAACCTCATAATAACAAAAGTTACTATTACTTGTGCAATAATTGTAATGGTTAGCCCTACTATTGCGTAGATAATTGTGTCTTTGGCTGACTTTATATTATTTGGGTCGCCACTTGAGAGAATAAACTTAAAACCTCCGATAATTATTGCAATAACACTTGCTACACCTGCAATAATCACTAAGATTTGAATAACTTTTGTTAGCACTCCGTTTGGCCCAAAGACTGGGTTTTCAGATGCGGATGAAGTTGTCTTTTTACATACGGCCGAATCTGCCCTTGGGCCACTGCACACATCATAAAATGGGTCTGTCTGGGCTTGCACACTAACCGGAACCATTAAACAGATAGCCACCAATAAACCAAAAAATGCTGAACCTAACTTGCTCACCCAAACACCCTTCCAATCGTAAAAGCTACGATAATGTTTGCCAACAAAGCAACTACCAACCCAATAACTGCATATACTATTGTGTCTTTAGCTCTAGCAGTTTTCTGTGGATCTCCAGTAGAAGTAATATAGCTTATTCCCGCAATTATAATAATTATCACGGCAATCACTGCTATTAACCCAAACACAAACTTCACGACTTCTTCAATTTGTGCTCCGGACGCCTCGGGCTTTGGGATATTAACAGAGCCCGGATCAACAACAGTTTGGGCAAAGGTAGCCAGTCGCTCAACAGAATGTAAGCTCATATAATCTTGCTCCCTATAAACGCTACTATAGTAGACGCAATTATAGCTATAACTAAACCTATCAAAGCATTCAGCATAGTATCTTTGGCGTTTTTTGTTCTTTCTGGCTCTCCACTACTCGTTATGTACAAAAACCCTGCATACATAATATAGGCTACAGAAACCAAGCCGACAATATAAAGCAAAATGTCCGCCAACGCCAACGCAATACCCCACAAATCACCAGGCCTATCTACATCAAAGCTAGGGACACACTTGCCTAGGGCATCCTTTGTCCCCCTCAGGTATTCAAACCAATGAGGAAAACCCAAAAAAGACTTTGCAGAATCTAACGGATTACAGGATGTTGCTCCAAACAACGACACAATCTTCATATTAAAACACACCTCCTGGGATTAAATACTGAACGAATGCGTACAAGAAAAAGTAAGCTACTAACGCAATTAAAGCATTTTTTATTTTGTTTTTTGCTGATTGCACGGCTTGAGGGTTCGGCCCAGCAGATGCATATTGAATACCGCCAATTATTATCATAATAGTTACGATAATACCTATTCCGATTGACAAAGTATTGACAATGTAGTTTGTCCACTTTATTAAAGGGTTCTCTTTTAGACACTCGGAAGCACTTTTTGCTCCATTTGCACCACAATCGGTTATCGCATCTCTTTCGGCATTTGTCACACGAGGTACGGCGGGAGTTCCTGACGCTTGAGTGTTATTCTTAGAAGAAGGGTGGATCCCGTTTCTGTATGCCTCCGCACAAGCACCGGGGTTTGAGTTTCCAATACACAAGCTATAAGCCTCTTCGTTAACCTGTTTAATGCAGTCTTGTACTTTCCTTTCTTTGCTATCTGCCGACCCAGAGCTTTCTGCCCCTAGATTATTACAATACTCTATTCTTGTTACTGTTGAAGCTTGTTGGGCACCCCTTAGAGCCCCCTCTAGGCTCGCTGGTGGTGGCGCAACTGTTTGCCAGTTTGGGGCATTAGCATATACCGCTTGGCTACAATCTACTTCTTGTCCAGCAGTATCTGCCCCCGAGCCCCAGTGATAACACTTCGAGGGGTCAAGCGGATTGGGCAAGCTCCCCATAACATAGCCCGAATCCCGTAAGTCTTCATATTTGCAAAGCGGAAACCTTTGGACACCCTGTCTCTCAGTAACAAAACACCCCGTTTGAGCAAACACATAACCCCGCCAGCAGAATATGACACCCAGCACAAATATAGCCAAAAAAAATACTTTAAATAGTTTGTTTATTCTCATCTTAGCTTCCTGGTACTACCCTTAACGCTTCAATTTTATCATCACCAATAATCTCTAGGTTAATCTTTTTGCCGTTCTTGAGTTGACACACATAAACAGCGCTCTCATCTACACTCTGACCTTTAATATCAGGTTGTTGAACACAAGACTTAAAATCTACAGACTCTCGCAATCTCAACACCGAACTTTCTACTACAGCAAGGTTTATGCCTCTCTCTGGTGAAAGTAGGGGTACGAGTTGAGCCAAGTATTCTTCGTCGCTCATTGCCATTGCCTGAATCAAGCGAGCATGTGAAGAGGTGGGGCTGTCTGTATTGCTTGTTGCTGGCATCTTCTTGCTTTTAGCAATTACTCCAATTATTGTCAGCAACATCAATAGGGTTATTAGCACGATCAAAACCAATACTTTAGTTGATAAACGCTTTTTGACAACAACTTCTGGTTGTTGGTTTATAAAGTCAAAGTTGAGTTCTGGCTCTTTTTGTTCCATAACTTACTCATATTATACCCACATTTGTATATTAATAGAAATTGTCACCAGCCATGACTCAACCAGATTTAGTTAACTTTCAGAGTTATGTCATTAATATGTCATTTGGAGTGGGCACCCACTCATTTGCCAAGCTATGTTTGCCATAAGAAGAATTAAAAGATATCATAATATATAGGCTATTACATCATGAACATAATCAAGCGATCTTCTTTGACATTACTGGTTGCTATTTTAATATTAAGCAATTTATTAGTTGTATTTCCGGTAAAGGTCAGTGCCGCAGATAGCGCCTCAGAGTTAGCAAAGAAAGAGTACGAAGCCGTTGTTGCATGGGGGGTATTAATGCATTGTTCAGGAAGATCCTTTCCAATAATCAGAAAAGATGAGTACAATAAGGTGAAGTGGACTAATGAAGCGCTAAACATTAATGTTGGCGGAATCTGGAGTGGTCCACTAGATGTAAATTGTGCTGATACTTCAGATATGACAAAGGTGGTAACCTCTTTGGGATTTGAAAGTATTCTTGACTTCAACGAGTCTGTGGCTCCCAGAAGTGGGGACTTGTCAACATGCCGGGGCAAAGATGAGTGTTCGTTTATTGATGGCTGGACTAGTATAGTAGCAAGTAGAATGAAGGATTATGGTGCTGTTGGTGCCGACAATGTCAGCTATAAATTATCAAACGCCGGCAGATATTACTATTGGTTTAGGGCATTCGATAAGCTATGCACCGGTGCTCTCAGTAACAACAAAGAGGAGTTTGATAAAAGGACTACTGATAAGTCCTCTTTAGGACCGTATTTTATGGTTAATAAAAGGGGTGAAGTAGAAGAAAGAAAATATGCATTTTTTAGCGTTCCGCAAAATAAAGAGGTAGAGACTCTGGGTATGAATTATGATTCTGTACCAGATAAGCCCGTTATTAGTAATTCAGGAAGTATTTCCTCATCCCCAAGCTTTGAAGCGGTCAACTGTGCCGATGTTGCAAAACACTTAAAAAATAGGGCTCTAGCTGATGGCTATAAAGCCTTGGTGGACCAATTAAAGGGCGACTGCACAGAAAACTGTGATACTGAAAGCATCGTTGGGGATATTGTAGCCACCCCTGAGGGCGAGGGGGAAAACTCCGAATCATGCGAAGAAAGAATGAAGCTTAGCGCCGGCTGGATTATTTGTAGTGGGCTAGAGCTACTCTCTAGTGGTATGGACAGCCTGCTGGGGTTCATAGACGACCTGCTTAATGTAGATGTCATAAAACTAGACTCCTCAAGTAACAGCGAACTATACCAGTCGTGGTCATATTTTAGGGCTATTGCAACATTTATGTTGGTAGCTATTGGAATGATTATGGTTATTGGGCAAGCGATTGGAGGTGGTCAATAATGTTCGATGCCTACACCATAAAAAAAGTTATGCCTCGTTTATTAATTGCAACCATTTTAATTCAGTTATCTTGGCCGTTACTAACAACCTTTATAAATGTTGTGTCGCAAATATCTTGGGGGCTCGAAGGGCTTATTTATCTGCCTTTTGGTGGTAGAGAAAACTTAACTATTGCAAAAAGCCTAGAAGGATCTGCTGGCAATCTTACCTTTAACCAAATACTGGCTGGCGGTGGTCTATGGATCGGATTTGGAGCACCAGGCTTAATGGGGTTGGCAATTGGTGTACTTATGGTGATGCTGGCCGCCTTTTTTGCCCTAGCAATTCGGCAAGTTTTAATTATTATTTTAGTAATAACCGCACCGCTTGCATTTGTAGCGTGGATTCTCCCTAATACTGAAAACCTCTGGAAGATGTGGTGGGGGATGCTTAGCAAAGCATTAATGATGTATCCTCTGGTTCTGCTTATTATTGCAGGCGGTAGAATAGGTGCCCATTTGGTTGGATTATCTGACCTACCCCAAGTTATTAATGCCATATTAGTAATAGTCGTGTTCTTTGCTCCGTTCTTTTTGGTTCCAAAGACCTTCCAGTTTGCCGGTGGAGTTATTGGTGCCGTTGGGGGGGCTATCTCTGCTCGTGGCGCAAAAATGTCTGCATGGAGCAACAAACGAGCTCTGGCCAAACAAGGAAGAAAAATGTCCGAACGGGGTGCTGCATTGAAGGCAGGAGATTATTTTAAGGGAAGGGTAATACCAAAAAAATATAGAGGTGCTGTAGTAGATAGACTAAATAACACTACCAGGAGGCTTGGTACGGGCACGAAAGGGCGGTTTGGTTTTGGGCAAGCAGGAGTAATTGCAACAGATAATACGGTTGCAAATCGTGCTGCAGAGCTAATGAAAACTGAGGCTTTTGCGGCAAATAGCGAAAACGATCCTGTACTTCAAGGAGCTGCAGCCGGAAGAACAGAAGGCGAGGCAATTCGAAACCTACAAAGCATTTTTGGGTACAGTGAGGAGCGAGCAAAAGAGATAGCAAGCCAAACACGGGCAACTATAGGCTTTGGCGCGGCCGAACAAATGGCTGCGGCTCAACAGCTAGTAGCAACCGGAACAGGGTATAGCAACTATGATCAAATGGTTTCAACATTAGCGTTAGCCTCTGGGGGCAACTCGTCAACCGCACAGCGTTTGGCGGGTTTTGCTAATGCAACTACTAAAAAAGTTGGTCGCTCCGACCTTGCGCCTAGTTTTCGTAACTTAAATAATGATGTTCATGCTGCAGCGGATATCGAAACTAGAGCCGGCCCAGCAGAAACCCCTCCCCTATCCGATCACGCCGTACAACAAGTTGTTGCCGCCTCTCGTGGTGCGGACGCCACTACATTAATCAGGGGTAAGCCTGCACAAATGGAACAAATAGGAGAAGCTCTTACGAGACATATGTATCAGCAAGCAGAAATTGTCACTGACCAAACTGGTGCATACACTCCAGAGCAGGTTGCCGCCGCCCAAGCAGAGCTTGACATAAGCTCTCAACAAGTTAGAGAACTTGAAAGAGCTAGTCGAATGGGTTATGGTTCAACAATAAATACAGGTCATGTAGATACATTGGTTAATAATGTCGGGGCTTTACTAACGAGAGGTGAGTTGCCAATCCAAAGTGATGACCCAAACCAAACAACACCCGAGGAATAATCAATTATTATGGCGCAGTATAAAGTACTTCAAGATATAGAGTCAGAAGACAAGCTACTTGGCCCGTTAAGCTTGCGACAATTTATCTACGCTGCGATTACTATTGCTCTGGGCTTTGTGGCTTTTAAATTGTTTGTATCTAGTGTTTGGTTTTTGGGGTTTATCTTTTTGCCACCGGCAATGTTTTTTGGATTATTGGCGGCACCGATTGGTGAACAACAATCATCCGAAGTTTGGTTGCTAGCTAAAATTCGCTTTTTCTTGATGCCCCGAAAACGCATCTGGGATCAGTCAGGAATCCAGCAATTAGTTACAATAACTGCTCCAAAAAGAGTAGAAAAACAACTAACCAAAGGTTACAGCCAAGAAGAAGTAAAAAGCCGATTAAAGACTTTGTCTGCCACACTAGATACCCGTGGCTGGGCTATCAAAAATGCTACAAATATGTACGCTGTGGGGCAGAACCCCACCAGTGATAGGTTGTTTGAGATTGACACTCAAGACATCCCTTCTGTATTTATAGAACCGACCGCCGATATGCTTGACCCTGCAACCAACCCTAGAGCACAAGCTATGGAGCAACTTATTAACAAATCTGCCCAAACCCACAAACAGCATATAGAAGAAAACCTCAAAAAGATTACCTCCGAGCAAAAAGCTAAAACCAAACCCTTAACCGAGCAAGATGAGCAAAACCTATTGAACCAGATCCACGAGAGGCAAGCCAGATTTAGTAGCTTTGATGGACACCTAAAAACTCTTCAGCCACTCCGTCCGCCAAGTAGCCAAACCTCGTCAACAGCACCTTCTGCTCAATCTAATCAGCCAAAGATGACACCAACGCCCGATCCTGCTATACTAAATCTTGTCGAGAATAGCGAAGGACTTTCTGTTAGAACTATTGCTCACGAGGCAGAGCGCCTCAAAAAGCGAGACGATGACGAAGAAGTTGTTATTTCGCTCCATTAGCACTAACTAGCAAGTCGTCGGTGGGCAAATTAAGAATGAATCCAGATTATAATCAATCACAACACCCCTCTCAAACACCAACGAGTATTGGTGCACCGGGCTATAATCAAGCGGGTATGGTTTCTCCGGGAGCCCAGCAACCCGGTACTGTTATGGGGCCTCAACAAACATTTGCCAACACCAAAACCAACCCAAATAGCACCCAAAACACTCTACAATTTGCCGAAATACGCGACGGTATTGTAATTATGAACGATGGGTCGTTTCGCTCGGTTGTTATGCTAAAATCTATCAACTTTGACCTAATGAGCCCCCAAGAAAGAGAGGCTGTTGAGGCGGGTTATCAAAGCTTTTTAAACTCTCTTTATTTTGATGTTCAGATATTTATCAGGTCCGAGCGAATTGATATTCGCCCCTACATTGAGCGTTTAGACAAAATCAGAAGCGAACACGATAATATGTTGTTGGCAATGCTTATGGAGGATTATCTGGGTTTTATTACCGAAGTATCTATGCAAACAAACATTATGGATAAGCGTTTTTATATGATTATTCCGTTTTATGCCAAAGTAGATGTAAAAAAGGCCATAACTCAAAGCAAAAACTTCTTTACTGGCTTAACGGGTATGTTTAATAAAAAAGAAAGCCATGTCGTTGTTAATGAGCAAGATTTAGAGTCGGCAAAGAACGAACTAAGAAACCGTATCCAAGCCGTGTTGGCGGGGCTACAACAGTGTGGCGTACAGGGCGTGCCTCTAGATACTCAAGAACTCATTGAGCTGTTCTATGACACCTACAACCCAGACACCGCCACTCGTCAACAACTAAAAAACTTTGATGATTTATCTGTGCCAATAGTTACTAAAGGTGAGGGTCAAGCCCCTCAACCAAACCTAGAAAGAGAGCTAAAATAATGGCTTTTGGCAAGAATCAACCACCCCTTGACCCTGTCGCTATTGCCCAAAAACAAGCTATGCAAGAACAGCAAGAGGTTAATACCGCCTTTCAAAAAGGCATAACGGCCCTTCGAGATTTTATTGCACCAAGCTCACTTGAGTTTAATGCATCGTACTTTCAGATTGGTACTCGGCATGCTAGAACATTTTATGTCTTTGGTTACCCAAGACAGCTTTACACCGGCTGGCTTAGTAGTTTGATTAATATAGATGAGATTATGGATATTTCAATGTTTATTTATCCGGTAGAAAGTCAGGTCGTCCTAGAAAATCTCCGTAAGAAAGTTAGTCAGCTAGAGGCGGGGCTACAAATTGATGCCGAGAAGGGCAGAGTACGCGATCCGGGCAAACAGGCCGCCATTGTTGATGCCGAAGAAATGCGCGACAAGCTCCAAGTTGGAGAAGAGCGCTTCTTTAGATTTGGCTTTTATTTTACAATCTACGCCAGTAACCTTGAGGAGCTGGAGTTTGTTACTCATAAGATTGAGTCCCTACTCGGCCAGCAGTTAGTTTACTCAAAACCAGCCACCTCTCAACAAGAGCAAGGGCTAAACAGTACGGTGCCTCAATTTACCGACCTTTTACAGATAAAACGAAATGTCAGCACCGGAGCTTTAAGCACCACCTTTCCGTTTACTAGTGCTGACCTTACACAAGACAACGGTATTCTATACGGAATAAATATGCATAACTCGGGGCTAGTGATATTTGATAGGTTTAGTCTAGAAAACAGCAACTCTGTCGTTTTTGCCAAATCCGGAGCCGGAAAGTCCTTTGCGGTAAAACTAGAAGCACTGCGTAGTATGATGTTTGGGACAGAGGTGGTGATTATCGACCCAGAGAACGAATATCAGCGTATGTCAGAGGCAGTTGGCGGTGCCTATGTAAGACTTAGCTTAAACTCCTCTACCAGAATTAATCCTTTTGACTTGCCTAGGGTCATTGACACAGAAGAAGCCGACAACGCCCTTCGGAGCAACTTAATTACACTGCATGGCCTGTTGAGGCTGATGATGGGTGGTGCACAGGCACAAATGCAGTCTGGTGGCGGTATGGTTGCACCAGCTTTAAACCCTGTTGAAGAAGCCGATCTTGACGCCGCACTAATCGAAACCTATGCCAAGGCGGGCATTACCAACGACCCCCTAACTCATAACTCACCACCCCCAACCATCAACGACCTGTACGATACACTGCTCCATATGGGCGGAACAGGGCCACAACTTGCTCAAAGATTGCGCAAATACACCAGCGGTACCTTTGCTGGTATCTTTTCTCAACAATCAAATATTGATATCAACAACCAGTTGGCAGTTTTTAATATTCGCGATTTAGAGGACGAGCTTAGACCGGTTGCTATGTATATTGTCCTTAACTTTATCTGGAACAGAACCAAAGCCGATAAGAAAAAACGCATTTTGATTGTTGATGAAGCTTGGCAACTAATGAAATACGAAGACTCTGCCAATTTTATGTTTAGCCTAGCTAAACGAGCTCGTAAGTATAATTTGGGCATAACCACCATCAGCCAAGATGTTGAGGATTTTATGGGTAGCCGAATGGGTCGAGCCATCGTGGCTAACTCTTCGTTACAGATTTTACTTAAACAATCACCCTCCGCGGTCGATGTTTTGGCCGATGTCTTTAAGCTAACTAGCGAGGAGCGAAAGCGACTTAGTCAGTTCCCGGTAGGACAAGGGTTATTTTTTGCTGGGCAAAACCATGTTCATATTCAGATTATGGCAAGCCCTACAGAAACCCAACTTATTACCACAAACCCAAAACAAGTACAGCAAATAAAGGAGCAGGTCGCTTATCAACAAGGTGATGTTGGTCAAGCACAAGGTGATATTAACCTAGGCGGTGCTACACCAGCCGGCAGTTTTCCTTATGATACGCCCTCACCACAATAGTTTATAATGGAGGTATCGTGCAGTCGCTAAAAGAAAGACAGGAACAAGACGACAAATACAACCCCGCAGAAGGTCGGTATGGTGCCCACGACGATCTTGGTGTCCACCCCGAACGCCGAGAAGCAGAAGCAGATGATCTAGAAAAGCTATACAATGCCGAGTCCCGAACCGACGAAGACCGCAACACAATATCAAAGCCATCTACAGACGAGCAATCCGCCTTATCTGATAGAGAGACTACTTTGGGTGATTCACAAAAAGAAAAAGGAACCAAATCCAAAAAATTAAAGATAACTAAAAGACAAGCCGCTGCCGGAGGTGGGGCCGCTGGACTACTGATAGGTGGTGGTGTGGGATTTTTTGTGTTTATGTCTGGACCCTTGCAATTTATTCAGTTTGCCCAACTATTGCAACGCTTTCATTTTAGTAACAGTGAGCGCTTTGGTAACACCCGAACCTCTAAATTATTTAGGTACGCGTCTAGAAAAATTACTGGCAGAGGACCCCACAACCAAGACTATAATATGTCCCGACTTGGGAATAAAGTAGCCTTGCATTATGAAAAAAAGCTTAGCAAAAAAGGCATACAACTAGACTACGATGGCCGAACCGGACGGCTAAATAAGATTATACTAGACCCTAACACATCTGCAGGAAAGAAAATGATAGCCGATATTGAATCAAAGCATGGAGTAAGTATGCCAAAAAATAGTGATGGTAGGGTACACCTTGATTTTGCTATGGACTCATCAGAAATCTCTAGCGCTAGGGTGCGCCGACAAAATATAGGTGCGTCTGTCGAGGTAATTGGAATGAACCGAGTAAGCTCGGCTTTATCAAAGCGTATGTTAAAAATTAGAGCTGGGGTAAACTTCCATCCACTAAGAAACCTTGCTAGGAATTTTGACGAAAAAGCTAACCTGAAATTTAGAGAGTGGAGAGACAAAATCAAAAACGATCGAGCAGAAAAAATAAAAAAGGGCTCCCAACCTCCTGATAATATAAAAACTTCGTCAGGGAAAGAAGACCCCAATAAACCCTCTTCGGAAGCTGACAAAGCAAAAACCGGCGAGCTTGACGGTAAAATTAATGACGCACAAAAGATAGCCCAAGACACATCTGTAGACATCAAAACAAGAGCCAGCAAAATAAAGGCAACTCTTGGTGCTGGGGTTGGTGCCACTGCAATCCTTGGAATAGTTTGTGGGGTTGATGCAATTGGCGACTCGATTGCCGAAACACAAGAACAGAACATTATTCAACCTCTAATAAGAACCGGGATGGATGTAGTAACTACCGGTAACCAAATTATGTCTGGTCAAAATACAAATATGGATGAGTTGGGCGCTTTATCCGAAAACCTTTACGACAAGACAAATCATACATCTTGGATGTCGGCAGAGAGTATCCAAAGTGAGCTTGGCCGGCCTGGTGTAGGTGTTAAGATGGATGATGCTACAAAACCCGGCAAAGACCGCCCCGTTTTTTTTGAAACCATAAACACCGTTACTAGTATTCCTGGCATCTCTCAAACCTGTAGTGCGATGAACTCAACCATCGGATCGTTTCTACTTTCTGCTGGTAGTATTATTGCTACTTTTTCTGGTGCAGGAGGTGTAATTCTTAATGTCGGGGGTGAGGCTATTCAATATCTTGCGGCTGGTGCTTTTATGGACGACTTAGTGCGCATTCTCGCTGGGTCAGCTCCAGAAATAGCTAAAGCTACGGGCGGGACATTAGGTAATTACGCAAACTATGGAGCATTCTTGGCAAATAATAATGCTATGGCTGGTATGGGTGGCCGTTCACTAAAAATGAGCGAACGACTTAGTCTAGCCGAGGAAACTCGTGCTGAAGTTTTTGAAAAGAACAAACAAAAAAGTCTTTACGCACGATTGTTTGACATAAAAGATATTGACTCCTTAATATCTAGATCTGTCATTCAAAATAACCACCTGTACGACACACAAACAGCCTTTGCTTCAATAATTAAAAGTCCCTTTAGCTTTTTGGGCACTATTGGGTCTAGTGTTACAAAACTTAATCCTCGCATTAACGCTCAAACCACTCTTTATGATTATGGGGTCGACGAGATTGGCTTTAGTATAGGCGAACGAGACAGTGCTCTTGTAGAAGATCCTTATGCCAATGCCGATATTGTTGAGCCACAACTTGCCGAGCTTAACGAAAAATATGGTAAGGTTTGTTTTGGTACGACTATTGAACCCTCAACCGGTAAAATAACTTACGAGAAAGCTCCGTCGTATTCTGATCGAGAAAAAAACAAGAGTGTTTGTGGCTCAGATAACAAGGACGAGATGTTCTTGAGATATCGTATGTTTGTAGCGGATAATATTACCATCAATAGCATAGCCTGTTATGAGAGTATCGATGAGAACTCCTGTAAAGAAATTCGCCTAGAAACAGGAAGCTCTTCATCAGATTCATCCGCAACCACGGCAACTACAACAGCAAATGCACAAATTGTCGGCAATCCAGAAGAGTCTTCTGTAAGTGTTGCTTGTGCGCCTGGAACAAATGACGTAGGCATACATACGGGTTACGTAGACGGCAATCCTGTGGAGCATAGATTGTGTGCTCTTCCTAATTTTCCCAGTACTAGTAGCGAAAGCAATCCTGGTACCCAGTATTATGTAGAAGGGGCTAATGGTTCTGCATTAGTAAACTCGAGGGTTTCTGGTGCTTGGTTCACTTTAATTTCTGATATGATAAAGACTGGTATCACCCCATCCGCTAATAGTAGCTTCAGAACTATGAAACATCAACAAGATATATATAATGGTACTGCTGATAAGAAAGCAGTTGCATCCCCCGGTAATTCACCTCATCAAGGTGGTCAAGCAATCGACTTTGCTCTTGGGAGTGGGGGAAAAGGATCAGGCAGCTCAACAGACTGTTCAAGTCGCCAAAGGGCTGATGGAAATGCAGTTTGGGAATGGCTTTTCAGTAATGCAGAGAACTACGGATTCAAGCAATATTCTTATGAAGCTTGGCATTGGGATGCAAAAGATATGGCAAATAGGTGCAACTCTTCTCAGCCATGAAACAATTAATACAAACAATAAATATTAGAAAAATACCTGTTTTGATTGTTGTATTTGTTTGTGTATTTGCGAGTATTCGTACACCTCTTTTAGCCATATCTCCAGAACAAAAAAAATTACTAGATGGCGGCATCATGAACTACGACTATGCAGAGTCATGCACTAACGCTTCGTCCTCTGCTCAAATATCCAATCTATATATACTAGGTGATTCCATTACGGTCGGAGCCGAGAGTAGTTATAAGCAAAAATTTTCATCGAAAAATATAACCACGACTATTAATGCTTCAAACAGTAGGTCTTGGGTTGGTGGTGGATCTGGAGCGCATACCCCAGAAGGAAGTTTTGCATCAGGGAAGGCGGCAGTAGAGGCTGACGCTAATAAAATTCGAGCTGCCCAAGGGATAATTGTAGCACTAGGTAGTAATGGAGGTATCGCTAGTAATCCAATCCCTGAAATAATATCATCTATTAAGCAAAAGAATGAATCAATAAAAATATGGTGGATCAATACCGCAGGTACCGCATCTTGGCCAAATGATTTAGGCTACCTAGGTGAATTTAATAAGCAGCTTTCTGATCAAGCACAATCTAGTAATTATCAAATAATCAACTGGTTTGATTTGGTTAACCCGGGTGGCGACCCAACAACCTCACCTACAACAGACACAAATGGTTCGCTTAGGGATGGGCTTCATCCATCTACTGAAGGTATATCAAGCTTATCTGATTTGGTCGTTAACTCTATTACTTTAGGTTCTGCCACCACATCAAGCCAAAACACATCAACAAGCGATTCTTGCAGTTGTGGTACTGGTGGTAGCGCAAGCCTTCTTCCCGGAAAAGATAACCGCGAAAAAGTATGGAACTACCTTGTCGGCACTATGGGTTTTTCAGCTCCACAAGCAGCAGGTATAATGGGAAACCTCCAAGCTGAGTCTGGATTTAAACCAAACGCAGCATATCCAAACACTACTTCGGACGTTCCTCATGGCAGAGCATGGGGTCTTGCTCAGTGGCTAGGCGGAAGACAAACAAACTTAATTAACTTTGCTAATGAAAAAAATCAACCAGTTAACTCTCTTGAGCTTCAGCTGGAGTTTTTGCGAAAAGAATTAGAGGAAGATGTAAGACCTGGAGTGCTAGACTCTATAAGAGCAGCTACAACTGTCGAAGAAGCTACATATGTGTTTCTTGAACGATTTGAGTCGCCATGCGATAATCAATCTGAATGTTCAACACATATGCAAACTAGACTACCTTTCGCCACTGCTATCTTGTCCGAACTAGGAGGTGTAACGGGTACTTCTATTGGAACATCCATCTGTCAAACACAGTCATCATTACCTGGGATTACATGTCCAGCAAACCTTGAACCACATCCTAATAAATCAGGATACTTTAAGCTTCCGGACGCTCCTAACGGAGAATACATCCTATACTCCTCCCAACAAAAGCGTTATGGAAGCCAGCAACTCGTATGTGTTCTTTATAGTGTAGCACTAGCCTTTAATACCGCAATGCAGGGTAAATCAAAACTGCGAATTGGTGACCTAAATGCATCCGGACACAAATCACACAATATTGGCATCGCTGTTGATCTGAGTGGTGAAGGCGAAATTCAGACAGCTAGCCACACTAAAGACTGGAAAGGTTCATACAGCAAGGAGGCTACCATTACTCTTGGCAAGTTATTTGCCGACACTGGTGTTCTCAGAAATATTTGGTGGTGTCCTCCAGATGGTGACGATTCTATCGAGCAAATCTTAAGTTATGCTAAAACTAAAGGCATAGAAGGCCAAATAAAATGCATTACCGGTCATAGTGATCATTTTCATGTAGATATTAAAAAAGAGTTTTCACTCGAATTTTGGGAGCCATAAATGCCACCATACACTAACCAACAAGACATCAAACAAACATTATTCGAAAAGATAAAAAAGCACCGCTTTTTATTAATCGGGGTTTTTATGTTACTAATTATGTGGATGATATCGTGGTATTCGTTTCTGGATATAAAGATAGAAATTTCAAACGGCACAAGGGTTGAATATGAAATTAAAAGCGAGGATACATCCATATATGGATACACAACTTCAAAAAGCATAAAAAAATTCGTTAAAAGAGGAAGTTATCAAGTTCTATTAAAAACAGATAATACTAGTTCTTATAATCTAGTTTCTGCTCCTGGTTTTCTGCAAACCGCAAATATTAAAACCAGCCTATCACAAGAATCAGGTCGTAATTTCGTTGGTGGTTCTCCTAGTACATGTATATATTCAGCCCCCAGCAACAATACCCTAATTAGCTGGCAGTGTGGTGGACTAATGAAGAGCGCAAACATTCATTTACCACCGTCCGGTCACTCACCAAGTTACAGTAAAACATTGTTAAACGTATCTGAGCGAATCGTTGTACAGGGTGTTTTTGGAATTTCGAATCAAACTTATGTTTTTGTAAAACATGTAGCCGACGATTATGTTACTCATGGTATTTACCCCGTTAATACCACTGCTGGACTAATAAATCCAAATGAGTTACGTCAAATTAATGAGCTTAATCAAGAAAATGAATATAGAATCACCCCATTTAAAGAAGGATATTTAATATATAGCTTGGACGGCTCTGAATACTGGTATTTCAAGAATTTTGATCTCCCGGGTGAAAAAATCAATATCGAAAAAACCAATCTAGATAACATAGATCTTTATAGTGTTAGTACATTAAATAATTCAATAGTAATACTTAACAACAAACACTATAATCCAGAGCAACCAAATCAAAGACTTCTAAATCACAGCACCGCTGCTGTGTCTGGTAAATACTCCGAAAACAAAGACGAGAACGTTTCTAGTAGCAGTAATTCTTCAACATACAGTGAAGTTGTAGTTGTGGATTCAAATAATAAACAATATCATTATAAGATTAACTATCCCGCAAACCAGGCACGTCTCTGTAATAATAGTTACTTATGTATTCTTTCCGATGATAAAACCCTTAGGATATACAAAATTAACGATTCTAGACTTAAGGAAGTTGCACACATCAAAGAAGTAAAACAAATACTTAATAACAATAAAAATATTAATATAGTAACTAGTAGAGGTGTATTAGTTTTTGACGTAGAGAAGCTGTCTGGTCACTATGTCTACACCTTTACAGACAACGATTATTGTGGTATATCCCGTTCTTACGACAATAAACTATTAGTTTGTATATCAAGTAACGGTAAATCTAGTATCTTACTCTTGGACAATAATATACCAAACGACAATATTGATTCGAAAATTTTTGCACTTCAACAAATCCCGGAAATTGAAAGTATATCGATCTATAAAAATGACATATTAATAGTCCCGAAAATTACTAATATGATTTACGATAGATCATTGTCTAGTTACGCTTATGACCCTAAAGAAATCCAAGAAAAGAAGACAGTTATACATAATAAAATATCATCCATCGGATTAGATACCTCAAAATATATAGTACGGCTTACAACAGATTAGTTGTTTATGTATATGGTGTTAGAATTTCGTACAAAATTATGACCAATAATATCGGCGTCTGTGGTGGTTATAAAGGCTTGGTTATTTGATATAAACTCAATCAGACTTTTGCGCCGTAACCCATCAAGCTCCCCAAAAACATCGTCTAATAACAGTAGTGGGGGTGTGTTATGTATATCTTCAAGAATTTGTGTTTCTATAATCTTTAGTGTTAGCAGGATGCTTCTTGTTTCTCCTCGAGACGCCACTCCTCGCATATCGTGATTATTTATACTAATCAATAGATCATCTCGGTGTGGCCCAAAACCCGTAAACCCTCGTTGTTTATCTAGTTCGATATTTTCCTGTAGTAATTTTAGTAATTTTGTTGAGTAATCACTTTCTTGGTTTATCTTGCTTTCGTATTTTAGTTGAAGCTGATGATTTCTGCCCGCAATTCTACTGTATATATCACTAGTATAAGTATTTAAATATTTGATTATTCTCTTTCGTTTATTAACAATTTCTCCTGCTAACTCACAAAGTCTTATATCCCAGGCAAATATTTGCTTTCTGATGTTTTCTGGGGATTGTTTAAGCAAACTGTTTCGTTGTCTAAGTGTTTGTATGTATTTGTTTCGAATCGAAGTAAACTGCTTATCTGTTTTTGATAGTATTTCATCAATAAATAGCCGTCGCTGTTCTGGTGAGGTGGTTATTTGATATAGCTGACTAGGCTCAAATAACACTATTGGTATTTTTTTATCAAACGGCAATCTTGTGTAGGTCTTATTATCAATATCAAAAGTTACACCTTCTTCCTTGATCCGAACAACTCGTTCATCACTTTGATTAGTTAAAACATCTATACGGGCCCATTTTTGGGTATTATTAATCAAATGCTCTTTACTATTTTTGATTGGCGACCCAACAGATACAAAATAAAGCGCATCTATTAAGTTGGTTTTACCACTGGCGTTTGGTCCAACAATAATGTTAACGCTTGGGTTAAATTCAAAGGAACTATCTGTATAAGAACGATAATTTTGCAACCTAACCGATGTAAAAACCATACTACTACTATACGACTTTAGCTTTTAAGGGGCATAATAATATGGGTATAACCTTTTTCTTTATCACCTTTAATAATGATTGGTTCTAGCTTGCCGTTAAAACAAAAATTGACTGTCTCTCCTTCTATTGACTGCAATCCATCCAATAAGTATCTAGAGTTAAGGGTAATCTCTCCCTCGCCTGTAATTTCTCCTTTTGTTTGTGATTCGTTTTCTCCAACTTGCGAGGCAATGGATTTTACTGACAACTTCTGTGATTCATTAGAAATAGCTACCGTAATACTCCCGGCGTTTTCTCTAGAAAATAGACCCGAAATTTTTGTTATTGTTAGTAACTCCTTCTTATCAACTTTGGCTTTATTAGCAAAAGTTTGTGGTATTAGTTTTTTATAGTCTGGGTAACTTCCGTCTATTAACCGAGCAATTAGCTCAATGTCGTCAACCGAAAATCTGACTTGTTGCTCATCATAAATAATCTCTATAGAACTAGTCTGGTCGTTTATGATGCGCAGTAAATCACTAAGGGCGGTATTTGGGATTAATAAAGAGATGTCTTTGTCAATATCGCAAACTACTTTTTCTGCTAGTCGATAACTATCGGTTGCTACCAATATCAATTTTCCTGCATTTGTGTACATATAAACAGCGGTTAATACTGGGCGGGTTTCGTCCGTTGATGAGGAGTAGATAACTTGTTGGAGTGCTTGCTTCATTTCTTGGGCGGGTATAGTAAAGCTGTCGTTATTTTGAATAGCGGGCATTACTGGGTAATCGTCAATTGCTATACCATTAATCACCGATTTATAATTTTCGGCTGAAATATGTATTTTGTTATCTTTTTGTTTGAGAGTAATCGTTGTCTTTGGTAGATTGCTTACATAGTCTTGAAAAAGGCGGGCTGGAACCGTCAGAGCTCCCTCGTGCTTGATTTTTGTTCCAACCTGCTGTGATATTGCTATATCTAAATTAGTGGCCGAAATTCGTAGCCTATTTTCGCTTGTTTGAATAAGTACATTATTCAAGATTGGTAATGTTGCTCTTCCTGTAGCAACCCTAGCTACATTATTTAATGCTTTGTTCAAGTTTTCTTGGGTAACTTGTAAGTCCATATAATTAAACCTTTCTTTTAATTAATTAGTAGTTTTAGTAATAAGCTATGTGGATATTGTGTAAAAGGGTCTGTTAACAGATAAAAGGAGGGATGCTTATTTGGGGAAGGGCTGTGTAAAATATGGCGAAAACAGTTGGAAAAGTTAATATACTTAAACACAGGAAAATAATTAAAAAATATGGCTGTGTAAAAAGGGCTAATTTTTACACAAGTTTTACAATTATTTTGAACACATTTATGCATAGAGTTTTTCCTTAATGCGGTTTATTGATTCTCTAATATAGTTGTCTGAAGAGAGTATGCGGGTAATTTTTTCTACAGAATGGAGGGCTGTCGTGTGGTCTTTTCGGCCTAGTTCTTTAGCTATGTTAGGAAAGCTAAGGTGTAGTTCACTACGGAGTAGATACATTGCTATTTGTCTAGGAACAACAATATCTTTATCTCGTTTGGGACCTAAAATCTCATCTGTAGAAAGATGAAAATACCTAGCAGTACGCTCAACAATTTGTTTTGAGTTAATGTGGCGTGGGCGACCCTTGATACTGCCAAGTAAATTCTTTGCGATCTCAATATCTGGCAAAATACCCCGCATTTCGCAGGTTGCAAGTAGTTGGTTTAGAACTCCCTCTAACTCACGGATGTTGGTTTTTATACCTTGCGACAAGTATTCAGCTACTTCATTTGGTAGCTCTATACCCTTGGTTTCGGCCTTTGTCTGAATAATAGCACAACGAGTTTCAAAATCTGGAATCTGCATATCTATACTCATCCCCCAAGCAAAGCGAGAGCGTAAGCGGTCCTCTAGTGTAGGGATTTCTTTCGGCGGTTTATCACTACTTATAATAATTTGTTTATTGGCCTGATGAAGAGCGTTAAAAGTGTGAAAGAACTCCTCTTGAGTTTTTTCTTTACCAGCAATAAACTGAATATCGTCAATAATTAAGACATCTGCACCACGGTAATAACCCGCAAAGTCAGTATTTTTCTTATATCTAATAGCGTCTAAAAACTCTTGTACAAACTGTTCTGTTGAAACATAAACAACCCGTGCCTGTGGGTTTTGCTCTATAACCTTGTTTCCAACAGCTTGGATTAGATGAGTTTTACCCAAGCCTACGCCCCCATATAAAAATAAGGGGTTATATTTGGTGCCCGGATTACTAGCAATTGCCTGACACGCCGCATAAGCAAGCTCGTTAGCTCCTCCAACAATAAAGGTTTCAAATGTATAACGAGCATTTAACCCTTGTCGATAGCTGTGAGATAAAGCATTATTAGCGGTCTTTTTAGATTGTTGCTGATTTGGTTGGGATAAAATAACAGGGGTATCTTCTACTTTTGTGTGTAAATTTGCCGAAGGGACCACTTTATATTCAACTGCTTTGAGTCTAACACCATTCTTTTTTAGGGTAGATTTTATTAAGTTGTCATACCTCTGTTCTAGCTGGTTTTTTATAAACACATTGCCGACACCAATTACGAAGACCCCATCTTTCTGCTTAACTATTCGGGTATTCTTAAACCAAGTTACATATCCGCCATGTGAAATAGATAACTCAATTTCGCCCAAGACTGCTTGCCAAAGTGACTCCTGCATTAACCCCTCTTTACTTATAACAATTTGTCTAAGAACACTATAACAACCAATGAATAGTTTTTCCACAGCCATTTAAACAACAAACGCAAAATTGACAAGAACAGCCCTACAAAGAAGTTAGGTTTTCCACAGCAGACAGCAACTTCTTACAAATTGTGCAAAACTCTTGGAAAAGGGTGGAAAACTTGATAGAATTAGTGGTGTAAATATTGTCAATAACGCAATATGACAAACTCGTGATAAGTAACGAGACTTTTATTTTTAACTAAAGAAAAGGTACAATAAAATAATGCCTAAAAGAACATTTCAGCCAAAGAAACGAAAACGCTCCCGAGAGCATGGCTTCTTTAAAAGGATGGCTACCAAAGCGGGGCAAAAAGTTTTGAAGCGACGCCGACTCAAGGGTCGTCAAAAACTCTCTGCTTAGGGGTAGTCAGCGGTGATAAAGAAGTCGCACCGTTTTTGTGGACCTAATAGCTTGAGGTTTGTTTTGTCACGGGGATCAACCGCTAGGCAAAATAATATAGCACTAAGGTTTATTATTAATAATCGCCAAAAAACCTACCGTGTAGCTGTAGTGGTTAGTAAAAAGGTTAGTAAATCCGCTGTCGTGCGGAACCGAATTCGTCGTCGTGTATTTGAGGCGGTAGCAATGCACCACGACCAGATTAATAAACCTCTAGACCTCGTTTTTTTTGTTTACAGTGCGTCACTAGAAGATATGCCATTTAGTAAACTACAAAAACAGGTTAGACGCCTTTTTGCACAAACAAAAAATACTAACTAGACCAACAACAGTTGTCAAAAAAGCGGTATTTTCCCTTACCTACAGGGGTTGTTTCGTGATATGATAATTAGCAGATAAAGGAGATAATATGTTTACGACCCTTGTTGTACAGCCGGTTTTTAATATACTTGTGGCTATATATGCAATACTGCCCGGGCATAACTTTGGTCTAGCAATAGTTATCTTTACTGTATTGGTTCGTTTAGCGATGTGGCCATTGGTTAAAAAGCAACTTCATCACGCAAAAGCGATGCGCCAGCTTCAACCAGAACTTAAACGCATTAAAAAAGCCTCAAAAGGAGATCGTGCTAAAGAGTCAGCAATGGTTATGGAGCTTTACAAAGAACGAGAGATCAACCCTTTCTCGTCATTAGGGTTAATAATTATCCAACTACCAATTATTATTGCGTTGTATAGCGCACTAACCAAGATTGTTAATGACCCAAACATTATTTCTAGTTTTGCTTATTCGTTTATTCAGCAACTATCTTGGCTTAAAGAATTATTAGCAGACATATCTAAGTTTGATAATACTTTGCTGGGGTTTATGGACCTTTCTAAGGGTGCTGTACCAAAAGGTGGTGGTGATATTTATGCACCGGCTTTGATAGTTGTCTCTATGAGTGCGATTGCACAATATATTCAGGGGAGGCAACTTATGCCTCAGTCAAGCGAATCAAAAAAGCTTCGCGACATTTTAAGAGAGGCCAGCGAGGGCAAACAAGCCGATCAGAGCGAAATGGCCGCCGCTACTAGCCGTTTTACGCAGTTTATGATCCCGGCAATGGTGTTTATCTTTACTATTAGCTTGCCCGTAGCCCTACCCCTTTACTGGTTAACCACCAGTATCGTAGCAATTATTCAGCAATCTAAAATCTTAAAAAAGGACAAAGAAGAACTAGAACAATCGGCCACCAAGCCAGATAAAGACGGCGTACTAGAGGGCGAAGTTATTCCTCCAAAAAGCAAAACCAAAACAGCCAAAACCTCTAAGCATAATAAAAGAAGGAGGAAGAGATGACAACAGAGCCAGCCAACAATCAAGAGTTAGTGCCAAACGATTCGTTAGAGGAAGCTATTCAGTATTCTAAGAAATACCTAGAAGACATAATATCGTTTTTTGGGCTGAATACAGATATTTACGCCACTGCCAACGACGAGATTATTGAGCTCCATGTTCCATCTACACACCTCAACGGATTTTTAATCGGGCAAAAAGGCGATACGATGCGTGCTTTGCAACAAACAATTTCTAGCGCATTACGAAACCAAAACTATACGCATGTTAGGGTAATTGTTGATGTTGCCGACTATAAAAAACAACGGGCTGAGCGTGTCGCCGAAAAAGCTCTAGAGTGGATTAATCAGGTTAAAAACAATAGCGAGGATTATCATGTTCATCCAATGAGTCCCGCAGATAGACGTGTAGTGCATCAAACAGCCTCTGAGCATGGATTATCAACTGAATCGATAGGTGAGGGTCGTGACAGGTATGTAATTATTAAGGCCCAGCCAGAAGGGTAGCCCCACTAACTTTTTTCTAGAACCTGTCTAAACACTGCATAAGTTTCTTTTGTCATTTTCTGCCAGGAATATTTTTTTAGCTGTTTTTGCCCGGCTTTTATCAATTTTGTTTGAAGATGATGATCTTTTAGTACAGAATTAACCTTATCAGCCATATCTTGTATATTAACAGGGTCAAAATAGTAGGCTCCGTTACCATAAACTTCTGGCAAGCAAGTGGCATTACTGCTAACCAACGGGCAATTATGTGCCATTGCCTCAAGTCCCGGCAAGCCAAAACCCTCGCTTAAACTGGGCAAAACATAGCATTCGGCGTTTTGATACAACCATTTTAGCTCGCCATCACTCACAAAACCGGGCGTACTTATTGACTTGGCTATCGGACTGTCTTTGTACGACTTAATTAACTGATCAAAGTGATATTCTCTCTTGCCGGCAAGTACTAGGTTTAAATCGGGGTGTTTAGTTTTTATGGTCGCAAAAGACTCAATCAAACGATCGATGTTTTTATGAGGGAAAGGGCTCCCAATATGGAGAATAAAAGGTTTTTTTACGCCAGGAGGTCGTTTGGGGTGATCTTTTATGGGTGGTTCACTCGCCTCGTAGATACAGGAGACCTTTTGCTTTACAAACCTATATTTACGAACAACAGCCTTTTTTACATATAAACTAGGGGTTATTATGTGCTTAGCTTTTTTATGACTTTGCCAAACTAATAACCTATATGCCAACATTCTAAGCGAGTGTAGGATACCCAATAATTTTCCAGCACGAACATATTTAAACATAGTTAAGTCGTGGGTAAGGGTAATTTGGTTTCCGAAATAACCAATCGGTTGTTGTCCGGTCATCGTAAAATACACCAAGCTAGGCTTTAGATTGTGCAAAAACCACGCATAAGTTATCTGTTGTAAGGGGTTAAAAGAAAATATAGGGTATTTACACTCAAGTACAACAAAATTGCTGTTAGTAGGTTGCCACTTATCTCCCGACCTTAGTAAGACAGTGTACTTATTGGTCGTATCTATTTGTTGTAGATACTCAAGAAGCCTGTCAACAGGTCGGCCTGTGCTAGCTTGGCGAATTCTGGCATCTATTACAATATGGTGCGTAGGCATTGTTTTAAACTATACTTTAATTGATTAACTTTAGCTATCTACTACCATATAGTTTGCGACCACTTTTTACTTGCTTTACTTGATTAAGATAAACGAATACTATTTTATTGTGACAAAAGCAGTAAAACTATCTACCAACCTTAGCTACTGGATCTTTATTGGGCTGTTGGCTTATATGCCACTCCACATATTTTTATCTACATGGGTGGGCAGTAGTTTCGGGGTGTTAGGTGCTTTAAAAGTAACCAAGGATATTATTATGGTTGCTGGATTTATCATAACAACAAGTCTTTGCATAAGAAAACAATGGTTTAAGACCATACTTGCCGACAGGCTTTTGTGGCTAATCGTAGGTTATGGAACATACACCTTTATTTTGGCGCTCTTAAAAAGTACCGATAAAGATGCCGAAGTTTTGGGGCTGGTTTATAACACACGATTTTTGGTATTTTTTATTTACGGATTGCTAATATATCGGTTAACAAAAACAGAGCGAGCTGTTGTTAAGCAGGCTTTGATGGCGGTTTTTGCAACAGCAATTTTGGTTCTTGTTTTTGGGTTGTTGCAGTATTTGTTGATGCCCAGTCTGTATCTAGAAAGATTTGGTTATTCGCAAGCAAACGGTGTATTGCCAGCCTTTTTTATTGACAATAAACCCGATCTAGAGCGTATTATGTCAACATTGCGTGATCCAAATTCGTACGGATCTTACTTGATAGTTATCACCTCTTTGGCAATCGTTGCACTAACAAGAAACAAACGACTAAGACTCGTGTTGTCGGGTGTACTCGGACTGGCGATAATAAACTTAATACTAACCTTTTCGCGAAGTGCCTGGATTGGCTTTTTAGCATCGTTATTTACGCTATTTATTTTTGAGGCAAAAAGGCGACTAAAAAAGCCCCAGGTAAAACAACTAGCGATGGTTCTTGTCTTACTTTGCTTTGTAGTGATTTCTTTTTTTGTGGCACAAAAAAACAGTTACTTCGTGCAAAATGTCGTCTTTCATGCCGATAATAGCACCACCCTAGAAGACCCCAACGAATTGAGGTTAAGATATTGGAGAGAGTCAATCGCCAAAATTATACAGAATCCGGCAGGAAGCGGAACAGGAACGGCGGGGTTGGCTTCTATAAAAAATAAGAAACAAGGTACCGTTTTAAATGAAAACTATTATCTACAGATTGCCTTTGAGGTAGGTATCATTGGTATTGCTTTGTTTATTAGTATCTTAGCTGTTTTGGGCTATAAATTGGCACAGCAATCATATCACGATTGGTTTTCATTAGCGTTGTTTAGTGCTTTTTTAGGTCTGGCGGTTACCAACTTCTTTGTGCATATTTGGTCAAACGAGGCTGTTGCTTACATATGGTGGGGCCTAGCAGGTATTGCCCTACCAAATAGGTATAATTAATGAGCTATTGCTGTCACGGCTTTTAGGATCAGGGCTAATAGCGTAATTGTCAACATTTCAGCTATATTTCGGGAGAGATTGGAGGCTTGCTATGGTAAAGAAGCTTATCAATTTCCTCGCAGGATATTCTTCTGTTTTTTTGTATACTGTAGCGGCTTTTTAGGACAGATGGTGCGTAAAACAAAACACACAACATAGCCCTTAAATAGCTAATTGTTCGAAAGTGTACCAAACTCGACGCCGCACTCCTCATCGCTTGATACACGAAAGAAGGAAGATATTTTAAAAAGAGACAAGAGGGCATATTCTTTAAGTATAGAAAATAGAAGTTTTTAGTTGAGTGATAATAACTAAACAAACCAAGTTTTGAGCTTGTAGCTGATACTTCATGGTATGCGATCGAGGAAGGATTATATATGATATCCCAGCCACGTAACCTTGCTCGGAAAGAAATATCAACATCTTCGTAATATGCAAAAAATCTTTCATCAAATAATCCAACTTCTTCGAACATTTTAACTCTATATAGGCTAGCTCCTCCAGAGGCACCGAAAACACTTTCTATTTTGTTATACTGCCCTTTGTCTATTTGATTTCTGCCCCTCGGAAATGGAATCCCGCGAATAGAATAGAAGTCCCCGGTGCTGTCAAAACGCTTCTTGTCTGCCCTCATTAGCTTACCGGTAACAATACCTACTTGTTGGTGTTTATTGCCGGATTCGACCAGATTTTTAAGCCAGCTGATGCTTGCTATAGCATCGTTGTTAAAAAGGGCAACATACTCATACCCATTTTTTATGGCATATCTAATCCCTTTATTTACACCACCAGTAAAACCTAGATTAGTTTTTTGAGGCAATAATTTAACGCCAGGAAACTCCTTTTGTATAATTTCTACCGAATTATCCACCGACCCATTATCTACTACAATAATGTCAGGCTTAAGAGTTTGTTCTTCTAGCGATTTTAAACAATTCGCAATATAATCTTGGCCATTCCAATTTGGTATAACAACCGCAACCTTCATTTTTTTTCTTGTGATCGCCTTGATTCTAAAGAGAGTGATTTATCCGAAATAAGTTTTTGCATTGGAATATAGCGAGCTCGACAAGCAGATAGATTATAGAGAAAATTATACAACAATAACGAAACGATTTTTTTGGAAAGAGAAGCGCCTTTGTCTAGAATAGTAAACTTAGCGTCAGCGAGCAAACCAAACACCAAGTCTTTAAAAAAGCGTTTTTTCCCAATTTGTTGATCTATACCTAGGCTTTTGTAGAGTCCTATTCTTTCGTCAACTTTCCTGTAAAAATACTCAAAAGGGCCGTAATCGTTAGAGTGAATCACCGACCCAAAAGGAGTGTACGCTTTAATTAGTTTATGTTTATTGACTATGTGGTCGCCCATCATCTGATCTTCTGCATAATCAACATTTTTAAATTGATGCTTTATTATATACGATCGGCGGTATGCAGAGTTTACATCCGACATAAAACCTATAGCATTTGGCTTTGCAAGCGTGTTGTCAAATAGATTGTTTAATCTATGAAGAGATATAGAGTGGTCTGCTCCAAGAGAAGAGAACACTGATGTAACCTCTCTTCTGATTGTTTCTGAAGCACGAGAACGGGGTATTTGCTTACCAACTACACCAACTACGTCGGGGTTAATAAAAAAAGGTTCTATCATATAGCTTAGCCATCGAGAAGATGATGGTATCGCATCTTGGGTTAAGTATGCGATGAACTCGCCCTTTGCTTTATGAGCTCCATCGTTTCTTGTCTTGCCATGACTAAATTCGGATTTAGGAATGACTTCTAAGTTTACTTTCGGAAAAGATTTAACAATTTCGACCGTTCTGTCTGTTGATGACGAATCCGTTACAAGAACCTCAATATCCCAGCCCTTCGGTAGCTTTTGTTCAAAAACCGCCTTAAGACAATCATAGATATATTCTTCGCCATTGTATGTAGGAATAAAAACAGAGACTAACTTCATTTAGGGTCCTTCATTTGAGACTCAAAGATTTTTATAAATCTTTCACCAGAAGATTCCCAGTTTAGATTAGCCACGCTTTTAGATGCAAGTTCAGCGGTCTGTTGTTTTTGCGGATTTTTTAGCACAGACTCTATGGTTTTTGCTATTTGAGCGGGCATTGCCTCTGTCCATGCATAATAAGGATTATCATAAACCAGTTTATTGTTGTCTCCTTTGTTAATGACAGGTATTGTTCCACAAGCAAGCAATTCGGGAGGTAATAAAGACATATTGGTTAAGGATAAGACTAATCCGGCAGAGCACTTGTTGTAGATAGAAGCGAGCTCGTGCGGGGTAACAATGCCGTGAGAGATGTGCTTAAACGGAATAGAATATCGATGTAAGTCCCATCCCGCAAGATGAATTGTTGTTTGTGGGTTACGTTTTGCAAATTCTTCGAGCGAAAGTATTCCTAGCTCAAATGCTCTTCTTGCAGTAACCGGCCGAGCGTAAAAGAATACCGCATTACGGTCTTTTTGGTGCTGGTATTGGTATATATCGTGGTCAATCCCAAACGTAAAATAATTCGTCTTCATACCGTATTCTTGTTTAAGCTTTTTGGATAACCAGCCACCTGCTGTGATTCCGAAATACCCAAATTTATACGTATTTTCTGCGAGAACCGAATCTGTTCCGGTTGCATAAAAGCTTGGTTCAAAATCTTGTACAAAATAAAATTTCTGAGCAGAGTTTGTAAAACCATAGACTGGATAAGCAGTTTCCCAGCCGGTGGCGAACACAGCATCAAAGGCAATGCTCTTGCTTGACTCCTCTAGGAGTTTGATGTCTCCTTTGATTGACGGAAAGTGATTGACGATAACAGACTTCCATAAATCGATATCAGTATGTCGGTTGTTTGAGTAAAGGTAGATTGTTACTTTGTGCCCACTATTCTCTAGAAACTGTAAAAACCTAAATATGCTTAGATGTCCGCCCGAACCTTTGCCGGGAGGGGACATTACCCAGGCGGTAGAATATGACTTTTTGGATACGGCTTTTGGTCTATACGGGTCCTCTGTCCAATTTACCGATAGCAAGTCCTCTGTTTTTACTAGACTTCTATACTCGTCTTTTAGGCTTTGTCCGGCAACTCCTTTAAATACTTTACGTATGGCCTTTTTGGCGACTAGCCGTAGGCCACCATCATTCAATGCATCAGATGTTTTTAGGATAATTCGCTTTACCATATATACCAATACCCATTTTACACGTAAGTTACGCAATTTATAAAATACACTTTTGTGCAATAATGGCACAAAACTGATAAAATATATCGAGTAATGAACGTTTTAAGTCACAAAAACAGATCAATCCTTAGAGAGATGATTGCTTCTGACTTTAAGATTAGATATCAGGGTTCGTTATTAGGATATACATGGTCGGTTTTAAGACCACTGTTTTTGTTTGCGATTCTTTACATCGTGTTTATTAAGTTTTTGAGATTGGGTAATAATATCCCTCATGCGCCAATATATCTACTGCTCGGAATAGTATTATGGAGTTTTTTTACAGAGTCAACTGGTATGGCGATGACGTCAATAGTTTCGAGGGCAGACCTCATTAAAAAAATCAGAATTCCCCGTTACTTAGTGGTGGTAAGTGCCGTATCCTCTGCGTTTATAAATTTAGGCTTAAATATGGTTGTGCTAGGGGTATTGGCGTATTTAAATGGCGTAAGACCTATGGAAAGTTGGGTGATGTTTCCGTTGTTGTTGGTAGAATTGTTGATTTTATCAACGGCGTTAGGCTTTTTTTTGAGTGCACTTTTTGTAAAATATCGAGACGCATCGTATATATGGGAGGTTTTACTACAGGCCGGGTTTTATGCAACACCAATTCTTTATCCCCTTAGTTATATTCCACAAAAATTTCAGCCACTATTAATGATTAATCCTGTTGCCCAAATAATTCAGGATAGCAGATGGTCGTTAATATCTCACGATCCTATTGTTGTAAATAGCTGGACCGCATTACAGGGCAAACTTATAGCTATCCCTTTTATTATTATTACTTTGATAGTCGTGGGATCGATAGTTTATTTTAAGAACGAATCCAAATATTTTGCGGAGAATATATAAGGTGAACGACGACATAGCAATTAAAGTAGATAACCTAATTAAAGTCTTTAAAGAACAAAACAGCTCAAAGACCTTTAAGCAATTTTTTGTAGGGCTTGCTAAGAAAAGTAGCAATCATAAAGACCCTAGATTTGCCAAGGGCGAATTTAGGGCGGTTAACAATATGAGCTTTGAGGTAAAAAAAGGGGAATTTCTAGGTATAGTAGGTAAAAACGGAGGTGGAAAGAGCACGTTGCTAAAATTATTAGCTGGTGTGTACACGCCTACATCTGGCAACATTCAAATTAACGGCAAGCTTACTCCTTTTATAGAGCTAGGTGTTGGGTTTAGTCCAGAATTATCTGGGCACGACAATGTGTACCTAAATGGTGCGTTACTAGGTTTTTCGCGTAAACAAATGGACGAGATGTACGATGATATTGTTTCTTTTGCCGAGCTAGAAGACTTTATGGACGTAAAGCTAAAAAACTATTCTTCGGGCATGCAGGTAAGGTTGGCATTTAGTGTAGCAATAAGGGCCGAATCAGATATCTTGCTTATCGATGAAATTTTGGCAGTCGGCGATGAAGCCTTTCAGAGAAAATGCCACGATTATTTTGAAAAGCTAAAACACAAGAAAAAGACTGTTATTCTGGTTACACATGCAATGAGCGCTGTAGAACGATTTTGCAATAGGGCCATATTGATAGACGAAGGCAAAATAGTTTCGGACGGCAAAGCACATAAAATAGCGAGTCGGTATAGTGAGTTGAACGATGAAAGCTACGACAAAGCAATAAACGAAGAAGACGAGAATAAGGACAAAGAACAAGAAAAACCAACATATAAGAAATCAGGCATTAAGATAAGAATAATGAAGACAGATGAGTCTTCTTCAAAAAGTTTTATTTCTGGTGAACGTGCATTGGTAAGATTACAGTGGGAACACGAAGGCGTAAAGAATGTTGGGGTAGCGATTTTTAAACAAGATGGAGAGTATATTTACGGTACTAATACAATAATAGATAAAGTGAAGCTAAATAACAAAAAGGCTATAGATTACATCGTCCATTTGCCTTTAGCCGAGGGCAGATATTTTTTGAAAGTCGGCTTGTTTGGCAATACAGACTCAGAACATATTGATTTTGAAGAAAGAGGCTCCTCCTTCACTATTCACCGAAATAAACAACGCGGAAGGTGGGGTGGAATGGTTGATCTTGATAGCTTGTGGCAGGCTACGGAAACTAGCATAAAGCACAGTAAGAGGAGCTAAAAAAAATACATGTCAAATTATGCAGGTCAATTTATTCCAAACTCACCAAATAATCCGTGGAACAAAATATTTGATTTAGTAAAAAAAGACTCAACAGTATTAGATGTAGGGTGTAGTTTAGGGAATTTTGGAAAGGCACTAATAGAACATAAAAACTGTGTAGTAGATGGTGTTGAGCCAGACAAGGGCGATGCAAATAAGGCCAGTAAAGTATTAAGAAAAGTCCATACTGGATTTGTTGAGGATGCGTTTACTAAAACACTCAAAGGAATTAAATATGACCATATGGTTTTTTTGGATGTTATAGAGCATTTGTATAATCCCGTAGAGACACTCGAGTTATTAAAGAATCATTTAAAAAAGAACGGAACAATACTATTTTCTATACCAAATATGGCGCATGCTTCTGTACGGATAGACTTGTTGGATGGACAATTTGAATATGGCGAAACTGGACTGCTAGACAAAACCCACTTACATTTTTATACTAAAAAAGAGATTGCTCGAATTTTTGGAGAAGCAGGGTATGAGGTTTCTAAGTGGGATTATACAGAGGCTATATATACAAAGAGTAATTTAATAAATCAATTAAAAAAAGTAGGCATAATTAATCCTAGCAAAGAACTTATTAATCTTTTAAGTAAAGATGATGCACGAATATTTCAATATGTTGGAGAGGCTAGGGTTGTCGCAAAGCCTAGTTATAGCCCAAGAAAACAATACAACCCAAACCCACAAAGCGTTATTACAAATTGGTACGAAGAGCGAGAAAACGCCTTGCTTGCAGAAATAGGTGTACTAAACAAAAAGATATCTTCACTAGAAGCGCAGGTTTCTCAAAAAGAACAATTACTGGAAAGCAATAACAAAATACTTAACAATAAAGAAGAGCTAGCAAAGAGAATCGGACTAAAAGACTATACAAAATACTATTTGAGACACAAAAAGAGCAAAATTAAAAAGGATAAATAATAATGAAAAAAGTTTTGTTAATGAGCTATAACCCGGTACCTACAGATACAAAAAAAACAGTAGAAGGCTCGGGGTTGCGTTTTTGGAGAATGGGTTTAGGATTACAGAAAGCAGGTATTAAAAAAATAGATATTGGTGTTTGGTACGAATTTAATCAAGGTGGTCAAGCAACAAACGGTATGAACATTGTTTCTTACGATGGAAGTAGCCATTTATTGAGGGATCTAACAAGCAAATACGATACGGTTATTTTTAGCTCTGCACTTAGTGGGTTATCTAGCGTTATATTAGATGCCATACCAAAGAATGTTCAAGCAATAGTCGATGCTTATTCGCCAGTTTATGTAGAGTTTTTAACTAAGTCCCTAGATAAAGATGGTGATAAGTCATTATTAACTAGCGAAAATTACTTGCCTTTTATAGATGCATTTAACGAATGCTTAATAAGAGCCGATTATGTACTTATTGGCAACGAAAATCAAAAGCATTTTTACAGAGGTGTAATTGGTGGTGTTGGCGGGTTGCTTAATTTTGACGATAGTAAATTTGTTACACTACCTGCTTTTGTAGAAAGCGCTAGCCATATTAATAAAGAATCAAAACCAAAAAAAGCCCAGCATAGCGAAAAGCTAAACATTTTGTGGTTTGGTGGTGTTTACCCTTGGTTTGATATTAAAGATTTAATTTATGCCTTTTCGGATAAAGAAATATCTAAGTTAGCAAAATTAATAGTTGTCGGGGGCTCTAATCCATTTTACCCAAAAGACAACAAGCGATTTAATGGTAAGTATATCGAGGCGTTAAGTTTATGTAAGAAGCTAAATCTAAACAAAAGCATTGTTGAGTTTAAAGATTGGGTTGATTACGAAGACCGGATAGAAGTATTTAACAACGCAGACCTAGCTATTTCTATAAATAGTGATTTTCTAGAGAACGAATACTCGTTTAGGCTAAGAGTTGCCGACCTAGCAGGGAACGGAGTGCCAATTTTAACAAATGGTGGAGATCCACTCGGTGAGTTACTGTTAAGCGAAGGTGTAGCGTTTAAGTTAGATACAGAATCTAAAAATACAATTAAACAAAGTATCAAAGCAGTTGTAGGTAACAAGAACACAATTGAGCAAGCAAAGACCAAATTAGCTAGCAAGTTACTTTACGATAAGTTGCACATTTATCGTTATGCAGAAGGTTTAGCAAAAGTTATTAATGATGGCAAAATACTAAACACAAGAGACACTAAATACGCATCTGTTAAAGATATTATTATTAGTACAAACAATATACAAACTACTTTGCCTGCTAAAGATCCAGAAACCATAGAAGCTACATCTACAAGGCGCCTAGCAAGGATACTTGCAGGTAGGGTTAGGCATATTTCTAAAGAAAAGATCAGTGGGCTTAAAAAGAGGGTTATTAAGTAATGACAACAAAGCATCAAGACAATAATGTTCAGATTTCGGTTAACATAACAGCCCATAAAGAGGGTCTTTTGCTTTATAAAACCCTTCGGTGTATTAACAAATGTATAGAAACAGCCGTTGCTGGAGGCATAACAAAAATTGAGGTTAACCTAAGCCTAGATAATGCAGATGATACAACAGCCAAAATTGCTCATCAATTTAAGAATATAATACCCAACATAAAAATATACAAAATTAGCCTTGGAGATTTAGGCAAAAGCAGAAACTATCTAATAAGTAAGAGCAAAGGTAAATACATAGCCTTTTTTGACGGCGATGATTTTTTTACCGAAAACTATTTGCTAGAAGCTTACAAAATCGCTAAGCGTAATACTAAACCAGCAGTATATTCACCGGAGTTTTTGGTTAGTTTTGGTACTTCAGACTACATTATTAAAAAACTAGACATTAGTTCTAAAGAGTTCCACCAAATTAATATGTTTGAGCATAACTACTTTATTAGTCAGTCTTTTGTGGACAAAGAAGTTTTTAGTGAATTGTTGTACAAAGCCAACAGCAATGGTTATGGTATGGAAGACTGGGACTGGAATATGCGAGCGCTACAAAAAGGGTATCAATTTATTAACATACCAAATACGATCTTTTTTTATCGCAGAAAGAGCATTAGTTTACTTATGGACCAGGTCGCTTCTGGGGCTACACTAAGACCCAACCCTTTTTACGAACCAAAAAACTTCTCTAAACTTTCTAGCTATAAAGTTAGCACACCAGCTCTACAAGCAAGCAGGGCTCAGGAGTTAGTTAGTTTTAAGGGCGTAAAATACAAGCAACACATTAAAAAGATAATAAAAAAAGCAACATTTAACAAACAAAGTATCAATGACTACTTAAAACAACAGTATGTTATAAATAAACAACTAGCAAAAAATATTCGTGATGGTGTTAAGCGTCGTGTTTCTCAGCCTGATGCTAGGCAAGATTTAGCAACGCAACAACAACCAGAGATCGAGCGATTTTTACCAGAGAGGTTTATTAATATAGGTATTACCCCAAATATATTAAAGAGCTGGCAAGCAATTAATAAGTACGAGCCAATGATAAGGGCCTCAAAAGAAATTACCGACCACCTAGAAGTATCTAGTTATCCAACAGAGTCGCGACTAAGCTTAAGGTATTATGAGTTTTGCAACAAATATATCAATAGGCAATTTGATGATGTGGTAGTTGTTCCGCACATTGTTAGGGGTGGTGCAGACCTAGCGATTATTAGGTTAATCGAGGCACTTTCGGCAAACACTAATAAAGACATACTAGTTTTTAGCACATTAGATGTTGACTCTCCGTGGTCTAGTTTTGTCACTAAACACCCCAACGTTGTATTTATAGAAATGCGAGATTATTTATTTGGGTTTGATTACGATCAAAGACTAACCTTTTTGTTAAGGATACTGCAAAACTGGAATGTTAAAAGATTTAACATAGTTAATTCTCAAATGGGCTATGATTTGTTAATTAGAAACGGCCCTGCTGTTAACGACTGCGTTAAAACATATTTACACACATACGCGTACGATATGGACGAAGAGGGGTATTTATGGAACTGGATAAAAAACGGATTAGTAGAGACCTACCCATTTGTGGACCAGTTTATTACGGATTCGTTAACTTATAAAAAACAGTTAATAGAGATAAACGGCTTTGATGAAGGCAAAATAACTCCATTATATTTGCCAATAGACACTAAGATTAAGCCCAAGAAAAACTATAAAATCACCAAAAAGGTTTTATGGGCGAGTAGGGTTTCTGACTCAAAATTAGTAGATGTTGCCGTTGAGGTTGGTAGAAAATTAGGCGACAAAGGCATTGAGCTACACTTTTTTGGATCTATCGACCCAGAGTATAGTCATAACGACAGATTTCTTAAGCTTATATCAAAGCACCCGACAATTAAATATAGAGGTTTGTTTAATGGTTACTTTAGCTTGCCAATTGATGATTATGATTTATTTTTGTTAACTAGTAAAAACGAAGGTATGCCAAATGTTATTTTGGAGTCTATCAAAGCAAATATGTTTGTAGTTGCCCCAGCCGTTGGCGGTATAGTAGAGGTTATTGACGACGGCAAAAATGGATTTTTAGTAAAAAATAATCTTACTGCTAAAGAATATGCAGAAAAGGTCATTGATTTTTATCAAAACCCAGAGCTTTCTGACGGTGATAAACGACGGGCACATAACCTAAGCATTCTAGAAAAGCACACTAAAAAGGCGTACGAAAAAAACGTTAAGAGAATTTTTGCTTTATAACATTTTATATCTTCTGCTGTTGCGAATTGTTTTCTTCCTCAAGATAGTTGGAGTAGATTGGGGCAAGACTATCTTTATCTGTACCCCATGTTCCAATATCTGTGTTGGCGTGTGATCTATAATAAGACATTTCTTTAGAGATATTTTTGCTATTTATATACCACGGTTCGTGTCGAGCTACAAACTTGCCTCCTGTTCTTAGTGCTGGCCCTAATGTCTGGGGTGTGTTTTGCCTATATAGGGCAAACGTGGTGTCTAACTCTGCCTTATAAACATCCTTACTCAATTTATCCTCCCAAAATTGACTTTCCCAAGCAATAACAGCGTCTTTTAGCTCGTAATGATCTGGCAAATCGTCGATCTTTAGCCCAAAACCAACCTTAACGTACTTAGGATACTTGTTTAATAAATCTATAAAGTGTTTAATAGCTCCGTGTGATTTTTCTGCCGGAATAACATCTGGGTCAGAAACAATATATGGTTGATCTTGTGCGTATGTGTTTACAATGTATTCGCTCCAAGGAGAAGAATGGCCAATATTCTTGCGGAGCCAAATTACTTTATACGGTGTTGAATTTAAGTAGTCAAGGAGTGGTTTATAAGTAGAATCGTTGTCTATGAATATAATATTTTTTAGCCCCTCCTCTTCTATCCATGCCACTAATTTTTTGAGTGGCTCTACACGATCCCTGCAAATTATAAATACCGGCATTTTAGAGGTCCATTGAATTTTAGGGGTTCGTGTTTGGAGCCGTCTTTTTGTTATCGATTTTTTAACCAAGTTGAACATATTGTTTATGTACGCAAGAGCTCTTTTTTTGAGTGAACGTAACTTTCGTTTAAGTATCTTTGTGGTGGGTCGCCATAATATAACTTGGTTAGAAAAGTACGGATCTGTACCTTTAGGAAGTACACTAGGAGGCAAAAACTTGATTGCTGATAATAAGTCAGCTCGTTTTAGGGCATAAACTTCAAAGTTAGGCCTTTTGAAGTTAGACACCAAAAATTTTCGGTCAAAACAAATATATTTTGTTGAGGAGATATTTCTAACTCCTAAGAGCTTATGTAGTGTGTTTGGCGCGAGTTTGCTACATATAGCCAAGCCGTCATTTAATTTAATAGATGAAACAATAGTAGGGAGATGGTTTATTATTGTGTCAATCGGCGCAAGCACAACCCACTTACCTCTTGCTGTAAATAGGCTGTACACTAATGGATCGTCTTCGGCGTTAGTATTTGTGGGAGGTACAAAAATGTGTGACGGCAGGTTGTTGGTATTTTTTTGAAAAGAATAGATAATAAATTCGACATTAAGTTTTGTAGCAGAATCTTTTAGTTTCAACAGGTTACTAAATTGCTTATCAGATACCGTTTTACCATCAAGAACAAAACTCACTTTTATCATTACCGATTATTATATCAAACAAAACAGATGACGTTAAAAGTATAACTCTAAGAACTTACTGTATAGGTGTTACGGTAACATAAGAATTAGTTAGACTGCTTTCAAGCGGAACCACATCAGACTCTTGATACCCAAGGAGCGAGAATACGTCAAAATTTGATAGATGTCTTTTGTATGTGGTGCCATATAAGTTATCGCTAATAGAAAAGATTCTTACATCACCAATGGGTCTTGCTAATAAGGGGCTGTCGTAAACGGGGAATGTTTCGTTTTTTGGTAAACTGCTATCACCTGCAGACATTGTCCTAACTTTTGATAGATCAAACCGGTTGATTTGGAATAGGTACCACGATTGAACATAATACCTAACACCGTTTTTTATCAAATAGATTTTTCCTGTGTGACTCTCTCTGACAAGCGTGCCGTTGGGGTGGGTGGTGGAGCTTGTTACTGGAGCGCCTAAAGGAATATCTGCCAGGTGGTTGTACCCTGTTTGTAGAACTTCATTGTCTCTATATCCCAACGATAGATAAACCTCATAACTAGCAATATGTCGTTTGATACAGCTTGAGTAAAATTGGTTGGTACATTCTATAACGTATATTTTTTGGCTACCATTTTCTCGTATTAAGGTCCCGCTTCTGTAGCCAAGCTTTTCGGTGTTTATGGTTGCATATTGATCAGCAACATTCCATATTTTTACATTAGCTTCGCTGTAGCCGTGGCTTAGCATAACTTCGAAGTTGGGCAGTAACACTTTTGTTCCTTCGACCATTTTATATATTCTAGGGTCTCCAACTTTTCTTATAAGTGCTCCTGTTGGATGTGGTCGGTCATAGCTCTGAAACTTAGCAATACCTGATATTGTTGAACTAAACCAGTCATTGAAGAGGCGCCAAAAGTTGCGGTTGCCGTATGCCCCACAGGCATCGCCTTCGCCAAATAAATTAACTAAAGCAGATGCATTTGGCTGATATGGCGTGTAATTATAAAGCCCTGCAGTTGCATAGTTCTCTATAAATACATTTGTCCCACCGCAACCAGCGTTGGGGTTATATTGAATGTAGTTATTCTGAAACGGCTTATAGCGGTAGCTATTAGGCACCGTGGCATATCGTCTAAATTGCCACGCGGCCTTGTTAACCTGATTATAAAAACCGTAGTATTGCGCATCACAAGGTGCAGTATCGGGGCAACCATAACCAGTAGCGCTCCGGTATTGAATACTCCATGGCCAGTCATCGGTAACAAGAGATTGCTCTTTTTGAAGTAAAACAATTAAAGCACGAGTGCTTACATTATTGGCATCTGCTGCTTCTTTGATAATCTGGGCAGATGATTTACCGTTTTGGGAATAGTCTTTAAGGCAGGTATAGGGTGGTGGGTAGCCTCTGCTTGTTCCATACTGGGCTCTGGTTTGGCTACCAGAATATATCTGTGTGCCCCAAGTATCGCAAGTACTAACTTTGCTGTTTAAGAAGTTTTGAATATCTGCAATAGACATATCATTATTGTTGTAAAAAATGTCATCATCAATTATGTTACCGGCACGCCAATTGCTACCCGTTACAGCGTATGTGGTTGCTGGAACAGTCAAGATGGCAACAAAGCCAATTAGTAAACCAGTTTTAATTAATCGTAACATCACGAGTATCCTCGGCTTTTTTATCTCCTGCATAGTAAGAAACATTTAGACTCCACGATCCTATCTTGGTAAACTCTACCTCTGGTATGTTAACCTCGCATTTATTGTTGGTTGCTGTTACCTCTTTGACTACTGGTTTGTCATCCGGCGTAGTAAACGAAAACACACATTTACCACTAGATTCACCAGTGGTCTCAGCCACAGCCACTACCCGCCCACCAGATTGACTAACCGAGGTAATCTTTATAGATGTCGTAGTAGACACCGGTACTTGGTCGGATGTTGTGTCGCTAACTTTATCAGTAGGTTTACTAGGATCGGAAGGGTCGATAGTGGTATTTTTGTCTTGATTTATGATGTCGGTTTTTGCAGAAGAGGTTTGAGCATTATCTTTAACGCTATTATTTTGCTGTTCTTTTTTAAAATAAAAGTATCCCCCAACGCTTGCCAAAATTATGATAACTAAGACAATAATCAGTGTTTTTTTAGATTTGGTTTTATTACTGTTGCTGACTTTATATTTTTGTGCTGACATAACTATCCGTAGTATTAGTTATTAGTATTATCATAATACCACAAGCAGTATAACTGTTACAAACTTTTTGTAAGTCGTAATTTAGGCACCAATAAAAGGTTTTTAAATAAAGTGCTCTTGGGTATCTTAGATTTACCGTGTTTTCGGTCGTGGAATACTAGTGGTACCTCGGCCATTGAAAGACTATTTTGGAGCGCTTTATACTTTAACTCTATTAAAAAGCCATAGCCTGTTGAGGAAATACGATTTAGGTTAATTTTCTTTAATAATTGATTGCTATACAGATTGTAGCCTCCAGTATAGTCGGTAATTTTGTTGTTTAGTATAAGCCTTGCATAATAATTGCCATACTTACTTAGTAGTTTTCGATGCAATGGCCAGTCTGGAGTGCCCCCACCTGTAATGTATCTAGATGCTACAACAAAGTCGGCACCTGTCTTTGCCTTATTAAGTAGCTTTGGGATATATTTTGGATTGTGCGACAAATCAGCATCCATTTGCAAGACAGAATCAACACCCAATTTGATTAATTTGTTAAACCCTGCAATACAAGCCTTTCCAAAACCGTCTTTAGTGTGGCGATTGAGCAAGACTACTTGAAATCTATTTGTATTGCTGGTTTTTGCAAAGTCAGCAACAATTTTGCCAGTATTATCAGGGGAGCTGTCGTCTACAATCACAACAGTTACATTAACGTTACTTAGTGTGGAAGCAATATCTTTGATAGCCTGTAGCAGTTTGACGATATTTTTTGACTCATTGTATGTAGGTATAGATATTCCAAGTCTCATAACTATCTAGTTTAGCAGATGTACTATACTTTATTAGTAATGATGCGTAGATTGTTAAACGTTAAGTTTGTGAGATTTGTTTGTGTAGGGGTGTTTAACACCACATTAGATTTTTTGATTCTTAATATTTTGGCATTTATAGTGCGATTTCCGGTATTGGTAGCTAATGTAATATCTGTTTGTTTTGGCGTGATTGTCTCTTATTATTTAAACCATCATTTTGTATTTAAGCACCATAAATCACCGTCTGTAAGATCGTTTGTTAAGTTTTTTATTGTAACGGGTGCAAGTATTGTGGTGGTGCAAACAGCGATAATCGCCATTACCACCCCTCTTTATTCTGAGCTTATGGATAGATTGACCCAAACGGCTTTAAATAGCAGATGGATAGACTATCAACATCAAATAGCCGTTAACTTAGCAAAGGCTACAGCTGTATTGGCGGGTATGTTTTGGAACTTTGCACTTTACTCTAAAGTTGTATTTAAAGAATCAGATCATTCAGACACCGATTTGGTTAATTAATAGATTTGACTGTCTGGATTGGTTTTGCTAAACCTTATAACCCATGAACCACCAGGATTGACGGGTATTATTACGTCTTGTATTGATAAATCGACGTTTTTCATTTGCTTAATTCCGTTGGAATAGTCATTTGTATAGTCTGCAAAGTTTTTGTTAACAACAAAGGTGTTATGCTTTATTGAAGAGAGTGCGCCTATTGTTGTAAATATTACGAGAGCAAAATGGCCGATTCGCTTAGATAAGTAGATGCTACCAAATTTGGCTAAAGCAATAGACATACCAAGTATGCCAAAAATAAAATAGCGGTCGCCAAATTGTGATGTAGCCATATATTTAATCGCATCAAGCGCAGATGACCCAACTATAAAAGGGCTCTTTAGTGATGCAAAAGTCATACCTGCTATGAACAGCAAGAGGAGCTTGGTTTGTCGGTTAGATTTTTTAAATACAATAATTGTTAGTACAAACAAACAAACAAACAGAATAAAGGTAAACAACAGTCGTTTTAAGGAGATGGGAAGCTCGGTATTGATATCAATTCTTGCAAAAAGTAGTGCAGGAATAATAATCTGATTATAAATCTCGAGAACGATATGCTTTGTAAGCATAGATACTAGGGTAACAGGGGATCTGGTTGTTTCTGATCCAAGATAGATTATTAGTTGCACAATAGACCCAAGGATCGCCGACATTAAGAAGAAGAGCTGTCTTTTATGCAACACGAGCCAATCTAGCAGTAGGATCACTAAATATATCCACGCAAAAGGCAAGGTCAGGCAGGTTATGATAAATAGAGATTTTTCTAGAACATTGATGTATTTATTTTTTGATTTTTTGGCAACAATCAATAAAACTCCAATTATGCCCAGCAAGAATACAGAGTTAGAAAAGTTAAAAAATAACTCATCGACATTAGCAATTAAGCATAACGAAACTAGCATAAATAGCCGTTCGAAGGTGGAGGTTAATATCTTGGTTCTGGCCGAATAGAGATAGTAAACCATTAAACAGAAGATAAAAAATGCCGTAATGTTGAATAAGAATGGCGCCCAAAGCAGGGGGAGTTGCGCTATTAGTAAACCAAATAGTCTTTCAAACAAGTGAGAAAAACCATTTAAGGGTATAAATAGTGATTTTATGCCAAGATTAAATCCATCCGTTAACCAAACAGCACCGTCTTCGGCATAGAGTTGTGGTTTGGCAATATATTCCCATGCTCTAATTGTGTAAATTAACCCTGATATCAAGACATAAAAGAACGGTTGAGCACTTAATGTACTAGTTAAGGTGTCCTTTTTAGTGTGCTGTATGCTTCTCACTTCTTTTACAATTATACATTGAGAATTCGACAGTTTATATTTTTAGCAGATGGTTTGATTATTGGTTGAGTTACTAGATTTGTAAGTATTTGCCGTAGCCGGATTTTTTGAGGGGTTCTGCTAGTTTTTGGAGTTGCTCACTAGTAATAAAGCCTTGCTTGTGGGCGATTTCTTCTGGACTGCCAATTATTTGCCCGGTTCGGTTTTGGAGGACTCGTACATAATCGGTTGCATCGCTGAGGCTGTTTATCGTCCCAGTATCTAGCCAGACATCGCCATCATCAAGAGTAGTAACTTTAAGCCTCCCAAGTTTTAAGTATTCTTCGTTAACAGAGGTAATCTCTAGCTCACCACGTGTACTAGGTTTGATGCTTTTGGCAATCTCGACCACGTTATTATCGTAAAAATATAAACCAACAACGGCGTAGTTGCTTTTTGGATTGGTTGGCTTTTCTTCAATAGATTTAGCTTGCATATTCGCATTGAACTCAACAACTCCATAGCGTTCAGGGTCAGAGACTTGATAGGCAAAAATGATACCTCCGTCTGGATCGGTGCAATTTTTGAGTGATTCGTCTAGCTTTGCACCATGAAATATGTTATCTCCAAGCACAAGAGCTACTTTGTCGTTGCCAATAAAATACTCGCCAATAATAAAGGCCTGAGCTAGGCCATCAGGAGATGGTTGCACGGCGTATTCTAGATTAATTCCCCAGTTAGATCCATCCCCAAGCAAGCGTTTAAACTGATCTTGATCGTGAGGGGTGGTGATGATCAAAATATCTTTAATGCCCGCCATTATTAGGGTGGATAAAGGATAATAAATCATTGGCTTATCGTAAATTGGTATAAGTTGTTTGCTAATACCTTGCGTAATTGGATGCAGTCGCGTTCCGCTACCACCTGCTAAAATAATGCCTTTCATATAGTTCTGTGTCTCCGTTTTGCTTTATTATTTTAACATGCATGCTCAGGTTCAGATAGATAAGCGCCACTTCTAGAATACAATTAAGTATCTGGAAAGAGAGCATATGAGATATATAGGCACACAAACCCGTATTGGAGTATTAGTGCCCAAACAGGGAAGTATTAAACCAACTGTTAGTTTAAACAAAGAAGCTAAGCAATATTTGTCTTGGGGACTATTACCGGTCGCATGGCAAGAATGCATCGTTAGTCTGTCGACACTATGACATTAGTCGTAGTAGTTTTTTTTGCGAAAAGTCCGCAATTACCAACAGTGTCATAGTGAACTTATCGATCAGACAAAGGTACCTATGAAGACCTAACATTCGTTTACGCATCGTATTATTTGTTGGTGCTGCTAGCCTCTTGCCAGCTTCGCTGGACAGAGACAAGGTGTTGCAGAATAAGGTAGTTTGACATACTGACAATCGCATCCATGCTAATGAAGGTAAGAATATCTATGTATTGACAATAGATGTACATTATCTATAATATAGGCATGGCTTTTGATATATCCTTTAACGAAGAGAAGAATCAATTGTTAAAAGCCGTGCGAGGTATTGGGTTTGATGAGATTATCTTAGCTATCAAAGACGGTAACTTACTTGACGATATTGCCCATCCGAATAAAGCGCACTCTCATCAGCGAGTATATGTGGTACGCATTCGTGCATATGTCTATGCTGTCCCGTATGTTGTTAACCCACAAACCAAAGAAATATTTTTAAAAACAGTATATCCCAGTAGAGTTTTAAGGCGTAAATATATGCAAGGAGATAATTATGAGTAATACATTTGACCCATATACCAACCTAGTTTTGGACGAGGGAGAGCAAGCTCTAGAAGCTTCTCTGGAGCGAGGTGAATTTGAATCAATTAAGGATTTTGAAGAGGTAAAAAAGCAGGCTGAGTTAGCCGCAAAACGCCACATTGAGTTACAGACCAGCAAGCCCATTACTTTGCGTGTCAAGCAAGCCGATCTAATTAAGATTAAGGCCAAAGCAAAGCGCAACAATATACCCTACCAGACACTCCTTGGTGCGCTATTGCACGATTTTGCTGAGAATAAAAACGAAATAAAGCTACACTAATTGATTGCATGTGTTTTATCTTCATAGCACAAACTCCTTGCTGCATAAGCTCAACACATTATTCAAAGGAATAATAAGGTTATTTTACACATTTTTGTAAGGAATAATTGTTTGTGCTCTTGCTTATAGTTACTTTGTAGCCTATTGCTTCAAACAAGTGAACATTGTATTTGTGTCGCCATAACAGGGTACTTTAATAACGATGGAACTTATGTTTATGACTTACATTCCTCGAGTAGCTCTGGAAACTTCGTGGTCTTAAAATGCCCACGATCAGTATATTCCCGATACTCTATGTCTTTGACCTCTTCTTTCAGAATCTCGACCGTCTTTATCACGCTTGGTTCATCGTCGCTTGATATGAATACGGTCGTTCCGGCTGTACGCGATGGAAAATCGGGATCGATCGTGAAATTAAAGAAATCTGCAGTGTCTGATACTTCATAATTCAATGGATTAGTCCATGGGGCAACGAGAACAACTTTACTAACTTTTTTATCTTTGTTTTCGCTGAGCCAACGCACCAAGAAACCACCACCACAACTATGGCCTACAAGTATCGTTTCAGGTGTGATATCGAATCGTTCAAACTCTTTCTTCCATTCGTCGTAACGAGGCCGAAACGGAAACAGCGGTTCAATAGATACAGTATGGATATCTTTTAGAATCAACTGGCGCTGTAACCAGGCAAACCAATAGTTTTGGCTGTTACTAGGCAGATTAGGATCGTAATGCTGGTCTTTGTCGGGGCGACCAGGGACGAGAACTGCATTTTTCATGGTCATAATTATACAGCAATTACTGAGGTGTAGTATCAGAAATTAAGACACCTGTCTGCTGATGAAGATTTATCTAAAATTAAAAGTAAAGAAGTAGTGCTCATGTAGTGAACCGCCACAGACAGTGCCCATACTCAAATAGATCGTAGACACATCCAACTTGTAGAATAGGTTTGT
>CAZMFO010000004.1:0-48946 GCA_964565615.1 uncultured Candidatus Saccharibacteria bacterium | reverse complement strand
TACAAACCTATTCTACAAGTTGGATGTGTCTACGATCTATTTGAGTATGGGCAGACTGATGTAGTGTACTATCTTGCTGATGGAGGAATTGAGCTCCTTGGCGAGATAAATGATTTTCTGACATTGGCTCCATAGGTATATATTAGCATAGGGAGAGATACATAACTCATTTTTACATTAAAATTCATTTGCTGATATTTAATAAACTCATATTACTAGGGTTGCTAATATTATTGAGGACTCTATTGTGTTAATAGATACACAAATTTATTCGAAGGCGTTACAATATATGTTATGGACTATTCAAAGCAGGCACTACGACTTCACAAACAACTAAAGGGTAAGTTGTCTATTAAGCTTAAGGACAACCTAGACAGCAAAGACAAATTAAGCACCTACTACACCCCTGGAGTAGGAGCGGTCAGTAGCCATCTGGCCCTCCATCCAGATCAGACGGCTGATTACACATGGACTAATAATACGGTAGCTGTAGTTAGTGACGGGTCGGCTGTTTTAGGACTTGGCAATATTGGCCCCGAGGGCGCTCTGCCGGTTATGGAGGGTAAGGCTATGTTGTTTAAGCATTTTGCAAACATTGATGCCTTGCCAATTATTTTAGATGTTCACTCGGCGGACGAGATTGTAGCGACCGTTAAAGCAGTTGCCCCTAGCTTTGGAGGAATAAATCTAGAAGATATATCTGCTCCGCTTTGTTTTGAGGTAGAAGATCGCCTTAAAGCGGAGTTGGCAATCCCAGTCTTTCACGATGATCAACACGGCACGGCAATTGTAGTATTGGCGGGGTTAATTAACGCCACAAAAGTTACTGGCAAAAACTTGTCTAGCACACGAATTGTTGTGGTTGGTGCCGGGGCGGCTGGCACGGCAATTATTAAACTACTTAAACTGTTTGCCAACCCAGAGATTTTGGCTGTTGACAGCAAAGGGATCATCAGCAAACATCGTACCGACCTAAACACCGAAAAGCAACAACTGCTAGCTCTGACGAACAAAAGTAACATCAGCGGAAATCTCGACGATGCCCTGCAAAATGCCGACATTTTTATTGGAGTTTCTAAAGGTGGCTTGCTAAACAAAGCCCACATCCAATCTATGGCCAATAATCCCATTATATTTGCGATGGCTAATCCAATACCAGAGATTATGCCGGATGAAGCGTTGTCTGCTGGGGCTTCCGTTGTTGCAACTGGACGAAGCGACTTTCCTAACCAAGTCAACAATGCTCTGGCATTTCCTGGAATTTTTCGGGGAGCACTAGATAATAAAGTACAAAAAATTACAGATAAACATAAACTTGCTGTAGCTGAAGTAATCGCTGGGTTAGTAGATAGCCCGACACCCGATGAAATAATCCCATCGGTTCTAGATAAACGCCTTGTGCCAGAAATAACCAAAGTTATTACTTAACCAAGAACACGAATTACTTCATCTAAAGTAGTCTGCCCTGCACAAACTTTTAAGACTGCGTCATGACGCATTGTCTTCATACCGCTAGCGATAGCCGACTGTTCAATCTCTTGACTGGTTGCCCCGATACTATTGCTCTGCATTAACTTTAAAATCTCACCAGTCATCATAAACTGCTCTCTAATTGCTAACTGCCCCGTGTAGCCGTACGGATTATCGGCTGAACTGCCGGGCTTAAATAACTGCAAACTACTAAAGTCTGGTTTGACATAAGCGGGCGGTAAGTCTTCTAAAACTTTAGCAATATATTGTAGCTCTGCCTCTGTCGGCTGATATGGTTGTTTGGTGCTGTCATCCAGTTTACGAACTAAGCGTTGTGCCATAACTAGCCTAATTGCCGAAGCAAACAGAGGATTTGCACCGATAACATCAACCAATCTAGTAAGGGCCAAAGATGCCGAACCGGCATGAAAGGTTGAAAGCACCAAATGTCCGGTCAACGAGGCCTGCAACGCTGTTTTGGCAGTATCCATATCTCTAACCTCCCCAACCATCACTACATCTGGATCAAGTCGTAAAACGGCCCGTAGCTTTTCGGCAAAGTTTACCTCTTTTGAGCTTTTGGAATTAACTGGGATTTGCGTTAGCCCCTCAAATTGATACTCTACGGGGTCCTCTATAGTAATAATTTTACGACTATCCTCGTTAAGCGAATTAAGCATTGAGTACAAAGTAGTTGTTTTTCCCGAACCCGTTGGGCCAACCACCAATACTAATCCTGATGGTTTGGAAATTATATCATCAACAACTTGTCGTTCTTCTGGATTAAGCCCCAGCCTATCCAGACTATACATCTCTTGGCTAAGATTAAATAATCGCATAACTATATCCATACCAAAAATAGTTGGGACTGTTTCTACCCTAAGGTTAACATCCACCATTGCGCCATCGGCCATCTTAACTTTCTGGGAAATATGACCTTGCTGTGCGTCTGGTGATTGTGTAGATAAATTTGCCGAGCTAGCTATAGCCGAAACTAAAATTCTATATTTTTCTGGGGTAATTCGTGCAATGGGATGCAAGACTCCATCTATTCTAAAACGAATCCTAACATAATCTCGTTGATTTTCGGTGTGAATATCGGAAGCTTGCAATTTATGGGCCTGATGCACTAAATAAGCCAGCATATCATTGGCACGAACTTGTTCAAGCATAGTTGACACTCGTTTAACTAAATCATCTGTACCAGCAGTTGTTATGTTAATATCTTGATACTCTACTTTTTTTGGCGGATTATAGAGTCGCATATACTCGCGATAACCACTGTCAGATATTAAGGCAAAGGTAATGCGTTGATCTAAAAATCTGTGTTTAAAGTTAGCGATTGTAGTTTGAGAGGTAGTATTGGTAATGCCAAAAGTTATGGAATGTTCGTCTGCTTGAAGGGGAATAATTCTAAGAGTGCTTAACTCCTCTTTAGATAATATATCTTTGTATAGAGCTTTGTTGACAATCTGCGATGTGTCAATATAGGGCAGGCCTAGTATGCGCGCTCGTTTTAGTGTTGCTTGTTCGTCATCAAACCGAGCATCTTGGCTCATTGCTCCTACCCCCACCATTTTGAACAGCTTTCATATGTAACTATTTAACCACAAATGTTAAGCTATGTGAATGAGAAGTATAGTCGTTATTGCCCACGATATCAGAAGCACCCACAATGTCGGTTCTTTACTAAGAACTGCCGATGGTTTTGGTGTTGATCATATCTATTTTAGTGGCATAACACCCTACCCGATGGATTTAAATGACGGACGCTTGCCCCATATCAGTCAAAAACTTTCTAAACAAATTGCCAAAACTGCTCTTGGGGCAGAAAAATCAGTCTCGTGGAGTCACGAGAGTGATATTAGTCAATTAATAAATAATCTCCGGCAATCTGGGTATAGAATTATTGGGCTAGAGCAAACACCTAATAGTACTAAATTAACTACCTACCAACCACCAGAAAAGTGTGCTCTACTACTCGGAGCAGAAGTAGAAGGGTTATCAACTAATCTACAAACCTACTGTGACGATTTACTAGAGATAACGATGTATGGTAAGAAGGAATCGTTTAATGTAACCATCGCTTCGGCCATAGCTCTTTATGCTTTGCGAGAAACTTAAGCATGTTGTATAGTTAAAGTATGAAGCGCGTCAAAACGCAAACAAATAAACAACGCAAAAACCTGCGACCAAAACACAGGCATACCAAAGAGTACCTAAAACACTACTATCCTTTTTTGCCAATGCTCGCCAGTATCGGTTTTTTGCTGATGGTTCTTTTTAGCCCACTGCAAACAAGAAACAAAGCGGTTCTAGGTACTGTTACCAGCATCACGCCACCAGCCTTGCTAGATGCTACAAATGCCCAGCGTCAAAAAGTAGGCAAAACAAATCTCGTCATAAACCCTCGTCTTCAACAAGCGGCCCAAAATAAGGCTCAAGATATGATTAGGAGGGATTATTGGTCACACAAAACACCAGAAGGTAGCGACCCGTGGATATTTGTTGATAACGAGAATTATCAATATTCAAAGGCAGGCGAGAACCTAGCTTATGGTTTTGATGATAGCACATCTGTAATCCTTGGTTGGATGCGTAGTGCATCGCATCGACAGAACCTCTTAGATAATGATTTTACAGAAGTTGGCTTTGGTGTCGCCAGTAGTGGCAATTTTAATACTAGTGGCGCCTCTACAGTCGTTGTCGCTCTTTATGCCAAACCATTACCACCAACCAACGGTACTACCTCTAATAAAAAAACCAATATACTTGGCGAAAGCAAAACGATTCTTTCTGCCAACTTGCTTACAAAATCTAGCTGGAGTGCCTATGTAGTAATATTTATTGTTGGCTTAGCCATCTGCTACTTAGTGGTAGTTCATAGCAAAAATCTCAAAAAAGCCTTAAAAAAAGGCGAAAAGTTTGTTATTCGTCATCCGTTGCTAGACAGTGCTGTAATTTGTTTAATATCATTTGGGGTGCTTCTACTGCGTTCTGCTGGGCAAATACATTAGCCTCTATTAACTAATCACCACATTATCGGCGCCAACCGCCTCTTTTATAGCCGACACAGCCTCCTCCGACAGATCAACACTAAAAGGTAGCTTTATTGCTTGCTTAGTTGTGTCCTCGCCGAGCACCAAAATGACATCAGTTGAACCACTAAAGGTACTCAAGGTATCTTTTAGAGTGGTCAATCTTTGATTATCAGCTGTGTTGTGAATTCTGACATACAACTTTTGAGGCTTTGACAAAAGAGACTCACTTTTTTTCTTAGACTTAACTGGAACCTCTTTGGGGATGCGCTTTTTCCGTCCCGTCGGCAGATAAGCTTGTGCTTGCTCAATAGTAACTTGCCGAGCTTCTTCTACTAGTATCTTGACTTCGTCAACCGCAATTCCTGACTTGTCTTTTGACGAAACTTTGCCGTTAGCGATCACTACGGCATCCTTCTGCCAGATACCTATCGTCTGCTGATAAACACTCGGGAAAACAATTAACTCAAGGTCATTATCGCCATCTGTCAGTTGAATAAAAGCCATTTTTTGTCCGCTCTTTGTTGTTATTTCTCTGGTATCGGTAATCGACCCTCCGACCGTAACTTTTTTTCCATTATGCGTAGGCTTAATTGTCTTAAAATTAAGTGTCGTCTCTTGTAGAAGAGTCTTATAGGCCTCTAACGGATGTTGAGACAAATACAATCCCAGTAGCTCTCTTTCCCAAAAAAGTTTGTCATTTACCGAGTATTCACCGACAACTGGCCCCAGTATTAATTCTGATCTAGCTTGCTCTGTATCAGATCCACCAAACAAATCGGTTTGTCCGCTATTTTGCTCTTTTTGTGTTTTTGTGGCATACGCCATCAATACATCAAGATTATCAAGTAGCTGTAGTCTATCACCCAAACTATCAAATGCCCCAGATTTTATTAGGCTCTCTATATTTTTTCGATTGACAATACTAGGGTTTACCAACGAAAAAAATTGCTCTAAAGACAAAAAGCGTCCGTTCTCTTCTCGTAATCGCAAGATTTCTTCTACGGCATTTGTGCCAACATTTTTTATAGCACTCATACCAAATCTGATTTGTTTCGTCTTAGGCACCACAGCAAACTCTAAGAATGATTCGTTAATGTCGGGTTGCAAAACCTCAATACCCATCCGTGTGCACTCTTTTATCTCAATTGCTAGTCTGTCGGTATCTCCATAGGCACTGGTCATCAATGATGCCATAAAGGCGGGCGGAAAATGCGCCTTAAGATAAGCCGTTTGATAAGCGATTAAACCATAGCAAGCGGCATGCGATTTGTTAAAACAATAGGCGGCAAAATCCTCAAGCTGTTTCCAAAAAGTCTCCATTAATGACTTGCTAATTCCAGAGTGTTTTTGGCCCCCATCAATCATTTTATCCCTCATTTTGGCCATTAATTCAGCATTTTTCTTACCAATTGCCTTTCTTAATGTGTCAGCCTCCCCGCCACTAAAGCCACATACCTCTTTGCTTATCTGCATAACCTGCTCTTGATAAACTAAAACTCCATAAGTGTTCTTAAGGGCGTTTTCCATTGATGGATGGGGGTAGACAATCTCTTTCTGCCCGTGCTTACGAGCGATAAATTCGTCTATAAACTGCATAGGACCCGGACGATACAAAGCCACCATAGCAATTATGTCCTCAAAGTCAGTTGGTTTTAGCTCCTTTAAGTATCGCTTCATACCCGCTGATTCTAGCTGAAACACTCCCGTCGTATCGCCAGCCTGAAGTAGATGATAGGTCTTTTGATCATTTAATGGCAGACTGTCAATATCTATCTCCTGATGATAAACTTTTTTGACAATCCGCAGGGTGTTTTTAATTATAGAAAGGTTTGATAAACCCAAAAAGTCCATCTTAAGTAACCCAAGTTCCTCAATCGGCCCCATAGAATATTGAGTAGAGATTACTCCTTTTTGGGCTCTTTCTAATGGTGTATATTTCACAATATCATCTGGGGCGATGACGACTCCGGCGGCGTGTACGCCATGCGAGCGAATTGTCCCCTCTAGTTGTATTGCTAAATCAAAAACCTGTTTAGCAATAGGATTTGTCTGATACTCATTTTTAAGTTCACTGTTTTCTGCAAGCGATACCTTGAGGGGGATATGTCTCCCTTGGACTGGCGGTGGAATCATCTTAGCTAGCCGATCTGCATCACCGTAGGGAACATTGAGCACCCTTGCTGTATCTCGAACAGCGTTTCTGGCCGCCATCCGACCAAAAGTAACTATATTAGCTACCCTATCAGCGCCATACTTATTAACACAATACAAAATGACCTCGTCTCGGCGAGTATCCTGAATATCTATGTCTATATCTGGCATAGAGATACGATCGGGATTTAAAAACCTTTCAAAAAGCAAGTCGTATTTTATCGGATCAATTTCTGTGATACGCAGTGCATAGGCAATAATAGAGCCGGCGGCGCTCCCTCGTCCCGGACCAAAAACAATACCTTGATTTTTTCCCCAATTGATAAAATCGGCGATTATCAAAAAATATCCATTAAAGCCCATCTTGTCAATTACCTTTAGCTCAAATACTGCCCTTAGGGCAATGTTTTCTGGAAGAGTTTTTTTGGCGTCTGCAAGATTCATGGATTGACTATCGTCATAAGTACATCCGCCATAACGCCAGGCTAAGCCACGATAAACTAATTTATGTAAATAAGATTTTTCTGTTTCTTTTGCTGGTACTGAAAACTTCGGAATTAAAATATCACCCAATTTAATAGTAACATTACACCTATCAGCAATTTCTTTGGTGTTTAAAATTACCTCTGGATTATCGCTCCCCCATCGCTTAATTATTTCTTTAGGATCCGTTACATGTAGGGGGAACTCTCTAAGCGACATTCGCTTTTCGTCAGTTAGTAACGAACCCGTGCCGACGCACAACAACACCTCGTGAGCGTCTTGATCTTGGTGCTTTAGGTAATGAGCGTCGCAAGTTACTACTACTTTAATTCCTAATTCTTTGGCTAGGCTGATGACTTGTTGATTTATCTGCCCTTGCTCTTCGTTAAACAGAGGATTATCAGGATGCCCATGGTCTTGAACCTCTAGGTAATACCTGTCGCCAAATATCTTTTGATACCAGCTAGCGACTTGTTTAGCTTTATCGTACTGATTATTCTTTAAAGCATCGGCAACCTCTCCGCCCATACAAGCACTCAAAACAATAATGCCCTCGTTATACTTCTCTATTAGCTCATGGTCAATTCTAGGAAAGTAATAATACCCATCCAGATTGGCAATAGTGCTCAACCTCATTAGATTTTGATAACCTACATTATTCATTGCCAGCATAATTAAGTGATATCGTAGCTTATCTTTAGCCGGATCTTTGTCGGTATGTTTTCTGGAGGCAACATAGGTTTCTATGCCAATTATTGGCTTTATATTGTTAGCAGTAGCTATTTTATAAAACTCAATAGACCCAGAAAGCGTTCCGTGATCAGTCATAGCGACAGATTCCATTTTGTGGGACTTAATATAATCTATTAGATCTGGTAGTTTTGTCAAACCGTCCAACAAGCTAAATTGGGTATGATTATGCAAATGAACATAATCTTTCGGACTAAGTTTACTCCCCATAGTGCTTTAGTATAATCAATTCTGGTGACTTGTGCGATGTTTTGTCTAGTATTACAACAAACTACTGCTGGCTGTTCTCGATTGATTTTTGAATAACATCAACTGCTGGCCCAATTATCGGTACTTCGTCAAAAAATGACAATATCCAGGCACTTAAAGTAACCAGCAAGGCGGCTCCTAAAATCGTTCCGGCACTAAAAAATACACCTCGCAAAAAGTTCTCTTTATAAAGCTGTCTTCGGCTAATATATTGAGTCGTAAACAACACCTCTAACGCCTTAGCTACATTTATGGAATCTTTTTTTGATAGAATTGGTTTTTGTTTACCCATATATTTATAAGATATTTAAGAACTTGTTAGATATTTTTTTAGTTGATCTTTAGCTTTAGTAACTTCCTTAATAGCTTTCTCTAGTTCTGGATTAGCCGTTTCTCCACTACGAATCGCACTAATTACTTCTTTAGCCTTTAGTTGAGCCTTTTGGGCAACATCTAAAGCCTTTTCTAGCTCTTCTTTACTTTTACCGGTGATCTTGGTTACTTCTGCCTTACCTTTATCTATTAAGTCGGCAAGCTCACCATATAAGCTCTTTAGCTTCTTTTCGGCCTCGACAAATACTTTTGTGGCCGTCTTTTTTATATCTTCTCGGGTTTCTTTACCACTTTGTGGTGCTGTCAATAGTCCGGTAACAAGTCCGGCAATCGCTCCAATAACAGCTCCGATTGCAAATTTTTTACCATCATTTTTTGACATTATTTTGAACCTTTCTTATGCGTTATCTCTGCTACCTTAGAAACAATGTTACTAATTATGCCGGTTATCGCAACCGGACCGGCTGTTTTTCTAAAATAGCCACTGACTGTTTCTACATCATCCATTACCTCACTAGCCTTGTCGGTGATAATCTGAATTTTCTTCATCAGTTTAAGAACCGCTACTGCGATTGCAATAGAAAGAACTAACAAAATGGCTAAAGCAACAGCCAGTATAATGACTAGTATTCCGTAAGCATCCATAAGCAAATAATACTACTCCGCTAAGCGATTTACAAGATAATCACGAAACTCGGTAGATATATCTGGGTGTGTCAAAGCCGTATCTACTACTGCTTCAAGATACTTTATTTTGTTCCCTGTATCGTGATAGACTCCATCGATTATTCTGGTAACGACCTGATCTTGTTGAGCCAGGCCATTTATGGCTTCGGACAATTCAATTTCGCCTCGCTGGCTAATCTTCTCTTGATTTAAGATAGGTAAAATATCTGAAGTTAGTAAATAACCACCAACTGAAGCAATAGTAGAGGGCGTCTCTTGCTGGCCGGGTTTCTCTATCAGCTCCAATACTTCATAAATGTTCTGATTAATTTGCTTACCTAACTTAACCATTCCATATTTATCAGCGTCGGCTTTATTGACTTCTATGCCAGAGATAACGGCTTTGCCTGTTTGCTGGTAAGCCTCGAGCAATTGCAGGGCTCTAGGTGTTTCTGACCTAAAAAAATCGTCGGCAAAAAAAACAAAGAACGGCTCATCACCCAGCAGGTGCGAGGCATTAAGCACCGGACGCCCACTACCCCGTGGATTACCCTTTTGACGAACATAGACAAAATTAGCCATTTCTGCAATTGACTTTATTTGCTCGGCTTCTTGATACTTACCCTTAGCAATCAATTCGGCCTCCAGCTCAACTGCTCGATCAAAATGATCCTCTATGGCTCGTTTTGTACTACCTGTTACAATAATTATATCGGTTACTCCGGCCCTGACTGCTTCTTCAACGATCATTTGAATAACTGGCTTATCAATGATCGGCAACATCTCTTTGGGCATTGCTTTTGTCTGTGGCAAAAATCGCGTACCAAAGCCAGCGGCAGCAATTATCGCTTTTGTAACAACTTTTGTTCTCATTATAGCCCCAACTCCTGAGTGATTATTTTTTGTGCCAGACTTGGGTTTGCTTTACCCTGTGATTCCTTCATTACTTGACCAACCAAAAATCCCATAACTTTTGTTTGACCGCTTTTTATGTCGACAACAGCCTTCGGGTTTTGACGAATTACTTGTTTGATGATAACTGTTAGCTCACTCTCGTCAGAAACTTGCAATAAATCTCTTTGTTTGGCAATAGTTAATGGGCTACCTTGATTCTTTACTAATTCTATAACCACTTCTTTGGCGCCTGTTGAACTAATTTGATTACTCTCTACTAATTTGCATAAGTCCAAAAAAGATTGTTCGTCTAGGTGCAGGTCTTCCCACTTTAAAGAATCTGCGATTACGACTGCTTGTACATCAGAAGCCAACCAGTTTGCAATTTTTTTGGCTTGAGTTGCTGAAGCCCCTTCGGTAAGTTGATACATAAAACTTCCTACTACTAAATTATCAACGATGGTTTTGCGAGTTGAGGTTGATAAATCTAGCTTAGCAAGGCGTTGGCGTAACTGATCGGGCAAAAATGCTATCTTAACTTTTACCTCTTTAATTTGCGTATTAGTTAATCTAATTGGAGGTATGTCTGGTTCTGGAAAGTACCGGTAATCGTGCGCTTCCTCTTTAGATCTTTGCGAATAGGTTCTTTGTTTGGCATCGTCCCAACCTCTTGTTTCTTGAACGATAATTGCACCTTTCTCAAGGAGGTCAATCTGACGATTGATTTCGTATTGGACAGCTTTTTGGATGCTTTTAAAAGAATTGAGATTTTTTGTTTCTGTTCTAGTACCCAAAGAATCATCCCTACTTACTGACACATTAACATCAAAACGCATATTTCCGTGATACAGGTCGGCATCAGAAACATCAGCGTAGCGCATCAAAAGATATAATTCTTTAGCGTAAGCCTTAGCCTCTGTAGGAGAATGTATTTGAGGTTCGGAAACAATTTCTAGCAGAGGTGTGCCAGCCCGATTAAGATCTACTAGTGAATAATCTTTGCCTTCGGGGTGAGAGCTCTTACCGGCATCTTCTTCTAGGTGGGCTCTAGTAATTGCTACAGAACGCTTCTGACCATTTAACTCAAAATTTACGCACCCCCCAACAATTATTGGTTGATCAAACTGTGTAATTTGATACCCCTTAGGCAAATCAGGATAAAAATAGTGTTTACGATCGAACTTACTGTAGATCTGAGGGGGCGTTCCCAGAGCAAAAGACGCTCTAATTGCCAACTCTACAGCATTTTGGTTTAAAACAGGTAAGGTACCCGGCAAGCCAAGACATATAGGGCTTATTAAGGTATTAGGGCGAGCTTCTCTGGCGTCGTTGCCAACCCCTGCAAACAGTTTTGTTTTAGTCTTTAGCTGAACATGACACTCTATGCCTATAGTTGGCAAGTACCCACGAACTTGGTATTGTTCAAGACCTAAGCTCATAGCACGCCAACATCCTTAAGACCTTGACGAAAACTAGCCAATGCTGTCTTAACATCCTTTTCCTTAAGTCGCATTTTTGGGTGCTCTCTAGCTTTAACGGCAAGTTTATGAGCTGACCAAAGAATATCGTTTTCGGTAAATGCCTTTTGTGCCGATACCAACCTTTCGCCCATATTCTTACCTTTGTACCGGCGTTTTTTTAATGCTTCATCTAGTAATTCGTCGGCCATAGAAAGAGCTGATGGCCATGTTTCTTTATGGGCGCAATGCTTAATGATGTCTTTCCATTTAGATTGAAAAGCTGATTTTCTAGTCCTTTTAGGAGCATACTTATGAGCAAATATCGCTACGATAATCAAAATAATGACACCGGCTATTACACCCATTAACATCTCAAAACTAATCATTTTATATCTCCTTCTATTTGTTTTGCAAAAGACAATAGTTGACGATCGAACTTCTGAGCTGACATTAATTGTAGCCCAACCGGCAATCCCTTTACTTCTCCAACCGGCAGACTCATTGCTGGAACGCCGACTAAATTAGCACTCACCGTCATTATATCTGTTAAATACATAGCTAATGGATTATTGATATTCTGCCCAATCTTAAAAGCGGTCACTGGTGCTGTTGGCCCGAGCAAAATATCAACCTTACTAAGGGCTCGGTTAAATTCATTAATTAATTGTGTCCGAACAATCTGTGCTTTTTTATAATAAGCATCATAATACCCACTACTAAGCACATATGTACCAATCAAAATACGCCTTTTAGCTTCTTTGCCAAATCCTCTACTTCTTGACAGAATATAGCTATCATCAAGAGTTTTTGCCGTCTTGTCGTTAAAGCCAAATCTTAACCCGTCATAACGACTTAAATTGCTGGAAACCTCAGCCGGACACAAAATGTAATAACAGGCTAAAGCCAGCGAGATCGACGGAATACTGACTTCCTGAACATCGTATCCCAGCTTTTTTATAGACTGAATTTTTTGATTGATAAGCTTTTTTATTGACTCATCTAAGCCTTCGCCAATAAACTCCTTGACGACTCCAATGCGCATTTTAGATGAAGGAACAAACGAATAATAGGATTCTTTATCGCGATCAATAGTTGTGCTATCAAGCGGATCCTTGCCGGCCATTACATCTAGAACAAGAGCCGTATCATCAATACTGGTAGTAATTGGACCGACTACATCCGTACTGCTGGCCATAGCAATTACTCCGCTACGAGACACCAAACCATAGGTTGGCTTATAACCAACCACTCCACAAAAACTGGCAGGCAAACGGATTGATCCGCCCGTATCTGTGCCGAGAGCAAACGGAGCGAGATTTAAGGCAACAGCAACGGCTGACCCACCCGATGAACCACCAGGAACTAACTGTTTATCTCTTGGGTTTTTGGTGGTAAAAAAATCACTATTCTCGGTGCTTGAACCATGAGCAAAGGCATCTAAATTAGCCTTGGCAACACAGATTGCACCTTCTGCCTCTAGTTTATTTATTGCAGTTGATTGGTAGGGGGCATCAAAGCTCTTAAGCATATTACTAGAAGCAGTAGTTTTTGCCCCAAAAACCAAAAAGTTATCTTTGGCTACAAAAGGAACGCCTGCCAGACGACCAACCGACTTGCCAGCTTTGACTGCCTGATCAATCTCTCGGGCTCGCCCCTTAGACCGACTAGTAATTGACGCTACGATGGCCTGATAATCACTAGCCTCAGCTATTCTACTTAATGATTCCTCAACAAAGCTCAAGGCACTTCTTTCTTGCGATTGTACCTGCCTAGCAATTTCAGCAATAGATGGCCATTTATTATTCATCTCTAACCTATTCTATTACTCTCTTAACTTTTATCTGCTGTTCTTCAAGCTCTGAAACATTTTTTAATAAATCTGCTTGCGATAGACCATAATCAATAACTTCATCAGGACGAGTAACATTTTCTAGGCCTGTGACCTGTATGGTGGGCTCTAGATTGTCCGTATCTACTGACGAAAGTTGCTCCACATATTTGATAACATCTGCTATCTCATCAGTAAACTCCGTAAGCTCATCTTTAGTGAGTTGAATCTTGGAAAGTCGTGCCAATTTTAATACATCTTCAACAGATATCTTCGCCATTTAAAGTAGTATAACAAATTTCTTTACTACTTGCTTGCCAAACTTTGATTTTAGGCATATATTAAGACATAAGCAACTAAGGAACACTTATGTTAGCGGTCAAACCAGAACAGTTAGAGATAGATTATAATTTATCATCCCAAGAAGAAGCCTCGCGCCCTCTACTTAAGGAGGGCTTTTTTTGTACCCAAACAATCGAAGACGAGGTACCTATTGCCGGATCGACTAGCCAGTATATTCTAGAGATCCCCGAAAAACCGATTAACGACACTGTTAATGTAATTATTTACGGATTTGCCGGATCAGAACCCGCTTACAGAGGCTTAGCCAGAGCTATGTCTGCAGAGCAAGGCTTAATTACCTTGCGATGCAAATTATCACGCACACAAAAATTTGAGGCGATGATGCATCCATCACATCTATTTAAACCGACAGCTCTGTCCTCAAAGTTGGTAAAAGGAGCGATTAGTGCGCTTCCGAACCATGGCTTAGATTCAAGAGTTAACCTTTTTGGTCATTCAATGGGAGGATTTATCGGAACACAGCTAGCCAACCACAAACCTCATTTAATAAAACAACTGACCCTGTTTAGCTCGGCTGGATTAGTGGATCATTCTCCACGAACACTTGCACCGGGCGCACCAAAGCTTGTTGGACGATTAGCTATAGACCTATTAAAACGACATGAATTTAGGCCATCACCCATAGATTCACTCAATTGTCTCAAACATATTGCCAGCAACCCTATGCTGACTATTGGCGAAATGCTAGTAGCCAGCAGTTGTGATATACGACAACTAATTCGTCAACTTGACCCTAATGTTAAGGTAGCTATTATGCAACCTCGCAACGATGAACTATTTAACATCAATCAAGTATCTGCCGAAATGGCTGGAGCTACTGACAATTTTAGGGTAATTGACAGAGTTGGCCATGCCTCCCCAATCACCCATCCATCGTTTATTGCCCAAGAATATGCTCGGTTAATAACCGATTCTGCCTTACCGAGTTAGCTTCTGACAAAACATTAAGACTTCTCTTTAATTTCGGCAATTAAATCACGCAAATCTGCTGCTTTCTCAAATTCTAAATTGCTAGACGCCAGCTCCATTTGTGCAGTTAAGTCGGAGATTAGCTGTGGATACTCGTCTTTGGGAATCTTTTTTAAGTCAATTTTAGGCTTCGGCTCACTCTGCTCTTGCATCATTCGTTCCTCAATAGCTTTATCTATACTAGATGGTGTAATTCCGTGTTGTTTATTGTAGGTTTTTTGAATAGCTCTACGACGATTAGTCTCGTCAATTGCCCGCTTCATACTACCGGTAATAACATCTGCATACATCAACACCCTGCCTTCTTGATGTCTGGCTGCGCGACCAATTGTTTGCACCAAAGCGGACTCACTTCTTAAAAAACCTTCTTTGTCAGCATCCAATATGGCTACGAGGCTAACCTCTGGCAGATCAATGCCTTCTCGTAACAAGTTTATTCCTATCAACACATCATATACGCCTAGTCGCAAATCTCGCAATATATCGGTTCGTTCTAGCGTATCAACCTCGCTATGGAGATAAGTTACCTTGATGTTTAACTCTTGTAGGTAGTCCGTTAAATCTTCTGCCATCCTCTTTGTAAGAGTTGTAACCAATACCCGGTGTCCTTTGGCAATCGTTGTGCGAATTTCGGCAATTAGGTCATCTACCTGTCCAGCAACTGGTTTAACTTCTATTTGCGGATCAAGTAAACCGGTCGGTCTAATAATTTGCTGGGCTGGTTTAGGACTACGGCTAAGTTCGTATTCTGCAGGAGTTGCACTAACATAAACTACCTGATTTATATGTCGCTCAAACTCAATAAATGTTAGTGGCCGATTGTCTAAGGCACTGGGTAGTCTAAACCCATGCTCTACTAATACTTCTTTTCGTGCTCGATCGCCATTATACATACCCCGAACTTGTGGTAGTGTCATATGAGATTCGTCAACTAACATCAAGTAGTCGTCCGGAAAATAATCCAGCAAAGTGGCTGGCTGTTCTCCTACCTCTCGATTAGTTAAATATCGGCTGTAGTTTTCTATTCCCTTGACAAAACCGGTTTCCTCTAGCATCTCAAGATCAAAGTTAGTACGCTGTTCTAGTCGTTGAGCTTCTAAAAGCTGACCATTATTTTTAAAAAACCGTAGTCGCTCATCAAGCTCCTGACGGATTTCTACCAACGCTTTTTTTATTTTTTCTTTAGAGGTTACATAATGAGAGCTAGGATAGATAACTACCTGATTTGGCTTGGTAATAACTTCGCCAGTTAACGGATTTAACTTACTAATTGACTCTACCTCATCACCAAAAAAATCCACTCTATATGCTACTTCTTCGCCGGCAGGATAAATATCAACCACATCACCCCGAACTCTAAAAGTTCCCCGATGAAAGTCAATGTCATTGCGTTGATATTGAATATCTGTCAGTTGCCGGATTAGTTTATCTCTCACTCGTTTTTCTCCAACCTTAATAGTTTGAGATAATCCGCCGTAATCTTCCACCGATCCTATACCATAAATACAACTTACGCTAGCAACGATCAACACATCTCGGCGAGAGAGCAAAGAATCAGTTGCCGAATGTCGTAGCCTATCTATCTCTTCGTTAATTTGACTATCTTTTTCTATGTAAGTGTCACTTCTGGCGATATATGCCTCTGGTTGATAGTAATCAAAGTAGCTCACAAAGTAATGGACAGCATTGTTAGGAAAGAAGTTTTTGAACTCGTTATACAGCTGTGCGGCCAATGTTTTATTATGACTCAATACCAAAGTCGGTCGTTGTAAATTAGCAACGATATTGGCCATAGTAAAAGTCTTGCCCGAACCAGTAACACCCAACAACACCTGTTGCTTTTCGCCCCGAATTAAGCCCTCGGTCAATTGCTTAATGGCTTGTGGTTGATCACCAGTCGGATTAAACTTTGAAGTTAGTTCAAATCTGCTCACATCAATTAGTATATCGTACTCATCTGTTAACCGGTTGGTTTTTGAGCACGACTATAGTCGATGTTAGAATTATGAGCTTCGTAAATATCGCTATATTGTTCTTCTAGAATATCTTCCATCTTTTCTACAAGGGCATTAGGATCAGTATCGTAAACTACTATTGACTTCTTGGGAGGAGATAGGCTCTTCATTAAATCGGGAATAATATCCGAAGCACCACCACTACCAACCAAAACCCCACAAGGCTTGCCAGCCTCTAACCCAGTAATAAACTCGTGCAAGCTCCCAAATCTTCCACCTACAGTAATCAATGCATCACTAGACTGAACTAAATACAAATCTCGGCCAACATATTGCATTCCGGTAAAGTTAATGAAATCAAAAAACTCAAAAGGCAAACGATATTTTTTTAAGTGTTCTCTTAGACTACCAGCCGGAGAAAACCCAATGCTCATACCGCCCGCAGACTTTGCGCCTTTTGCGGCATAAAACGGCAGACCAACCGTTGCTCCAGTAGTTAATATGTGCCCATGTTTGGCAATTGAACGACCAAGTGCTTCGGCTAGATCGGCAGATTCTTCAACTGTCTTACCTCCAGCGGCTCCAGATACACAAATTGTAAAACTTAGGTGATGCCCATCGTTTGTTGTTTTTGCCGAAGGATGAGGGTCTGGTCTAAATAAGTAGCTCATAGGGTTTCTGGTTTTATTACATCGTTATCTAGTTGTGCTAAAACTTGCTCTTCTAGGTTTTTTTGCCCCATATAACGAATAAATATCTCGTTCCATAGTGATTCTCTAAAGTGATAGATTGCTCGATTCGCATAAGGCAAATCGTTTACGAAACTAGCTGCCACATCTAGCATATTTAGGGTTACTGGTCGTTTATCTTTGTCCATAATACCAACATAATCCATATCTCGCCAGAAGCCTAGTTCTGGATCAAGATCGTAAAGCATATCCTCCGCCCGTCGCCAATGCAAGTCTTCTGGTTGAACATGTGGCTCAAATATCTCGGGATGCTTTTCTTTTTCTAGCTTGCCAAAATATCGTTGAATAACTCGCCAGTGGATTTTACTACCACTCATAATCACAGCATCACTCGGATCCGCTAATAGTGTATTAACAACCACTTTACCAAAGTTTGGTTCAACCTGCTTCAGCTTAAAAAATGCCGAGTAAAGTCTAATTTCTTGCAAATAGTGAAACAGCAAAGGCAGAGTAAATATAGCAATTCCCCGCAATTTTGCTTTGGGAGTAATTGGTAGCATCAAGATAATACCAAGCTCTTTAAGATGAGTGATATTATGCTTTTTTTTATGAATAAATGGAGTAGCGATTTCGCCCCAGCGCTTCAAATCCATCTCAATAACTTCTATCTGTCTTGTTTCAAAATCTCTAGGTGTTAGGTTCTGGTATTGCTCGTTAAACTCATTGAGCCAGTCCGGACTTTCGGCAAACCTCAATGCTCCATAAATCTCTCCAAGATTTTCATGTTTGATCATACTATCAACAGATCGGTATCCTAGATTCTTCATAATCTGTGTTGGTGGCTTATTTTTGAGCATCGCCTTAGCGACAGATTTTTTTAGCACCCAACAACTTTTGTTTGTCTTAACTCTTTCCCATGTTTTACGCATTAGTGGCATCAAAGCAGAAGCATCGTTGGGGTCGTCGCCACCGATGCGACGCACTAAACGCTTGTTATGATCCTCAATTTTGGCAAGTAGTGCCGAGTGTAGCTCCCGCGGTGAGGTATCGTCTGGATCAAGCCCCAATTCTTCGGTTTTTAGCCTTGTGGCCCCGATTATCTCTGCCGTAAGGCGAACATCTGCGCTTGGATTCCCGCTAGCTTGCTCAAGTTGGTTAAGACTCATAGAGAACAACGGCTCTTTTGCCCCCAGTAAATCTGATAACATTTTTGACATCTATAAATAGATTACCATAAGCAACTTATACCAGCAAAACAAACAATTAAATTGACTTTACTATTATCTTCATTGCATCAAGGTTATTACTTGATTTTAGAATACCGGCCTTTGCTCCGATTTGCCCTACTACACTTGTAGAATTAGCACTTCCATAAACAATGGCCTTCTCAATGGGTTCCCCCCTAGCAATCATTGCTACAAAACCACTACAAAAAGCGTCCCCCGCTCCTGTCCGATCAATTACTGGGACATCTTTATACATACCAGCTTTATAAATCTGATTATCGTTTATCACATAAGAGCCTCTGGCCCCATCGGTTACTACCACAATATCAACATCTTGATGAGCTCGTTTCATCAAACTAAATAAATCTGCTGTACCAAATAGCTCTTCTATCTCCTCTTTATTTATACTTAATATGTCAAATGACGGGAGAAGTTTTTTAAATCTGGAATGCTGTTTTAGCTCGCCCTTTCCGGGGTTAATAGCTATTTTTATCTTTTTTTTGCGAGCATAATCAACAATAACCTCTAGTGCATCAATGTCGCCAGATAAAGAGCTAATATAAAACCAATCAGGCTTGACCGACTTAAATCTTGCCACAGACAATTTATACTCTGACGAAGCACCTCTATATGTTAAAATTGTTCTCTCCCCAGACGGTGCTAATAATAGAGTCGAATAACCTGTGCCGACATCTTTGGCAGTCCACACTAAGCTGGTATTGACCTTTTCGTCGGCCAGGGTATCTAATATCACTCTGCCGGGAATATCGTTTCCGATACGCCCCATATACCAACTATTAAATCCCAGCCGAGCAAATGTTACGCTAGCGTTCGTTGCTCCACCACCAACACTATGGACAATACCCTCAATATCGTTCTTGGTACCTAGATCAAACTCGTTTACTAAGTCTCCATCTTTTTCCTTAACTGGTTTAAAAATTCGCCCTTGCAAAAAGACATCCTGCACGGCTGCTCCAATAGAAACTATATGCACCCTCTTCAACTGAAAACCCTAAACTTGTGCCTTTCCGGCAGAACCAAAAGCATCAATCTTGGCCTCTACCACCTTCTGAACAACCGTAATCACCTGCCCCATCAACTTAACTACAGCATACTCGTCTTTGTTCTCGGCAAGAACCTTTTCTAGAGTATTTCGATAGGCGACCCGCATATCAGAATTAATGTTTATCTTACTGACCCCAATACGAGCCGCTTCCTCAAAGTAACGACCGGGCGTGCCACTACCGCCATGCAGACTAATGTTGCAATCAAGCTCTTTACGAATTTCTTTAAGTAAATCTAGATCAAGCTTTTTTGGAACAGGATATTTACCATGCAAATTACCAATCGCCACAGCAAAAGTATCTATGCCCGTAGCGTTAACAAACGATCTTGCACCAAGAGGAGTACTAAAAGTCTTTTTAATTTCGGCGTAATCAATCTTTTCTGTATGCAAATTAGAACTCCCGCCAAAATAATGTGGCTCACTCTCTACTAATGCACCGGTTAGTCTGGCATAGTTTACAACCTCTTTTGTAGAACTAATAATTTCTTCGTCGCTAGCCTCGTGGTTAGCCTGAGAAACGTCTATGTGTATGAACTCAAAACCAGCTTCTATGCCGTCTAAAGCATCCTCGACACTAGGACTGTGATCTAGGTTGATATACATCTCAACGCCATACTCCGCTTTATAGTTGTCAACCATATCTCTGACATTGTCAAGCCCTAAAGCATCTACCTCACCCTTACTAACCTCTACCAAAACCGGTGCTTTTGTTTTTTTGGCCGCCCTAGCTACAGCTATTAATGTTTCTTGATTATCTAGATTAAAGGCCCCTACGGCAAACTTGCCCCTCCTAGATCGTTCCATTAAAATCCGTGCCTCTGCACAGTTCTGCCTCATTTGCCTTAAGGTTAACGACATAAGCTAGTTCCTCCTGCTTTCATAACATTGATGGGCCACAAGAGCAATATGCTTGGCAGTTAGCCCTAGATACTCAAACAACTCATCTGGTTTGCCAGACTCTCCAAATCGATCGTGAACTCCCACTCGCCTAAGTGGTACCGGCAAATGCTCGCCAATAAATTCTGCTATTGCACCACCTAGTCCGCCAGTTGTTTGGTGCTCCTCTACAGTAACCACACAACGAGTCTTTTTTATGCTAGATAAAATTGTTAGACCATCAAGGGGCTTAATAGTCGGGCAATGGATCACCTCTGCCTCAATCCCTTCTTTATAAAGAATGTCTGATGCTACGAGAGCGTGATACGTCATGGTCCCGGTTGCTACAATAGTTATATCCTCACCCCTGTCATATACGTATGCTTTGCCGATTTCAAATGGCGTATCTTTAGTAGATATTATTGGTACAGCTTCTCGCGCTAATCGCAAGTAAGCTGGTTTGTTGTATTTAGCCAGAGCAATTGTGGCCTTTTCGGCCTCAATACTGTCGGATGGAGAAATAACAGTCATATTTGGCAAAGCACGCATAAGAGCAATGTCTTCTAACATCTGATGAGTTGCGCCATCTGGTCCAACACTAACCCCTGCATGAGAACCAACAATGCGTACTGGCTGGTCATTTAAACAAATAGTAGTACGTATTTGCTCCCAGTTTCGCCCCGGACTAAATGCCGCATAGCTACTTACAAATGGTATCTTACCCATTGATGCCAAGCCCGAACCTACAGTTACTAGATTTTGTTCTGCTACACCAATCTCAACAAAACGTTCGGGAAAGGCATCTCTGAATAAGTGCATCTGGGTTGATTCGGTTAAGTCAGCACAACAAGCTACAACGTTGTCATTGTGTTTGCCTGCCTCGAGCAAACCCCTACCAAATCCTTTGCGATTAGGCTCAAACTCAACCTTAGATTTACCCCAGCTTTTATGAACGAGGTGGAGATCAAGCACACTCATTGGTGTTCACTCCTGATTTTTCCTCCCAACGTTCTCAACTCTTTTAGTGCTTCTCTGGCTTGTTCTTTATTTGGCACTCCTTGCCCAGGTGCGCCACCATGCCATTTATAGTTATATTCCATAAAATCAACTCCCTTACCGGGTATAGTATGTGCAATTATCATACTCGGTTTCTCGGTAATTGCTCGCGCCATCGAACAAGCATCAATAACTGCCTCTATATTGTGCCCATCAATTTCTTGTACATGCCAACCAAAAGCCTCCCACTTAGCTCGCAGGTCTTCTAAGGGCATAACTTCCTCTGTTGGACCATCAATCTGTATATTATTACGATCAATAATACCAACTATGTTGTGCAAGTTATATTTGCTAGCTAGCATTCCAGCCTCCCACACATTGCCTTCGTCTAGTTCGCCATCGCCCATCACTACATAAATCCAACGGTGCGTATCATGATTCATTTGCATTGCCAAAGACATACCGCATGCTTGGCTTAGGCCACAACCTAATGGTCCGCTAGTATTTTCTAGTCCTGGCAATCTTGTCCTTTCTGGATGCCCTTGCAATCTGGAACCAAATTGTCGCAATGTCATAAGCTCTTTTTTGTCAAAATAGCCAGCGTGAGCCATAGTTGCATACTGCACAGGTACACAATGACCATTGCTTAACAATAAAATATCGCGCTCATCCCAGTCTGGTTTTTTGGGGTTGTGTTTCAAAATGTCAAAATATAAGGCTGTAAAAATATCAGCTAACCCAAGCGGACCGGCACTATGCCCACTACCAGCATTTTCTAGCATTTTAATAATGTCTTCTCTAACCGAATTAGCGATTTGATTTAGAGATTGAGTAGTATATGTTTGTTGGCCACCCATATACCAAAAATTATATCACGCTTGTGCCTATTAACGAGACTAATTTGTCGTAGTGTTGTTTTGGAGAAGGTGAGTTTTGAATATACCCCCCGACATTTAAAACATTAATCCCACCTGATGCTAGTTGACGAGCGTTTTTGTCATTTATACCACCATCCCAGCCAAATTCTAAATCTTGCTTCCATTCTTTTAGCTGAACTACTTTTTTTAACAAGTCAAGATCTGCCACTCCGCCAAATTTCCCTAAATCTCCGCTAAAGATCAGCACATGATCAATCACCGATAACGATGGCTTAATGGTATGCGTTGAGGTTTTCGGCAATAAGGCAACCCCGACCTTAACACCTGACTTATGCAATTTATCTGCAATTTTCACAAAATTGCCCTCTGCCTCGGCATGAACAATCACCATACTAGGTTGTAGTTTTATGGCTTCATCTAGGTAATCCATTGGTGTTTTATACATTAAATGCAGATCGACCTGCATTGATTCGGGAATCCACACCTGCTCCAAGGCAATCGTTGGTGACTGCGCAAACACCCCATCGGTTAAGTCAATCTGCACTCTCGAGGCAAAAGGCTTAATCTTATTGATTTGTGTCTGATAATCGTGTGCATCATTAGCTAAAACTGTTGGGCAAATAATAGACATATTCTGTTCCTCTATGTAAGTTGGTCCATTTGCTTAATTCTTCGCGTGTAACGAATTGCTCCACCAAATGGAGTATTAAGCCAAATATCAATAATCTGCTTAACATCGTCAAGTTTCGGAAATTCTCTGGCCGGCAAGCACAGTATATTTGCATCGTCATCATTGCGCGAAACTCGAGCCTCTGCCTCGTTCCACACCAAACTAGCCCTAATACCCTTAAAACGATTGGCACTCATACAAACACCCTGCCCACTTCCACAAAGTAGTATCCCCACGCTACCCGGAGTAGCCAAGACGCTTGTTGCTACTTTAGCTGAATGAATCGGGTAATCATCATCTTGATCAAATTTATTACCACTCACATCTTTAACATCATATCCCAAACTTCGTAAATAATGTTCGATATGCTCCTTTAAACGAAACCCGTTATGATCTGCCCCGATAAAAATCTTCATTTCTTACTCAGACTACTCCATTTTGTCCCAAAAATTATCAATAGTATCCACCCTAGTAATGCATAAAATCCTAACAGTATCGTTGTTATATTAATAAAAGCCATAACAGCATCTGGAGCATCCCTATAAATTATTCGAGAATAGATCGACAATGCTAAAGCTACCGGTAACGCGAATAGCCACGTTACCAAAATAATAAAAAAACGCTTTTTGATCTTTTTTACTACACCATCATTTTGCGTTGGCTGAATCTCCGCTCCGGAAACTGAACTCTGATTAGTATTAGTAACTTCCTGATGTAGCTTTTGTTCTGCAAAATTATTCTGAGATAAACTGTTGTTTAGTGAATTATCATCCATACCTTCATCACTTATTGATTGATTTGCTTGCCGACATCGGCAACAACCTCGACCAACCGGTTGCTATAACCCCATTCGTTGTCATACCAAATTACCACTTTAGCCAAATTACCACCAACTACATTAGTTAGTTGCAAATCAATAATCCCAGAGTGACTATTGCCAATAAAATCACTACTCACCAAAGGCTCATCAGTAACATCCAAAATCCCTTGATAAAAAGGCTCTTTAACAGCCTCACTCAACGCCTTATTGATTTGTTCTTTAGTAGTGGGCTTTTTTAACACCATCGTAACATCACTTAATGAAACGACTGATGTTGGAACCCGCACACTCATCCCATCAAATTTACCTTTTAATTCTGGCACAGCCAAAGTTGTAGCAATCGCTGCGCCTGTTGTTGTTGGAACAATATTTTCGGCTGCCGCACGAGACTCACGCATATCTTTAGCTGGTCCATCTTGCAAAACCTGGCTTGCGGTATAACTATGAACTGTCGTGAGCATAGCTTTCTCAACTCCAAAAACTTCATCCATTATTGACATAATTGCAGCAAGCGAGTTTGTTGTACAACTAGCATTACTAATAACATCTGTGCTTTTAGCTAACTTATCATCATTTGCGCCAAGTACTATTGTGTCAATATCGCCACTCTTTGTCGGGCCAGAAATTACAACCTTCATTGCTCCCGCTGTAATATGCATCTTCGCGTCTTCACTTTTTGTGAAGCGTCCGGTTGATTCAATAACCACGTCAACCTCAAGCTCCTTCCATGGTAAAGCTTTGGGGTCTTTCTCGGCAGTAACAGGTATTTTATACCCGTCAACTATCAAGTTATGCTCATCAAAAGATACATTTCGCTCATAAGCCCCGTAGTTTGTATCGTGCTTTAACAAATAGGCAAGAACCTCTGTTTTTGTTAAGTCGTTAATGGCGACAATATCCACATCCGATCTATCAAACGCTATCTTAAAAGCGTTTCGCCCAATACGCCCAAAACCATTAATTGCAACTTTTGTCTTCATTTGTTACCCCCACTTATAATATCTATCATTGCTGTTATTTTACCACAAGCAAAATCGTATTAATAATCTAGTTTTCTATTTCGAATACCTTGAACTCGCCTTCTTTTAAGGCAAGGATAGGTAAGCTAGTGTCTCCATAATTTGCGAGCTCATCGTAAGCTTTCTGCCAATCAATCGGTCCACGAGAGTCGTCATCGCCAAAATTCGATTGATAATGAGGGATAAACTTTATAGGCAGGATACCGAAGCCTTCGTGAACTTCACGCCAATCACAAGTCCAGAAAGCAACACTGAGCATATCAGAGCTTGCAGAGTTTGTCGCCACGACCTTTCCTTCAAAGATTGCTGGAATATCAAATTGATTCATCCAGTAGTTCAGTAGGTGTTCGTCGCCACCGTGAAAGTAAATCACATCTGCTTGTTTACACTGCTCGGCAAACTTATCGGGCATCGCCAGATCAAAGGTCGGCACAATTCCTTCGGGCATATCTTCGCTTATCGCATTGGAATACCCCCGAAACTTAACCTCCCAATATTCACGAGCCTGGGCAAAATTACAAAGAAGAAATTTCGGTGAATTACCTAAACCTTTGACAATCTCTAGATGAAATTGTTTCTTGAGCTCTGGAGCATTTTTTATGCCACCAGAATTGAGTACATATTTAGTCATTCTGTAACACCTTTGTAATTTGCTTGAGGAGAGGTTCTCTATATTCGCCGGTAAAGTCGTGGTTAGCTTCTTGTTCTATGATTCTGATAGATTTCACGAGGCCAGTGAAGTCTGTGTTTGCAAGCACCTCGTCTTTTGTTGCAGTGATAATAGTTAGCTCCGTTTGTTTACCAAGTACATTATATAGCTCGATAGGCTTAATGCCATCACGGCTTTTCCAAAAATCCTCTTTAATAATTGTTGTAGAGCCGTCCCGTCTAGGCATGCGGATCGTACCATCCTCGTCAGTGACAGTATTTGGTCTGAACGAATATATCTCCTTCTTTTCCAACCCCAAAAACTGAGCCGGCGGAGCAAGAAATATAACTCTGCGAATATTCGAAGGCTTCGCTAGACTAGCTACCACACAACCTTGAGAATGAGCAATGATATCAATAATAGCTTCTGAGTATTCCTGGCGTACGGCCTCAATTTGTTGGCTAAGAATGACAGCCTGCTGATCAAGCGGTCTAGCAATCAGTGTATTAGAATTCTCGTCAAACTCGTTGTAGTCAAACATTCTATGCCTAGCATCCGGAAACGCTTTTGTAATATCTGTGAATAAGCCACGATCATCCTTACGAACACCGAAGCCATGCGAATAAACAATATAATGATTTTTCATCGGTTTTCTGCCAGTTGAGCATGCGTTAGAACTTTCAGACCAGTTGATGTATGCGTCCTATCCATCATCTATCAATTCTTATCTCGTTAACTATTAAATTTGGTGGTTGCTTTAGGGTGAAGGCAATAACTCTGGCCAGGTCATCCGGGTTAGTAAACTGCTCTACCGGGAAGTCATCACCAGCTTTTTCGAAAAGTTTGGTGTTTATACCAGACTGGTATACACCAATTACATGCACTTTATCTTCTTTTGTGTCCACACGGAGTACATCCGTAAAACCTCGTAAACCCCATTTACTAGCCGAATAAACAGACTGCCCAGCTTGTGCGGTGATACCAGATTTTGACACGATATTGACGATGAAGCTGTTTTCCCGATTACGAATGTGTGGCAAAAGTTTTTGAGTCAATAATATCTGTGAAGCTAAGTTTGTATTAATAACATCTTCTATTACCTTATGGGGGATGGCTTCTAAGTCAACCATTTTATGCCAAATACCTGCATTATTTATAAGCACATCAACACCACCATTCTTAAGAGTTTTGTTGACGGCTTGAGACATAGCTTCGTAATTATTTAGGTCAAAGGAGTAATATTCTGCATCATTAGCTTTTGTTGCAGTCTCTTTTAGGCGTCGCTCATTTCGACCAAACAAAACTAAGTCATGCCCCTCTTTTGCAAGCTCAATAGCTAAGCTTTTGCCAATTCCATCACTTGCGCCAGTTACTATTATTCTACTCATATTCCTATCGATTCTGCCAGCGGGTTTGGCATTCTTTGATGATTTGCTTGGCTTCTTCGGCGTCTCCCCAACTCTTTACCACTGTAGAGCCAGGTTTCTTGAGGTCTTTGTAGTGATTGAAGTGATGTTCAATCTTCTTGCGCCATTGTTCGTGCAAATCATCTAGTGAGGTAATGGCATTGTCGGTGTTGCGGTCGTCCTCTGGCACACAAATAATCTTGTCGTCCACCTCGCCATCATCCACAAATCGCAACACGGCAACAACTCTAGCCTTTAGATAGACGCCTGTCGGGATTGGATCGTTGGTCAGCACCAAAGTATCAAGCTCGTCGCCGTCTTCATCTAATGTTTGTGGGATAAATCCGTAGTTGACGGGCTTGGCAAAAATGCTTGGTTCCACGCGATCAAGTTCAAAGATCGCCAGCTTACGGTTCCACTCAATTTTCAGCGTTGACCACTTTGGTATTTCAATCACCGTATTGATTACACCACCATCTACATCGCCAGCATCTAGTATCTTATTAAAATCCGCCATTATTCCTCCTTTATAATTAGTCTAAACCGCTAAATAAGCAAACAAACGATTATTCAGCCATCATTAAACATTATAGTACAATAGATATAAGATGAAAATAATCGGACACCGCGGGGCCGCCGGTCTTGCGCTTGAGAACACGCTAGAAAGCATAAAAGAAGGCTTACAATTTGGGGCGGACGCCATAGAAATTGATATTCGCGCCACGCGCGACGGCAAGCTCGTACTTTGCCACGACTCCAACTTAATCCGCACTTACGGAGTTGACCTTAAAATTAAAGACTGCACCCTTAAGCAACTGCGAACACCCTGCCCAAACCTACCAACCTTAGATGATGCCCTTAAGCTACTGCCTAATAAAGGAGCAATAATAGAACTAAAAGAAAGCATTGATCCAGAAGATATATTTAAAGTAACCGACAAACATCCAACTGTAGATATTAAGTTTGCCTCTTTTCACCATTCTGCAATCCGAGAAATAAAAAGATATCGACCAGTAAGCTATTGCTATATCTTAGAGCACCACAGTCCCTTCGAAATTATCAACCAAGCCAAAAAATTAAAGGCTGACGGAGTAGGATTACACTATGGTATCGTTAATCCAATAACTTACCTTCTAGCAAAATATAACAATCTTGATGTGTACACATACACCCTCAATAAGGATTGGGTGGGGAGATTATTTAAGTTTTTATATCGAGATATTGATATTTGCACCGATTATCCTAACCAATTTAAACACTTTAAATCAAAATGAGGGCTAGGTTAAACAAAATCCATCAACTCACCAACGAAATCTATTCCTTTTGGTTTGATACAGAAAAACCAATCAACAATGTGCCCGGCCAATATATCGAAGTTTCATTGCCACATAACCACCCAGACAGTCGAGGAACAAAACGCTGGTTTACGGTCTACTCTTCGCCAACAGAAAACCAACTGGCAATTACTACTCGAATTAAAACAAATGCTTCAACTTTTAAACAAGCTCTTCTGGAACTTAAACCAAATCAAGAAATTACCTACACAGAGCCGATGGGTGATTTTGTGCTACCCATAGACAAAGCAAAGCCGGTAATTTTTGTGGCTAACGGAGTTGGGATTACTCCTGTTCGTAGTATTGTTAAGTGGTTAGCCGATAGCCACAATTCGAGTAATATTAAGATACTCTACTCTGTTCGATCTAGTGATGACATTATTGAACATCAACTTTTTGATAACTTTAAAGCAGAATACTCTGTTGCCGACAATGACAAAAATATCCTACAAGAATTGTTGAGACTCAATAATCAAAAGCCAAACGCCTTAACGTATATTTCTGGCTCGCCGACATTTGTTGCAAATGTATCCGATACTCTCCAACACAACAACATTCCTAAAAACCAAATTGTTACCGACTCCTTTTCGGGATATTAAAGATTTACAGCTTGCCCTCTAGATACTCCCGAATACGTAAAGCTGCTGTTGCCCCTTCGCCAACCGCAGAAGCAATCTGCATAGTTGCCCCACTTCTTACATCACCAGCAGAAAACACCCCCTTCATACTTGTTTGAAGATGCTGATCAGTTACAATCAGGCCGATATCGTCGAGCTTTATATCGCTATCTTTTAAAAATCCTGTATTGGGCAGTAAACCAATAAAGACAAAAACTCCATCCGTCGGAAACTCCTGTTTTTTTCCGGCTTTAGAACCAACAACTTTAATCACTTTGTTATCTTGTGCAATAATTTCATCGGTAGTTGTCCCTGTGTGTACAGTAATTTTAGGGTTAGCCTTGAGCTCTTTTATTAAAACATCAGAGGCTCGCAACTCACTTCTTATTAGCATATCAATCTTACTTGCAAACCTAGTCAAAAATAGAGCCTCTTGAACAGCCGAATTGCCACCACCAACGACCACAAGGGGTTTGTCTCGGTAAAATGCTCCATCGCAGGTCGCACAATAGTGTACTCCACGCCCATAATATTCTTGCTCACCCGGAATACCAAGTTTTTTATAATCACTACCTGTAGCAATCAAAACTACTTTTGCCGTAATATCCCCGTCGGTAGTTGCTAGGGTCTTTGTTCCATCTTTATTAAGAGAAATCCTAAAAACCTCTCCCAATCTAATCTCTGCCCCGAAACGTTCTGCCTGCTGACGCAAATCTTCTGCTAAATCAAGCCCTGCAATGCCCTTTGGAAAACCCGGATAATTATCTACCCAATCTGTAATGGCCGCTAGCCCGCCAATTACTCCCTTTTCGTATAAAACCGTTTTGATATCCTCACGGGTGGTATAAATAGAGGCGCTCAATGAGGCTGGGCCAGCACCTATCATTACTACATCAATGGTCTTTTCTGTCATATTTCTCCTCCTAATACTTATCTATCAATACCTCTTGGCACAGAGAGTTCCAATCTTAACAACAAGCGAGCTCAACCTAATGCTGGTGCAAGTTTAGCAAGGTTATAGCCAACAACGACTTCTTTAGAGTCGTCTTCTTTAGTAACAACTGTTACCGGCACAGTTAAGGCACCACTAATCGCCAAAGCCTCTTGTTGGCGTGCTGGGTCTTGGTCTAGATTTACCTCTTCGTAGGTTTGCCCTTTTGCCGTCAAGAACTTTTTAACCATAGTGCAATAACCGCAGGTGTTGGTTGTATAGATCGTAATATTTTTTGCCATTGTATGACTCCCTTCTTAGCGACTTGACCACCCCTTCTGCTCTCATAGAAGGCTCCCATACGGTAGTCTGGTCGGTTGTTTATTTTAAAATTAATGTCCGTTTATGGTACATAAATCATTATATGTAGTGCTTATGGTTTAAGTCAAGACGCTATATGTTGTGTTTTTTGCTATTGCACCTTGATCAACTCTACATCAAATACTAAGTCAGAGTTTGGTGGAATATCAGGTGATGGCGATTGTTCTCCGTAAGCCTTTTCTGCTGGGATAATCAAACGGCGTTTGCCACCCTCCTTCATACCGGGAATACCCTCTTTCCAGCCAGCAATTACCCCAGCTAGGGGAAAACTAACTGGTTCACCACGCCCTAGGGAGCTTTCAAAAATCTTACCAGTACTGGCAATTGCCCCTGTGTAGTGTACGGTTACACTAGACTCTGGTTTTGCCTCTGCACCCTCACCTATTTTTGTATCTTCAATCTTAAGTTCGGTAACCTCTGGCATTGGCGTAAAGTTATCTAATGGTTGCCCTTTCAATGGATCCTCCTCTTGCTTAGTTTCTTTTGCACTATTGGCTAGTTCTTGTTCAATAGACTGGGATTGGCTGTCCTTACCCTTAAACATCTCCCAGACTACATAACCACTAAAACCAACTGTCGTTATAATAAACAAAATTGCTAGGCTCAATGCAAACGCTCGTTGTGTTGTTTGTGCCACTTATTCCTCCTTTTGTAGTGTTTTAAAGTATAGCAAAGGTCCACCTCTAAAACAAAACAAACAAGTAGAATTATGAGGTATTATTTACCGCATTAGACATTTCGTTTACTAGAAAACTCAACGATCTCGGTTGACCACCCAGAAGTAGTAGCTTTAATAATTGCTTCTTGTAGTTCTTTTGAAAGGAACGGCACTTTAGATAACTCGGACAGCGGTAACCAACCCGGTTCGTAAAGGTTTTTGCCCATTTTATGAATTGCTAACTCTGGCGATTGTGCTGATAACTGTGGCTCGCCCGACAAATAATCGCAATAATACACATACTGGTCGCCGTAAAAATCGGCGTGATCTATCATCACTAATCGTGGGTTAGCCACCTGAATACTTGCCTCTTCTTGCACCTCTCTAAGGACAGACTGCTCTAATGACTCACCCATTTCTACTGTCCCTCCGACTAGCGTTACATACTTGACGCCAAACTTATTACGAAACATTACTAACAAATTATTGTCTTTAACAACGATAGCCCTGACTGATCTTCTGCTCATAAGGATTAGTATATACGATAATCATCAACAATCCCACAAACCAAACTTTAAGACTCTCTAGCTGGCGATATCAAACTTTTGTAAACGCTCTTTGCCAGAAGAAACACCCTCGCGTTGCAACTCTAGTAAGCGAGAATAGATACCGCCCGATTTTGCTAGCTCCGCTGGTGTGCCAACCTCGTCTATCTTGCCTTTCTTGAGCGTAACTATGGTATCAACATTTTGTATAGTACTTAAACGATGAGCCACAACAATGGTTGTCCTGTTCTCCATCAGCCTCTCAAGGGCTTCTTGCACCATTCGCTCACTCTTGCTATCTAAGCTACTGGTCGCCTCATCAAGAATTAGTATCGGGGCGTCTTTAAGAAGTGCTCTAGCAATAGCTATTCGTTGTTTTTGCCCGCCAGAGAGCTTTAAGCCACGCTCGCCTATCTCTGTATCGTAACCCTTTTTTAGTTCGCTAATAAACTGATGTGCATTTGCCATTTTGGCTGCTTCTTCTATATCTTTTTGTTTAGCGTTTGGCCTACCGTATGAAATGTTCTCTTTTATCGTTCCACTAAATAATGCCGATTCCTGAAAAACCGCACCAATGTTCTGTCGTAAACTACTTTGTGTTACCGTAGCTATATCTTGCCCATCAATGATGATTTGTCCCGAGTTCGGTTCGTAAAAACGCATTATCAAATTTGTTAAAGTGGTTTTACCCTCTCCACTCTCGCCAACCAGAGCAATTTTTGATGAGGGCTTAATTTTAAGAGAGATTTTGTTTAAAACTAGTGCGTTGCCGTACGAGAAGCTTACATCCTTAAACTCAATGCCTCCAGAGCTAACTTTAAGCGTGGTCGCATTTGGTAGGTCTAAAATTTGCGACTTAATAGCCATAACATCAAAATAATCTTTGCTATCGGCAATAGCTCGCTGTGTGTTATCTACCAAAAAACTAATGGTAAAAATTGGAATTCTAATTTGCATAGCATACAAAATTAAGGTTACAGCCTGCCCGGGCGTATATTGATTTTGGGTAGCCTGATAAAAAATCAACGCGTACACTCCCAAAAAAATGATATTCAATATCAAGCGACGCTGAATATCGCGGTTATGCCAAAGTCTAGACTGTGGGTAAACAATACTGGTAATTTTTTTGTAGTATTTGTCAAAATGTCGCAGTTCAGAAGCCTCGCGAACAAAACTTTTTACTACCTTAATCTGGGTAATACTCTCGGCAAATCGGCCAGAGGCGATATCCCAATTTTTGTTAATTTTTGCCTGATATTTTAACCACTTTCCGCTAGTTTTAATGGTCATAAATACATAAATTGGGTACAGCAAAAACAAAAGTAAAGCTATTGGCCAGCTAAAGTAAGCAATAATGCCTAATGACAAAATGGTGCTAAAAACAAACTGCAAAAAGTTATTACACCACATATGGACAAAATTGCCTATTTGAGTAATGGACCTATTTAAGCGATTTATTATCTTGCCAGAAAGTTCGCTATCGTAATAGGTCTGTGGCAACTGTAGCAAGTGCTGGTAGTACCGTGTACTCAAAATACGCTCTAGCTTAGATGTCATCACATCACCTAAATAGCCTCCATAGTTAGACACCAAAGTAGAAAATATGTCCGCTAAAAATATCAAGACAGAAATCACCAGCAGGGTTGATAAACTATCTGTGCCAGACCTTAATAGATCAATTGCTCGCCCAGAAAGCAAAGGAGTAACCAGCCCAGATAGGGCCACCAAAACACTTAATAGGCTAATGGCTAAGTAGTATCTCCATAGAGAAGATGACAGTTTTAAGATATTGATTAGGTACTTCACTTTAACAATAGTTTACACCCTCTTTAATCAAACAAAAAGTCGGGTAGCCAAGAGCCGATTGTTTTTGATGTTTTTTAGAAGGCTAGTGATCCACCAAAACAACCACAAATCGTAAGACCTCTTTGGTAAAGACAATCTGGTTATTTTCTCATCTTGCTAAGAACAATAGTTTTATATTAAACCACGACAATTCGTGAGCTAATATCAAACTAAAGAAAAAGATGACAGATGTAAGATAGTAATTTGGAGTAGCGAAAAGGAGAACAAGAAGTCCTCAACTTAAAAAACGCCTCTCAACAAATTTTTGCATTTTAGCGCAATTTACGCCTATGTGGACCCCACGGCTTATGGGTGGAAGGCGGAACTGGCGAACCAGTAGCCGTGGGGCCCACGATCTATTTGGAACCTACCTAAATGGCTCAACCTATTTGGTTGACTCTCTTGATGGGGTTCCAGAACTTGCAAGTTGGGTGCGTGATTCCCACAACCGCTGGCGGGGAGGCGGTTCTGCCAAAAACGGCAGACACCCAACTTGCGCTGGAGACATACGGAGGAGCGGTTCCGTATGTTTTCTGTAGCGGTGGAACTACAGAATCTCCAGACTTTAGATCTATAGCTAAAATTATTAGACAATGGCTACAATCATTACATTTGTAATACCTGTAGTCATTGCCTAATGTGTATCTTACATCTGTCAATGTACAGTTTAGGAATCTAAATTAAGACTCTACCAAACTAATCTGATTATAAGAACTTTTTTTATAATGTCAATAGCCTGTATTGTACTAAACTAATTCGCTGTTACGAGCCGGTTACGGTCCAGCCTTTGGCGGTCGCTATTGACGGGTCGTCGCTGCCGATACCGGGGTTGCCTGTGACGGTGATTGTTTGTGCTCCGGCTGCGGTGCCCAACGCTGTGTAGATGGCGTCGAGGTCGGCGGCGTCGAGGTAGCAGTTGGTGTAGTTGATGCTGTATCGGGTGCCTGCGAGCGGCGCAGAATGCAAACTGTTGCAATTGCCGAACATCTGGGAGAAGCTGGTTCCCGCTGCGGTGTTCAACAACGGGACCTCGCGCAGGGAAGAACAGGCGTAGAACATGCCGGAGAAGTTGGTTCCCGCGGACGTGTTAAACGCCGGGACCTCACGCAGAGAAGAACAGCCGCTGAACATGTTGACGAAGTTGGTTCCCGCAGCGGTGATCAACGCCGGAACCTCGCGCAGGGAATAACAGCTGCGGAACATTTCGGAGAAGTTGGTTCCTGCGGCGGTGTTCAACAACGGGACCTCACGTAGGGAAGAACAGCTGTTGAACATGCCGGAGAAGTTGGTTCCCGCTGTGGTGTTCAACGCCGGAACCTCACGCAACGAATAACAGTTGCGGAACATCTGGGAGAAGGTGGTTCCCGCGGACGTGTTCAACAACGGGGCCTCACGCAGGGAAGAACAGTTGCTGAACATCTGGGAGAAGTTGGTGATTGTGCTGGTCCATGCGCCTGTCGCATCCGGTGCATCCACCTTCTGCAATGCATTCATGCCCGCGAACATCTGGTACGCCGTTATCAGCGACGGTGCGTCCACGATCGACACATGCTCCAAATAGCGGTTGTCCATCGCCACCGTGGCACTGTTGTAGAACGTGAACGATGTCGCATACGGGACCGCCAACACGGCTTCCAACGTCCCGTTCGACACCCCACCCCCGGCACCCACATGCGGCTGAGAGAACGACAACGACGTCAGATGCTGCCCGGCTTGCGGGGTGATCGTCACGATCGCCTGCCGATACCCATGCACACTCAAAGTGCCCGAATCGATATCAGCCCACGCGAAATCATGTGACGCCTTCACACCCGACGCGACGTTCGCCGGTGCGGAACCGTCCCCCCAATCCACCGTGTAAGCGCCCGTACAGGCGAACGCCAACCAGTTGTGCGACAGGTCCCACACAGCGACCAGCAGCACCACCTTTTCGTCACCTATGTTAACAGTTGGTAATGTAAGCCAATCGGCTGGTCTTACCCAAGAGTCATCATTAGTACTACTTTGAGGTTGCCCAACAAGCCGAGTGCTTTGTGGCGTATCTGATGCCCACCTTATGCTCACGCAGTTTCTTCCCCAAATAGATTAAACGAAAGGTCTGCTGTTGATGCTCTAACGGTAATGACATCGCCAGCCGAGAAGGTTCCTCCAATTGTGGCGACAAAAGAATCTTTAGCAGGAATGGCTATGTCATAAAAGATGTAATGCTGGTTCGCTAAAGGGGCACCCCCAACGCGAACAGCTACTCTAAATGTAGCACTAGTAGCTCCTCTGTTAGATACAATTACCGAACTGGCAATTGTTGAAGTAGATGCCGGTACTGTATACAGAGTGGTGTCTGTGTTTGCTGACGGAGCTGATTGCCCTAATACTTTTACGGTTGTTGCCATACTACATACCTCCTAATAAAAATGATCTTGAATAACCTGCGGGTTGGGCTCCTACATCGGGTGCGGTCAGTACAACAGTTGGGCCAGTTTTGCCGTTGACTGATGTTACCGGATTGCTAGGAACGGTTGTCCATACCGTATCGTTATCTAGGTTTGAAGCCTTAGCTAATACTTGACCAGTAGTACCACCAGAGATTACTCCCGGGCCGGTAGCGCCTTGAGGGCCGGTTGCGCCCTGTACTCCGGTTGAGCCTTGAACTCCTGTAGCTCCAGTAGATCCAGAACCGGTAGCGCCCTGTACTCCTGTTGCTCCTTGGGGGCCAGCAATGCCGGTTGCACCTGTTGCGCCCGTTACTCCTAAGCTTCCGGTTGCTCCTTGAGGGCCAGCTGGGCCTTGTGCACCTGTAGCTCCTTGAACTCCTGTGGCGCCTGTAGCTCCGGAAGATGGTGGTATAGCACTTGGTTTAATAGTGCCATCTGATTCGTGAGATACAGATAGATATTCATTAAGAATGTTGCCCCATACTCCTCCGTCTTGTCCCGGTATTGGTAGTCTAGCCATAGATGTATTAGTTTATTATGTACCCCTGCTATCTAAATAAGTATTAGCTTTATGTTAGCACAGGAGTAATTTGCCTGTCAAATGACTAACTTACTAGGCTTTTTGATGCTTGTAATAATTATAACTATTTAGGTTGTATGCCCGCCTTAGCAATAACTTCTATTAGCTTATTGACTTCTTCTGTAACCAGTGTCCGCTCTGGGTGAGATAAAGTAATTTTAAAAGTTATATTTTTACTGGACGAAGACTCTTTTTGATAAATATCAATAACACTACATCGCCACACATAACCATATTCTGTTGATTGTTTTGTTAGAGATCTGTGAATAGCTTGCTCAAGCTCGGCTAGCGAAGTTGATCGATCTATTGTTACTGTTAAGTCTTGAGATGTATCCGGAAACCGTGCCAGAGGAAGGTACTCTTTACTGCTCTTATACGAGTCAATCATCCCCAGATTTAACTCAAACCCTGCAGTATAGCTTGGTAACTTTAAGCTAGTTTTTGCTTGAGCATTAACCTCTCCGACAATCCCAAGCAACACCCCATCACTAGTCTTACAATATGCACTTCGTGATACTTCAAAAGGTGCTAAACATTGCTTGCCGGTATCTGTTTTAGGCGAGTGCGAGGTGGCCGGCTGAAAGACAAGCTTTTTTAAACCAAAGCCCTCAAGCAAGGTCTCTAGGTATAGCTTTGCCTGATAAAAGGCACTCCCATTATAGACTGTTGCGGTCTTGTCGTCAGCTGTAAATACTAACGCTAAGCGCTCTTCTTCTATCGGCAGACCGTCTTCGTGAGTGTTTGATTTATCGTGAGTTTTATTAACTTCGTAAATAGCAAACTGTCCATAGCCCGTCTTAATGTTTAAGTGTACCTTTTCAAGCAAACTGGGGAGCAAACTTAACCGATAGTATTGAAGTTGAGGACTCAAGGCATTATTTATTTGATAAGCCAGTTCTTTATCTTGCCCAACGGCTTCTAGCAACCTACCGTGAACAAAGCTATAAGTCAGCACCTCGTTAGCTCCTGCAGAAGACAAGACACTCCTAGCCTTTGATTTGGTTCCCAAAATTGAATTATAACTAGCGGGTTTTAAGTTTCGATTTGGCAAACTGATTGGTAAATTGTCATAACCATACAGTCGCCCAACCTCTTCAACCACATCTTCGGCAATCTCTACATCTGTCCGCCAAAACGGTACTGTAATATACAGTTCATCTTTCTTTTCTTCCACCAAAAATTCAACATTATTTAATATCTTGGTTATCTGTTTTATAGTCAGGTTAGCTCCCAGTCTTTGATTGATAAATTCTGCAGAAACCACCACTGGCTTTATTTTGCCAATATCTTCTATCGTGTCTTGCAAGCCACCGGCTACTTCTCCGCCAGCTAACTTTTTTACCCACGCCGAAGCATAAGCCATAATCCGATCATTTTGCCTTTGGCTCTGACCCTTACTAAATCTGGTAACTGCATCGGTAAACAATCCGTTTGCCATACTAGATCGCCTGATGGCATACATATCAAAACTGGCGCACTCTAACACAATGTTTTTTGTCTGGTAATCAACCTCTGTAGAAGAACCACCCATTACACCCCCAATACCAAGCGGAGCTTTCTTGCAAGCTATCATAATAGAGTTCTTGTCTGGTTCTACTGTTTTACCATTAAGTAAGGCAATCCTCTCGCCCTTTTTTGGCTTTCTAATTACAAAGGTAGCAGTGCTGTCCAAAGACACCAGCTTATCGTAATCATAAGCGTGCATTGGTTGAGCAGTAAGCGCCATCACAAAATTGGTAATATCAACTATGTTATTTATTGGATTAATTCCAACTCGACTTAAAAAACTCTGAACCATAATTGGTGCTGGTGCTACCTTTACCCCAGATATCGGCAATACCATAAATCGTGGTACAAGCTCTGGTATCTGATTTTCTATCTGAATATCTATTTTTTTTGTAGATTTGTTTTGAAGGCTGTCCATTTCACTCAAGTACCAATCTGGGCTAACAAACCTAACTCCTGTAATCCCAGCAACTTCACGAGCCACTCCAAGCTGACCAAAACAATCTGGACGATGAGTAAACATCTTATTTTCTACATCAATAATATAGTCATTAAGTTGATACACCTCGGCAAACGGATCTCCGGGTTTTGCCGGCTTGTCTAGTACTAAAATACCTGAATGATCGTTATTTATAGCCAGTTCTTGACCACTAGCGATCATACCGTTACTTAATTCGCCCCGAAGTTCTCTTGCCTCTAACTTAAATTGCTCTCCAGCAAACGAGCTAGGCACAATTACTCCTGGTGGGAGCCAAGCGACGGTAATGCCCTTTCTAACATTAGGCGCCCCACAAACAACTTGCACCCAGCCGTTGGCATTTCTCTTTACGCCTTTTGCTACCCCGCCGTCGTCTAGCAAACAGACGCTTAACTTATCGGCATTTGGGTGTTTTTCGCAGGACATAACTTTGGCAACAATTATTCCTTGATACCGCTCTCCAAGACTAACTACTTCTTCAACTTCGCCAAGTTGTGCCCCAATTCTTGCAACTAATTCATCAACAGACAGCTTAATATCAGTAAATTCTTTAATCCAGTTAACACTAATTTTCATAATTAAACTCCTCTGTTTCAAAAATTGACGGTTTTTGTGAATAATCAGTCATCCGTAACCACATTGGAGTGATTATAAAATACCTCTGGTCTGGGTCATCATAAAAAGTTTTGGCAGAGGGCAATTTATTAAAATGTAACGCCAATCTTTTGGCTATATCAACAGCATTAACTTCTTTGGCAACTCCCTGATACTGCACAGTTCTCGGCGCAGTTGTACCAATAACGATTGACACCTTTTGGTGGTTTAAAAGGTTCCGATATTTTCGGCTTTTGTTGCTTGTCCCTATTAAAATAGTCAATTTATCATTATGAGAAAATCCAACTGTCGCCGACATTGGCCAGCCTTCACTGCTGACAGTCGATAGAACGCATGTTTCTTGGGTATCTAAAAACTCACTAACCGTCTGTAGATTCATACTGCCGACCTCCTGCGTGAAGCCATAGCAAATGGTAATAAGTAATCATCCAAATTACTTATTTCAGAATTTTGTGTGCGCTGTAAAAAGACATCATAAAACTTCTGTAACTCAAGTTTTTGCGCCCTATTGATTTGTGTTAATTTTTGCGAATACTTAACAAGTTCATTAGTTCGAACGATAGCCTGTTTTGCTTGATCAATCTTATTAGATGCAATTGCCGAGTCGTATCGTGCTACCTCTGCATAAATTGAGCCCATAACCATAAAAATATCAGCGTTTTTTAAAGAGTTCGTGTGGTAACTACTCATAGACAACCCCATTGATAATATCTATGATTTGATTGCATATTTCTTCTGATTGTATGGTCATACTCTGATTGTTGGGTGGTTTAATGTTGATCATTGATTCAAAAGCTATAAATTCATCAGAGCCAAACTTTTTTGGAAACAAATTGATACCCCAAAGATCTTTTTGGCTAGAGCCTTTTTGCAATAACTCTTGCTCGCCCTCAAAATGCATAGGCATATCTACTATAACAATCTGTTTAGCAACATCAACATCTGCTTTAACTAAGTTTCCGTCCATTTTTTCTGCCATAGTTTTTAATTCCGATATTGATATCTTTTTAACTATCTTCATCAAAACTGCCTCAAAAAATCTAGTTTTGCCGACTCAAAATGACGCACATCTTCAATCCCATATTTCATCATCACTAGCCTGTCAATTCCAAAGCCCCAAGCAAAACCACTATATTTCTTTGGATCAATGCCACCTTGAGCTAACACATTGGGATGAATCAAACCACAACCTAAAATTTCCAACCAATCTTTGCCCGGCCTCTTTATTGCATATTCAAAACTCGGTTCGGTAAAAGGAAAGTAAAATGGTTGAGTTCGGACCTCTATTTCTTCTTGAAAGTATTCCTCTAAAAAGGTTTTTAATGTAGCGATTAGATGCCCGACATTGATACCCTTATCTACATAAACTCCTTCTAGTTGATAAAAGGTATGCTCGTGTGTGGCGTCAAGGTCTTCGTTACGAAAAACACGCCCCGGAATTACATATCTTATTGGTGGCTTTTTGCTTCTTAATACTCGATTTTGCATAGTGCTAGTATGTGCTGGAGCAATTAACCCCTCTGTAGTTACGAAAGTATCGTAATCATCTCGCGCCGGGTGCCCTTCTGGAAAGTTCAAACTACTAAACATATGGTACTCATCATCTAGCTGTCGCGACTCTACTGCCTCAAAGCCCATTCTAGTAAATATATCTACTATTTGCTCTGTTTCGGTCGTTAAAGGATGTCTGCTCCCCAAATTACTGGTCAACAAACGAGGGCGTAGGTTGCTTGGGGTGTTTTCGGCAAATGGAGCAGTTACATCAATCGGTTCAATCACCCTCTGATTATGTTGCGATTTTTTAACTTGGTTCTGCAAATAATCCTTCAAATGATTTAGCTCTTTACCAAAACTCGCCCTATCTCTTGGATTAAGCAACGGTATTTGTGCATACAAATCTTTAAGGTCGCTAGATTTTAAAATTTTTGATTTATCATCAAGCTCTTCAAATTCTTTTTGAAGTTTTTGAGCTACATCTGCAATCTGCTTGTTTTGATAATTCATTTGTTGACCATTATACCATTGCTAACCAGCACGCATAAGACATATAATTTAAATATGCCCGAGATTAAGAACGCAGAAATTTTGGAAACCCTGCAAGAACTGATGCAAATAACATCGGATGGATTTTTGCAACAAGAAGGAAAAATCATCGGATTAGAAAAACGGATGGAGAACCTTGAGGGTCGGATGGAGAACCTTGAGGGTCGGATGGCGAACCTTGAGGGTCGGATGTCTTCGATAGAAAACAATCTTCACACACTAACTGTTCAAATAAACAGGCTAGAAGAACGCCTTAGCAAGCTAGAAGACATTGTAGAAATGAACAGTAACGATATTCGCGATATACTAATAATTTTAAGTAAACTAGAGAAAAAATCTAACCTCACCGAAAAAGAGCTAAAACACGCTACTAAAACCCTTAACGAGCTAGTAATCTGGGCACACAAAGTTGCCAAAGAACTTGATATCCCCATTAAAGAGGCTGGTTAAATGGCACAGTTTAGTTTTGATGTAGTTAGTGAGTTTGACAAAGCCGAAATGAACAATGTGCTTGATCAGGTTCAAAGAGAAATTACTAATCGGTATGACTTTAAGGGTACTCCAGCGAGTATTGAATGGTTGGACACTAGTAAAACTGGATTCAAAATTACTGGTAATAGTGACTACCAGCTAGAGGCGATAATTGAGATTATTCGCAAAAAACTTGCTAGTCGTAATATTGATCAGAAAGTATTAGATATTAGCCAAGAGCCAATCGTCGCAAATTTAAAATCTACAAAAAACTTGCCGTTTATTCAGGGGCTTAATCAAGACAGAGCTAAACAAATTACCAAACTACTCCGTGATGAACTCCCAAAGATAAAAGCACAAATACAGGGCGAGGCTGTTCGAATTACAAGCCCTAAAAAAGACGAACTCCAGTCTGCAATGCATTTGCTAAAAAATAAGGGCTTCGATTTTCCTATCAACTTCACTAACTTCAAATAATATGAAAATAGTATTTTTTGCTCATAGCACTACTGTAGACAATAAAAATCATATCGCAACTGGTTGGTTACCGGGAAAATTATCACCAGAAGGAATTAATCAAGCAAAAGAATTGCCAAAATTAATAAAAGATAAATCATTTAGCATTGTTTATTGTTCAGATCTCCAAAGAGCTATTGAATCAGCCAAGCTTGGCTTTGGTAATACTCACCCGTTGCGATACGATTGGCGTCTTCGCGAAGCAAACTATGGTCAATTTGATGGTCAGAATAAAAAATTCAAAAGTGATATGCATAAATTCGTTGATATACCCTATCCTAATGGAGAATCCTACAAAGAAGTGGAAGTGCGCATTAAATCGTTCTTAAACGACATGAAGCTTTTTCATAAGAACGACTACATAGCAATTATTGGCCACGAAGCAACACAGCTAGCAATGGAGGTTATCATAAACGGAAAATCGTGGGATCAAGTAATTAAAGAAAATTGGCGACCCAAAAAGCAATGGCAACCCGGTTGGCAATACAGTTACTAATAAATCATAAGCAGGTTATACTAATGACATAATGTCGGACGATGAACTGTATCAAAAATGTATAGATGTTTTAACGAATAACGACCGCGGGAGTCACATAATACCCGCTCCGGGACTGTACCCTCATCAGTGGCTATGGGATAGTTGTTTTGTTGCCATCGGGCAACGCCACTATGATGTACCAAGAGCTCAACAAGAACTGATAAGTCTTTTGCGCGGACAATGGCATAACGGTATGCTACCACATATGATTTTAACTCGCGATTTTATTGGCAAACAGAGTGCCGGTTTTTGGCAAAGTAGTCTATCAATCCAATCTCCTGATGATTATGCAACCAGTGGTATTACTCAACCACCGATGTTAGCAGAAGCCGTTGTTCGAGTTGGCGAACTTCTTACAAAAGAAGAGCGCTTAATATGGTACAAGAAAATGTTCCCCGCTCTCCTTGCCTTTCATAAATGGCTTTATAAAGAACGCGATTTTGATAAATCGGGGCTAATCAGTTTGGTACACCCATGGGAAACCGGTCTAGACAACACGCCTCCGTGGATAGCCGAAATCAATAATTACGGTATGCCATTTTGGATAAAAACGATTAAAGCAACGCGGTTAGATGCTTTGCTGACTTACTTTAGGAGTGATCGCAAGTTAGTCTTACCGGGCCAACGACTTAGTACAATAGACGGTTTACTGCTTTATTCAATGCAACGCAAATTACTGCGCAACCATTACAAGGTCGGCCCTAATAAAAACCCTACACGCATCAGTATCATTGATATCAACTACAACTCCATCTTAATTCGGGCGAATAGCCACTTGTCTAATATCGCTAGATCTTTAAATATAAAACTACCCAAAAATCTTACGACTAACATAGAGAACACTAAGGCCAGTCTAGAACAGTTGTGGGATCCTTATACCAGCCAATACTATTCAAAAAATACAACAACGGGCAAGCTCATCAAAGTAAGCTCAATCGGAACACTCTTACCACTATATGCGGGGAGTATTCCAAAAGAACGAGCCAAAATACTAGTTGAGCTTCTTAAATCAAAACACCTGTTTGGCACTAGCTACCCTGTCCCCACAGTACCCGTAAACTCCGAATGGTTTAAGGAGCACCTCTATTGGCAAGGCCCATCATGGATAAACACCAACTGGTTAATTATTGATGGGCTGAAACGCTACGGTTTTGATGACGAAGCAGAGCAAATACGCCAACAAACTCTAGGTATGGTTGCTAAGTCGGGTATAAACGAATACTTTTCGCCCAAAAATGGGACACCAGCTGGTGCTCAAAACTTTTCATGGACAGCTTCGCTCACTATTGACTTGATTGCTCAAAAAAATAATTACTCTCGGGGGAAGAAACCATAAAATAAGCGTCTTCAGGAGTAGCCCCTTGACGAATAGCTTCTGTATACCTATCAACAACAATTGCCAAACAACCCAACGGCACACTCATGACGATCTTATCCAAAAATGGATCGACATCCCCTTCCGGAACCTCAAAAATATCCTTCATTAAGTTATTATACCATATTTATTTTAGTATAGCCTCGCCCGTACTCTATCATAACTCTTGGCTGGGTCTATCTAATAGTAAGGGTTCTATTGCAGTTTCTCCACCACCAATTTTAACAATGTCTTTATCTATTTTGCCAAGCTCTCTGCTGGCATTGTTATAGTGTCCGACTGTTGCCCCCAAAGAGTTCCCCAACTTAACATAATATGCGTTATAGGCAAGCAAATGCTTTTGCAATTGCTCGATATTTTTGCGAATTTTTTCGGTATCTTTATGGATTTCTACACTTCGCAAGCCTTGTGCAATTGTCTGAAGCATAGCAGATAAGGTACTAGGACCAACTATAGTCACCTTTTTTTCAAGGGCATATTGCAATAAGTTACGGCCGTTCACGCCACTTAGACCAACTTTGTTCGCCAGTAAATCATAATAAATAGCCTCACTGGGGATAAACATCAAAGCTTGATCTAGTGTCTGTCTTGTGGGTTTAATATATTTGGCGGTTTCATCAATACGCTTTTTTACATCCTCTCTAAAAGCCTTAACCAGTCTCTCTCGCTCACCAACATCAGCGTCGAGTAACCTATTATAGTTCTCTAATGAAAACTTGCTGTCTAGTGGGAGCAATCTATCGTCCATCTTTATAACTGCGTCAACAACTAAACCATCGGCAATTTTGTACTGTAGCTCAAACGCTCCAACCGGTAAAACATTTTCTAATATCTGTGCCAGATAATACTCCCCTAACACTCCGCGTTGTTTAGGGTTTTGCAAAACATTTTGTAAAGTTTTTAATTCCGAAGCAATATCACCGACATTCTTGTTGGTGTTTTCAAGCTTCTCTAGTTTTTGAGTAACATCTTTAATAATCTTGTTGCTTTGCTCGTATTGTTTTGCAATCTGATCTTGACTTCTATCAAGCCGAGAGGTTAGATGATCCTTTAGTCCATCATTGATTTTCTGCAAAGAGTCATTAAGATTTGTAATGTCTTGTTTAAGTAACTGTGTCGCCGACTCTTGTTTTAGTTCTTTAATTTTTTGACTTAAAACAAAGCTAACCAAACCAAAACCAGCAACCAAAATCAGAAGCACAACCACAGTCATTACATCCATACCTCCATTATATGTCTAAGTTGCTTATCTTACTAGAGCAATGCTAATGCTCATCCTTACTCAACAATAAAACTATGAGCCAAAGTGGTCATCAAAGAAACAATAAAAATACCGGCCATAAATAACAGGGACTGTTGGTAAAAAGTCAGGTGTTTATTTTTTGACAGATGAATAGTCGGAATTACATCGCTAGCAGATATGTAAAGCAAAAATCCTGCACTCAACCCTAGTAAAGCTCCGACTGGCAAAGCCTCACTAGAACCCAGAAAATAGGTAAGCAATGCAAAAACTAAGGTTGCTAAAGCGCTCACCGAGTTAGCTATCAATACTTTTTGGCGTGAATAACCTTTTGTTAACAGTAAGCCAAAATCGCCAATTTCTTGAGGGATCTCGTGAGAAGCAACCGCTAGAGTTGTAACTATGCCGGTCGGAATGCTAATCATAAAACTTGCAGCAATAGCTACGCCATCTAGGGCATTATGAAGTGTATCACCAATAACTATTAAAATAGGAGAGGACTGACGACCCTGCCCCTCGTTTGGGTGTTCGTGATGATGATGAAACCACCGCAAACCACCCTCTGCCAGAAAGAAGGCTACCATTCCAAATAGCGTAGCTTGGAGTACTGTAGAGGCAGAGGCAAACTCAATACCCTCTGGCAACAAATCAGTAAAAACTGCCGCTAGCAATGCCCCGCCGGCAAACGGCGTAGCAAAAAATGCAAGCTTTTTTGCCAATTTTTGATTACTCAATAATAACAATCCGCCCATCAAGGAAACTACACTGCCAATTAAAGAAAATACAACTATGTATAAAATAATACTCACTAGAGTCTATTTTACCAGAAACTAGGACATAAATAATGCCTTAAACCATAAACCTCGACATACTGCCGAGGTTAGTATGGAAGCCTCACACTTCCTAATTATAATCATAAGCTTGATATTAAGATTTTTCAACCTTTTTATTAAATTTACAAGCCCCCTAATTAATACATAAGTAAGCGCACCAAGTAAAGCGCCACTTAAAATATCTAGTGGCGCATAAACACCTAAAGTCAACCTAGATAAACCAACTAAAGCCACTAAAACAATCAAAAAGGCTTTGCCCGCATTACCAAAAAATTCCAAAAAAAAGTAGCGTAGTAACAACTACTAATGCCGTATGCCCAGACGGAAACCCGTACCCAAATGCATCCATATCAAAAGAATATATGTTTGGCAGTACTTCGTTTGGTCTTGGTCTGGCAATTAGTTCTTTTAATAACGCTACAAAAAATGTATGTTAAATAACCAGTTAAAAATAATTGCAAAACTTGCTTTTTTTTCGTTTAGTGAAAAACAGCACTAAAACTCCGCCAGCTACTGCACTATTGTGCCAGATTGAGTAATGAGTAGCATTAAATTACTTGATAAATGCAAATTATATCGTAAAAAATAACCATTCTTTTAGATCACTAAAACCATGTTTTGCAAACACCGAAGTTAATACAAGCAAAAAAAATTACAAATAATACCCCTGTTTCACTATTTGTCTTTTGTCTAGCCATAAATACATAATAACCCTAGCCCGCCGTAAACTAAATAAGTTGGATTCGCTAATTATGTATTACAATATGATCATGCGAACAGAGATCGTTATAGAATGCAACAAACTTAGTAAACGCTATAGCGAAAAGTCACCCTACGCCCTTAAAGCTTTGAGCATTAAAGTAAATAAGGGTGATGTTTATGGTTTTTTAGGTCCAAACGGTGCTGGAAAATCTACCACTATTAGAACACTTCTTAACTTTTTGCAACCCACCGAAGGCGACGCGACAATATTTGGAAAAGACATAGTAAAAGACTCTGTACAAATTAAAAAATCAATCGGCTATCTCTCTGGCGATTTTACCGCCTATGACAAAATGACTACCAAACAATTTTTTAGTTATATGTCAGAAATTCAACCAAACAAAAACAAAAATTTTTACAAAGAACTAATTAGCCTATTTAAGCCAAACATCAATAAAAAAATTGGCGAGCTTTCTAAGGGCAACAAACAAAAACTTGGCATAATTCAGGCCTGTATGCACGAACCTGATCTTTTAATTTTAGACGAACCAACCGACGGCCTAGATCCACTAATGCAAGAAACTTTTTATGATCTAGTAAAGAAACTTAGTAGCGGAGGCGTAACAATCTTTATTAGTAGCCACAATCTAACAGAAGTTAAAAAGATTTGTAATCGCATTGGCATCATAAAAGATGGCAAATTGGTAAACGAGCATAATATTGCCGATCTAAAAGATGAGGCCGCGCAAACATTCAATGTAAGTTTTAAGACCAATGTAACAGCTGTAGACATTAAAAGAGTCTCCGGCGTTAAGAAAGTATCAAAAACTAACCAAAATTCTTTTGTTATTCATGTTCGTGGTAATTTATCGCCCCTGCTTTTATTTTTATCTAAGCAAAAAATTTATAGCTTAAGCAGTAAAGAGCTGGACCTTGAAGAAGAATTCATGAAATATTATGAAACGGACAGTAAAAGATGAAAACCATTCTAAGTATAATCAAATGGGAGCTATGGCAAAGACGCTGGTCAATAATGTGGTGGGGGTTTGCGGTTACGGCTTTCATTTCGTTAAATCTTGCTTTTTATCCATCGTTTAGAGATCAATCACAGCAACTAGAGCAAGCATTTTCAGAAATTCCAGATTCTGCCATGGCACTTTTTTCTGACACAAACGAATTTTTATCTCCAATTGGTTATTTAAGTAGCCAAATTTTTTATTTAATGTTGCCGATGTTGCTTGGCATATTAGCAATATCATTAGGTAGCTCCTTACTGGCACGCGAAGAAAAAGAAAAAACCATAGAATTACTACTGAGCAGACCAGTATCAAGGTCTGTCTTGCTAACGGCTAAAAATATCAGTGGCGTGATAATTATATTAATTACTGGTTCTGTTTCTGGAATAGTTACATTAACATTTGCTAAACTTGTAAAACTAGATGTTAACTCAATTAACATTGCCCTAGCTACACTTGCCAGTATACTGCTTGCGATGTCTTTTGGCGCCTTGGCGTTTTTAGTAACCTCTTTTGGCAAAGCCAGATTTGCCAGCATCGGACTTGCAACAGTTTATGCGCTTGGTGGATACATAATTGCATCTTTAGTTGATATTGCCAATTGGCTAAAATGGCCGTCTAAACTCTTTGCTTTTACTTACTACAAACCCGCAGAAATTTTAGCAGGTACATACAATTGGATAAACCTTTGTGTTTTTGTCGGTATTATTGCTTGTTGTTTGCTTTTCTCCTGGATGGTTTTTATTCGCCGAGATCTAACCAACTAAACAATTAACTCACTAATCAGCATAATTACACTCAAACAAACCATTAGGGTATTCTCTATTAATATAACTGTAGAAAATCGTAATCGTAAGATAGTCCCAAGATAAGATAAACGAACTGCTCCGCGTTGGATTACAACATTTATCATTCCAATCAAACCAGATAACCCAATCACGATTGTAGCTAAATTGCGAAAGAGTGGCCATGCTCCGACTATAAAAAATATTCCAAACAAAACTTGAACAAATGGATAAATATACTTATATGGACGAACCCGTTTGGCTAGTAAATCAAATAAAGGAAACACCTTAATAAAAACCTCTATACCCAGTAACTTCAAACCCCCAAAGATAATCAATAACCCACCCATAAACCAGCGCAACCACTCTACGGCATTGATACTACCCATTGCCCCCATTAAAGTTGCAGAAATTATCAAAAACAAAAAAATCCCCACAAGCTTAGCGTTTTCTTTTATAGATGGCTCGGCTTTAACAATTGCTGTTTGTTTATGCATATTCAGTAAACTATTATACGAAAAAATACCATCAAAGTTAACTGCTATGCACTTACCCACTACATCGTGGACACTTTACTATGTGGAATAGTTATGTTTAG
>CAZMFO010000003.1:0-73622 GCA_964565615.1 uncultured Candidatus Saccharibacteria bacterium | reverse complement strand
ATAGTATATCAACAGAATGCTATGGCAAACAAAGACATTTCCTATCTGGCGGTACCTTTTGGACAAAATCCGAACTTTTTTTGACGAAAATCCCGATTTTGACTTTTAGACCCGCCCCAGCGTTTCCGCCCGCCGAATTTCGGCGAGCAAAGCAAAACAATTTCCTTTCAATTTTTTGTATTTTGCGCGCGCCCTTTTTTCTTTTAAAAGGAATTGAAAATTGTTTTACTTTGATGTTTGGCTTAATGCCAAACGGCGGAAACGCTTCCCACCCCCAACCCGCCTTCGGCGGGCAGAGCAGGCGGGCAAAAATTCCTTCCCCCAGACCCCCTTCCTTTTTGCCCGCCTGCTTGGGCTTCGCCCTGAAATTTTTTGAGCGAGCGGACGGCGGGGCCTCAAATTAGGGTGGTGGGTGGGTTAAGAATTGTTTATCAAACAGTATTTTACATCAAATCCCATACTTTTCAAGGATTCACATCTTTCCAAAAAATCAACCTTCGCAAATAAGGTAAAAATTGAGTCAATTTTAGTTTCGTCTTCAGGAAAAATTGCAAAAACCACTGTATATTTTTTATCAATATCTATACTAAATTTTTCTTTCGTTGAATTTTTAAACGCTTCTTCACCATTAAATAAACTTCCCGAAACATACCCTTGGGCAAATAAATTTCTTAAATATGCACCGCGACCCTTTTTAACATGGACAAAATAACAATTTGTTTTGTCTATAATATCGGCTAATTCAATTTGAGAAATTTTTTGAGTATGAGCAATGATTTTATTAGTATCTAAATTTGCGTTTAAAAATTTATCTTCGTCAACATAGCTACCATTTTCTTTTTGCCATGGCTTAAAGTAATTTGATTCAATTTTCTCGATAGTTTTAAAATCCTCATCTATTTTCTTTTTGTAATCACCGTTCGTTTTGTACCATTTTTTATCAATGCGAAAATATTTATCATTTTTGAAATCAAGTTCACCCTCAATTAAATCGAAAAGTTTCTTGGTAAAAATTTTTTGATCTTGTTCATCATAACCAACAACTTTTACATTCGCGGGGTTTTCAGCGTCCTGACTTTGTACCGCATTGAAAACTTTTTGAGTTTCGTCGATTAAATAATCTGTATTATCATCACCAACTTTTAGTTTCTCACAGTTTCTAAAAATTAGGTCGTCATCATAACCAAATAGAACATCATCAAATTGCCCAGCATTTATTTTCTTTCTTAATTCTTCGTCCAGTTTTTCTCGTAATTTTTTATCAACTTCATCCAACCCCTTGATATTAACAGTAAATTTATTTGATTTTTCAATTTTTATAATTTCGTCTAATAAATTTACAACATCAGATAAATTCTTTTTTCCTGAAACCGCTAAAGAAGTTCTACCTTCCATTGTTACACCCAAGTCTTGATTTATTATTTTGCCCTTAAGTGCTTTTAAGACGCTTCTTTGATTCACACTATCATTTGTCGGCATATATTTACCGCGTAAAGATCGGCTCAATCCATAAACATTTCCGGTTGGCTGTTTTTGGTAAAGATGATTTAACTGATTAGGATCAAGTGATTTACACGAGACATCAATACCAAAATCTTTTACTCCAAACTCTCTGATATCGGCATAACCATAACCAGAAGTTAAGGCATAACAAACCCCGTCTTTTTCAAATAGAAATACCAAAGAAGCATAAGAATTTTTTGGAATTTCGCTATCATCTACCAAATCTTTTACAAGGGGTTTCCATGACGGTGGCATATTTGGCTTGAGCCGAGTAAATATTTTATAATTCCACCCCTGCAAAGTTCCATTTTTTTGATTTTTATATTCAGACAGTTGCTTTTCAGCGGAAAAATCATCATTCAATTTATAAATGGTGATTTTGGAAACGCCCTCTTTATCTGTTTGCTTCTTTCTTGCCATATTTATAAATTTCCTAATGGCGGAATTATGCTGTCAATTTCAATCGCATTTCTTGTAGGATTCCATTTTGCTACACGAACAAATTTATTTTTATCAAACTCCAAAATATCTAATCGATTGAAATGGACGAGTAGCTGGCTCAACGGCTTTGCAAGTCCTTTTGGTGAAATTAAAAAAGCAAATTCGGGCCTTAAAATTTTGCAATATCCGAGAAGCTGTGAAAGGTTAATCAAGCTCAAAGGCGTGTCTTTAACTTCAACAAAAACCAAATTGCATTTATCTTTTTCTAAAATCATACCGAGCAGATCAACTCGTATTTTGTAAGTGGCGTATTCAGGAAAATATTTTGTATATTTGTTGCGTTGTATAAAATCGCTTAAATCAACAGAATGAACATCGTAAGTTTTTATGACTGCTTTCGGGTGTTTATTTTCCAAATACATCTGCAACCATTTCAGCATACTTGGATAAAGCGCGATTTCTTGTTTTGATTCGTAATTATTCATAGGCTTTTATGTTATCGTTTTCCTCAAGAACGGCTAAAAGTTCCGAGTAATGATTAAAATGTTTTTCTTTTAGAAAGTCGGGCAATTTTTCAGAATTTTCCTCTGGATTTTGGGCCTTTTCCCTAATTCTAAATTTCTTTTCGCTTGAATTATCGCCAATTCCTGCTTTATTCATTTTTGCAAGGTCGGTTAATACTTCCTGCTTATGTTTCAAATAAGAGCCAACGGGTAAAAACTGATTGGCAAATATTTTTACTTGATGTTCTTTAGCCCAAAATCCAGCCGCTTTTTTGAAATTAGGATCGCGGAAATTTGGATGTCCAAAATCTATGCTTTCAATAGGTATGCCGACTATTTCAAAAAGTTTGTATAAATCCAAAACTAAAAACCAATTTCTGTGATCAACTTCAAGATAAATTCTTTGCTGATCTTCTCTGCCAAATTGAGCATTTGAAGCGCGAACATAGCCGGTTACATCAAAATATCCACGCAAAAATTCTTTTTGCTTTTCTTTGTCTGCCTGAAAAATTGCCTTTGGTATTCTGAAAGAATGATAATCGCTAAAATCACCATTCAAAAGATAGCTTAAAAATTGCCATGTTAAATCGGTGTTTCGCCAAACGACTACAAGGCTAACGCCCCTATTGTCCTCGTCATTAAATTTGCTCACATCAAGCCCAAGCCGTTTTATTCTTTCAACAATTTTATCCAAACTGTTTGATAAATAAATTTGAGTATCAAATTTTTTACTTGGATCAATCGGGCTTGTGGCCTCCAAATTTTTAAATGGAAAATCCACGACTAATTTATTTAACTCTGCCGATTTTATAATCGTACCCCTACCGACAATTAAGCCTAAAAAATAGGCAATGTCTTCGCTCAAAAATGATGATACTTTATTTGTTATGTCCATATTTTTTGAAAATTAAAATGTATTCGTGAACCTTATTAACAATAAACTTGTAAGGATAGCCCAAGGGCTTGCAATTATTATATTCCTTTTGTCTATCCCAAATTAACAAATCCTCAAATGTAAGTCCGACCTCTTCCATTATTTTGGCAACATCGCTATGAAATGGATAAAATTTGCTACCCTTGCGAATATCCATAACAACCATTACGCAATATCCATTTTCGCGAATAGTTTTCGCAACTTCCGCCATTATTCTTTTCAACTCCTCAAGAAAATTATTGTAAGATTCAATATTTCCAATATCTTGAGTTTTGTTGGTGTAATTTCTGCCAACTTTCAAATCGGCGCTTCGACGAGCGTTCAAAATATCCCAATATGGAGGAGAAGTTAAACACAAATCAATGCTGTTTGGTTCAATGAATTTTGTAATTTCCCTTGCGTCTTTTACAAAATATTTTATTTTTCCATTTTCTTTGTATGGTAGATAATGATTATTGATTCTGTTAAAAAATAATTTTTGAAATTCATCGCTAACATCAACGCCGTAAACATTCATTCCTTTTTTCAGTCCCGCTATAAGCGTGCTTCCGCTTCCAGCAAAACAATCTAAAATATTTTTTCCCGATCCATTTGTCAAGACATCAATTATTCTCTCCGCTAATTGCAATGGAAAAATAGCAGGGTGTTTTAATCTATATTCTTCTTGATTTTTAGCAATATCTCGCCAAATGCTAAAAGAATATTGCAACCAAGATTGCCCGTCTAACTTGTTTGCTCTTTTTGTAGCAAGCCCTGTTTCAATAAAATATAATCGTTCCTCTGTATTTTTTGGATCATCATCTTTTTGATTTATACTCTTGTATCTTTTATGAGTTTTTTTGAATAATTGCACCTTGCCTTTGCGAGTCAAAATATTTTTTATTTCGCTATCCGTAATCACTCCCTCGTTGTTATAACTAAGCAAGATATATTTTGCATTTGCGATAGAAATCAAATGATCAAGCGCTTTGTTTGCTCGTCCTTTATAGCAATATTCAGAAAGCTGATGATCGTAATTTCTCATTCCTGTTTTTCCTGAAGTTATAGGCTTTTTTGTCCCAAACCACCCTTCGGCTACTAATTCCAAAATAAAATAGTTAGCCGCGTATTGTCTGCTATTATACGGCGGATCTAAATATAAAATATCAATATTTTTAATTTCTTTTATCAATTCGTTTGCGTCTTTTTTGAACGCTTTATTTTTTCTAATACTTGGAATTATTTCTGGTGCCGTTAAAATTATCGGCTTAATTGCTCTTTGATCCCAAGTTTTTAAATAAGCGCTATATGTCCCAGCGACATTTGAAACCAAATTTATCGCTTCAAGCAAAGCGGTTATCAAATAATAATATTCCAATTCGTTGACAACATCAGCGTTTTTCCATTCCTCAATTTTTTCTCTTATCGCGTCAATTTTTTGTCCATTTTCATTTGAAAAATATTTGCGCCCCTCGTTGCCGTCAGGGCAATAATTTTTAAAGATGAAACCTTTTTTAGGCGACAAATTATTGAGATAACCAATCACATAATTTTGATCTATGTGATTAACTCCTAAATGCTTTTTTAATTTTAAAAATGTTGGCTCTTGATTTAACTCAATATAAGTTTTTGCCAAGGCATAAGAAAATTCCAAAAAATCATTGGCGATAACTGTATAACCTTTTTTCTTAAAATGTTGAGCAACAACAGTTGTGCCTGTAAAAAGGTCAACAAATTTTGCGCCATGATTTAACTCGGTTTTTTTAACACCAATTTCTATTAAATCCAATAATTTGTCTTTTCCGCCGTAATAACGCATAAAATTTTATTTTATTAAATCCTCAATAGGCGCGTTCAACGCCTTGGCGATCTTTTTTAAAGTTTCAATAGTCGGATTGCCTTGTTTGCCCGCTTCTATGTTGATAATCGTATTGTTGGAAACATCGGCAAGGCGCGCCAGTTTCTCTTGGGAAATTCCCATTTTTTCCCTTAACCGCTTTACGGTCTTTGCTATGTTGTTTTTACTTGACTCTGCCATAATTTATTAGTAATATTAAATTGTGGTATACTTATTTATGCAAATGTTTACTTCCCACAACATAATATTACCAAAATATTTGGGAATCGTAAAGGAAAAAGGGAGTAGAATGTCAAAAACGCGCGCACGGGAGGGTGGGGCAAGCGTTTTTTCCGCTTTATTTTCTTCTTTTCGTATTTCGGCCCCGCCGTCCGCTCGCTCAAAAAATTTCAGGGCGAAGCCCAAGCAGGCGGGCAAAAAGGAAGGGGGTCTGGGGGAAGGAATTTTTGCCCGCCTGCTCTGCCCGCCGAAGGCGGGTTGGGGGTGGGAAGCGTTTCCGCCGTTTGGCATTAAGCCAAACATCAAAGTAAAACAATTTTCAATTCCTTTTAAAAGAAAAAAGGGCGCGCGCAAAATACAAAAAATTGAAAGGAAATTGTTTTGCTTTGCTCGCCGAAATTCGGCGGGCGGAAACGCTGGGGCGGGTCTAAAAGTCAAAATCGGGATTTTCGTCAAAAAAAGTTCGGATTTTGTCCAAAAGGTACCGCCAATTTACAATTTCAGAGTTTTTGAAGGTTGTTGCCTCGCCCTCGCTACGCTCGGGCTCGGCTTCCGCCGTGATTTTGAAGGGATTTTTGAAATCCAAAAACAATTTCTGCCCGCTCAAACGGAAGTTTGCCGTGCGAAGCACGGGCAAAATGAAATTTTGCAAACCAATCTTTTTTTTCTTTCGCCTTTAGAGAAAGGCAAAGCGATAATTTCAAATATTTTGACTGCCCAATAATATGACAAACGAGAATAATCAAACCAAAAAGTTTTTCATCTACGCCCGCAAGTCAACGGACAGCGAAGACAGGCAAGTTCGCAGTATTGCCGACCAGTTGGCTGAATTGCGAGAGCTGGCGAAAAAAGAAAACATCGATGTCGTTGATATTTTGATAGAAAAGCAAACTGCGAAAAAACCAGGCCGGCCTGTCTTCGCTGAAATGTTGAAAAGAATTGAAGCGGGCGAAGCCGAGGGAATTTTAGCGTGGCACCCCGACAGGTTAGCCAGAAATTCCGTTGACGGCGGACAAATTATTTATCTCGTGGATACTGGGGTAATCCAAGAGCTAAAATTCCCGACTTTTTGGTTTGACCCGACACCGCAAGGAAAGTTTATGCTTTCAATAGCTTTCGGGCAGTCAAAATATTACATCGATAATCTTTCGGAAAATATAAAGCGAGGACATCGCCAAAAATTAAAAAATGGCTTATGGCCTCAAATGGCACCGCTGGGATATTTGAATAATCGGGAAACAAAACAAATTTATGTGGATAAAGAAAAATCACCATTTATCAAAAAAGCATTTGAGGCCTACGCAAGCGGAAAATATACGCTGAAAGAAATCCGAAAGATTATCAATGATCTCGGCTTGAAGGGGCGGCGAGATTCTTTGCTTTCCGTTTCAAATTTCCAATATCTTTTGCGAAATCCTTTTTACTATGGATTGATAAGGTATAACGGAGAATATTTTGAAGGAAAGCACGAACCGATTATTTCAAAGAAACTTTTTGACCAATGCCAAGAAGTGATGAAGCAAAAGAGCAAACCACAAAAAGTAGATGAGATGAAATTTTTTCTTTATCGGGGGCTTTTCAAATGTGGCGAGTGCGGATTTACCATAACCGCCGATAAAAAGATAAAGCCAAGTGGAAAATCTTACACTTATTATTACTGCACCAAGAAAAATCCAAATCACATTTGCTCGCAAAATGTTTTTACGAGAGAAGAAAAAATTTCATCTCAAATAAACGAAGTCATACAAAAAGTTTCTTTGCCTGATGATTGGGCTGATAAAATGTTGAATGAATTGGAAAATGAGAAAAATGAGAAAGCCCAATCATCTCGCTTTTTTGCTCAAAAGATAGAAAACGAAATAAAGGCGATTGACGAGAAGCTGGAAAAACTGATGAACGCTTATCTTGAAAGCGCTTTGTCGCTTACCGAATACCGAGAAGCCAAAAACAAACTCGTCAATCAAAAACAACTTTTGAAAGACAAACTGACGGCTTTTGAGCAAAAAAGCAATAATCGGTTCGAACTCGCCGCCCGATTCATAAATACCGTAAAACAAGCCGAAATTATCGCTTTGCAAGAAAATCCCGAACAGGGTCGGGATTTTCTAAAAAAGATTGGTTCGAACTTCCGTTTGAGCGGTCAGAAATTGTTTTTGGATTTCAAATTTCCTTTCAAAATCACGGCGGAAGCCGAGCCCGAGCGTAGCGAGGGCGAGGCAATAACCCTCAAAAACGCTGAAATTGTAAATTGGCGGAGGGAGAGGGATTCGAACCCTCGGTACAGTTGCCTGCACACACGCTTTCCAGGCGTGCCAGTTCAACCACTCCTGCACCCCTCCGTAATCTATATTATACTCGGTTCGAATCCGGGATTCGACCCACCTTCGGCGGGCCCAAAACTTCATCTTTGAAAACAAGTTTTCAAGAGAAGGTTTTCTTGCTAAATGTCACAGGCATTTCTCACCTCGTTACAGTTTCCTGCACACACGCTTTCCATGCGTGCCAGTTCAACCACTCCTGCACCCCTCCGTAACCAGATTTATTATAACTTAAAAATTACTACATTAAAATTAGCATTACCTCTTGCGACAGCTTTTGTTAACATCGTACACTAGGAGTAATGTCATTGATAGAAATTAACGAAGTTAGCAAATTATTTGGATTTGGTGACGCTACTACAGTAGCTTTAGACGAGGTGGATTTTGTTGTTGAAAAGGGCGAGTTTATCGCCATTATGGGTCCAAGTGGCTCTGGCAAATCAACGCTGATGAACATTGTTGGTTTACTTGATCATCCAACTAGTGGATCTTATAAGCTGAACGGTCGTTCGGTTGCCAAGCTCCGCACTAACCAACGCGCCAAATTGCGTCGTGATAACATTGGTTTTATTTTTCAATCTTTTAATTTACTGCCAAAATTAACAGCCATAGAAAATGTCGCCCTCCCCCTAGCCTACAAGGGTATGACACCTGTTCGTCGGCTAAAACGATCTGCCGAAATTATGGAGCGTGTTGGTTTAAGCGACAAAGAGGCTTTTTATCCTAAACAGTTAAGTGGTGGGCAGATCCAACGAGTTGCCATTGCAAGAGCGTTAGTTAATAATCCGAGCATTTTAATTGCTGATGAACCAACGGGCAACCTAGACAGTTTGTCTAGTAGAGTAGTTATGGAACTATTAAGTGAAATCCATGCTTCTGGCAACACTGTGCTTTTGGTAACACATAATCCAGAGCTGACACGATATGCCAACAGGGTGATTTATATGCACGACGGAGTGATTATTCATGATGAAAAAAGTGCTATTGGTGATGTTCCGCAGGCCATAAGGCGGGCTTTGTATTTTGCTCCAAAAACGACAGAAGAGGACGATTTGGCTGGGGTTTCGGCATTGATGCAAACAATTCCTGATAGTTTGGGTATAACCAAACAACGAGATAAAAAAGCAAGAAAACATCGCAAAAAACGGAGTCGTGCAAAATGATGAGTGGCGACACAAAACTAGCTTGGCACTCAATAAAAACTGCTAAATGGCGAAGTTTTTTGACTATGTTAGGGATCATTATTGGCGTAGCTTCGGTAATTGTAACCGTGTCTCTCGGCGAGGGCGTTAAGCAACAAGTTAGTAAACAGCTTAGTCAATTTGGTAGCGATTTAATAACAATCAAGCCCGGCAGGACATTCAACAGAGACCAAAATGGTATATTACGAATTAATTTATTTGCTACAGTTAGCGCCACATTGACAGACAAAGATGTTAAGATTGTTGAAAAGACCGAAGGGGTTGGAGGAGTTGCCCCACTAAGTATGGTCAGTGCAGTGCCTCGCTACAACGATCAAGAATTTAACAATGGTTTAGTTATCGGAACAAGCTACAATTTGCCAGAGCTTATTAGCCACAAAGTACAGTACGGATCTTTTTTTACTGTGGGTGAGGAAGGTCGTAATGTAGCGGTACTTGGGCAAACAACCGCACAAGAACTATTTAAAGAAAATGTACCTATTGGTAAGTCTTTTCAGCTAAGGGGTGAGGAGTTTATTGTACGAGGAGTGTTTGAGGAGTTTGAGAATAATCCTGTAACGCCCGGAGGCGATTACAACAATGCTGTCTTTGTGCCCTATGCGACGGGCAAAACTTTGAGCGAGGGCAATGCACAGGTGTTTCAGATATTTGCAAAACCAACAAATGTAGACGATTTGTCTCTAGTTACAGAGCGCATTCACGAAGCCCTTAAGACTTCGCATGATCAGCAAGAGGACTTTACAATTTTTAATCAAGAACAATCTATTGACGAGACATCCTATACTTTGGGGTTAATAACGGCAATGATTGCTGGTGTTGCCGGCATTTCTTTGTTTGTTGGAGGCATTGGAATTATGAACATTATGCTTGTTTCGGTAACCGAAAGAACAAGAGAAATCGGTATTCGTAAAGCTATTGGGGCAACAAATCGGCAGATATTGCGACAATTTCTTACAGAAGCTGTGATTTTAACCATTGTGGGTAGCATTATTGGTGTTTTGGTATCGTTGGTGTTAAACTACGCAATTCGTATGACCACCAATCTAGAACCTGCAATAGATTTTAAAATAGCCGGTGTTGCTGTTGGTGTGGCCGTTTCGGTGGGGATTATTTTTGGTATTGCTCCAGCTTATCGGGCATCACGCAAAGATCCAATAGATGCCTTGCGGTACCAATGATGAACTTTAAAATTATCTGTGTTGGTAAAAAACATAGCATTGATTTATCCTCTGCTATTGCTGATTACCAGTCTAGATTGCTAAAAAGCGGATACAAAATTAGCTGGCAAATAATACCGTCGGGTTTTGGCGAACAGGCTACTGTACGAAGCGAAGAGTCTGGGCGACTTCTTCAATATCTAAAAAAAGATGATTTCGTGATCTTGCTAGATAACACCGGACAGCTATCGGATAATAGTCAGTTTTCTGTTGTTTGGCGACAAATAATGAGTAATAGTCAGTACAAACAAGTAGTTTTTATTATCGGTGGTGCTTACGGAGTTAGTGATGATTTAAAAGACAGGGCCAACTATGTTTGGAGCTTGTCTAAGTTAGTTTTTCCTCACCAGTTGGTGCGTTTGATTTTACTAGAACAACTTTATAGAACGCATTGTATATTACATCAACACCCCTACCATCACCAATAGTCCTAATATCGTACCTGTCGTTATTTTGTGCTGACGAGTGTCCAATTGTCTCCGTCCTGACGAATTCGGTAAATCGTTTTGCCATCTGTCATATCAAATAATTTAAAGGTTGTTGCCCCCTTAATTACCAGATACCTAATACCATCAGTAAAAGTATGCCGATAATTTTGGTATTGAATAGTTTTGGGGAACGATCGTAGCTGTTTGTCGCCAGCAAAATAATAAGAATTTACATCTATAGATTGATTGATTGTTGTCATAAAGAGCTCCTTTGTTGATAAAATTTTAAGAGTGTCAGGGAATAGCCTAGCCAGCTATTATGAGTAGAGCGGATTTTGCAATGAGTTGCTTGGTAGAACATAGCTAACCGCTCATTTTTAGCTTGCTCGTTACAAGAAACAATAAATATGTAGGCTCACCAGTGACAACAGTTTAGTGACCAAGTAATAATAAAGTCTGTGAGTTAAAGGAACGCCAGTACTCACATAACTATCTTCTAGTATAGCTAAAGCGGATTGACTTGTCTGTCGTAGTTTTGTCTGCGATTTAATAGCATAAGTTGATTGATTATAGATGTTTGGATAGTTTTGGACGCAGATTTCTCCCTATTTCTTTTAATTAAAACGATATAATAGATTTATAAACAGTAAACAAGGAGGAGTAATGAAGGTACGATTAGACGCAGATGACGCCAAAGTAACAAAGAAGGCTTTTGCAGATTTAGGTGGAGATAAAATAACTGGCCGTTTAGACCTTACCGAGTACGATGTTGATGGCTGGAAGTATGTCCATATCTCGCTTAGTCTTAAGGGCGACCCATCTATCTTAATAGCTGGTAGGCACGCTGTTCATATTCACGAAAAGGGCGATTGTGCCTGTGATGGCTTTAAGTGTGCTGGTGGTCATTTTGACCCGGGCCCTTCTGGCAACTCTGATCCAGACGCTAATCATGGTTACCACGCTGGCGATTTGCCAAGTATTACAATTGACGACAAAGGTCGTGGCACACTAGAAGCAATTACCACAAGAATTACTTTGTCTGATGGGCCTGTTTCTATTCTCCAGCCAAAAGAAGGTACATCTATTATGGTACACGCTAACCCCGACCCCTACTCCCCCGGAGAAAGTGGCTCCGGCATAAGTGGTGGCCCTAGATTAGCCTGTGGCCGAATTGTTCCCCAAGATTAAGCACTAGTTGAAAAAGCTGGCTAGTAATATCTAGTTTTTTGTTACGACACTTAAAGTGCATAATTTTTATTGACATGGTCGGCATTGATGCCGTTAGTCAAATTTGTAAAACCCTGTTGTCGCAAGAGTCCAATGGCTACATTGGAACGGCTACCACTAACACAATAGAGAACCAACGGCGTGTCTTTATCTAGTTTATTGATAAGATCCGATCCGTTCATAAGCTCCGAAGGAGGAATGTTGATAGCATTTTTGATATGACCTTTGGCAAATTCTTCCGGTTCACGAACATCGATGATAACTGGCTTCATTTATTATCCTTTACTTTTTTATAAAGAAGAGCCAAGACACGGGTTGGTCTCGGCTCTAGTTGTGGGCTACTACTTCTTTTTTGGCTTAGAAGTAACAGCTATCTTTTTGGGCTCTGGTAGTGGCGTTAAGGGCACCTGCACTTTAAGAACCCCATCATCAAGATGAGCATCTATTTTGTCGGCATTTGCCCTTTTTGGTAAAGCTATTTGCCGATAAAAGCTGGTTGAGCTTTCGCGGACCACATAGTTTTTAGATTTATCTTCTTCCTTCTCGTGCCGTTGGGCGCTGATAATAAGTGTGCCGTTTTCTATTTGAACATTAATGTCATTTTGTTCAAAATTTGGCAAATGCGCCTCCACAACCAAATTGTTATCTTTGGTGTAAACATCGGTTGTTGGAATATTCACCCCTTTTAGAGGTGACATCCAATCGTCACCAAAAAATTGCTTTTGCAAAGCAGATAGTTCTGCAAAAGGATCCCATTTTGTTAGGTTGCTCATAAACATAACCCCTTTCTATTACATTATGTTATTGATAATCTGGAGTTTTTACTCCTACTTCAAGTGTAGTAAATTAGCACTCGCAAGTCAAGAGTGCTAATTACAGAGGCTATATGGTTTTTTTGTACGAAAATATAGCTTTTTTGGTTTACTTTATAGATTATTAACGGCAGTAAATTGCTCTACAAAAGCTGTTGTGGCGGGCAAGTTAGTGGCGTATTCACTATCTTTACAAAGAATTACATTTATGAGTGCATAGTCATCTTTAATTGTGGCCGATATCTTGGCGGTCATAGCAATATTCGGGTATTTTGCAATTTGTGTTGTAAACTTTAGATTTGCTGTGTTCGTATCTGTGACTATTCCGGCTATATCTGTTGTGCTGGTATTTGAAGGAGCATTAACTAGTTGACGAAACTTTGGTGGGTTTGGGTCGTCGCTAAGCTGAAATGTTGCATCTTGCTGGTTGACTGCCGAAAGAATATCTTTTGCGTACTTACTTATGACTTGATTAGCATTAGTAACCCCTGCTCTTTTTATTCCTGCCGGTTGGGTAAACAATACCGTGCAAGAGGTCTGCCCGTATTTATAAGCCCTCTCTGCATCTGGAGTGGAGCTGACGGTTGACCATTTGGAGTCAATGGTTTGTGGGGGCATCCATCCAATATCTTTAGGGCCACTTGAAGAGTCTGGGGATGTATTTGGCGGTGTTTGCATACTGGAAGTTCTTGAATCACCCGAAGAGATTGTCGTTTTAGATACTCCTCTGGAAACTAAAATTATCATAACAATTGCCATAATCAAAAAAGACAGGACGCTAATTATTATCAGAGTAATTAGTATGATTTTATTGGATTTTTTTGATTCCTTAGGCGGGTTAAGGGGCGGAATAGAATCTTGAGGAGTGGTAGTTGGGATGCCAAAATTTGCATTGGTCAGTGGCGTAGGTGGACGAGGTGGCGGTGGCGGTAAACTGACGGGATTAGTATTGTTTGATGTTGGACCACTAGGGTTATTGTTTTCTTGATTTGGGTTCATTTATTGCCTTATATTGCAATGATAGCACGGTAAGCCACTTATGCTAAACGAATTCTGTACTTTTTGCCAGTATTGCCCCTTGACTTAAGATGATAAAAAGCCACCATCAACTGGCAGGCAGGCTCCGTGCACATAGCTAGAGAGGTCGCTGGCTAAAAACAGTGTGGCGCGAGCGATATCGTCTGGCTCACCAATTCTCCCCAAAGATAGCCTTTGCTTAAAGTCGTACCCCGTCTTAAAAAGACTAAGATCAACTTTGCGCAAGGCTTGCTTAAATAGTTTCTTTGTCCCGGGCGTGTTTACTCCTCCGGGCATAAGAGCATTTATTCGAAACCCATCTTTGCCATAATCTTTAGCTAGGGCTCTGGTTAGGGCTAAAACTCCTGCTTTGCTACTGGCATAATGAGCCATATCGCTCTTAAATGCCACGCTGGCCTCTATAGAGCTAATGTTGACTATTACCCCTCCATTTTTGTTTTGGAGGTGTCTTTTTATAAAGTGCTGGCTCATCCAAAAGACAGAGCTAAAATTAACATCCATAACATTTTGCAAAAAGTCAGCGTCTATATCTGTAAACTCTTGCATTGGGAATATGCCAGCGTTGTTTATTAAGATATCTGGTAGTTTTGAGTCTGGCAGATTATGCCAAAACCCATCAATAGCAGTTTTGTCGGCAAGATCAAAAACATACGAGCCGTGTTGACCATCAGCTAAAAGCTGTTCGGTTTCTTGGAGTGACTTAGGGTCAACATCTATTAACAACAGTTTTGCTCCTGCCTCTGCAAATCTTAAGGCAATTGCTTGCCCCATCCCCGCCCCTGCTCCCGTTATCAGGGCACATTTTCCGGCTAACGATATTAGGTTATTTAATTTAGTAGAACTAGAAGTACTTTTACTTTGCTTACCCATAATTCTATTGTAGCTAATTAGCCCAATATTCAAAATTTGCCATTGCTTGCATTTCAAGCTCAATTCTATCAACTAGAAACAGCGCTCGTTTAGCGTTGCCGGTTCTCAGAAACAGTTTAACGATAGCGGCGCAAGTCATGGTCTTGCCTGTGCCAGTGGCCATTTCTAGTAGATAGCGTTTTTTGCCTTGCTCGGCAGATTTTTGGATTGCGTGTATAGCATCGACTTGATAGTTTCTTAGGAAAACCAAATGGTTAGTACGAATGAATCTAGCTCTTTCGTCGCCACCAGCCTGATAGCTTGCGTTATCTTTGTAGTTTGGTATTTGCGTTTTGGCGATGTAGTCGTGATCAACCTGCTCAAGTGCAATGGCCGAGGGGTCTTTGGTGACTTCTGCCGACTCTGTTAATGATTGAAGGGTCGGAAACTTCGAAATTGGTTCTGGGTTGCCCTCTTTGGTGTCCCACAAGTAATGCACATTGCCATTACTTAGGATTATGTAACGAGCATGTACGCTGTTAGCGTAGTTTCTGGCTTGTTCTTTAGCGCTCAGTGGGCCTATTGACTCACGCTTGGCCTCTAGTACGGCGATTGGTTTTTTGTCGTCATCGAGCAGTAGGTAGTCAATAAAACCGTTAGGCTGGTTTTCAAAATCATCACCAACTACGTCAAGCTTGATGTGACTTTCAACTTGAACATTTGCTTTTTGGTCTTGCGTATCAACTAATCGCCAACCTGCTTCTTCTAGGAGATGGTTGATTTTAAGTCGTGCTGATGCTTCCTTCTTAGGCATAATTATCTATATTTTATCATTTTCTTGGATAATTTGTGTTTTGTTCAGAGATAATACTTCACATCTTTACATGTTGCTATTTCGCATGTCGTGATGAATTGTATTGATTGGTCTATGCGTTAGCCTAAAACACAGACTCCGCCTTATGTGTTACCTTGAGATCATCTAGATATATTTTGGTTTATAATCTTCGGCTATCATCCATGTGCCACGCATACGGAATGCTGGTATTGTGCCACGACGAGCTTTGTTGGATGCGGTGTGTGGCGAGACTTTGTTGGTTTTTGCCCACAACGAGAGGCGGACTATCCGGACTGACGACAAGATGGCAATGCGCCGATATAGAGCCTCTATGAGTAAGCCTGCAAACAAATCGGTAAAATCGTCGTAGGTACCGTTTGTGCTATACGAAGTGAAGGCTGGATAATAATCGGTTTTCTTGCCTTTGTTTGGGATGATAATAGGCGGATAGCCGAGCGCCATGAATTGCTGGTTGATAAGCACGCGACCGATACGACCGTTGCCGTCTGGAAATGGATGAATCGTTTCGAACTCGGCATGAAACCAAGCTATACGATCGAGAAAGTATGCGTCATCTTGGTGATACTTTTGCACCAAATCGCTCATTAGCCTAGATACAAAATCGGGGTTCGCACCCATATGGTTGCCGACTCGCACCCATTCTTTACCGCGTCGGAATCTACCCGCCCAATCGTCTTGGATATTCGCAAGTAGCATGCTGTGGAGATGCAAGATCAGTTCGATGTCGAGCCTTTGATGTGGGTTGGTGAGCAAATACTCGGTGACCTTAGCGAGGTTTTTTGCTTCGTAAATTTCGCGGATGTCGTGGTCTTTTTTGACTGCATCATGTAGCAGAATATCTTCGGTGTCTTCAAGTGTCAGGGTGGAATTTTCGATGGCGTTAGAGTTATAGACCATCTCTGGAATTTCCGTGATGGCGATCTCGCGAACAGCTTCTTTGTTTGAATCTGCAAGCTTCCGATACTGTGCTAACAAAGTCTCAATACGATTCTTAGTGATTTGGTTGATCATGCTTATTTTATTATAGCATACTTTGCGTTAAAATAGTGTAATTCTATGTGGTTTTAACGCAAAGGTGGGCTAAATTTGTGCAAAACTCGTCTTTGTTAGCAAAATATGGTCGATGAGCGCAATACCTAACAGTTCGCCAGCATCTTTTATGCGTTCCGTCACCGCCTTATCTGCATCACTCGGTTGTAGATTTCCGCTTGGGTGGTTGTGCGCCACGATGATGCTAGCAGCGCGGTCGGTGATAGCCTCGGCAAAGACTTCGCGCGGGTGGACGAGGCTGGCAGTGAGCGTGCCTATACTGATGACTCGCTTGGCGATGAGACGATTAGCGCCATCTAGCGTCAGGCAAACGAAGTATTCTTGCCGTTTGTTACGGATGTCGGCGAGCTGTTCTACTGCTTTTTCGGGGCTGTCGATGATTGGGCGTTCGCTCACCTGAAACTGCCGACTCCACAGTTCAAACCCCGCCATAATCTGTGTTGCTTTAGCCGGGCCAAGACTTTTGACTGCTAGCAAATCTTCGTAAGTCAGCTCACTACTCTTTTCTTTTAGTAATTTTTGGACATCACGGGCGATTTTGGTCACATCGGCTTGCTTGTTGCCACTGCCGATAATAGCCATTAGGAGTTCGTAGTCACTTAGACTTTCTGAGCCTTTTGCTTGTAGCTTCTCTCTAGGTCGCAAATCTTTGCGCCGGTCGGTTATCTTCATTGTTTTTGATTATAGCCATCAAATCGCAATAAACATAAAGCCTGTGCTAAATTAATTACATTTGATAAGACACTAATACTCGGGGAGTTCAAATTCTTCTTTTGGTGGTTTACCAGTTGGGTATGGTAGGTCAAAAGCTTTGATAAATAGCCTATAGTCTTCTGCCATTTTTTCGTTAGCGAAGTCTTCAGGTCTTTCGCCGTCATTGTAGTCATCTGTGTAGTCTAGACTGATAAAACTATCTAGGGCTTCTTCTGCTACTGACTCACCATCGATTTGAGCTTGGATTTTCTGCTCATAGGTAGCATTTTGTATACCACCAAAGTATCTATCTCTAGCGTCCATCAATCTCTTTCTGTATTCTTGTGGTGTCATTTTTGATTTTTTCATAGCTTTTTATCCTCTCTAACTATTATTATACAGGAACACAACAATATTTCCTATTATTCAACTAGAGTATATAGATTAGTTGCTGTTGAGGTATAATGTAGCTATGTTAAGTGGTCGGAAAATATGTAATGCAAGTGGAGTAATGATATGGCAAAAGATATAGAACCAAAATTAAAGTTGATTAGCGAGTATTTTAAGCTTGATAAAGCTACGAGTTTTGTTATTCCTGAATATCAACGAGGATATTCATGGGATGTGAATCCCCATTGTGATAAGCTTTGGCAAGACATCGAAGCTTTCATAGAATCCGACGGTAGTGACCCGTATTTTTTCGGCACAATTATTATGGATTGCTCTGACAATAACAAATTTAGCCTTATCGACGGCCAACAGCGCACAACTACATTTTTATTATTATTAAAAGCTATACTTTTACACATCAACATTGCACTCGATACTATCTCTGCCGATGAAGATACCGAATCTTTAGAAGCTGGCCTTAAGGGTAACCGTAATAAAATAATGAAAATTTTATACAAGATTGATGACGAAGATATACCTGCTACACTCAAAGACTTTTCTAGGGTGAAAGATGTGACAATTATAGAAAATAATTCAATTAACGAATTATATAAGAACGAAATTAGTATTATCTTAAGTGCAATAAATTTTGAATATGCAGAAAAAAACGTGCACAGGATTCCACGTAAGCAGAAAGATAACAAATATACAAAGCATTTCCGAAATTTCAAGTATTTTTATAATCAATTACAAACAAAGTCAGAGTCAACGCTTAACCGATTTGCGAAAGTTTTCTTAGAAAAATGTCAGATTATTGAGATACGTAGTTGGCAAGTGGAACAAGCTATAACCATGTTTAATTCACTTAATTCGACTGGCTTACCTTTAGCAGATTCAGATATTATCTCTGCACAACTATATTCAAATGCTGGTGAAAATAAAGAAGACTTTAATGCGCAATGGGAGAGGCTAAATGAATTGGCTACTAGCTTGAATACACAGGGCATTTCGGACTTAACGGCTATATTAACTCAGTTTATGTATATTAATCGCGCCCGAACCAAAGAATATGTATTGAGTAGTACGGGCAACTTTGACGTTACGGTACCGGGGCTACGACGATACTTCGTTGACCATAGTAAAGAACTATTGAAGGACCCCGTCTTATTATCTGCAGAGTTCATACGTATTGCAGAAACATGGGGTTTCATAAAAGAATTTCCAGAAGTAAAACTATTGTTAAAATTCAACGAAAACGCTAAGTTATATCTTTCAGCTTACCTTAGTAAGTATAATCCAGATGAAATTACAACGGAAATCACTAAAGAGATTAGCCTGCAACTAATTCGCCTATTCGCCATACTTGAGCTTGTAGATGCTGGATATTCTAGCGCTGCCTTTAAGACATTTTTGTTTGGTCAGGCAATTAAATTTACTGACGTTAATGTTACTATTGATGAGATTTGTACAGATTTCGATGCTCATATTCGAAAAAACTGGCAGGAAGATGATATTATAGCTTCCTTAACTGATTATGGCAAAAATATACTGGCGTATTTAAACGAATATCTCTACACGTTAGAAAATGACGGAATTTTTAACTTTAATGAAAACACTAATGTGGAGCATATTATGCCGGCTAGTGGCATGAATATCGGACATATTCGCACAGATGCCGGTATTGAGACTGTAGATGAGTTTGTTGTTATAGCTAACCAGCTCGGAAATAAAATACTGCTCGAAGAAGATATCAATAAATCAATCGGTAACGAGTGGTTCAAAACCAAAAAAAATAGTAATATACAAGATAAGTCCGGTTACAATAACAGCCGTTTTACATTAGCTTTGGCGCTAACGAGATATCCTAAAGATACTTGGGACAAAGAAGACATAAAACTTGCAACAAAAAAAGCCGCCAAGAGAATCACCAACTTTATTTTTGGTTACAATAAACCTTTTAAAAATAAGCCGACAGACGATGAACGTGCTCAGATAGAAAAACTACGTGCAAAAGGATTGATTTGAGCCAGATATCTAAATCGGATTATATGTTGTTTATGAAACACCCAGCGTGGCTATGGGTAAAAAAGAACGATCCGAGCAAGATTCCGCCCGTTGATGAATCTACTCAAGCAATGTTTGATGCAGGGCATCAGTTTGAACCTTATGTTGAAGGTTTGTTTGAAGGTGGTACCACACTGGGCTTTAGTAGTTATGAGGAGTATACAACTCTTCCCTCCCGCACCTTGCAGGCGATTGAGTCTGGAGCTAAAGTTTTGTTTCAGCCTAGGTTTGAGTGGCAAGAATACACTTGTATTTGCGATATAGTGGAGTTTGTTTCGCACGAAATAGTTGACCTTTACGAGATAAAGTCGAGCACAAGTGTCAAGCTAGAGCATTTGTTTGATTTGGCTTTTCAGAAAGCCGTTTTAGAAGGTTGTGGTTACAAGGTGCGTCAAGTTAAGGTGGCCTATGTAAATAATAAGTATGTACGCAAAGGTGAGATCAATGCCAGAGAGCTATCAGTTATTGAGGATGTAACCGAAAAGGTTGCAGAAAAAAATGCGATAACCGCCGAATCTATGCCTTTGGCACTAAAGACCGCCAGCAGTCAGCAGATGCCTAATCCAGACCCTGCCTTAACAAAATTTGGTTATAAAAAAGAGTGGCTTAAGATCTACAAAAATTTAGTTGACGAGCCTGAACCCGATTTTAGTAATGCTCAACCAACAATTAATCATAAGGCAATTAAAGAATTTTTAAGTCGGCTTGTCTTTCCGCTATATTTTTTGGATTACGAAACTTTATCTAGCTTGATTCCCTACTTTGATGGTCATCGCCCATATCAACAAGTACCGTTTCAGTATTCTTTGCATATTTTACAGTCGCCAAGCGCTGAACTTACTCATAAGGAATATTTACATCAGAATAACTCTGACCCTGCTCGCCTCCTAACCGAACAACTAATTAAAGATATTGGCACCGAAGGATCGGTGATAGTTTGGTTTGAGGGTTTTGAAAAAGCGCGCAATAGCGAACTAGGTGAGATGTTGCCCGAATATCAAGAGGCGCTACAAGCAATCAATAATCGGGTGGTTGATTTGATGATTCCGTTTCAATCAAAAATGTATGATGACCCACGCTTTAACGGTAGCGCCAGCATTAAGCAAGTTTTGCCAGTACTCTACCCAGAATTATCTTATAAGGAGCTTGATATTCAAGAGGGTGCTTCGGCGCAACGCCTTTGGATGGAAGCAGTGCTTGACGGTAAACACCATAAAGATAAAGAAAAAATACTCAGTGGTTTATTAGAATATTGCAGGCTTGATACTTTGGCTATGGTAGAAATTTATAGAGTACTTGATAGATTGTGAGCATTAGCGCTTGTCTTGTAAAATGAGTGTAGATGAACATACTACAAAAAATATACTATTCGTTGAGTCCTTATGTTGATGGTCATGAACGGCGGATTGCTAAATTTTTAGATGGCTTACGCGAGGCCGATGCTAAACAATCAATCACTAAACAAGTGATAGATTTGATCCAGCAAGATATTACGGTGTTTAATTTATGGTGTGAGTGGCGATATCGGGGTTATCGTTATTTAGGTAAGTCAACCAGACGCCAACTTTATGCCAATTTTGATCACATAAAATCCAGTTTTAGCGACTACTCAACTCAACACACGGTTGATAAAGAAAAGCTACTTGATGAATTATCAAGATTGGGGATAGCTAGCGAGCAGTTTAATAAAAATGCCGAACATTGGGTTTATATCAAGCAGATAATGGAATATCTCTCTCCTGCTGGAGGGCGATATGAATACCGCGAATCTAGTACTTTTGGTAAATTGCTACGAAACCCAAATCGTGAGTCATTGATTGGGGACTGCAACCAGATTGTGACGCTGTATATTGCTTTGTTTTCTTTAAAGTTTGATGTTCAATTACTCCAACTCAAAACTTACCCTGGTCATGTAGCGCTCCATTTTGATGGGATTGATGTTGAGGCAACGAGGGCAGAGTTTAAAAAATATGATGAGCCGAAACAAGAAATATTACCGATTCATGAAATTATTAGTATTAATTTGTTGGATGTTTCTGATGATTATTTTCGCACCAAGAAAGTACCGGCAACTACTATTTTAGAGTCGGCAAGACTAGCTAGTTTGATTAGTAGCAATCAAGAACTTGTTAGTCGTAATCTTGAGGTTGCCTATAATAACACTGTCGCCGAGCTTATGAGAAGTAACTTTTATGATAGAGCGCTTAGTTTTGCCTTGCAGAGTAATAACAACAAGCTGATAGATGCAGTTGGCACAAACGGTGCATCTTTTTACTTGCAGAAGCAAGATTTTGTACGAGCCCTAAAGTTGAGCGAACATTCATCACAGCAAGCCCAACTACAGAAGGCGATTTATCACAATCAAGGCGCGTATTTAATGAAGAAACAAAATTATAATGGGGCAATTGATGTATTTAAGAAGATTGGTGACGAAGAAGCGGTGCGAAATTGCTTCGTTGGATTGTATCATCAAGAAGCAAGCAAGCTTCCCAAGCAGTTTACCTCTGCAGAACTTAAGTACTACAAAGGCGTTATTCACAATTTGAACGATTACGCCAACAAATCCGGCAATAAAGCACTAATTAAACATATCAGCGAAATAAGGAGACATTTATGAAAAGCATACTTTTTGCAACTTCTAATCCAGATAAAATACAAATTGCCAAATCAGTTTGTTCTTTGTTTGATATAGAAGTTAAGTTTGTGAAGCTAGACATTGATGAAATCCAGGGTGAAGATGCAGAGGTTATAGTTCGGGATAAAGCAAAGTGCGCCTATGAGCAACTAAATATGCCCGTAGTAGTTAGTGATGATAGCTGGGATATTAAGGCATTGAATGGCTTTCCTGGGGCATATATGAAGTCAATTAATTATTGGTTTAAGCCAGAAGATTTTATTAGGCTAATGAGTGGCATTAAAGATCGTCGCGTAACGCTACACCAATATCTTGCTTATACTGACGGAAATATTACAGAGGTATTCACCAATGACCTTAATGGTGTTATTGTGACCAAGCCTCGTGGTAAAGTAGAACGAGCTCCTTGTATGGAGGTTGTAGAACTTGAACCAGACGGAGGGTTAACGATAGCCGAGGTGTTTAACAAGCAAGACGAGCAGTTAATATTAAAGCGTTATCGTAAACATCCAGATGCTTGGCACGAACTTGCAAAGTGGTATAAATCCACTGCAAGGTAAGTATCGATATTCAACCCTCAATTATTATGCATGAAGCTTTATGTGGGTTATGATAAATATATGGAATCAGTACACTTGCCAATTTTAGTGGTAATTTTACATTTGATTAATCTTTTTTGTTTGATAATTCTGATTCGTAGCGGAATACAAATTTTGTATGATCATCCAAAATTATATTGGACAGATGACACTAAAGCCGACAATCATTGGTTGCGTTTCGGAAAAAAAATAATGCCTAAAGACAGATTGTGGACATCACTTGATGAAGCAGAAGACCCTGGCAAAATAGCTCTGCCCGGAGGCACGCACAACTTAGGTGCCGGGCGACATTGGCACTTTACGGCGGGCATTATTTGGGTAGTAACTGGCCTAATTTATCTAGGTTATTTGTTTTTTAGTGGGCAGTGGCAAAGGTTGGTGCCGACCGATATTGGCGTTTTTTCTAGAGCGATTGATACGATGATTCAGTACCTAACATTAAATATTCCCGCCGAAGGAGCAACATATAACGCCTTGCAACAGCTAACATATGCGGGTGTTGTGTTTATTCTTGCCCCTGTTTCAATCATCTCAGGGCTGGCACTATCCCCCGCTCTTGTTGCTAAATACCCAGGTTTTCTAAAGATATTCGGAAATCGTCGTCAGGTAGCAAGGAGTATTCATTTTTTGGCTATGGCTGGTTTTTCGTTGTTTATCTTAATTCATATAACGATGGCGATAGGCTTTCACTTTTACGATAGCGTAAAGCGAATTACTTTAGGCAATACAGATGTTGATTTTGGTTTAGGACTAACCATATTTTTGATGGCATTGATCCTGCTGGTGGCATTTAATATTTGGGCGTCTGTGTTTTCGCTTAATAATCAAGTAAAACTTAGGACTGTATTAACTCGATTTTATACTCCGGTAGTGAGGTTTTTGTTTAGCTGGATGAGATCAGAACAAAAATATACCAAAAAAGATATCTCTCCATTTTTTAGGGTTAACGGTTATCCTCCGACTTCAAAAGAATATCAAAAGCTTAAAGACAATCATTTTAAAGACTGGAAGTTAAAGGTCGGCGGTTTGGTGGACAATAAGCTAGAACTATCTATGAAGCAGATTAAAGATCTTAAGAAAAAGAACCAAATAACTAAACACCATTGTATTCAGGGTTGGACGGCCGTTGCCGAGTGGGGTGGCTTGCCTATGAAAGACATTGTGCAGATGTGCAAGCCTCAAAAAAACGCTAAATATGTCGTCTTTCATAGCTATGATATTGATGATCAGGGGCAACCTTATTATTCAAGTTTAAGGTTAGAAGATATGTTTGATAAACATACAATTTTAGCTTACGAAATGAATGGTAAGGATTTGCCAATTGAGCATGGCGCACCAATTAGGCTACGATGCGAGATAAAATGGGGTTATAAGATGGCCAAATACATTAAATCTATTGAATTCGTAGAGAGCTTTGAGCATATTGGCAAAGGTAGAGGTGGGCACAGAGAGGACAATGTGTTCTTTGATTGGGAAGCCTCGATATAAGCGTGTGAAATGTTAAAGCAAAAAAACAAAAACAAACAACAGCCAACAAAGGACGCCTACTTTGCTTTGATAATTGCAACTATTACATTGGCGATTAACTTTTGGGCATGGTCGCTCCTAAGCCCTATTGGGTCTAGCTTGGCTAAAGATTTGCAGTTAACACCCGTGATGCTGTCTTTTTTGTTGGCGGTGCCGGTTATTATTGGGTCTTTGGGGCGTATATTTTTTGGAATGATGACAGATAAATTTGGTGGGAGAATTATGTTTGCGGTCGTTAGTATGCTTACTGCCCTGTCGGTCTTTTTGCTAACTTTTGCTGGCGATTATAAACAATATGTATTAAGCGCAATTTTAATAGGCTTTGGTGGAACAGCCTTTGTGGTGGGGATACCTTTTGTTAGTGGCTGGTTTTCGGCAAGTCGTCGCGGTTTAGTGCTTGGTCTTTATAGTATGGGCAATGCCGGGACTGCACTTTCTGGCTTTGCTACTCCTTGGCTGGTGAATAGTTTTGGTTATGATAAGGCATATATTATTGTCGCCAGCTTACTAGTATTGTTGGCAATTATTTTTGTTTGCTGGGGCAAAGATGCGCCGGGCTGGAAGCCTACAAAAAAATCTCCAATTGTTCGTTTGGTTTTGGCAACAAAATTACGGCTAACTTGGGATTTATCAATAGTTTACGCAGTTACATTTGGGGCATTTGTGGCTTTTGGAGTGTATTTGCCAACTCTTTTAAAAACTACTTATAGTTTATCTGTTGTGGACTCGGCTTTACGCGCGGGAGGATTTGTTTTGTTGGCCACTATTGCACGACCTTTTGGTGGTTGGATAAGTGATAAATTTGGTGGAAAGCTAGTCGTTCAAGTAGCATTATTCTTTATTGTACTGCTGGCGACATTTGTTGCCTTTCAGCCCACCTTGCAGTTGCAAACTACAATTGGTTATCTTGCTTTAGCATTTACTCTTGGTTGTGCAAACGGAGCAGTCTTTGCTTTAGTTGGCAAATTGGCTAAACCCGAGATGATGGGTAGCGTAACGGGTATTGTTGGTGCTTTTGGTGGTATTGGTGGGTTTATTCCACCTATTTTGCTTGGTTTGACCTATCAGTACACAAACTCCTATGCTTTTGCCCTAATTCTTCTTGGCGTGTCATCTTTGGCTGTCTTGGTGTACATCCACTTGCGGTTTAGGCATACTACAGCATACAAAAATGTGTAAAATATAGTTAATGAGTGAGTTTTTGGCGAAGCATTTGGTGTTGGTTAGGCATGGTGAGAGCGAAGGAGATCTGAGGCGTTCTTTAAACGACCAGCCCTTAAGTAAGGAATTGTTAAAGCATCCTCGTGACGAGGAAGAAACCAAAACTGGCAGTGAGCAATCGGCTAAAGCTGGTAAGTGGATTGCTAAATATGTTTTTGGTAGTTTTAATTTAGATGATTTTGATTGTAGATTAGTGTCGCCTTTAATTCGAACACAGCAGTCCGCAAGGTCGCTAGGGCTTAATGGCTTTTGGCACGATGATCCGCGTTTAGCAGAAAGAGATCGGGGCAAGATTCAGGGTATGACCAAAGCGGAACATAAGGTAGAGTTCCCTAATAGTTATCAACAAATGTTAGACACGCCATTTCATTGGGTACCACCAGAGGGAGAATCTTTGCTACAAGTCGCCCAGCGACTTAAGAATGTAGTGGGAGAATTTATGCAAGGCAAGGAAACATCGGCAATAATGATGACCCATCGTGATGTTATTTGGACCTCTTTCTTGGCGATTGAACATACAAAATTAGAAGATGTTCTAGAGATAGATACTAATAACATATTAAACGGATGTGTTGTTCATTACACAAATATCAATCCTAAAACGCTTAATGCTGAATCTGCAAAATTGGTCTGGCGTAGGTTATGTACTCCGTGGGCAGAAGAGTCACCAGACTCATCTGTATGGATGAGGCTCGATGTATAGCTGTTAAACAAACATTATAAATGTCGAGTGGGCCGGTACTGGATGCCAAAAGTAGGTACTGCGACCTCTATTTTTTGTAGTTATTGATAATTTGTTGGAGCTTCAATGTTTTAGACTCGCTCCACTCTTCTGGATTAGTTACTGACACCCAAGCGTTGACGATACTGTCTGGATAGTTATGCCCTCGGCCATTAGGCATTGTTACACCGAAAAACTGGTCTATTCCAACTTGAATAAAGGTTACAAATGGGTACCATCGCATTGTTGGCGAAACATCACTCCCCCGTTGTTCGTTTAGCCAATCTGGTTTTGAGTAAACCAAATCAAAATCAAACCAAACTACAGGATCAGAGGCGTGTTGCAAATAAAGCACTCTTGGGTATTCCCAGACTTCTTGATTTTTGTCTATGTCTGATTTGTTTGAGGCAAAACGCACGGTTTTGCCGTTTTTATATGTGGGTAACCGTTCTGGAGAGCCTGCATCTCTTTGATGAGTTATTTCGCGCCATAGTTCGGTATCGCTTGGTGTTCCGACAAATAATGCCCCGTCAACAGATAGCTTAATATCGTTTACTCCGCTAAAAGCTGACTGGCTACCAAATGATCCTAGACTCAACCCATAGATTATAAGTTTTGGACGAGAGTCTTTTGGGAGTTTTGACCATTCTGCATAAACAGCGTCGTATAATGCCCGACCAGCACTACGGGCATTTTCTTTATCTACCAAAAACGATATCCAGCTTGGTAGATACGAGTACTGTTGAGCTACTATGGCACTATCGCCATTGTATAGGTATTCGATTGTATCAACAGATTGTGGTTCTAGCCATCCTGTCCCTGTCGGGGTGGCTAAAATCAGGATCTTTCTACTAAAAGCGTTAGTTCGTTTAAGTTCGGCAACAGCTAGATTGGCTCTATCGGTGGCATTATCGGCGCTATTTAGCCCAACATAAGCACGGATCGGATTTTTTGGGGTTTGACCTGTAAAAGTCTCGAGCTCTTGCTTGGTCGGCCCACTAGCAACAAACTTCTTCCCTTGAAACCCCAAACTATCCCATGAAACTAGAGATTCTTTGCTCCCCGACCTAAAGTTGTCTGCTGGCCGAAGAACTCCTTTAGGAGTTGAGTTATTACGAATAGAATGTTTTTTATTAGCTTGGGTTACAAAAAAATTAAAGAACACTCCACTTAATACCCACCAAAGAGCAATCGCAACTACTAGACAACCAAGACCAATACTTGCTCTCCTGGGCAATACTTTGTCTAGGTTATGTATTATTAGCCGGTTAAGTCTCATTATTAATCGCCCCATAAGCAGTAGCAGAAAACTCACTAATGTGGTTACAACTAAGACTCTAAATAGATATCTATGAGTCCCGTTAGTTAGGCCGACGAGCAGATGTACCTCTCGTTGCCAAACAGATCCCAGATACAGATATATGATAAATGTTATCGGTCCAGTATAGATAAGTAGCTTCCATGCCCATTGTTTTATGGGTTGGGGTGGCTCGTATTCTAAAGTCCAACGAAGTGCCGAGCTTAACATAACGCCAAAGCAGTAACCAACTGCTATGCTTATTCCACTGATTAGCCCTTGATAAATCCATGGTCTTGGCAGTAAAGATGGCAAAACCGAAAAACAAAAAAATATAACAGCAGAAACGAGCCCTAGATAATTCAATGACCGCCCAAAGCCAACAATCATTTTTGTTAAAGAGTATCGGTCTTTTGTAGGATTTTTTCTGCCCATAATAACAGTATACAATTATTGGCAACCTATTGAGTGTTTCGTTGCACAAAGTAATAGCATTTGTTGGTGATTTTTGGTAAGTAGATAGGGCAGATACTTAGATACTATAAACTTATTGAAAGTCCAGTAGCCTAAACATTGACAGGTCGGCTTGTTTATATTGCCCGTAAAATTTGATGGTGCTAATCTTTATAGCTTTCAGTCTCTTCGTAATAATATGATTGCTTGATACCTTTAATAAATACTTCGCGGTCGTCGATTTTGTCGGTCAATGCCTCACGCAGTAATTCACGAATTTCGAGGTCGTTGACAGGACTTCGCAATGGAGGTAACGGTCTTTGGTGCGGTCTCGGAACCCGGTCATAAAAATGTCCGCTGAGCCGCCATAATGCGACACGGTCTTGGTTATTTTGGAGATAATTTAACAGAGGTAGAACAAACAAAAAAGACCGGTCATAGGAACTCGGTCTTTTAGCCATGATTTGCACTTGGCTCAATTTTACAACGAAGCTCGAACCTATTTCCAGCGCAAAGTGTAACCCAAGCCTCGCCGCCTGTTTTGGCAAAGCCAAAACGCGCCCCGCCAGAAAAAACCAGCCTTTGCATTTTTGGATTTTCCCCCGCCGAATTTCTTTTTTAATTTGGAAAAGGTTGGTTTTTCTGTCGGTTCGTCTGCCATAAATGGCAGAGGCGGCGTGGCTCGGAGCAACACAGTTGCTATGTGTCGCAAGCGACACATTAAACAGATGGAAATCTGTTATAATAAGCCTTATGAATACGAACCCGCAAGCCAAAGTTGTACTGTGCTATGGCGACAGTAATACTTGGGGTCAAAATGATGATAAAAACTTTGCTGGCAGATATGCCAGCGATGTTCGCTGGACAGGTAAACTGCAAGAGCTGTTGGGTAACAACTATTACATTATTGAGGAAGGCTTGGGCGGTAGGACAACAAATCTTGAACACTACAACCCTGCGAAACAATCACGCAACGGGCTGTCGTATTTTAACCCCTGCCTTATTAGCCACTCGCCCCTAGACCTAGTTATTGTTATGCTTGGCACAAACGACTTAAAATTACAGTATGAAAGACCTGTCGGCGAAATCGCCGACACACTGAAACTGTTTATTGACGAAGTAAAAGCAAATACTCCAAATGCCAGAGTTTTGCTTGTTAGTCCTATTTTTGTAGATGACACCGCGCCGAAGTTTACGGATTATTATGATGGCATTTATGATAAGCAATCTGCTGAAAAGTCTAGGCAACTTGGCAAAGAGATTGAACGAGTAGCCAGCGAAACAAGCTCACTTTACTTTGACGCAAGCACAGTTGCGAGGGCAGGACTTGACGGCATACATTTTGATAAACAGTCGCACCCTGCACTCGCGCAAGCGTTGGCAGAAATTATTAAAAAGGAAATATGATGAACATCACTATTAAGACTTTCGGCTACCCAGGCACACTCATGAGAGAATACGCGCATTGGGTTGTGTTGCTGAGACCAAAACAGATAACTATCGGAAGCCTAGTGCTTGCCGCAAAATCAGAGGCTACAGATCTGGGCGGTTTGACATCTGACGAGTGGGCAGAGTTTGCCACTGTCGCAAAAGACGCAGAAGAGTTGCTACGCAACGCCTTTGGCGCAGAAAAGTTTAATTATTTGGCACTGATGATGAAAGACCCAAATGTTCATTTCCATTTTGTGCCGCGATATTCAAGACCCGTTGTTATAGGTGGAAAAGAGTTCAACGATAAAGACTGGCCACTCAAAACAGAACTGGAGGCTATTGAATTAACGCAGGACGAATTTAATAAAATTAAGCAGAAACTTACTAGTCTATGAAAAACATACTCACAATTCACGAACAGGACATAAACCCTGACGCACCAGCTATAGAAACTGGCAATTTTAGAAATCGTGAAGCAGCAAGAGCAGTTGTATCAGATAGTGCAGGAAAAATTGCGCTCTTGCGTGTCGGGCTTCACGATTATCACAAATTGCCTGGTGGCGGTATTGATGATGGCGAAGATGTACCAACTGCATTAGAACGCGAATTGCTTGAAGAAATTGGCTGTAAAGCAGAAGTTACTGGCGAAGTTGGCGAGATTATTGAATACAGAGATCAATTTGAACTCAAACAAACTTCTTACTGCTTTATTGCCAAGCAAATTGGAGAAAAAGGAGAACCAGACTTTACCGAGAAAGAATTGCGAGAGCAATTTTCAATAGTTTGGACTGATAATATAGACACAGCCATTTCACTACTGGAGCAAGACCAGCCTACAAATTACGAGGGCAAGTTTATTCAAAAACGCGACCTTGCGTTATTGAAAGCAACAAAAGCCCAAATGTCGGCGTAAACGCCGAGCGCACTCGACAGAAAAACCAACCTTTTCCAAATTAAAAAAGAAATTCGGCGGGGGAAAATCCAAAAATGCAAAGGCTGGTTTTTTCTGGCGGGGCGCGTTTTGGCTTTGCCAAAACAGGCGGCGAGGCTTGGGTTACACTTTGCGCTGGAAATAGGTTCGAGCTTCGTTGTAAAATTGAGCCAAATTAGGACTTTTTAGGAATTGGTCGCCCATTCGGGCGGCTTTTTCTTTGGTTGCGCGGAGCGCAAGCCAGATGTTTTCTTGGGGGGAATTGGAATTAGGGCGCGGCAGGAGCCGCGCTTGTTTTTTAGACCGCCAAAGGCGGTTTTTCTTGGTATAATGAAAGAGCAACCAACCAGTGAAAGTCTATTTGTATTTTTTGAGGGCTTAAATGGCCGTCTTGGACAATCTAGACTTTCTAGGTTGGTTGCACCAGGACGGTCATTTAAGTTTTAGGGGGTAAAACTATGCAAGAAAAATACTTTTTATACGCTCGCAAGAGTACGGATGTAGAGGACAAACAGGTTTTGTCCATTGAGGCGCAAATTGCCGAACTTCGGAAATACGCTAGAGATAACGGCTTGCAAATCGTAGACACTATTATTGAAAAACGCACCGCTAAAATACCAGGTCGTCCGAAGTTCGGATCAATGCTAAAACGCATTGAAGCTGGCGAAGCCAGCGGCATTGTTGCTTGGCACCCTGACAGACTAGCTAGAAACAGCGTAGATGGCGGGCAAATTGTGTATTTGCTAGACCAAACGCATTTGCAGTCATTAAAGTTCCCGACATTTTGGTTTGAGAATACATCGCAGGGAAAGTTTATGCTGTCTATTGCGTTTGGTCAGTCAAAATACTATGTAGACAATTTGTCCGAAAACACCAAGCGTGGTTTGCGCCAGAAAGTCAGACGGGGCGAAATGCCTGGACTTGCACCGCTTGGCTACATAAATGATGTACGTACCCGCACTATTGTTATAGATAAACGGCGTGCGCCGCTGGTTGTATCTGCATTTGAGCTGTACAGCAAAGGCAACAAAGGTTTACAGGAAATTGCTGACTATTTCGCAGATAATAGCATAAAAACCAGCGGTGGCTTGCCCCTCAAAAAAGACCAAATCAAATATATGCTGACCAATCCGTTTTATTACGGACATTTTAGATATGCTGGCGAAGTCTACGAGGGCAAGCATGCGCCGATTATGTCCAAAAAACTGTTTGACACGGTGCAGTCCGTATTGGAGCAACGCGGACACACGCGAAAAGGCGCAAATGCACCACAAGCCTTGTGCGGTTTACTGACCTGCGGTGCGTGCAATATGGCGATTACTGCCGAAAAGAAAGTAAAACACCAGAAGAACGGTAATATACACGAATACACCTATTACCGCTGCACGCGCAAAAGCAAGATAATGAAATGCATAGAGCCTGCCGTAACCGAACCGCAACTTGTGGCGCAGTTATCTGACATATTGCAGAGCTACGCCCTGCCGAGTGTGTGGGCAACCACGCTTAATAAAATGCTGGACGAGGACGAAAAAACAGCCGAGCGAACTACTGGCGTATTTATAGCCCAGGCACAAGATAAAGTGCGTAATTTACAGGGCAAGTTACAGCGACTTCTCGATAGTTACCTAGACCAAGATATTGACCAGCCAACTTACAAAGCTAAACAAGCCGAGCTGATGAGTGAAAAGAAGTCACTGGACGAGCAAATTAGCAAGCTGACGCTTGCCGCTAATGCGTGGGTTGAACCTATGCGCCAGTGGATAAAAATGGCTGTTTCTCTCAAGAAAATAGCAGAAAACGCCGAGCCGATAGCCATAAAATCTGCTTTTGCTGAAATTGACGGATTGAACCTCTTTTTATCTAGAAAACAAGCGCGGCTCCTGCCGCGCCCTAATTCCAATTCCCCCCAAGAAAACATCTGGCTTGCGCTCCGCGCAACCAAAGAAAAAGCCGCCCGAATGGGCGACCAATTCCTAAAAAGTCCTAATTTGGCTCCGGGGATAGGATTCGAACCTACGACCTAGTGGTTAACAGCCACCCGCTCTACCGCTGAGCTACCCCGGATTATTAATTAACTTCTACCAAAGTATAACTAAGGTAGTACGAGAGAGTATTATAAACAAAACGCCTTGCTTTCGCAATAATAGATGACATTTGTGCAAAAACGTCGCAATGATATGACACAAAAATTATGTTCTGATACATTGATCACTATTGCTGAGTAAAGTAGAGTTTGTTAAAATAAACATAAGCTTGATTTGATTGAATGATTCAGTTAAGTCACGACTTATTATTCGCGAGGTGTAATTTGTTTATTAATCAATATAGCATAAAAATTAAGAACAGAGCTAGACTTGTTTTAGTCAAGATAGTTAAAGGCTTGAGAATTTTTGTTAATACGGCATTAATTTTTCTTAAATTTCTTAGTTTTTTTGTTGTACGAATAGCAAAGATTGTTCATAAACTTTTAGATAGATTAAGAAGATTTTGTGTTTTATTGTTATCAAGGATACGAAAATCTAAGACTTTTGTTCTGTTGTCAAAATATTGGAGTATTATTTTTGGCAATGTTCACATGTATTTGAAAAGAGTAGTAAATATTCTTAAGAATTCAGGTATGTATAAATCTCTAGCATCAATAATATCGAAACTTAACAACTCTTATTGTGGGCGTTTTATTGGAGCTGTTTTAATATATACAAAAAAAGTTATTTATAAATTACACCGATATTTTATGACTCGGTTTTCATGGTATGGTAAGTGGAATAATTCCGGCTATCGCAATAAATCAATTGTCGGATCAATGATAGTGGCATGTTTGATAATGCTTGGGATCAGTGCACGTTCGTATGCTATAGAAACCTCTTTTACATGGAACTTTACGACACCTAGTAACTATAGCTATGATAATTCTAAAGTTGAACCAAATGACAATAAACTACGTTTATCGCTGCGAGATGCGGTAAAGAACTTTAGTGTGGCAGATGGGCAGTTGCAATCGAACAATGTTTTGGATGTAGCTGCCGACAACACCTACTATTTTGTATCGACGGACCTTGGGATCGATGTAATTCGCCAAGACACTTGGCAACGCACCGCCTACGTAACGGCTGGAGGCGGGTTCCCGACCATTACTGTCGAAAACGGTTATTTATATGCTGGCAAAAACGGCGGAATATATAGATGGCAAGTCAGCGCCATGACCAACAACACAGCCCTTGGAACCGTGAGGTATTCTACTTCTACATCTCCGGCGCTGGCTGACCAAGCAATTAGGAGCATTGATTCTAAATACATCTCAGGAAAAGTGTACTTAGTCGCAACAACATACAAGACAGCACAGATTATTAAAGACGAACAGGGCGCCGTCAGCATTGTTAAAACCAACCTATTACCAGCGGGAAATAACTATGTTATTGTCGACTCAAAGCTAACATCTGACGGTGCTCTGTATGCAATATACAGAGGAAATAGCAGTGTATCTTGGACTGCACCAAATTCAGTCTTCGTAAAAGACAATGCCGTAAACCAAACGACGGATTGGTCACTATACACAGCCTCAATAGACTTTGGACAACCGTTTAGCTCTACACAACATGGACCAAGCATGGCGTTTCCACGAACCTTTAATACTATAGATGTGTCCGAGAATACCTCTACAGTAAATGTTGGCGATAATACTATTTATGTAGGCACCGATGAGGGCTTGGTAATTATTCAAGAGAATCGCACAACCCCGACCAATAGTACGATCAACGCATTCACCAATTCGACTAGGGGATCTAACCTGATCTCGGGTTCAACCATCAAAGCGCGTTTTGACCCAGTGCAACAAGCTGTCACAAATGCCATAGATGGTAACATAGATAGTCTATTCCATTCTAGTGGCTATAATTACCTGGGGTCAGGAGGCGAGAACAGCGAATGGCTAGAAATTGATTTGGGTTCGAATAAATCATTCAATTTCTTACGACAAAACTTTGCATCTTCGGCGACTTACGCACCAAAAAATTATGTCGTAGAAACGAGCACTAAGGGCACAAGCAATAATCTTTCGCCTTCATCAACGATGTCAACCAATCAAGGCACTAACAATAATGAAGCCACTTATGGTCCCGGTCGTGCGACAGATAATGACAATACCACGGGATTCTTATCTTACCCTATATTCGCTCAAAATGCTGGTCCTCAAATTCTAGAGCAAGCTTTTGCTTCACCTACGGAACTTAGCGCTATAGATTTCCATTTTTATGATCCGTCTAGAATCCCCAAAGATTATGTAATAGAAAAGAGCGATATAACAACAAACAAGCTTACGCCGGTAAGCGCAACTGCCTCATCGTATTACAACAATAACTCGTCTTACAATGCTGATAAGTCTATCGATAGCACAATGGGAACGGGTTGGGTTGCCTATACTGCACCGAGCGTGAGTGTGCCTCAATACTTAGCTATCGATTACGGAAGTAGCGTCGTAATGAGGGGTGTTGAGTGGTATTGTGGAGAACTAGCTAGAGCTCCAAAAAACTATACTATTGACTATAGTAGCGACAATACGAACTGGACGACCGCTAAAACTATTACAAATGCTATGGTCGCTGGTAGTCGTATTGTTTTTGATAACGATATAACTGCTCGTTATATCAGAATAATGGTTACGGAGACCTATAATCCCAATGCAGCGCCGAGAGTCAATAACTTTGCAGCCTACTCAAGTATGTTCGAGACTGGAAATGTAGCACAACTTGAAAATGTTACGAATAATACTCAACTCAATAGGCTTACAACGTTTAATACTACGACGGCTAAAGCATATCGCATCAAAGTTTCTTCTATGGTAAATAACTCTGTGGCATTTGGCGTGAAGGAGATGAAGAGTTATCAATCCCATTTTTCTACGGGCACAGTTAGCCAGCTGTCATCTGTTAGCAATTACTCCTATCCTTCATTTGTGGCCGATGGTTATTATAGGGCCAATCACGATGTCGCCTTCTCGCTCACCACGACTCGCTATATTAGAATTCGCTATCCTTATATGCCTACCAATACGCAACAGCTAGCTGTGTCGGAGTTACAGCTTTACAATACAAGCGCTCCTGAGTTAGTACCAACTCAAATTCGTCATGGCGGTGTCGGCACTTCTTCGGGATCATATTATCAAGTTTCTAATATGGGCACCCCTGATGACGGTAGGATAGTGCGGTTGGACGGTATCAACATCAACACACCGTCCGTAGGTGAGATTATAGATAAAGGCACAAAACCAGACTTGGCTAGTCAAGAATTTAACTCCATGAAGATTAAAGACTCAAATAGCATGATTGCTGGAACCACAAACGGTGGAGCGAGCTTCATCGGCAAACGTTACGCTACGGACTTACCAACTATTGAATCCAATCAAGCATTTAATCCACCGGCGGTTGCCAGCTGGAAAACCTTCGAAGAAGATGCTACCAAGAATGGTGGGGAAATTTATTATCAAATATCGACCGACAATGGTACAACGTGGCTATTCTGGAATGGGTCTGCATGGGTGTCTGCCGGGTCAAGTGATCGAAATACCGCTCAGGAGGTGAATGATCACATTGGTTCGTTGCCGATCGGTACACGGCAGTTCAAATGGCGAGCATATTTGGCGAGCAATGGCTCTCAGGCTATAGCGGTAAACGGTATTACAGTCACGATTAACCCAGACGTCAATCCACCAACAGACAATGCGCGTGATATTGAGATGCGTAAATCCCAGGGTGGCCAGGTAATCGCCAGTAATGATTGGGTAAATACCACCACACCATACTTTTCGTGGGGTGCTGGTTCAGACGATAGCAATCCAGGTGCTACTGGCATTAAAGGGTATTGTTTATACCTAGGACAAGATCAAAATGCAGATCCTGAAACTGACAAAGGAGTTCTCGGAACCAGTCCGATCCAAACCGATAACAAATGCGCCTTTACAGTTGATTCTACGTATCTTGATATGTCGGTAGCGAGCTTGGTTGGTAGTGGTTTAGTATCATCAACTAATCCATATTATTTAAATATCAAGGCAATAGATAATTCGGATAATGTCTTCACTGGGTCATCTGAACAGTTTACCTTTCGTTTTGATAATACTGCCCCTGCTACCCTTGGTTTTGTGTCTGCCCCATCACAATTTTTACCATCGCGCGATGTCAGTTTGACTTGGAATACTAGTGGTAATGGTTCAGTGAGTGACAGCCATTCAGGTGTTCTTGGTTTGCAATATAAGATTGGTGACGGTACATGGTTTGGGGCTAGTCATAATGGCAACCAGGACGTAAGCGATATTTTGCCAAATAATGGTAGTTATCGTACAGATGCAACCTATGATTATCCAAATTTAATTGAAGGTAATAATATTGTCTACTTTAGAACCGTTGATCAGGCAGGCAACTTCTCGACCTCTTATGCTACTGCAGTAATCAAAATCAATACATCTGCGCCTTCTTCGCCTCGAAATGCTACCGTTACTCCAGCCACAAATACTACAAACTCTTTCGCTTTTAGTTGGAATCAGCCTGATACTTTTGTTGGGCCAAGCTCGGCTTTGGAATATTGCTACACAGTTAATACTCTGCCTACCGTAAATACATGTAATTTTACTAATGCAGGAGTGACAACTATTCCGTCTGGACCATACGCGACACAGCCCGGTGAAAATACTTTTTATGTAGTAGCCAAGGACGAAGCGGGTAACATAAACTATGCTACATATGCTAGCGCAACCTTTACGGCGAATACTGCTGCGCCAGGGATGCCGACGAATATAGAGATTGCTGATATTTCAACAAAATCAACATCAAACTGGAAGATAGCTTTGTCTTGGGCGCCACCAGAGAGCACGGGCTCCGGTGTGTCAAACTATAAGATTTATCGATCAATAGATAACCAGAATTTCGGCCAAATTGCTACAACTGCAGGGTTAAGCTTTGTAGATGGTGGAATTCCTCAGATGCGATACTATTACAAGATACGTGCTTGCGATAGTGCTAATAATTGTGGGGCTTACAGTACCATAGTCAATATGTATCCGACCGGTAAGTTTACGGAACCGGCAGATGTTGTAGCGAAGCCTGAGATTTTGAATGTTACAACTAAAAAAGCACGTATTCAATGGTCTACGAATCGTGAAAGTGACTCTAAGGTGGCGATCGGCAAGTCTCGTGGACAATATTTTGCTAGTGAAATCAGTAATTCGTCCCAGGTTACTAGCCATATTCTAGACATGGATAACCTGGATGCCGGTACTACATACTACTTTGTAGCCCGTTGGACTGATGAAGACGGTAATACTGGAGTCTACCAAGAAATGAGCTTTACGACTAAACCGGCACCAGTGGCTAAAGACGTAAAGACAACGAAAGTACGATTAAATAGCGCGAGTGTTCAATTTACTTCTAAGGATGCAACAAAAGCAAGTATTGATTATGGTAAATCAGAGTCCTTTGGCGGTAGAGTTGAATTAAATACCTCAACAGAAGAGTCAGTATATACAGTAGAGTTGCCCGATCTGGAGGACGGTGTTAAGTATTATTACAGAATTATTTTATTAGATTCCGAAGGTGGTCAATATCCTGGTGATATTTACTCTTTCACTACCCCGCCTAGACCAAGAATTTCTGATTTACGCTTCCAGCCAATGCCGGACCAGCCAACAAGTACTCAAAAAGTAAGCTGGAAAACAAATGTGCCCACAACTTCAGCAGTAATTTATGGAATTGAGAATGGCAGTACAAGCAACATATCTGACAACCAAATGAAGACAGATCACGAAATAGTTATTAAAGGTTTGCAAGACAACAGTAATTATTCGCTGTCTGCACAGAGCCGTGATGGTGATGGAAATCTAGCAGAGTCTGATAGGGTAAACTTTAAGACTGCGTTAGATACAAGGCCTCCAAAAATTAGTGATATATCTATCGAAACATCTATTAAGGGCGCTGGCGCAGAAGCCCGCGGACAAATAGTCGTGTCATGGAAGACTGATGAGCCAGCTACCAGTCAAGTAGCATATACTGAGGGGTCAGAAACCAAGACTTTTAATAATAAAACATCAGAGGACACAGCTATGTCATCTGAGCATATTGTGATTGTTTCAGACTTGCCTACATCTAGGATCTATAGTATTCAACCTATTTCGAAGGACAGTAGTGATAATATGGGTCATGGTGAATCAAAGTCTGCCATTATTGGGCGTGCATCAGATAGCGTCATGACAATTGTGCTTAATACGCTAAGAAAGGTGTTTGGATTTTAATGGGTGGGATAGAAAATGATCAACCAGCCGTAATAAATGTAGAGAACATCCAACAGTCTTTTAAGATTGGAGACGAGACTATACCAGCGCTTAAAACTGTTAATTTCTCCATAAAAGCCAATAGTTTTACGATAATTTTTGGTCCATCTGGTAGCGGAAAGTCAACTTTGCTTAATGTCCTGGCGGGGCTACAAGCACCGAGTACTGGAAATGTTGTTATCGAAGGCAGAGACATTTATGCACTTAGACCTGACGAGCTAGCGCATTTTAGGGCCAATAGGGTTGGGTTCATGCACCAAACAAATCATTGGATAAAAAGTTTAAATGTCGTTGAAAACATATCAGTACCTTTATATTTTTTGGGATACAATAGGTCAAAAGCCTCAAGATTAGCGATGATTGCGCTTGAGCGTGTCAATATGGCGAGCTATGCCAAGAAGTCACCCTTATTCTTGTCTGGTGGTGAGCAACAAAGAATTGGTATGGCTAGGGCATTAGCAAATGATCCACTGTTCATTATTGCCGATGAACCTACAGGGAACTTAGACACAGAAAATGGGGATACAATAATGAATTTACTTTTAAATTGCCAGATTGAGTTTAGGCGTACTATTATATTGGTGACGCATAATTTAGAGTATATTTCGTTAGCTGATCATTTACTGAAGATTCAAGATGGAGTGGTCGAAGATATATCAAGTGGTGATACTCAAAAGACGATGGATGCACTGATGAGCGATACCAAAGAACGCATAAAACATCTTTCGGAGGAGAAAGTTCATGCGAATAAATAAGCAAAGAAATGAGTTCTCTTCGATCCCCTTTCATGTACTAGTGTTTATGTCTTGGAGAAACTTGTCAACAAAGAAACTCCGAACATTTTTAACAGTCTTGGGTGTAATCATCGGTATTGGCGCAATATTTTTCTTACTATCTTTAGGACTGGGCTTACAAAATTTGGTAACCAAAGAAGTGGTCGGCAATACTTCAATTAGGTCTGTGGATGTCTCTTCGCCAAATTCTAAGATAATTAAGCTTGATACAGCTAATGTTAATAAAATTCGTAATTTGCCAAAGATTGACAAAGTTGGGGCCTCTTATTCCTACGCTAGTAGTATTACATTTAATAAGAGTGAGGTTGACGCTGTAGCTTACGGTATCAATATGGATTATCAGCAGTTATCTGACTTCCAGACAGCCAAAGGTAGGTTACTTAATCAAGACGAGCTTGACGGGATTTTCGTCAACACTTCGTTACTTTCGGCCATCGGTGTCACTGATCAATCTAAAATACTTGATCAAAAAATTGATGTCAAGATACCAATATCAGAAACTCGCGACGGCAAAGAAGGCGAGCTAAAACAAAGCCTTAAGATTGTCGGCATCATTAATTCTGGATCGGGGAGTGAGATTTTCTTACCAGCCAAGTTGCTTGATCAGGCTGGGGCTGTTCAGTATTCTCAAGTTAAGTTGTTAGCTCAAGAGGGTGCAAGCGTTGAAGATATCAGAAGACAAATAGAAAGTATGGGATTCGAAACGGTTTCTCCGGCAGACACCATTGATCAGATAAATTTGATGTTTAAGTATTTTAATGTTGTATTAGTTGGTTTTGGAGCGATTGGTATGATTGTGGCAGTATTGGGTATGTTTAACACCTTGACCATATCTTTGCTAGAGAGAACAAAAGAGATTGGACTTATGATGGCACTTGGTGCTAGACGCAAAGATATGAGGATCTTATTTATTATTGAATCAGTTCTGTTGTCGTTGATTGGCTCTGCGGTTGGTGTACTGTTAGCAATTTTGTCCGGTGTTGGAGTCAATGTTTTTATGAATAACCTTTCTAGTCGCCGAGGAGTAACCGAGCGATTTGATCTATTTTCAACACCGCTTTGGCTTATTGGGGCGATGATTATGTTTATGGTAGTAATCGGGCTTTTGGTGGTCTTGCTTCCAGCACGACGAGCCCAAAGGATTAATCCGATTGATGCTTTACGACGAGAATAAATTTCTGTTAGCGTCGCGCATTTGATCTCTTTGCTTGATAGTCTGGCGTTTATCAAAACGCTTTTTGCCTTTGCCAATTGCAATTTTGAGCTTAATGTATCTACCTGAGGTTAAGAATTCTAGCGGAACAATACTTTTGCCTTGCTGTTTTGCTTCAAGGAGCAAGGTTAGTTGTTTTTTGCTAACTAACAATTTTCGTGCTTGAGTTTGTTCGGTGTCTGGAATAAAGAAAGTCTTTCCACTAGAGATGGTGGCGTTAGTCAAGAATAGTTCGCCGTTTTTTGAGGTTACAAAGGCCCCCCTAAGATGGGCATAACCTTGTCGCAGAGATTTTGTTTCTTTGCCAGATAGCATTATGCCGGCAATTAAACTATCTCCGAGCTCATAGTCATATTTTGCTCGTCGATTGACGACTTTTGATGATCTGTTTGGTGTTTTCTTCATTACTACACTAAGTATGGCAATAAACAATCAAATCAACAAGTCTTTAACAGGGTGGAAGGTTGTTTTGGTTGTTATTAGGAACCTGACAATTATTTTGCTGTGATTGAATGCGGAAGATTTCTTGCTTGGCGACATCCCAGATACTCGTGTCATTAAACTTAGCCTTTCGCCAGTACCACCACTCTGCACCCCACAAATACATCTCGCGCATCCCTGTTGCTTCGCCATAAGTAAAGCGCTGGCGTAAGCGGTTAGCGTCAAGAGATTTGTTTTGCTCTGCTAGAGTGGCTACTTTGGTCTCGGTAGGCGCCCAAGGTTCGGCCTGAAGTTCATGAATAATCATATCTTTACCGGTGGCAATCTTCCCTGCTCCGGCCAAAAACCCGTAAAACCAAGCCGGAAAGGGATATTCAAAGTAGCGTTTTGTGATAGTTTTATCCCATACTCGCTTGTAAATAGAAATTCCAAATTTATCTGGGCGAGGCTTTCCAATGGGCAATCCAACAGCATTATTGCTTCGGCTGATTATTACAGGGTGGGTCGGATCGGCTCTTTTAACAAACTCGTATTCATCAATAAGGCGGTCTCGGCTATGGTCTGGGCATTCGCCAAAGACCGTCATAAAAAACTCGTTCTCTAGTTGATAACTTTCTAGTGCTGGACTGGTTTTGTAACGATCGATGACGATCTGCATATAATCTTTTAGGCTACTTTGCCATTGTTCTTTGGGCTGGTTCCGCGCCCAAGCTGGTATGTGGCATTCCGGCCAGCGGGGTTGACGAAGCCCGATAGCTAGCGACACTTTAGCGCCAGCATCTTCGGCATATTTAAATTGCCAGTCTAGCTCCGAAAAATCGAACTGCCCTCTAACAGGTTCAATATCATCCCAGTAACTGACAAGCCTAAACTGTTTAATGTTTAGCTCATCAATTAGAGCTCGCATAGTTTGTTTGGGGTCAAGATTATAATATCTAGCATAACGAGGGATAAAGGTTACCCCAACCACCAATGGCTTACTCTTGTTTTGCCAGATGTACCAGCGAGCAATACTGTACATTGTGCTAACAGTAGTAATTACAGTAATAGCCGTCCAGATTGTTATTTTTTGGATTATGTCGCGTCTTTGATACCACTGCTTAGTCTGTTTGGTATGGGTTTGGATTTTCGTCCGAGTATGCTTAATGACCCTGCTGTGGAGCTTTGTATTGAGTGCCGGTTGAGCCAAACTGTCTTTAGATTTATTCATTTGTTAAAATATAATGTAGTGAACAAAAAACCATTAACACTATCAATAATTATACCAGTTTACAACGAAGAAAGTCACCTAAAAACATGCCTAGAAAGCATTGCATGGCAAACTGATCCTCCCGATGAGGTTATTGTGGTAGACAACAACTCTACCGACAAAAGTATTGATATTGCTAGGTCCTATGGTTTCGTTAAGGTTATAACCGAAAAACAGCAAGGTGTACTATGGGCGCGAAATAAAGGGTTCAATAAGGCATCGGGCGATATTATCGGGAGAATTGATGCCGATTCTATTTTGGCAGATAGTTGGTGTAATAATGTTCGGCAGATATTTTCTGATAGTTCGGTAGGGGCTTCAACTGGCCCAGTTGTTTATTATGATATGCCTTTTAGACGAACTGGCTTTAAAATAGATAAAACTATTCGTCAAGCAATTGATAAATTTAACGACGACTTCCCTTACTTGTTTGGAACTAATATGGCAATTCGTCGAAGTGTCTGGAACAATCACAAAAAAGATTTTTGTACTAGCAAAGAAATTCACGAAGATCTGGATATCGGTATTCACTTAACTCAAGTGGGGGTGCATATTGCTTATCGTGCAAATATGGTAGTCGGTATGTCGGCACGACGGTTTGATAATAATCCTAAAGATTTTTATCGTTATATGTCATTTTATAAATCATCTTTTGCGCACCATGGCATTGAGACAAATACAGCCAAATTTGCTATGGCAACATACATTTTTGCTTACTTTTTATTAAGGCCGTTAAGGTTAATGTACGATACTGACAAGAAGCAGTTTCATATTAAACAGCTTTTTTCGCCAAAACAAGCACGCAAGCATCCTATGGACTAGTCGTTGTTTATGGTGTTATAGCCACGCTCGTCTGTGCCTGTCTGGCAACTACCCCAAAGACCTCGATTTTCTTCGCGAGCCTGTTTTTCTAGTGTCCTAAATTCGTCCTTTTTGGTAAACGGAAAGCTGGTATAAGCAAAGCCATAGCCTTGCTTGATGATCTCGGCATTAACTAATGTGCCGTCTGGTAAATAGACATATCTTAGCAGTCTGTTGTAGCGATCTCGATTGGTGTTGGTAGGGTCTGCCTCTAGCCTAACGGGATTATTACCAATTAACTGTTTAGTAAACTCGCTGGCTAGCTTGCCAAAACATTGCACAGGTTTGCGAGGATCTTTAACCTCTGGTGTGTCAACTCCAATAAAACGGATAGTTTCCTTGTTGCCATCCATATCAACAATAATTGTATCGCCGTCGTCAAAGGCAACAACTCGGTAGGCCCCATTAATTGGAGCTTGAGAGATCTTATTAATGGCCGATTTTGATGGTATATTCCACCCTTGATGTTCGCTGATTGCCCCAAGTCCGAGCAAAAGCAACATAATGAAAGCTGTTAATAGCCGTTTTTGTATCTTTTTTGGTAATAACATTTTGCCATCCTTTAGTAGTCAATACCTTTATTTGCAAGGAACTTATCGTCAAAATGATGCTTAATTTTTGTCATATTTGTAGCAATATCAACATAGTCTAATAAATCAGTCGGAAAATTACGACCTGTTAAACAAAGACTTATTTCTTCTTCTTTTGCTAATAGTAAGAGTGTTTTTAGATGGTCGTGTTTTATTAGGCCATCGTTCACGGCATTGCTAATTTCGTCGCAAATAACTAGATTATAATTATGAGAGACGATTGATTTTTTGGCTTCTTCAAATGTTCTTTTAGCAGACTCTTTGTGCTCTTTGTCGCTAATGTTCGTGGCGCTTAATTCGCCAGCATGATAAAACCCCTTCCCTCCTCGGTAAACATAGAGTTTTTTCTTGTATAAATCTTGAATGTCTCGTAAAAAAATATGCTCACCAACCCCCCAATATTTTATAAATTGTAAATATGCAACACTCCAGCGGTTACCAAGAGCTCGCATTAGTAGTCCAAGAGACGCACTAGTTTTCCCCTTACTCTCGCCAGTATAGACAATCGTTACGCTACTTTTTTGTCGGTAGTCCTCAAACGCCATATATCCAGCATAACTCATTTTGCTAGTAGATTTAGTATAAATTGACAAGTTATCTAGAGATTGTTTTGTCTTTCTCTGTCTGCTTGTTCGTATAAGAGCTTAACAACAATAGTTGCTTCTGCGACTTCTTCGTTGAAGGGTAATAGTCTAGAGCCATGCTGGCAGTTTTCTATCCACCTGCTCTTAGCAAACCGATCATCAATAAGTTCTTCTAGGTCATAACGGTTAGTAAAGTAATCGCGGGGATTTTCTCGGCGTAGGCTTGAGATTTTGCGTTGATTATTGCTTACCCATCCTTCTATCTCGGTGCTTTTAGGAAAATACTCCACAATCTCTACTAATGGATCATCATCTTGAAAATTGCTAGACATAAAAAACTTAGCAAGTGTAGAAATGCGTCTCGTTCGGGTAACACCAAGTGAATTGCTGTAGAGAGTATCACGCATAAACTCTAGGGCTTCGTAAAGTTCTCCCATAGTCAGATTATACAACCAAGTTGACTACATTACAAGAGAGCTGTTTTATAGCCTGCTACTATGTTAATAAAGGCTGGAGGTTATTTTAGTAGCTTCTTTTCTCTTAGGAGAGCCTCAATCTTTGGGCGATCAAAACCTATCACCACAGATCCGTCAATATCGATAACAGGAACAGCCAATTGGCCGGTATTCTCTATGACCCACTTTTGGGCTTCTTGATCTTGGGTAAGGTCTTTTTCGGTAAATTGAATTTTTTTATCATGCAAATACTCTTTAAGGGTATAGCAAAAAGCACAAGTTGGTGTGGTGTAAACAGTTACCATACTTAACATTGTATCAAATGTAGGAAAAATTTGCACCTTTCTAAGCACCTCTGGTACAATGTCAAACGAATGTGTAAAACAGCCGTTGCCCATCTGACGACGACTATGCCTCGTGTCTTTAAGCTTAACAGAGGCATTATTTAAGTGTTGTCTTACTTCGCCAACTCCAAACTGCATATTAGCTTAAAGGCAGAGCCGATTATGCAATTGGGTGGATTTACTATAACTAATTCTATGATTTATGGCTTACTTACTGGTATATTTATGGCGTTAGTATTAATTTGGTCAGCAAACAAAATTAAACCTAATGGTTCAAAAGGCTTTTCTTCCATTATTGATGTTTTAGTGGAGTTTGTTATTAATTTGCTGGAGTCCCCGTTGGGGTCAAGAGTGAGGGCGATAAAGTACGCACCAATTTTTGGTTACTATTTTATGTTTATTATCTTTGCCAATTTGCTTGAGTTGGTGCCATGGGTTGGTGAGGGGCTTAATGCTACACTTCATAACCAAAGCACTACATTGTTCAGGCCTTTTACTGCCGATCTTAACGGCACAATTGCTATGAGCATCGTCGCCATAATTACTGTGCAGATATTGTCCATTAGAGAGCAAGGTGGCAAAAAACACCTACAACATTATTTTAGTGATAAGCCATGGAACCCGATAAACTTTTTTATTGGGCTGTTGGAGGTTTTTGGTGAATTTACTAGAATATTGAGCTTAAGCCTGCGACTGTTTCTTAATACAGCGGTAGGAGAGATATTGATCACAGTATTCACCTCATTGGTTCTCTCTGGCGGGAGAACACCAATAGCAGTTATTCCAATTTTATTGTTTGAGGCTTTAGTGGCCGGAATTCAGGCTTATGTATTTACCATTTTGAGTGCCACTTATTTGGGGTTAGCTATCGCCCATGCAGATGATAGCCATCATAATGATCACCAAACAGATGTTAACAAGAAGGTCGAGGCATCAAATGGTGGTTAAACCATTTATTAAGGTAAAAAAATAGACTGGGTGTTATTAAGTTAACGCACAGCAAAGGAGATACAATGGTACCAAATTTAACAACTTTTGCTTCAGAGACAGCTGGTAGCTCGCCGATTATGTCAAAAGCTATTATGCTCGGTATTGCACTGGGCGCAGCGGCTTTCGGTTTGGCGTGGATTGGCTCTAGTTATATGAAGGCTTTGGGGCGGAACCCAGAGGCCGGTAAGGCTGCCGGGCAGATTATTATTATCGCTGCTATGGTAGAAGTTACTGCGCTTTTGGCCTTTCTTTTGGGCGCCTTTTTGCTTTCATAAAAAAGGTATGGCAATTTTGGCTAGAGCCAATAGATACATTAATATCAACATAGTTCTAGCCAAAACTATTTTGCCAAAAAACAAAACAAGCAAATTTATGGTATAATTAACAAGAAATTATGGAGATAATGCAGGTATTAACATTATTTGGTTCTAGTGAACAAACGCAAGGTATTGCTTCTTTAGGAATAGATATTTGGGCAATTTTGGCACAGGCAACTACATTTTTAGTTCTGTTTTGGATTATTAAACACTTCGCTTTAGAAAAGATTGTTCAAACGCTAGAAGATCGCCGTCGAACAATTGACAAGGGTGTTCGGCTGGGTCGTCAGATGCAAGCCGAAAAAGATAAATTAAGCCAGCAAATCGAGGCTCAATTAAAAAAGACCAGAGTTGAAGCAGATAATATAATTGCTCAAAGTCGTGAGGAGGCCGGCGGTATTATTCGCGAAGCTGAAGAAATTGCCATACGCAAGGCCAACACATTACTTGCTGATGCCCGAGCCAAAATCCAAGAAGATATAATCGAGGCACGACAAAACCTTGAAAAAGAAGTGCGTCAGTTGGTTGCCGAAGCTTCGGCAATTATTATTCAAGAAAAACTAGATGCCAAAAAAGACGCCTCTATGATTGAACAGGCTCTGTCAAAGGTTAGGAGTTTATAGATGGCTCAACCAAGTGCTACAGAAATCGCTAGGGCTATCCTAGAAATGGCGGTTACTCATTCTTCAAACGATTTGGCGACAAAGGTCTCTGCTTACATTGTGGAGTCTCGGCGTACTAGTGATTTAGGGACGATAATGCGAGAGGTTGAGAGATTACGACAGTTGTTACATAACATAACAGAGGTGACAATAACAACGGCTGTTACCGCAACACCAGCAATTTTGTCAGAAGTTAAGCGGATCTTGGGTAACAATGAGCTTGTAATTAACCAAGTAATTGATAAAAGCGTAATCGGTGGTGTTCGGATTGAGTCTAGTAATTATTATCTAGATCTGACCGTACGCAACCGATTAAACAAAATGAAGATAGGAGCATAAAGAATAAATGAATAACATATCTGTAAAAGAATTAGCTAAAGATGTCCGTAGTGCGATTGAGGAGCTAAAGAAATCAGTAGATGCCGAAAAGGTGGGGATTGTAACCCGTGTAGGAGACGGTATTGCCTGGATTTATGGGCTTTCGGAGACTGGCTATAGCGAAATGCTAGAGATTGAGGGTGCTGATGGACAAACTGTGCCAGCCTTTGCCCTAAATTTAATGGAAGACGAGATTGGTGCTGTGCTTTTGGGTGAGGATATTAAAGTTGTTGCTGGTGCAAAGGTGCGACTTAGTGGAAAAATTTTAGAAGTACCTGTCGGCGAGGAGCTAGTAGGGCGAGTGGTTAACCCATTGGGGCAACCTCTTGACGATAGAGGTCCAATCAAAACCAGAAAAACTAGCTTAATTGAACGAACCGCTCCGGGCGTCTTAGACAGAAAGAGTGTCCACGAACCGTTGATGACGGGTATTTTAGCAATTGACTCAATGGTACCGATCGGTCGAGGTCAGCGAGAGCTAATTATCGGCGATAGACAAACTGGAAAAACAGCCATAGCAGTAGACACTATGATTAATCAACATCGTCAAGGTACTGGAGTTATAAATATCTATGTTGCAGTTGGTCAAAAGTTAAGCAAGGTTGCTCGTTTAGTGGAGAGACTAAAGCGCGAAGGCGTGATGGATCAAACGATTATTGTAGCGACCAGTGCATCAGACCCAGCCAGCTTACAGTATTTAGCTCCGTATGCAGGGACTGCTATGGGTGAGTATTTTCGAGACAATGGTGGCCATGCATTGATTATTTATGATGATCTTTCTAAGCATGCTGCAGCCTATCGGCAGATGTCATTGCTATTGCGACGCCCTCCGGGACGAGAGGCGTATCCCGGTGATGTGTTTTACCTACATTCTCGCCTTCTAGAGCGTTCGGCTAAACTAAACGACAAGTTGGGTGGAGGTTCGTTGACCGCTCTGCCGATAATCGAGACTCAAGCGGGCGACATCAGTGCCTATATTCCCACAAATGTTATTTCTATCACAGATGGGCAAATTTTTATGGAAACAAACCTGTTTTACCAAGGTATTAGGCCTGCCATTTCGGTTGGTTTGTCGGTTTCGCGTGTTGGGGGTTCTGCTCAAACCAAAGCAATTCGTAGCGTGGCTAGCCACTTACGCTTAGCTTTAGCCCAGTTTAGGGAACTGGCAGCTTTTGCTCAATTTTCAACAGACCTTGATGCTGATACTAAAAAGACTATTGAGCGAGGGCAACGCCTAACGGAGCTACTAAAACAACCGCAGTACTCGCCACTTAGTATTTGGCAACAAACTGCTTGTCTGCTATCGGCCAATGAAGGTTGTTTTGACAATGTGCCAGTGGCAGATATTAAAAAAGCACAAGAAGCTTTACTGTCAACTCTGGCTAAACAACACAAGAAAGAAATGTCCGAGCTAGAGAAAGGCGATAAGCCGTCCGATAAAATCACCGAACTAATCACTAAGACTGCAAGTAGTGTAGCCAAAGAATATCAGGAGCAAGATGAACAAACTAAATAAATTGTTGGCTAATCCTGCCTTTTATAATTGTGAGTTAGGATACTCTGTGGCGGGAGCTAACAAATGACCAAGGAAAGACCATTTTTTAGATATACTATGCGACGCGATGTTAAGTCGCTATCGGATCAACAGCTACCCAAAGTATTAGCACATACAGTACTTGGGCCAGATGCCAAACCGGACGAGATTGTCGGAGCCAAAAAAGTTGTTCAGGCTTTGTTTGGAGAGCCTGTAGAGCTTGATGAGGCAACTGGTACAGAGTTTGGGAGAGATCTCGGAAGGATTTGGGTTGAGGAAGTCGTCGGAGAGGCAGTGCGTAGAATAGTTGGCGTGGAGGAAGTAGATGGCTAATACTATTGCGCTCAAAAGACGCATAACTAGTGTCAAGAACACCAAACAGATTACAAAAGCTATGGAGCTAGTTAGTGCCAGTAAGATGCGTCGTGCACAAGAACATGTTGTTAAGACTCGTGACTATTCTGTGCTAGCAAGTACAATTTTAACTCACTTGCGAGAGATGACTGATGTCAAAAAACACCCATTGTTTGAGATACGATACCCTATTGTTAATAAACTACATATCGTTATTACTAGTGATCGAGGGTTGGCTGGTGCATACAATAGCAATGTTTTACGACGATTAAGTAAAGAATTACAAGCAGATAAAGCAAGCAAGGTTCGGTCTAAAATTATTGTGGTCGGCAAACAAGCATCACAATTTGTTTCTAAAATTAAAGATATTGATATTCTGGCAGTTTATAACGACTTTCCAGAACAGCCCGATGCCAACAATTTGCGACCGTTGCTTAATACAATTATTGACCTTTATTCGCAAAAAGAAGTTGATGTCGTGGATGTAATTCAAACTAATTACAAGTCTAGTATCGTTCAAGAAGTAGCTCTTACTGCTCTATTGCCAGCAGCTTTTACAGAAACAGCTATTGATCCAGAGCTAGAGGATGCAACCATTGAACCTTCCCCTCAAGCAGTTTTAGATGGCGTAACGCAGAGGTTGGTAGAGGCTCAACTAGCTCAATCGTTTTATGAATCACAGGCTAGCGAACATTCTATGAGAATGATGGCAATGAAGAACGCAACCGATAACGCCAACGACTTAGTTGAAGATTTGACACTGGCCTTTAATACAGCAAGACAAGCCAGTATCACCCAAGAACTGGCCGAAATAACCGGTGGCGCTGAGGCAATTAAATGATGATAAATATCAGTAGTTAAGTTAATAAGGAGAATATATGGCAACAGCAAAGCAAACAGTAGCAGGAAAAATCACCCAAATAGTCGGCGTGGTGATAGATGCGGAGTTTCCCGAAGGAAGATTACCGGCAATCTATAATGCCCTGGAGTTGACTCATAATGATAAAAAAATTGTTTTTGAAGTAGCACAACATTTGAGCGAAACCAGTATTAGGGCTATTAGTTTAAGCTCAACAGATGGTCTTGAACGCGGTGCAGAAATCATTGATACTGGTTCGCCTATCAGTGTGCCTATCGGCAAAGAAACATCTGGGCGAATGTTTAATGTGGTTGGTCAACCAATTGATGGCAAAAAAAATGAGTTTAAGGTGCGAGCGCCTATTCACAAAAACCCCCCTGCTCTTTCTGATCAATCTGGCGAAACAGAAGTATTAGAAACCGGCATTAAGGTTATTGACTTGATTTGTCCTGTGGCACGAGGTGGTAAAGTTGGCTTATTTGGTGGTGCTGGTGTTGGTAAAACAGTTTTAATTACCGAGTTTATTGACAACATCGCCAAACAGCATGGTGGGACCTCAGTTTTTGCGGGCGTTGGAGAGCGAACACGCGAGGGCAATGACCTATACTATGAAATGGAAGAATCCGGCGTTTTGGATAAAACTAGTTTGGTGTTTGGTCAGATGAACGAACCACCGGGAGCTCGATTGCGTGTGGCGTTAAGTGGGCTTACTATTGCCGAGGGTTTTCGCGATGAAGGTAAAGATGTTTTGTTGTTTATTGATAACATTTTTAGGTTTACTCAAGCTGGTGCTGAAGTCTCGGCCTTGTTGGGTCGTTTGCCATCGGCTGTTGGATATCAGCCAAATCTTGCACAAGAGATGGGTGCATTGCAAGAACGCATTACATCAACCAAAAAGGGGTCTATTACTTCTGTTCAGGCTGTTTATGTTCCCGCTGATGATACTACCGACCCGGCGCCAGCCACTACTTTTGCCCACCTTGACTCAACTATTGTTTTGAGTCGTGCTTTAACTGAACTTGGTTTGTACCCAGCTGTTGATCCGCTAGACAGCTCATCAACAATTCTTAACCCAGAGATTGTCGGGCAGGAGCATTATGATGTAGCACGGGAGGTGCAACGAATACTTCAACGATATAAGGATCTTCAAGATATTATCGCTATTTTAGGTATGGAAGAATTATCCGAAGAAGATAAACGAACTGTTGCTCGTGCAAGGCGCATTCAGCGATTTTTGACCCAACCCTTCCATGTCGCCGAAATATTTACCGGAAATGCTGGTAAATATGTCAAGCTAAAAGATACGATAGCTGGATTCCGAGAAATTCTTGACGGTAAATATGATGATAAACCAGAGAGTGCCTTTTATATGAAGGGTGCAATTAGCGAGGTTAAATAGTCAAGATGTTTTGTCCTAGAAGCGACTGCCTATATTTACCAGTGTCGGAGAAATCAGTATGTTAAGTCTCAACATGGTTACTCTCAATGGTACAAAATCTTACAATGATGTATATGAGGCACTATTGCCAACTCCGCAAGGGCAAATAGCCGTTTTTCAGAACCATGCATCGTTAATCAGCTTGGCATCCCCGGGCATAATTAAAGTTCGCAACAAATCTACTGATCCAGATGATTTTATGGATATTTTTGCTACTAATGGTGGGGTAATCGAAATAACAGATAACATAATAAATGTATTGGTAGATGAGGCAGATGACCCAGATGAGATTAACGAGCAAGAAGCTCGACAGGCTCAAGAAGAGGCTAAGAAACTACTAAGAGACGCCAAAGATCAGATTTCTCTTGATCATGCTCAATCTTTAATAGATCGCACAAGTATCAGACTTAAAGTATCAGAATTAAAGAATCGACGACACCGAAGGCAAGGCTAAGGGTAGCTCAGCTCTTAGTTGTCATCTAATATGAAGCACTGCGTGAGGAGTCATTGGCTTCCTTTAATACGACATACAAAGTTAGCATACATTTTGTGACCCAAGCGCGAAGCTCTGGATCAGAGCCTCCATACTCGGTAGCGATTCTGGCGAATTCGTGCCTTAGGTTTGGCTTGGATTCTTTAATTTCTCTCCATGCTTCTTCAATTGGTGATATTTGTTCTGGATAGTCAGGCGCTGTTAAAAATTTAATATGAGTTCTGTTAGCCTGTTCGCTTGAAATATCTAGCTCAAATCCGTTTCGTTCCATACTGGTCATTATGACTCACCATAATGTCAAAAAATGTGATAATACTCACATTTTAGGGTTGAAAATAATCATCAAGGGTGTATGATAAAATCTGTTTGTTAATTAATAGAAAGTAATAAATGGAAAGAGAACCCGCAATGGAAACTAAAAAAATGCCTTATGACATAAGGATTAGTGATCAACCATTAAAATTTGAATCAAGCACAAATTTGATGACAGCTGAAGAGCTGGATGCTCAAGCAGAAAATGCGGTCGCTAGTTTGCGAGTTGTTGATGGCGATAGTTCAAGCACTTGTGTTGACGAACGAGAACGAATTGGTACTCGTGATGGCCAAGAAGATGTTGAGCCCCGCTATTCTGTGCCGGGCGGAGCAAATGTTTATGGACTTTATATTGCTGAGTTGATAAGTTACTTTGCAGAAGAGTCCGAAGGATTAACAAGAATAACAGAAGTGACAAAAATGCTTAATGATGGTGGCGTGAACTCTGGTGGACATGAAGGCTGTGCGGCCAATGGTGGATTTAACGCAGTTATGGGTCTGATTTGTGGCGATAATCTTGATGCCGGCAAAGAGTATGCTCGCACGGAGTTGGGTGGTGATTTTGACGAAGTGCTTTATGATGAAGTGGTTGCTAATGCCCGACGCGTCGTAGAAAGTGAGCGATATGGTAAGTGGGATGAATCTAAGCTATTTGATGCATTGGGCGAAGAAGATGGTAGTGCAATAGAACAACTTAATGGCAAGCATAAGGCACGAACAATCATTCGTGTTGATGTACCCGGCAAAACCGTTGATCAGACGGCATTACACGAGTTGACAAATGGCGAGGATTCGTTTGTTAACGACGAGGGTTTTGCGGGCCAGATTGAGGCATTATTATCAGACGGTCCAGATGCAGATCGCAAACAAAAAATGGCACGCCATGCTCGAGAAGCAGTGCTTAGTGCTCTGGTAGTTGCGGTTCCAAATCCTGTAATATACCAAATTAATATCTCTGCCTAGAGTTGGTGTAATTTACACACAAGCTATTGATTTTTAAATACCTCTATACTACTCTTTAAAGTAATAACAAATTAAGGAGGACAATGATGTTATTAAGTCGCAAAATGCTTGCACCATTGGTAGCAGAGCTTATCGGGACATTTTTATTAACTTTTGCAGTATTATCTGTAAGTAAATCGCCAATAGGAATACCATATTTTGTTGCGTTGGGGGCTGGTTTAACTTTGGCAATTATCGTGTTAGCAATTGGTTCAACTTCTGGAGCACACATTAATCCAGCAGTTACGCTAGGACTTTGGTCTGTTAAAAAAATTGGAACACTCAAGGGTATTTTGTATATTGTTTCTCAATTTATAGGCGCAATTCTCGCATGGAAACTCTATACCTATTTTATTAACAGTACTATTCCAAGTATTGGTAGCAAAAGCCTTGATTGGCGAGTTTTTCTGGCAGAGATGATAGGGGTAATAGTATTTACTTTTGGGATTAGCTCGGCAGTTTATCAAAAGTACGAAGGTGGTAAACTAGCCTTTACAATTGGTGGATCATTGTTTTTAGGTGCTCTTGTGGCAACTGCTATTTCAAATGGAGTACTTAATCCTGCCGTAGCGCTAGGCATTCAGTCTTGGGGGGTTGAGTATTTCGTAGCTCCGTTAGTGGGCGGTATCATAGGTGTAAACCTTTATGCAATGATGTTTGCAGGGGAATCGTTTGCTATTAAAGTTTCTACCGAACGCCGTCATATTCCTTCAAAAGTTACCGTATCTACCAAAAGCTCTAAGAAAAAGTCAACTGCTACAAAAAAAAGATAACAAATCACAGTTAATAAAAATCACCTTGTCAGACTACCTGCGGGGTGATTTTTATAGTCTTGTTATTGCAATTGCTAGAATCATCAATACCATAATCAGTAACAGTAATCCAATTAGGATAATTCCAAGATAATTTAGCCAATGAACATCAGTTTTTTGATACGAAGAATCAGTATGCAGTCGTGTTAGTTGAGAGTATGCTACGCTAATTCCGCCCATTGTCATCAAACTGCCAACTATAGGTATTAGGCCAGAGGCAAACATTATTCCAAAAATTTCTATTAAGTGTCCCTTACTTAGTTCTTTGCTCATTTTGGCAGACTCTTTGGCACTTAAGTTCTTATCAAATACTAGTATATGTGCCAGATTATATCGCAGTGCCGCACGGATACCGGGAATGATAAATAATAGCAGGCCTCCCAGTACTTTAAAGAATATAATTATATCTAGGTATAATAGTGTCCAAAACTTGCTTAAAGTGGCCTTCCATGCTTCTTTGAATGTTGTCGTCTCTTGCCTGTTTGTTTTAAGTATAGTATAGGCGGTAATTCCGCTTAGCATAACTGTGATAAAGCAATACAGTGGAACAATAACGAGAACTGTAATTGCAATTATTATTAACAAGATTGCTCCCTGAGACTCGGTAATTGGTGGTGAGGTGCTTACATTAGATTGTTCTGGGTAAAGATACGACCAGCCATAAAGAACATACGAAGCTATTAAGATAATAATAGATAGGTTCTGGTTGTACATAATTAATTGCGCAAAACCTTTAAAAATGACTTTAAATGGGTTTGAAATGTAGGGTGTGTTGTCTATTGTGTTCATAAGTTTTAGTATACATTAAATTGATAGCAGATCTTCCTCAAATTTGGTGATGCCATTTATTGACTCCTCGTAACTAGTCGTATTAGAAAACTCCAAAGCGGTGATTTTATTCCAGACAGCTTTTATTAGTCGTTCTAGTCTTTCAAGCTCTTCTTGAGAGGGAGAATACTCTCGGATTAATTGGTTAGGTGTGGATGCCTCAAGATAGATCATCTGCCCCTTAATGTGTTGTTGTTGACTAAATCGTCCACAGTGTTTAACAAGAAGCGCATAAAACGCTAATTGAGTTCTATGTCGCCAAGCTTTGACCGCTTGACTTTGAGATTTAGTAAAAAAGCTACCCAAGGGGGTTCCGGTTTTATAATCAACCACAGTTATCTGATTTTTATCAATTTGGACTCTGTCTAGCTTTCCATAGAGAGGGACATCGTTTAGGACTACATCATTAATGCTCTGCTCTGGTAAAGCTCCTTTGGGGAGCCAAAAAGTATCACTTGTTAGCAATCTAGAAAGAAGATCTTGCCCATGAGTAAGATATCTGTTTAATTCGTTCTTGGTCAATCCTAGCTTGGTTAGGGTTTCGGAGTATCGTTCTTGTACCTCAGTTAGATTAAAATTATCTTTGTTGGTAAGAATTTGTGCATATTCTAGAGCGTCATGAATGGCAGTCCCAAAAGACATATTTGCTGTCGTAATACCCGGTAGGCGGAGGATATGTTGTTCTTTATAGAGTGCTGGGCCACCCTTTGTTACATCTAAAAAGTCAAGCAAACCAGAGGCGCTCAGCCGTAGGTCTTGCAAACGGGGTTTAAGCACGGAGGCTTCATCAGCTATTGAAAGACTTGGCCAAGTGATAGACTCCTCAAGCATTTCGGTAATCTCTACTGGGGAGGGTTTTTGCTTTATTTCTTCTGTTAGGATGTTGCTTATTAGCGGTGTGGAAAGCACTTCGCCACCTTTTGCGTCTGTTTTGTAAGAGTTGATGATAAGGGAGTGTTTGGCGCGGGTAGCAACTACATACATCAGCCGAATATAGTCGTCGGTGTCGTCAAAAGCGGGTTGGAGTGGTAGGTTAGCAGGTGGTTTTCTGCTTTTATGACGGGGCTTCCAATAATCATCAACGGCGTCAACTAAATATACAGTATCAAACTCTAAGCCTTTAGCTTTATGGACAGTTAAAAGTTCAACAGCAAAGTCGCCTGTTATGAGAGGTGTTTCGTCAGCTATGATTTGTTTTGATTCGATGGCTGACTCTACATAATTTACAAAGTCCTCTAGCCTACCACTAGAATATCTAGAATATTCATCTACTAGTGTCAATAGTAGTCTTAAAGCTGATAGCCCATAAATATAGTTGTTGGCGGTATTTGATTTATCAATTGTCCATTGATGCAGTGGTGAGGTTAAGTGTTTGCCGGCTCGTATACCTATAATATGCTCAATAATGACTCTTAATGGTTCGGTGGTGGAGATGGTTGATAACCAGTTAAGCCACTTTGCTATACTTTTTAGCTGGCTTTTTGGAGGTAAGTCAAGTAAACCTTGCATCCAAGATTTGTGTTGGTTGTTTATGGCTAGATTCCACAGCTCTTTGGCGTCTAACTCCCACATCGGATGACGCAAAATGATAGATAATAAGTAATTAGATTGTTCAACATCACCCTTTACGATAGCTAGTATAACCTTGGCGATTTGATAAGTGGTGTTGACTAATTGATGTTCTAGAATGTTGTTTTGTTCACTATATGACACAGGAATATCTAACGACACTAATCTAGCAGAAATGCGTCGTAGGCTCTCATGGTTACGGGCCAAAACTGCTATACTTTGCTTGGCAGGGCCTGCTTTTAACTTGTTTTTTATCTGATTACAGACTTCCAGATATTGGTGATCCTGATCTAAATAAATCTGATGAGTTATCAATCCGTCGGTATTTTCGGCGGTAACCGCTACAAGGTGTTTGTTTATAGATGGGTCTCGTAAGATGAGCCGATCCGATGCTTGGGTTATTATCTTTTCGGCAGTATCTAAAATTGGTTGAGTAGAACGATAATTTTTTGACAAAACGATTATCTTTGCTGTGGGGTAATCTTTTTTAAAGGTTAGCATATTTGCTAGTTCGGCACCGTTGAACTTAAAAATGGATTGATCGTCATCACCAACAGCCATAATGTTTGGCTTACCGACATTTGATTCGTGTTCGGCAACTAAATGAGCCAAACGCATTTGTGCCGAGTTGGTATCTTGAAACTCATCAATTAAGACATATTGATATTGTTCTTGAATATCAGAGCGTAATCCAGGATTTTGCTCTAAGGCAGAGATAACCTCAACTAGCATATCTGAGTAATCGTAGAAGTTTCTGCTATGCAATTCTTTGCGGTAGAGTTGATAAACATTGGACAAAGATAGCCACCAAAGGTTGCGATCTCGCTCTTTGTACATACCCTTAAGCCCCTCACGATTTTGGATTATCTCTTGCTTCCATTTACCTGTATTGGTAGTTTTGTTGGTGTTTTCGTCTTTTGATAGGGTAAAACGCAGACTCTCTTTTAGGACACTGGTTAAGCTCTGGAGGGGCGACATTGATTTGTCAATCCCCTGCTCTGGTAATGAATCAATCCCATCAATTAAAGAAGCTAACTTTTTGTAGCTTAACGGAGCATCCAGTAAATCTATTATCGTCGGTTCTATTATGTCAATATAGGCGAGATTTGCCTGAATAATGGCTTGTAGTTTGCTTGGGGTCAAACCAGCCTCCTTAGACAAGCGTAGGGCGTCTTTGATGTCATTGATTGCAGTATATTGACCAGCAAACTTTAGAGCCAATGGATCACTAAAGGGCAGTGATTTTAGCACCGTTTGAATAATATCGTCCTGTATAACATCTGGTGCGGTTGTGAGCTTGGCACCGTTCCAAAAGTGGTTTGGGTAAGTATTCATCAGTTCGGCACAAAAACTATGAAAAGTTTTTACCATAACATTGCGGGCTTCACCATTTGTCAGCTCAAGGATACGCTCACGCATATTTATTGATGCCTTATTTGTGTAGGTCAAGCATAGAATATTATTAGGGTCAACATCAGTCTTCTTGAGTATATTGGCGACGCGCATACTAAGTAACTGGGTTTTGCCGGTACCCGGCCCAGCCACAACTAAAACAGGGCCATCTATTGTATCAACTGCTTGTCGTTGTTCAGGGTTTAGCTTCTTATATTGTTCACTAAATAGGCTCACACAATTATTGTAACCTTATTTAAGTAAGATTGGCATTGTTATATTAAAAAGAGGTTGTATTTGAAACAATCCGTAATGATTACTTCATCCCATCGAGTTCGTAAATCCGCTGATGATCTAGCCCAAAATAATGAGCTATCTCGTGCCACAGGGTGTGGCGAATAGATTCTCTTAATGAGTCATAGTCGTTTGCGTTTGCTTCTATGGGGTGTTGGAATATGGTGATAATATCTGGTAGAACTAAGTTATAGTTGGATCCTCGTTTTGTTAGCGGAATACCTTGATACAAGCCAAAGAGAGTTTGGTTGTTGTGTAAATGAAGTTGGTCCCTTTGTGCGGGAGTGGGCTGGTCTTCAATAATAATAGCTACATTATTTAATCGACTAATATACTTGCTAGGAAGAGTATCTAAAGCTCTATTAATTAATTCTTCAAATTCTGATTTGCTAACCCGAAACATAAACCCACCTTTTAAAAAACACCAGACAAATATGATCTGACTGGTGTTTTTTCGTTAGTCCTTTCTATAGAGAGTTGGTGCTATCTACTGGAGGCATAGTGTTATCTGCTGGCGGTTGGGGAGTTTCTTCTGTGGCTGTCCCAGAAGCACCTAAATCGGCAGTTGTAGATTCGGGTGCTGTACCTAAATCAGATGTCGTTCCATCTGTTACGGGGTTGTCATTTGAGGCTGGCTGTTCGGTTTCACCCCCTGCTACTGGCTCTGTCGGTGTGACAGGAGTCGGTGTTGGTTCCATTGTTGGAGCATCCATTGTTGGTGCTGTTGATGAATCGTCAGGTGCAGAACTTTGGCTTTGATCAGCTTGTGGTTGTGCTCCCGGTAGTTGAGAATCGTCCATAGTAATCTCCTCTTTATTTTAATAAGTACACCATCTACTTTACTACATAATAAGCATAACTGCAAAACAATTGTAAAGTTTACATTTATCTAGCAACCTTTTTTGATCGCATCAAGACCCATAATAAACCAGCAACCAGTAGTAGAATAGAAGCATAGAAAAATAACCCGCCATAAAGCTCAACCTTATAACCCTCGCTTGGATAATCTTTAAAGTATTTAATAGATGCCGATGAATAAACTAAGATACTCAAAGCTGTTGTAGATAACAGAGCTTTACCATTGTATTCTAGTGCTACGATAACAATTGGAATTGTAAAGAGGACAACAGAGTTGCTAGCCATACCTCTTTCGGAATAAATGCTATAGGCCGCAACAGCAAGGTACATCAGAATTTGGAGCATAATTAACCCTTTGTAGTAAGTTGCTGTTAGCATTTTGCCTTTACTATGCCACCAAAGTACAGAAACAACGCTTAAAACGAGTAATGTGACTATCCAGCGTTGCATTAGTATTTCTGGCGTCAATAGACCCCATAGTTTGTAAACCAAAGTTGAGATTGCATAAATAAACACAAAAGCAAACCCTAGTTTTGTAATCCGTAAAATGGATGTCTTTAATCTTTTGCTTTCTGCTTGTTTCTTTGTCATTTTTTATTGTTGTTTATCTATATTCTAGGTTATACGATGATTTGGCTTATGTCAATGGCTACCAGCCACCACCTCCTCCACCTCCTCCGCCACCACCCGAAAACCCACCACCTCCAGAAAAACCACTTGAGCCAGAACTACTAGGCGCAGAAAAGCTACCAATGGCCGAAGCATTGACTTGTCCTATAGCTCCACTAAATAAACCAGCATTGAAAGCTCTTGAGCTGTGATACCAGTCCGGTGGCTGTTGGTATAAACTAGCCATTTGCATAGACCATGATTTTTCTATCCCAAAGAGGATGGCGTAAGGCAAGAGCTTTTCGTAAAGCTTAACTAATTGAGAATTGTCAGATGTATTTAGCTTAATCTTTTCGGCTCCAGCGATTGATTGGAGTGTTTTAATTCTATCGGCTTCGGCTAACTTCATATATTGCTCTAGGCCTCGTAGATATTCAAGTGCCACTACTCCTTCTGGCGACCTAGCAGGCATTATCTTGGCAAAACCGAGAATAATAAAGCCAGATAGTCCAAGACCAGCGGTCGAGAACATCAGTGGCGGTATAAACAATAGTCCAAAACCAAGAACCATCAAAATTACACCAATTGTGATATATTCTTTTTGTGCCTTATTTGGTGCTTTAGGGTAATAACCAGCAGAAACTGCCTGTTCTTCGGCTAGGTGTGATAAAGAAATTACTTCTTTGTATAGTTTGTTTTTGCTTTTTGAGAGGTTAAGACGATCGCCAATCGTAGGATTTTCGCTAAAGAGCATAGTGATGACTTTTTGTTGCTCGGTGGATAGTGTAGTTGGTAGTTTGGCAAGTTCTAGCTCGTATTCGTATTTTTTGCCGATGAGTTGGTCGATTTCTACCTCATGGATTTTTAGATAACCATTTATGCAAAGAGCAACAATACTGGCGCTAATTGCCAAAGGTCGCATTTCTTGCTTTAGAACAACATCGCTGACCAGTACGCTGTCATTTTTCGGGGGTAGATATTGAGGAATAATGATTGACTTGCCTTTTGGGTCTCGTCCGGATTTGAGCCAGCGTTTAAGCATTACTACTAAGGTGATAATTGGAGGCAGTACAAAACATCCAAAAACAAATAAGGCAATTAATACAATTCGTTTCCAGTTAAATGGTGCAGGCGAAAAAGTTTTTGGCTTAAAGCTAAGTACGAAACTTAAGTTTTCATTGGCGCTAAGCTGGGCGGTTGAATTGAGCTCAATTTCATTAGCGGTTGCACTATCCGTAAATCGGCAGTTACTTTCTGAGGAGCCAAATACACCAGAGAAGCACTTTTTTTCTGGATTTAGTTGGCTAGCAATGTTATCACTAAATCGTATTTTAGCTGATACAGAACTCATCGGTTGTCGCCATTGGTCGCCATTGACATCCCAATACCACTCATCATGATCTTCGTAAAAGGTTATAACATTTCTTAACTCATACTTTATGATGTAGGTTTGTGTGCTATGGACATATCGGTCGGCATCGCCAATTCTAAGAATGAGATTGTCGTTATCTGATCGACTCGTATAGTTTAATCCTTGACCAGATGCATCTGTTACGCTCTGCACAGAAATATCTAGAGAGTTATTTTTGTAAGTTTGCGGTATGGCTCTTTCTATTCCATGATTCTGGTCTTCGGCTGGGAATTGAGCTTCTATTGTTTCTGAAACACTTAAAGTACTGACATTCTGATCGTCTTTACTAAGATAATAGTCTGCCTTAAAACTGTTAATGGTAAAATCGTTAACATCAGCCGACACTGTTTTGGTTTGTGATGTAAGAAGCAACAGGACACCAATAACAAGGAACGATAATCGACGCAACATAGGTACATAATATGCTCTTTTGATGCAACATCAAAATAAGTTATCTAGCCTACTGGTTTATCTATGTGTTTTTAGAGTGTTTTATTGAATCCGTTGCTGGACGGAGAGTATTTTGTTCTTGAACACGCAAGTCTTGTAACTCTTGGTAGGTGTCTAGCTCTATAACATCGTTAATTTGTACCGGACGAGCGTGGATAGTATAGGCATTTGTTTGCTTATCAAATGGGACTGATTCTACAAAACGATGTTGATTATTTGGTCTCGCAACAACATCTACAATATCTTTCTTTAACTTGTTGACTTCTGCTTGTTTCCAGTACATAATTCCCACAAATCTATGCGGAACTCCATGAGATTCGTTGGAGTAGCCGTGTGCTAAATGGGTAATTCCAATACTTCTATCAGCATAAAAATGCCAGTCATTCTCTACCTCTCCCGGTATGCCGCAGTAGGTGCTGTGGTATTCGTAAGGGCGAATTACATTTTGGCCTTTTATATAAAGATCTCCCTCTATCAGGTAAGCTCCTGCCAACAAGTCTATAGCTAGATGGGTGGATACAATGGCCTCAGACGAATCCCAGTGAGAGTTACCTATAAACTTTATGTGAGGGTACTTGGGTAGTAACAAATCATAGACTTCACCTCGGTAACCTCTTACTATTGTAATGTCTGTTATTCCGGCACTAGCTAGGGCATCAAGCTGAGTTTCTATGATTCTTTTGCTGTGAACTTGAACCATTGGCTTTGGAACATTTCTAGTTGCTGGGCACATACGCTCGCCTTTGCCTGCACCCAAGATAACAGCTCTTTTTACTCGGTAAGGCTCTAGGGCTTCTAGGGCTTTAGGCTTCGGTAACACCATATCGTTACTACGGCGTACCAGGCCTTTATGGACCAGCTGGCTAATTATGGCCTTATGGTTTATGTTGTATGTTGTGGATAGCTCTGCCTGTATTTGCTCTAGGCTTAGTCCTTGACGACGGACTATTAGCTGTAAGACTTCGAATTGGTTAAAAGTTAAGCTCATTAACAACCAACTATTTATTTAGCAACTTTAATCTTAGATATTTGGCTAGGCTTTCTTTGTCAGAGGTCATATCTTCAACCGTTCCCCGTAGCTTCATATTGCATTGATCGTTTTCAAAGGTCCAATTCTTTTTGGGTTTGCGCCAGTCTGGCCCATAAATTGCCACAAGGTGTTTCTCGGCATTTTTTGGGACCCAAAACTTGTGCCCCTCAAAGTCGTGGCGAACCAGTGGCTTGTAGCTAGGAAGTTCGCAGTCAAACTGCTTTGCTCTATTTGAAGTATTGTATGGCTTAAATAGCGTGTATAGGCAAGAATATATTTTGTCGGAGGACTTTTTTTTCGTCTTCTTGACGGGATAATAAAAGAACATGTCTAGGTGTATGCCAACTCTGCCTACGGTTATAATCATGCCGTCATCAGGCTTGCCTTGAAGCCTCAAGATGTGACAGCCATATCTATTGATTAGTTCGTGAATAACGCGTATGTCAAAGTCTTCTGCCCATATTCCAAGATCAATGTCTTCGTCGTGAGGTATAAAACTGTTTTCTCTTATGGCTCCTAGCAAAGTTCCATCACTAAGCCAGTGGGTACATTTGTATTTATCTAACACATTAGTTACATCGGTCAATAGCATTAGGGCAAAGGCTTGGTTCATGCCTTCTTTGTTGTCTTTTATTAGTGGCCAAGGAGTACCATGTTGTTGGTCGGTCTTTATAGATCCATCTCGTAATTTACGGATTAGTTCTCTGGCATTGGGTTGCCTGGTAGAGTGCATATATGTCTTGATGCGTGCTTGATTGGCTAGATAGACCGGATTGTCTGGTTTCTTGGCCGGCGCAAGGATATGCTCTAGGTGCAAGGATTTGCCGGGGATGCGCTGTAATCTTTTGCCACTTAGCACTTCGCAGGCCATGGCAAATGCTCCATCTTCGTGACCCCAACCAACAAAGCCACTGTCAAAACCTCTCACTAAGTCCCACAAATCCCGACGCACGATAATACATCCACCTAGTGGTTGAGTGTGGGTGTATTGGGTCATATGTTTTTGCCAATCGCTGGTTTCGTCTTGAAGTAGCATTTTGGTGCCGTTAAAGTCTAGCTCCCATCGTTCTACATAAGGATAGACAACAGATCCAGTTTCTAAAGCCAATGCTACACCGTCTTTAATTTGTTGAGGGTTGATGACTGTATCGGCATCGTGAATAACGGCCACATCCCAATCGCCGGCTTTATGACCAGCTTGGTTTCGTGCAAGGCTAAGGTTGTAAGTAATAGGCGTTTCTGGAAAGTGCTCGCCGATATACATCGGATAGTCCAGAGTTTGTTTTAGCCAACTATGAACATGCCCCCATATCTGGTTTCTTGAAGGATCTTCGGAACTAAAGGGTACTAGTAGTACAACTCTTGGTTCGTTGTCGGTTGATATTGTAGGTTTTGACTTACCAGCACCCACATTGGCAGACTTTGTTAAATTATGCTTTGGTTTAGTGCTATTCCCCATTAGCTATAGTTTACAATAAATACCGTACAATAAGGCAATAGACATTACGCCAAACCTCACTTATTAGCTGAAAACCCCTTACGCCTCTTAACTCGCTTAATTATAGCCAAAGCACCAGTAGCTAAGACCAATAAGCTACCTATACCAGTTATAGCTTTAGTATTCTGCCCAGTATTAGATAAAGTAGTAGCTTGCCCTTCTACTACCACCACACTATATGGCCCTAAGGTTTCTACCGAGCTATCTGGTTTAGTTATTCTTATAGTTACACTATGTGTACCGGGTACTAAATCACTAGGCAAAGTACAACTCCAATTGCCAGAACTATCTGCCGTAGCATTACAGATAACAGGATCAGAGTTAACGGTTACCTCTACTAAAGAACCAGCAGTAGCTGTTCCAGAAAAAGTTGGACGCTTAGATATGGTAGGATTACCAGTTAAAGCTATAGTACCAGAGCCATTAGGATTATTTACATAAGCCGTAGTAGATATAGATGATGAAAAACTAAACTCATAGGCTCCTGCATCAAAGGCTCCTCCTTGTGGGCGAGCTACTCCTCTAGCATCAGTTGTCATACCAGCTACATTTGTACCAGCATTAATAGCTGGAGAACCTTCCAGCAAAGCTAGGGTTGGCACCTTACCCCCATTGTCGGTGAGCACACCCAGAAAGGATGCCAAACTTGTTTGATTGTGCTTGTCAGAAGACTGAGTTAGATAGCTACTGAAGCTATTGTCGCTAGAGATATTGCCACCGTTGCTGGTGGTGGTAAAAGTCGGAGCACTAGAGCCAGAGCCAGCGTATCTGATGTAGTTGACTGCAGTACTACCATTACCAACAGCATAAAGATCGTTTTGGGCGGTGTGGGTGATAGTGCCACTATCTGCATATTCGGTAATAGCAGAAGAGAGTTCCGCCCCACTACCAACATTGGTAATGTTACTGAAGGTGTTGTTTACGGTGGTGTAAGTAAGCTTATTGCTAGGATTACTATCTGTAATGGCAACTATGCCCCTGCTCGAGCTATACAAAGACTCATTATTACCGGATAAATTATGGAATGTGCTATTTTTAATGCTAGCTACGAGTTCGTGGCCAGATCCGACATGTAGTTGGAGACCTTTACCACCATGGCTAAAGGTGGTGTTTTCTACATCTAGGATTGCGTTGTCACCCGATACATCTACCAAAACTAGAGGAAAGCCCGAGCCCGTTAGATTGTTATGAAAGTTGCTATCCCGAATAATTAAAGAACCACCCTCTATCGCACTCATCTCGTCGGTATTCCCATAATCAACATCTAACTCATCAACAATAGTTGAGTTATTATTTTGAACCGAGAATCCGTCACCGACCATACTGAAATTATGAAGCTCGAGCATGTCACTGCCATCACCATATAGATAAATTCCCCCATCATCAATGATCGATACACCCTTACCTTGACCAATAATCTTAACGGATTTGAACAGGGTTCCTATGTCTGACCCCGGCCCCGTAATAGTCCCGGCTGGTAGGTTGATGGTGTCGTCTGTCCCATAGGCTCCGGTTTCTATACAATCTGCATTTGTTCTGGTGCCGTCATTAATGTTAGTAATGGCTTCTTCTAGCTGGCAGTTACCATCTGAGTTAATAGCACTAGACCCAGTAACCACATTAAAGCTAGCGGCACTAGCTTGCTTAGGGCTAAAGATTAGTACGGTAGCTAGTAGAAATAGAGCAAAGCCTAGTTCTTTAGCTAGGGGTATAATGCTTGTTCTGTTGTTTGTATTGTTGGCGTATCTAGTATGATAACGATTGTTCTTAACCATATATTTAAACTCCCTTTTTATATCTTTACGACTTTATTACTAATAGCTTTAGCTAATAGTTAAATAAAAAATCTTTATTAAATTACAATTACTCTCTTAGTTTTTATAAAAAAGTTATAGCCACCCTTTTATTACCGACAGTCTCTTACCCTAAGTTGTTAAGTTACGCTAATGGTTAAATGTTACCAAAGATAACCATAAACAAGCAATAGTCTAGCCATAGTGTTAATCACAACAGTATTATGCAGGGGGTGGGGTTTTATCTGGTTTTTGGTAAAAAATACTTAATATAATTGAGCCAAACAATAAGAACGCCAATACGCTTAAGCTTAAAGCAATAGGAATATGCAAGCCAATCCATACGATGCCAAATGGCAGGTTGGTGGGGGCAACTATCATTTTGAGTGATATCCATAACAAAATACCAGCTAGTCCCCATTCTAGTGCCCAGAACTTATCTGCTATTGATTGATAGACAAAAAATAATGCCCGAAGCCCCAGTAATGCAAAGACATTTGAACTATATGCGATAAATCTATTGGGCGAAACCGCCAACACGGCAGGCACTGAATCTACTGCAAAAATAATATCGGACACTTCTATTAGCAAAATAACACCAGCCATAAGTGTAAGCATTTTTTTGCCTTTAACCTTTGTAATTAGCTTGTGCCCATCAAGCTTTGAGTGTATAGGTAAATACTTGGTTAGTATCTTCCATAATTTTTGCTCATCGGCTTTTGCTACTGTGTGATTTTTTTTGCCGGCATCTTTTAGGGCTTCTACGGCAGATTTAAGCAAAATAAGCCCAAAAAGTATACTGACCCAAGAAAACGACTTAAGGAGCTCATAGCCTAGCAGAATAAATATCAACCTAAAGATAATCGCTCCTGCAATACCGTAATTTAGCATACGCCTCTCTAGTGAGGCTGGTATTTTAAAGCTGGTAAATATCAAACCGATAACAAAAAGATTATCTAGGCTTAGAGCCTTCTCTATTGCCCATGCCGCAAGGTACTCTCCGCTGGCTTGGGGCGAAATAAACAAATAAACAGGAATAGCAAAAAGCAATGCCGTAACAATGTACCCCAGAGACCAAATTGTAGCCTCTTTTGTATTGATGATGTGATCGTGCTTGACATGGAGCCACTCAATTATGGCGTAAAACAACATTACAACAATGACTATTAAATACATAAACCACGGCACAATGTAGTCATAAACAGGTATAACAGTTGCAGAAGAGGCTAAGTCAATCACTTAAACATATTATACATAAATTCCAGATTACGCCATAACAACAGGGTGTGTTATGTTATGTACATTTTTCTGGTTGTTGACCCGATAGCGAGATGTGGTTTACAATAAGCATAATGAAAATTATTAAAGGTACATACGGCGTCAGTAGATTGACAGAAAGTTACTTTTAGCTGACGGAGGAAAGTATGCATACGAAAACGTTGTTATCTAAAATCAAAAGATCATCCAAACAGCAGAAACGGTTGCGTATATTATTTGTAATTGTTTTCATAGCTCTGGTTGGAACGCTCGTTTTGGCTTTTAGTAAGGCGGCTACTTTTAGCGTTAGTATGGAGCCAGAATCATCCCCTTCTCGGCAAAATGTTGAGGTTATTGACGATTCGTCTGCTAGTAATGGCAAATACATTAAATTTGGAACGACAGTTACCCCGCCACCATCTAACGGAGAGTTTAAGACATGTTATCCCGATGCATTTTGCAACAGTAATAATCAGCCGGTAGTTATGCATGGGGTAAATCTTCGGGACTTCGGTAAATCAACTAGTTATTCAACTACTTATGTTAATCGGGCACAATTACAAAAAATCAAAGATAAGGGTTTCAATTCTATCCGTGTAGCAATGGATTGGCCGTCCTTTCAGCCTAGTTTAGGATCAACAAGCTTTAGCCAGCAAAAATTTGATTGGTTAAGGGCGTTAGTAGATAATTGCAAGAGTGTTGGGCTATATGTAATTTTAGACCCAATCCACTCTACGGGCGAAAACGGTCGCATAGGAGAAATTAATTCTAAAGCAAAAAACTATATTCAGAAGGTGGCTAACGAATACAAAAACGAAAGTACGGTAGTGGCAATTGATTTGGCTAACGAGGTGCAACCTGTCCCCTACTCTGATGACGCACAATTAATCTCTATGTATAATAGATTAATTAACTATGTTAGAGAAGTTGATCAAGACAAAATTTTGATGATAGAGCCACAGTCTGGCGATAAGTTGCAGTCTGCTAATGCTCTCGTTAGTGGAATATCTAACAAATCAAACATCATATTTTCTTATCACGATTATTATGCTGGAAATCACAATTCTAGTGGTGGTCAGATATCTGGCTGTAATACAAATGGCTATAACAATTCCGGTAATAGATGTGGGAACGAGGCTTATGAGAACCGTCCGGGCTATGTTTACCCCAGAATAGCCGATCTGGAGGCCCACATACTAGCCAATGTTAATATGCTAGCTGATTCACGGCTTCGTTTTCCTCTTTATATTGGTGAATACGGTATTATTGAAGGCGGAGCAAATGCATCTCAGTGGCGCAAAGATGTTACTCAGCTTTATAATAGGTATAGGCTTAGCCGAGCGTTATGGCTGTTTTATAACCAAGGTGGGTCTGGTGGTCAGAACCCTCCTAATACCGAAATGTCGGCTACATATAGAGCAAGCGATAACTCGCCAGCCGGCTGGAAGCCATGGGTAAACGATTATTTTTAGCTCAAACATAAACGGTAATGCTTAAAGTTTCAAAAAAGGCTAGATTAAAACAATTTCATAACCAGCATAAACGGCGAATGTTGGCATTGGCTGTAATTGCTTTAATTGCATTAGTCGGTGTGGTAGTCTTGCGAATTTCTTTGGCGGGGACTTTTTCTGTCAGTTTAGAGCCGGAAAACGGGAACAAAGTTGGAGTTTCGGACTGCAATGATGATCAGGCTTCGCAAGGAAAATGTGTCCAATTTGGTAGTTTAATAGATAGCGATACAGTTTATACCCAGGCCTGTGCAAACAGGTTAGCCCTTTCGGTTTCGGGCAATGTCAGTTCGGGATCTACAAAGCTAGAGGAGATTTCTGGTGTAGTTGCATCGCGTAAGCAAAATGGGGTTTATTGGGTGCATAACGATAGCGGGGATAGTGCTCGGTTTTTTGCCCTTAATGCTTCTGGAGGTCTTATTGGTACCTATAATTTGTCTGGATCGGGTATCTCGGCAATTGATTACGAAGATATTGGTATAGGACCGGGCCCAGATATCAATAAAGACTATCTATACATAGCCGACATTGGCGATAACGGTAGCTCAAGGGGTTCAATTAAGATTTATCGAATAGCCGAGCCAACAGCCAATCTTAACGGAGGTTCTCAATCTGTATCAGCAGAAGGCTTTATACTAAAGTATCCAGATGGAGCTCATAATGCCGAGTCTTTTTTTGTTGATCCTCGCGATGGGTTTTGGTACATAGTACAAAAAACGCCTAATGGTGAATCTAAGATCTATAAGGTCAATGGTCGCAATTTGTCAGTCGGAAGCACTACCACAATGATTGATACGGGTGTTAGGTTTCAAAAAGGCAACTCAAAACCATATCAAGAAACAACCGCATCTGATATGTCGCCAGACGGTTCAACAATTATCATCAGGACATACCCAGCCTATTATATTTATGATAGCCGTAATAAATCCGTAGAATCAGCCCTAAGTGGCACACCTTGCTTAGGCCCTTCTATCAGCGAAGGACAAGGCGAAGCCGTTGGTTTTAAGGCAAATAGTCGGGGGTATGTTTCTATTAGTGAGGGAAAATCGCCAAAAGTTAACAATGTAGATATGCGGTAAATTCTCTTTTTTATACAGGATTTTTGTTGTGAGCACTAGGGGGTAAGAATTTAAGAAAAAACTATTGCAAAGTCGTTATTGTTAGGTTATATTAAAATCAGTATTACAAAAAATCAAAAGTAATCAAAAGGAAACAAAAATATGCAAGTAGATGAATTACTAAAACAAGAAGTATCTCGTAAGGATTTTTTACAGTACATCGGGGTTGGTTTGGTGTCTTTGGTTGGACTTGGCGGAGTTGTAAAGGCTCTAAACATAGATGTTTTTAAGCCAGCTCAACCGATTGTTGCATCATACGGTGGAAGTGCTTATGGAGGTCGCCGACGAGGCTAGTAAGCTAAGACGCATCTCGAGATTATTAAATGATAGTAATAATTTGCGGTAAGGGTGTATAATTGCATTTATATAAGGAGGATAATCTATGTCAAAAGGTTTAAAAATTGGAATTATTGTAGGTGTACTAATTTTATTGATTGGTACTGGTGCTTATTTGGTTGGTCGAAAGCCAAAATCTTCTTCCAGTCAGTCAGAAAAGGTTAATACTAATACTTCTCAAGAGCAACAACAAACAAATACATCAACTGATGAGTCAAAAAGTGACACTAGTCTGTTTTCTTTAGCAAGATCTGGAAAAGCCCAAAAGTGCTCGTTCTCTTATGCTGGTGAGGGAGGTAAGGGTGTTGGCACGATGTATTCGGATGGTACTGGTCTTGGTTTAATGAAAATGACTATGCAAACAGATCAAGGCAATATGGGAGAAAGTAGTACTTTGGCAGTGGCAGATAAGGTCTATTCTTGGACTACTACTAACGGTCAGAGCTTCGGAATGGTTATGGATCGAAAAGCACTAGAGAATCCACAAAGCCCATCACCCTCTACCACACCTTCTAGCGAGTCTTTTGATAAGGTCAATCAATCTTTCTCACTAGATTGTCAGAGTTGGGTTGTTGACGATTCATTGTTCGAAACCCCATCAAATGTTAACTTTACATCTTTACCTCCCTCAAATTAGAGGATAGGTTTTAGATGTATTTTTAAAACGACTTTCCTCTATTTGCACTCTTTTAATTGGTTGAGAAGGCTAGATAACTGGTCAATCAGAGCTTGAGGAGCTTGGCGTTTCTGCAAAACAGCTAGGACTGATTCGTACCACCAAATCTGGTCGTCAATGTTCTTGGTGGTAAACCGTTGCCAGATGGTGTCACCAACTTCTTGGTAGTCTATCAATGTGGATGTTAGGTTGTGTATTTTGTCTGCCCCGCAAACAATAACCGCCTCTTTCTTTGCTTTGGTCTGCAGGTGATCTAAGTAAGCTTTAGAAACTGTATGCCAATCGCTTATAGTCTGGTCTTTGGTAACATCTTGCACTATGTTTGCCACTTCTGCCCCAAAATCGTTAACTAGGTCGCCTTTCCTATAGACACTAGGCGAGACATCCTCTAGGACATCGTGGAGCAAACAGGCAATAAGTGTGTTTTCGTCATCCGTAACGCTACTGGCAACAATAAATGTGCCAAATGGGTGAATAATATATGGTATATCTGTTCCCTTTCGGAGTTGTTTAGCTTTAGCGTGCGCCCACGAGGCAACTCGCAGAGCTTTGTCTAGTCTAGGAGTGTAGTTTAACATCGCTATATTATTATAAACTAAAATTGGTCTCTGTACTTAGATTATGTCTTAGAGCTTGCTGGTTAGGGGTGGTTTAGGTAAATGAGTTTTTAGTTTATTGATTTTTAAAGTATTAAAATGCAAACATAATAGTGTATTATATTAATGGTAATTAAAAATGATTATTCGTGAACTTAGAGTGGTGATTATCTATGAAGTTTAGGCATTTTGATCTGCCATTTTTTATAATCAAACAGATATTTGTTAGTCTTTTAAGGCGACCGGTTGTAATGGTGCTGGTGATTGCTATACTCGGCACCGTTACTGTATTTGTTTCTAGGGCTTTAACAAATTCGGTAAGTATTGAGCCAGAAGTAGGCTCCTTATCGGGAAGCGTTGCCGTTATTCAAGGCGATTCTTCGGCTTCTGGAGGATCTTATGTTAAGTTTGGGCAACAAGGTGATTCAGTTTGCGGAGCACGATCGTCTAACTATCAGAATAGTATGCGAAGTGGCAGTCCATCTGCGGCATGGAATGTACCTGTCTGCAACCTGACCAAGTGGACATCAAAAAGCGACGATTTTGTTAATCGTATCGCAAACTATGCAATTACAAATAAGCCTGGATATTATACGAATAATGGTGTACCGACGCTTACGACAAAATTAGACTTTACAACGGAGTTCGGCCTGTTGCCACATACACCAGCAAACTATAACGACTACTCTGTCCCAGTGTATGATGTTAAAGATGCTACTCAGTGGGTCAAAATTCGTCTTAAAACTAACTATTTGGGGTACAATGCGAATATCGGTGGCAGCTGGATTGAATCGCCTAATTACGATTGGAATGCGACTGTGCCATGGAACCCGCAATGGATGCCGTCGTGGGGGTATGATAGCCTGGTCTTGGTGCGAGATTACGAAACTGGCAAAGAGTGGTTTTTGTGGGCAATTTCTCGCAATGATATGAACTCACAATATATCAATAGTATCGCTAATTGTTGGGCGTTCTCGGTGGGTAAGGGCTTGTCATACGACCCCAATACCGATCTATGTGTGGCTGCTGCCAACATTGCGCGCAAACCTGACTTCTCATATGCCGACACACGGACATACGATGGTAATCATCCGGCAGCCGGTGGCGGTGGCATCCAAAATAGTGCTGGATTGACTACTCCCGAGGAAGTTGAGGCCGGAGAGATACGACATGCACTAAAGTTTGCCATATCCAATACCGGTGCTGGGCCCACCTGCTCTCGTACGTTAAGTATTAATGATCCTGCTCTTGGCAACACCTGCAATACCGCTGTCGCACCTGCCGGACAATACGAGAGAGTCGGCGACACTAATCACATAACCGACCATACTGTTCCAGAAGGTACTAGAGTTGCCTTAAATATATCTGACACCGAGATTCAGGCTTGGCTTGATAAAAGGGGCTACACTGAGCGCAAGCGTGAAACTGCACGGATCTTCGCGGTGGCTATGCGCGAGTACGGCTTGATTATCACCGATAGCAGTCCAAACGCAGCAAGCATCCAGGTGTCGGGCGGGACTAATCCAACCACCGCTCAGAAATGGCGCAACTTGGGTATAGATGATGACGGTAAGTCGTTTTTATACCAGTTGTTTACGCAAGACAAGATGTACATAGTAGAGCCAGCTATAAATGAGTGTGCTGACGGTTCCGTTAGTCGATATTATTGTTATGCTAACAGAACTAGATACTAGTCTATTGTATAACTCACTAGAAAATTTATGTTTTTGTGGTATCCGAGATAGTCTTATTTCAAAACCAGAACAAAAATAGGCGCTTTTGAGTAGAAGTTACTCTTGCCTTACTTCTTAGATATTTAGTTTTTTAGCATCAAAAGCAAATTTACCTGATGTCTATGGCTCAAACCCGTGTTCGGGCTTTATTCTAGGCTTCAAAAACTCAACGAAAAAATCGCCGTTTCAGGCGACAATTCCGACTTAATCTCGTTTATGGCTGGGATGGAGGGATTCGAACCCCCGAATGCCAGGACCAAAACCTGGTGCC
>CAZMFO010000002.1:0-92151 GCA_964565615.1 uncultured Candidatus Saccharibacteria bacterium | reverse complement strand
TAAACATAACTATTCCACATAGTAAAGTGTCCACGATGTAGTGGGTAAGTGCAGTGCTATTGTTTTAAGAGCTGATTTAATGTAAAATTACTCGAGTAATTTGGGGCGTTAGCTCAGTTGGCTAGAGCATCTGCTTTGCAAGCAGGGGGTCCGGGGTTCGAGTCCCCGACGCTCCACCAAATTACTATTTAAGGTTTAGGGCGATTAGCTCAGCTGGTTAGAGCGCGTCACTGATAATGACGAGGTCGGAGGTTCAAGTCCCTCATCGCCCACCAATTCAGAGTAAAAATCCAAATCTTCGCCCGAATGGGCGATTTTTTGTTGGACGGTGTGTAATTATGCTTATGGTTTGGGCGGCAAAAAAATCTGTTATTATAGTATCTATGAACGAGAGACGACCTATTCAAGATGTAAACATCGCCCTTGGCGATGATGTATCAAAAATGCTTTACGAAGCATCAAAGTTAACACACGACAACAGACCAGGGCTAGTGCGCGAAGCACACCAATCGTTCTCTGGCTTTCGTTCTATATCACTCGGACAGTTTAACGATATAGCAAATCTAGAAATGAACCTCGGATTTGATGGTGTTGGCACAAAAGTTGAGATTTCAGAACGACTAGATGATCACTCGGTTGTTGCGCATGATTTATTCGCTATGGTGTGTGATGACGCGGTTGTTCGCGGAGCAGAACCAATAGCAGTCGGTACAATTCTTGACGTTCGCCAGCTTGACGACACAGAGCATACCCGTGAAGCTGTCCGCCAACTGGCATACGGCTACGTGGCTGCCGCAAGTTTAGCCAAAGTCGCAGTCGTTAATGGCGAGGTTGCCGAACTTGGCGACCGTGTAGGTGGGTTTGGTAAATTCAACTATAACTGGGGCGCGGCACTTTTATGGCTGGCACATAAAGATAGAGTACTTACTGGTGAGCAAATTCGTCCAGGCAACACGCTCGTTGGTCTTGCAGAACACGGTTTTCGCTCTAATGGTATAACTGATGTCCGCAAAGCAATGCTTGAGCATTATGGCGATGACTGGCACAACAAAGTTGTGCGTGAGCTAGGTGATGTATCGCTTGGGCGATTAGTTCAAAAGCCGTCAATTATTTATTCTGGTTTTATGTCTGAACTCACTGGCGGTCATGATATTAGCAAGGAACCACTGGCCAAAGTTACGAGCGTTGCTCATATTACTGGCGGTGGACAGCCGAGTAAACTTGGGCGCATGCTTGAACCGAGTGGCCTGGGCGTTGAAATCGCCAACCCGATTACTCCGCCGGAAATTATGCTAAAAATGCAAGAATTACGTGGTTTTGACGATAGGACTGCTTACGGTAAATGGCACATGGGACCTGGTATGATTGTCGCGACACCAGAGCCAGAAAAAGTACTGGAAGCCGCACAGACAAACGGTGTTGTTGCACAAGAGATTGGACAAGTTTCCGAAAAGCCAGGTATTCGTGTACGCAATAGGGGCGTCCGACAAGATAGCGAGTGGCTTGAGTTTTAACCAGTAGGTGTCGCCTATGGCGACCGCACCGTCCAAAAAAACAAATCTTTTCCAAACCCCCTGCGGAGCAGTTCGGGGGGTCGCCCCCGACCCGACCCGCCGAAAATCTCAGTTCTGGGCTTTGGTGCTAAAATGGGTTCTAGCGTGGGCGTAAAATCTCACCAAAACACGGATTTTTTCAAGATTTGACGGCAAAGTGTCTAGCCCTTTTTCGCCAGCTTTTACATGACCACCTACCAGCGTAACTATCTAGCCAGCACCTTGCCTGTCGGTTACTTGGCGAACAGGCGACCAATCTTCTCTATGCTTGAGGTAGCCAATAACGGTCTTATGTAGCCAACCATGCTTGTGCGCTTCTGTCTTTAGAACTTGTCGCAACGTTGCTCCAGATTCATTTACTATATCAACAATCTCTTCTTCGATTACTACTACTTGCTCACCTTAAACCACACTGCGAATTCATCAAAAGTAGAGAAGGCAATATCTGGCGGAACTTCAAGCGCCATCATGTATTCCGGTCTGTACCGCGTGCCAATTGCACAGACAAACAGGCCAGCGGCTCTCGCTGCCATAATGCCGCGCGGATCATCTTCAAAGGCACAAACAAATCTTCTCGCACTTTCCGGCAACTCAAGTGAATCGAATGCTAAATTAAATACTTCTGGATTCGGCTTGGCATGGGTAATCGATTCTTTTGTTTTAATTCTGTCATCTGGGAAAAGACCTTTAAGTCCCGCTTTGCCTAAGAATAAATCAACATCACGCTTAATTGCTGTACTTGCAATGGCAAGTTTTGTCTCTATGCCACTAGCAGCCAGTAGCTTTACGAACATTGTTGCACCCGATACTTCCTCGCCTTCATTTAGCAAAATATCTTTATATAACTCATCTTTACGAGCCACAATTTCTTTTAGTAGAGGGTTGCTTGTGTTGATAAATTCGCTGTCGGCCTGTCCTGTCATGAGTAAAATATTCCAAACCGCTGCCTCCAGTGTGTGTATCGGTGCGCTCATGAACGCCTCAAGATTATCTTCAACACTCAAGGTCTTTAGTGAATCTATGTCGTGACGTTCACCAGTCTCTCTGACCGCTGCAAGCCTTGCTTTTTCATGCAAGCCATAGCCTGGATTGCCAGGCTTATTATCTAGAAGTGTGTCGTCAACGTCAAATATCGCGCCTTTTGGATTAAAGTCTATCATGTCATCTTTTCTAAATTAAGCACCTTTGCTAATTATACCATTTTCAAATGTTTAATATGTCGCTTGCGACATATAACGGCTTTGCCACTCTGAGCCCTGTCCGCCACTGCCATTTATGGCAGGCGAACCGACAGAAAATCCAACCCTTTCATTTAAAATTACAAATTGGCAGGCAGCCAAAAATTGCAAAAAACTATTTATCTAACAAGATGTAGTACACATAAGCGCGTACTCAATGCTGAAGCTTATGCTTTTTGATAATTTTTTCAAAATAGGCTCTGAAACTTAATTCTATAAACTCTTTATCCAATAATTTTATGCATTAAATTGGTCAATAAAAAAAAGCCCTCTCGCAGTGGGCTCTTTTTGACTCTTTAAAAACTGGGTAGTGCAATCATCAACGTAAGATCTAGTTAGCACTGCAGATCGTCCTGCTTGCAGGAAAATACATTGTCAGTACTGATTACAATGTATCGATATCGACCTAGCTATCACGCTTCGCTAATGAAACAAACTTACGGTTTTTCTCATCACGCCGGCAAAATGGTTCACATTTTGTCGGGTTGCTCTTTCCCATTTATAAGGAACGAAACGGATGCTAGAAACTCCCTAGAAAGGAGGTAATCCATCCCCACCTTCCGGTAGGGATACCTTGTTACGACTTAACCCCAATCATCACCCCTACCTTAGGGCTAGACTAGCTAGCACGTCAGGTATTGACGACTTTCGTGGCTTGACGGGCGGTGTGTACAAGACCCGGGAACGTATTCACGGTAGTGTGCTGACCTACCGTTACTAGCGATTCCGACTTCAAGCAGGCGAGTTTCAGCCTGCTATCCGAACTGAGACCGGCTTTGATGGGATTTGCTCCCCCTCGCGGGTTGGCTGCCCTTTGTACCGGCCATTGTAGCGTGTTTGTAGCCCAAGGTGTAAGGGAAATACTGACCTGACATCATCCCCTCCTTCCTCCCCGTTACCGGGGCAGTCTAGCTAGAAAAATCCAACTAACTATAAGGGTTGCGCTCGTTGATGGACTTAACCAAACATCTCACGACACGAGCTGACGACGGCCATGCAACACCTGTCACTACCTATCCGAAGATACTCTCTGCTTTCGCAGTGATTAGTAGGATGTCAAGCCCTGGTAAGGTTCTTCGCTTAGCATCGAATTAAACAGCACGCTCCACCGCTTGTGCGGGTCCCCGTCAATTCCTTTGAGTTTTAATCTTGCGACCGTACTCCCCAGGCGGCGAACTTCACGCGTTAGCTACGGTACTAAAGAAGTCTCCTTCCCCAACACCTAGTTCGCATCGTTTAGGGCGTGGACTACCAGGGTATCTAATCCTGTTTGCTCCCCACGCTTTCGTGCCTGAACGTCAGGTAAGGCCCAGCAAGCTGCCTTCGCCATTGGTGTTCCTTCTGATATCTACGGATGTCACCCCTACACCAGAAATTCCACTTGCCTCTACCGACCTCGAGTCAGGGGGTTTCTCATACAGTCCAGGTGGTTGAGCCACCGGATTTCGCATAAGACCTACCAAACCGTCTGCGCACGCTTTACGCCCAGTAATTCCGGATAACGCTTGGATCCTACGTATTACCGCGGCTGCTGGCACGTAGTTAGCCGATCCTTATTCGTTAGTTACCGTCATAATCGTCACTAATAAAAGCAGTTTACAACCCAAAGGCATTCATCCTGCACGCGGCGTTGCTCCATCAGGCTTTCGTCCATTGTGGAAAATTCCCTACTGCTGCCTCCCGTAGGAGTCTGGGCCGTGTCTCAGTCCCAGTCTGGCTGATCATCCTCTCAGACCAGCTAAAGATCATCGCCTTGGTAAGCCATTACCTCACCAACAAGCTAATCTTACGCAGGCCGCTCCCAAAGCGCATAAAGCTTTAATCCGAAGATCACATGCGGTATTAGCTACCTTTTCAGGCAGTTATCCCTCACTTTGGGGTACATTCCTACGCGTTACTCAGCCGTCCGCCGCTCGTGTATCCAGCACCTTTTCTCTCAATTATTCACGACTAGCTTCAAAAAGAAAACATTCTCGTGGTTGACGGGAAAAGGTGCTAGACCTTACCGCTCGACTTGCATGTATTAGGCACGCCGCCAGCGTTCATCCTGAGCCAGGATCAAACTCTCCAAAAAATCCAGAACCATGCATCACTTTGCCTGCCGTCCAGCAAAGCTGTCCGCACTGCAAAGCTCTTGGCACACTACTGCGTCAGAAACTGTGTTACTCCTTCACCGTACTAAAGTACGGCTCGGTCCGTTACGCGTTTCTTCCTTGTATCGCACTCAAGTGCATGTCTCTGGTAAGAATCTGTCCAAAGTTCAGTCAGAAACTCTGACTTACTGTTTCAAACAATTCACATAATATGAACTGACGTTGATAATATAATCCATAAAAAACATGAATTATATCGTGTCCCCATAAGGGGACAAAAATTGCACTACTCAATTTTTAAAGTCCGTTTTCTAAAGACACTACTAAACAAGAATCCTCAAAAAGCTCGTACAATCTTATCTGTTAATTGCATCTATGTCAAGACAATATATTCGTATTTTGATGTAATTTCATCTACATTCTATTTTATGTATGTAGGCGCCCTCTAGTCTGATTCTGATTGCTCGTCATCTTCAGGCCTATCAACTAAAGCTAGTGAGGCAACAGTATCGCCATCATTTAGGCGCATAATTCGTACACCTTGAGTAGCCCGACCAAGTTGAGGAATATCTTTTAACCCCAACCTTATTGTTTGTCCTTGAGTAGAAATAATAATTACTTCAGTTTCACCATTAGTTAAAGCCTTAACACCCATCAGATCCCCAGTCTTAGCATTTACAACTGCCGAACGGATACCTACTCCACCTCTTGCGTGTGCTGTAAATTGATCAACTTTTGTTCTCTTTCCATAACCTTGCTCGCTTATAACAAAGATACTGCTATTCTCTTCAACTATGTCCATACCAATTACTTGATCGTTGGTGCGTAATCTAATACCTCTCACACCTCTAGTCGTCCTCCCCATGGGGCGAACGCCTTTTTCGTCAAATCTTATTGCCTGACCTTTTGATGTTGAGATTATCACCTCATTGTTGCCAGTTGTCATCTTTACCCATTTAAGCTCGTCTCCGCTATCTAAATTGATGGCGATAAGACCCGTACTTCTAACATTCTTGTACTGTTCAAATGGAGTTTTCTTAACCACCCCTTTTGTAGTGCACATAAATAGATTGCCTGTATTGTTTGTCTTTGAAATATTAATCACCGAACTAACTTTTTCCTCAGGCTGAAGCTGAAGCAAATTCACAATAGCCACACCCTTGGCAGTTAGGCTTGCGGAGGGAACTTCGTATGTTTTAATCCTAAACACCCTACCCTTATTAGTAAAGAATAACAAATAGTCGTGTGTTGATGCGTTAACAACATGTTCAATAACATCTTCTTCCCGAGTTGTCATACCGCGACGACCCTTACCCCCACGACCTTGTCTCTTGTATTCACCCACTTGACTTCGTTTGATATAGTTCGCTGATGTAAGAGTTACTACAACTTGCTCATCCGGAACAAGATCTTCATCACTCATTTTTCCTAACTCTCGGGATACAATTTTTGTTCGTCTTTCGTCACCAAATTGCTTCTTGATTTCTTTAAGTTCGTCTTTAATTATCTTTAGTATCTTCTTTTCGTCTGCCAAAATTGCCTCTAAATCAGCAATCAATTTAAGCAATTCTGCCAGTTCATCTTCAATCTTTTTTCGCTCCAGACCAGCTAAAGTACGAAGTTGCATAGCAAGTATTGCCTTAGCCTGAATATCACTCAGATTAAACTTAGCAATCAGATTTGCTTGGGCCTCGTCTGTTGTTTGACTAGCACGAATAGTGGCAATTACTTCATCTATATTATCAAGGGCAATTTTAAGACCCTCCAAAATATGCGCTCGTTCTTTTGCCTTGCGCAATTCATATTCTGTCCTACGACGGACTACAGATTGGCGATGTTTAATGTATTCACTAAGAATATCTTGCAATCCCAAGACCCTCGGCTGTATACCATCAATCAATGCTAGCATATTATAGTGAAAACTACTCTGTAATGGCGTCAGCTTATAAAGTTGGTTTAAAATCTTTTTGGGATAAGCATCTTTTTTTAGATCAATTACTATCCGAACTGTACCTCTAGCACTCTCATCTCTTAAATCTGATATCCCGACAATTTTTTTGTCTTTTACTAAGTCTGCAATTTTCTCGATTAAACTAGCCTTGTTTAAAGCATACGGTATCTCGGAAATTACTATAGAGTGTCGACCTTTTTTGTTTTCGACGATATCGGCGACAGCCCGCATAATAATCCCACCCCTACCAGATGAATAGGCGGATTTAATCGACTCTTTTCCATAAACAATACCTCCTGTTGGGAAATCTGGACCCTTAACATACTCGAGCAAATCATCGGTTATTGCATCAGGGTTATCAATAAGATGAACTGTTGCGTCAATAAGCTCACCGAGGTTATGTGGCGGAATATTCGTAGCCATTCCGACAGCAATTCCCATTTGCCCGTTTAGTAACAAGTTTGGTAATTTTGCCGGAAGGACAGTCGGTTCCTTGCGTGTTCCATCATAGTTATCCCGAAAATCAACGGTTTCTTTCTCAATATCGTCTAGCAAAGCTTCGGCAGGCTTAGCCATTTTGGCCTCTGTATAACGATAGGCTGCAGGTGGATCACCGTCCATAGAGCCAAAGTTGCCCTGCCCCTGAACCAACTGATAACGCATTGACCAATCTTGTGCCATACGCACCATCGAATCATAGATAGCACTGTCACCATGAGGGTGGTACTTACCCATAACCTCACCGACAATTTGAGCACTCTTAACTGTCTTACCACCCGATCGGATACCCATTTTATCCATCACATAAAGAATGCGTCGATGAACCGGCTTTAAGCCGTCTCTGACATCTGGTAATGCTCTAGCAATAATAACACTCATTGAATACCGTAGATAACTGTCTTCCATAACATTTTCTACAGTACGATTTTCAAGCATTCGTGAATGATTCTGTTCTTGCACAACGGTTACCTCTTTTGAATTATCCATATCGTTGTTCATAATCAAATATCCAATTCTTCTGTATTAGTAAACTTGGCACGAGCTTGAATAAAGTTTTTGCGCAATTCTACCTCTGTTCCCATTAACTTACTGAAGATTGCGTCTGCCTTTTCGGCATCCTCTACCTTAACCTGTATCAAAACCCGATTTTCTGGGTTCATTGTTGTATCCCACAGCTGATCTGCATCCATCTCACCCAACCCCTTATATCGACTAACTTCGGCTCCTGCCTGTTTAGAGACATCATCTCCTTCTCTTATATCTGATCCCTTCGATTTTTTTGCATCAATGAGCTTCTGTAGCAAGTTATCCCTTTCTGTATCGGAATAAGCATAATCTTTCTTTTTGCCAGACTTAACTAAAAATAATGGGGGCTTTGCTAAATATAAATGACCTCCGTCAATCACTGGCTTCATATATCTAAAGAAAAATGTCATCAACAAAGTGCTTATATGACTCCCGTCAACATCGGCATCAGTCATTATTATAATCCGATGATATCTTAACCTCTCAATATCAAGCTGTTCACCAATCCCCACTCCTATAGCCGTAATCAAGCTTTTTATTTCATTGTTAGCAAACATCTTGTCTAGCCTAGCCCTTTCAACATTCAGTACTTTACCCCTAAGGGGCAGGATAGCCTGGGTCTTGCTGTCTCGGCCTGATTTTGCTGATCCGCCTGCTGAGTCACCCTCAACAATATAAAGTTCTGAATTGCTAGGATCTTTACTAGAACAGTCCGCCAGTTTACCGGGCAAAGATGTACTATCCAACGCACCTTTTCTAATCACATTCTCTCGTGCAGCACGAGCAGCAGCACGAGCTCTGGCAGATAATATTGCTTTATTTACAACTTTTTTAGCAATGGCTGGGTGCTCCTCTAGATAATAAGATAGGTACTCCGTCATTACTTGCTCTACATAACCACGAATCTCAGGGTTCCCAAGCTTATTCTTGGTCTGACCTTCAAATTGGGGGTCAGGCAATTTAACTAAAATAACAGCCGTTAAACCTTCGCGACAGTCTTCTCCGCTAAGGTTTTCCTCTTTCTCTTTAAGTAAATTGTTCTTTCGAGCGTAATCATTAATCACTCTTGTGAGGGCTGATCTAAATCCTGTTAAATGAGTACCTCCGTCAGGTGTTAGGACATTGTTAGCAAAAGGCTTGATTGCCTCGCTATAAGCATCTGTGTACTGCATAGCTATTTCAACTTGGCAGTCTTCAACATCTTTTTCTACATAAAAGACATCATCATCAACAACATCTTTCCCGTAATTCAGATGTTTGACATACGACTGTATGCCCCCCTCAAAATAAAATGCAAATCGCTCATTTGTACGATTATCGTAAACAAATGTTTTTAACCCCTTTGTTAGGTATGACTGATGCCGTAGATAGTCAACCACCCACTCGTATTCAATTTCAACCGTTTCTTTGAATATTGTAGGATCAGGATAAAATGTAATGATTGTACCTGACTTCGTCGTTTTGGCACCTTTTACAATATCACCTTGTGGGATACCCATTTTATAATCTTGTGTATAGATGTATCCGTCTTTGTGAACCTCTGCATTGAGTTTTGTAGATAGAGCATTTACGACACTACTGCCGACACCGTGCAGACCACTAGAGACTTTATAGCCTCCTCCGCCAAATTTACCACCAGCATGGAGAACAGTTAGCACTGTCTCTAGAGCACTCTTACCAGTTTTTTCCATCTTATCTACTGGTATGCCACGACCATTATCTCTAACACGAATACCGCCGTCTTCTAACAGGGTTATGTGAAGTTCTGTAGCATACCCCGCAATCGCTTCATCAACACAGTTATCGGCTATCTCTTTAACCAAATGATGAAGCCCCTCTTTACCGGTGCCCCCAATATACATACCGGGGCGTTTCCTTACAGGCTCTAACCCCTCTAAGACCTGAATAGCCTCTGAATCATACTGTTTTTGTTTACTCACCCGCAGATCCTTCGCACAAATAAATAGTAATCTTATATGTCAATTTAATTCCCTCGTACTTTGTCCTTATTATTGTAGCAAATAATCTTACCTAAAAACAACAAAAAACTCTTGATATCACAAACTCGGCTATGCTTTAATAAACACTAGCACCTAATGCTGGCAAACAAATGTTCAAAAAACTACTCTCAAATCTACCCTTCAACCCCAGTTTAATATCAGAGGTTACCTTTTATGCTAAGAGGCTTCATAAAGAATCTAGTCTGCGTCGTATTGGGTTCGGCTTTGTAGCATTAGCTTTTTTTGTCCAAATTTTCGCCATTGCCTCTCCAGCAGAAGCAAGCAATCAATGTAGTAGCAACGATATTATTCGCTGTGGATTTAAGACTAAGTCTGAAGCCGTCCAACGCTGTAATAGTAATACTTCTGGATTTAGGACAATCATTGAACATTATGGTATGGACTGTGGGGATCTCGCCACTGCCAGTACGCAGACGGTAAAATCCTCTGCTCATAATGGTCAGTTATATTCTATGGGGCGAAATCCCTACAGCAAACCCGGCGAGTACCCAGTCGGTATTAATGGTGCAGGTACATTTTATCTACGACCCCTATCAAGCTGGGGTAGCACTTCATACAAAATGCTAGTTACAACAACCTCTGATGGTGCACCCTTTATGGTTATGTACGATTGCGGAAACATTGTCATAAAGAATGGCTATCAACCACCCGCTAAAGCACCAAAAGAACAATCACCAAAACTAAAGGTCGTAAAAGTCAACGAACCCACTGGCGTCTTAAAGCCCGGCGATACCGTCAAGTACACTATCGCATTTACAAATACAGGCGAACCAGCAGCATTTTTCTCTGTTAATGATAGCCTCGATCCGGAGTTAGAGTTCGTTAGCGCTACCACTAATGGATGGCCTCAAGAAACAAACGGCCAAAACCTTAAATGGTATAATAATACACCCCCTTTCTACACCTTTGGCAACACAGACGCGTTAGGGTCACCCGGATTTATTACTCTAAATGCTCGAGTAAAATCAAGCGCACAGTCAGGCTCCTCTGTATGTAATTCTGCATGGCTTGAATATGTCACCCCAGACAAAACAATTCACAAAACAGAGAAATCAACGGTTTGCAATGATATAAAAATTGATTGCCCACCAAATACCACTCTAAATTCTGACGGCAAGTGCGAGGAACCTAAAACACCCGAAAAGCCAAAAGAAGAACCAAAGAAACCCGAAAAGCCAGCCGAGAAGTCACCATTACTTGCTATTGAGAAAAAAGCCAAAAACCTTACCCAAAACATTTCTGATGCAAACAATTCTACAGCCCGCGGTGGTGATATTATTGAATATTCTCTAACTACCAAAAACTTTGGAGATGGAGACTCTAAAAACACTCTACTCAAACCCGAAGAATTAGCAGATATCCTAGAATATGCAGATCTGGACTTTAACTCACTAGACGGTGCAACCTTTGACCAAGACACCCAAACCCTTGCATGGAACAAACCAGTAACCATCAAACCAAAACAATCAATCACGAAAACATTTAAGGTCAAAATCAAAAACCCCATTCCCCAAACACCACAGCCACCGGGTAACCCGGGTTCGTTTGACCTGTTATTAACCAATGTATATGGTAACACTGTGCAGATTAAACTACCTGCAACTGTTACTAAAACAACCGAGAAAGTCAGCCAGTCCCTACCCAATACAGGCCCCGGAGAAGCCATCCTTATGGGCGCCATACTTACGACTTTTGTTGGGTACTTCTTTGCTCGATCTCGACTAATGGCCAGAGAGTTGGAGCTAGTTAAGCAAGAATACGCATCAGGAGTTTAAGGAGTAAACTAATATGAGCGAAAAATTACACCAACATTCACCCGAACAGGTTAAATCTCCCGAGAGCCATCACGAGAATCTTGCAAACAAACATCACAAAGAACGCCACGAAAAACCAAGTCACACACAAGAGATATCGAAAGACTCTATTGATAGCATTAAGCATAGCATTGAGCAAACCGCCTTAAGTAGTAAGGATTATCATATAGCCGAGAAGGAAGACAAAAAAGCTCCCACCCATACTGCTACTAGACACCTCAAAAAAGATGCCTATAGACGCCTCATTAAGAAAACTCAAAAGCAATTAAACACCCCCGAGAGGGTCTTTAGTAAAATTATTCATCAACCAGCGGTCGATAAGATAAGCGAAGTAGGTGCCAAAACTATCGCCAGACCTAACGGTATACTATTTGGGGGTATAAGTGCCTTCATAGGTAGCCTCTTTTTCTACTTTGTAAGCAAAAAAAGTGGATTTTCCTATAACTACCTTACATTTATTCTTATATTTGTTGGTGGCTACTTTATCGGATTGCTTTTTGAGCTTGCCTATAAATTGCTTCAAAAGAACAAGCCAGCTAAAGACTAGGTCTCGATAGGTTACCGTCGTTGTCAATGGTAATCTCGTCATTACCAAGCTTCTTCAGATCAATCTCACCTGTATCGTTTGAAGGAGGCTTTTTGCTTTCCTCTGCTACTTGCCGATTATTCTTGGTAACCAACTCATTTGTTGGCCCTACTGCAGGATTATTAACCTTTATTACATCACGAGGTGGCTGTGCCGGAGTAAAACTTGCACCAACCTTGGATGTGGGCACAGGTGGTGCTTGAGCAGATTGGTTTCGTACTGCCTTAAGCTGATTTACTGGTGCTTGACTATGTACTTGTTTCTTAGCTAACCATTCGTCAAGAAACGATTTTGGTTTAATAGCTGTTGCTGTGGGCTGAGTGGCAATCGGACTTGCTTGTGGAGACAAGGCGTTCGCTCCACCATTAGAACTTACTCCGAACGCTGATCGATTATATGTAGGCCCGGCAAGTGGCTTAACTGGCTCTTTGGTTGATAATCTGGCAAATATCTCCTCTTCTACTTTTGCTTTAGGACGCCCATACTTAGCCGCAGAAAGCTGTTTTAAGGCACTTGCTAGCTTTTCATTAGGTTTGCCTAAAGTTGGCAATGTAGCCATACTAAATGGCTGTGTTGGCACACCCCCAATTAAGGTCCTCACGATAGTATGATAGTTTGGTACACGCAACAAATCGTCACCATCAAATAATGGCTGAAAATAACGCGACAAGGCCTCAACATCGTTCTGCCCAATTCTGAACGAAACAATTGTACCAATGTTTCCAAAAACAGCTTCACGAATATCATCAGTCAATTGAGTGGTAAATTGATTTGCTACAATAAGGTTAAGGTGGTACTTTCTAGCTTCTGACATTATGGTAGCAAACGAGTCTGTTGAGAAGTTCTGAAACTCATCCACATACAAACAAAAATCCTGTCGTTGGTCTTCAGGAATATTGGCTCGACTCATAGCCGCTGCCTGAAACTTCATCACAAAAATCATTCCCAACAGCCTAGAGTTCAACTCACCTGTCTTGCCCTTACTAAGATTAACGAGCAGAATCTTCTTATTGTCCATAATATCTCTAAGATTAAATGAGCTTTTGGTTTGACCAATGATATTTCGCATCATCTCGTTGCTTAAAAATGCCCCGAACTTACTAACCACCCAAGCTATGACTTCACCAGAATCGTTTGACCTCTGTGAATTTGGCCACTCTTTAGTCCAAAAATCAATAACATTTTGATCTTCTACATACTGGAGCTTTTCTTTCATAAATGGTGGATCAATCAACAATTTTGGAATATCTACAAAAGTTCCTCCTTTAGGGTCAGCCATCAGTAATAATGCCGCATTAGTATAAATCCTCTCAAAACGAGGCCCAACAATACCCTGCCGTTGAGGATCATACAACTTATAAAGCATATTCAATGTCTCCTGAATCAAAAAGTCCTTCTGCTCTGGAGTATAAAACTCAAATAGATTAAGCCCCATTGGATAATCCATATCAGATGGGCAAAAATACATCACATCTTCGGTTCTCTCTTTAGGAACCATAGACAGTAGCTTTTCGGCTGTATCTCCATGAGGATCAACAAAGGCAAAACCATCACCATTCAACATATCTTGCAAGGCAAGGTTCTCTAGATATGTTGACTTACCGGTACCAGTTTGACCAACAACATACATATGCCGTTGTCGATCATTCAAACTTAATCTAATTGGTTTTTTGGCACCCCTAAATAAGTTGTACCCCAACAGCAAGCCGTCTTCAGGAACATTTCTTGGGGCATCAACCTGTTTTGATGCCTGTCTTTCTAACTGAGAGGTTGGGATATTCTTTTGATCAGGAAAGTGAAATATCCCAGCCAACTCCACGGAGTTTAAGATATTTTTGTTGATGGACGGAGGGAAAAATCTCATAATATAAGAAGTCACAAAACTATCTATATCCTTTGCTTGCGTAAATTTAAAACCATTCTTCCCGGGGGCATCGTAAAGTGAAAATGAAGCAACTATATGATTTAGGATTGTCTGAGCTTTCTGAGAGATGTTAGAAGATGTTACAATTCTAATTAGTGTTTCATAACCGGGATGTCGTGTTTTTTCATCAATCGCATCTAACACCCCTTGTTCCATATTTGACAACTCTGGCTTATCTGAACCACCTGTCTTATTGCTTTTATCTTCGGGAGGCTTCCACAGAGAAGCAAAAATTTGTTTTATCCACCAAAGGGCCTCCTCCTTTGGCTTGTTCCCTCCACCTCCTTTCCTTTTTGAGCTAGCTACCTCAGAAGCTTGTTTTCTCCAATTTGGATTAGCGGGACGCAATAGAATCTGAATACCCACACCATCTTCGTTATCTAATTCTGCTAGAGCATTTAGTAGTGACTGTATTGGGTCTCTCTTAATATCCTGATATGTAGCTATAGGATAAGCAAATGATTCTTTTAGAGTCAGCTCTCCGCCAGTTGTAGCAGCGATTTTGCCAACAGGACTAAATATATTATGTTCTTGAACTTCATCAAGCCTAGCAGACGGATAAGCACTAATAACCGCCTGCTTAACAACATCAACTAACGCAACGGGGACTGTTGCATAGAATTTGACAAACCCTTTAACCCCTATAATCTCAAAGGCAAAATGCCTCTGTCCATAAAACTTTGATTTAAATCCTTTTTTAATGGTACTAGCAATAATTCCATACATAATCTGTGCTTTGGATATGTTTTCATCAACGATTTCGCGATCATCTCGGCCACTTGACTCCTTGTCGTCGCTAGATGGAGGTAAATGAATAAGCAGAGAGACCATCTTTAGCCCGCGTTCATAGTTTTTTTGTTCGCGTAATAAGTTCCGAGAATGAATAAAAACTATCGGAACGACAATAACGACAATACTAAGAATAATGGCCAGTATAAATATAGCTGTACTCATTCGTCACTCTTTAATATGTCTTTGTTATACCTTTTTTTTATGTAATCTGCCTTGACCTCGCTAAGCGCTTTACTCTGCAAGTAGGGGTTGTCCTTTGTTTTATAAACGATCTCTTTAGCCTTCTCTACCCACTCCTTTTCTATTAAATCCACATCATCGGCTATCGCCGGAGTAGATACTGACGAAACAACTGTGGAGTCATCTGTTGAGTTGCTCTGTACTGGTTGTTGTTGAGGCGTGGATATTGGAGATTGAGATGGTGGCGTATAGTTTAATCCAAGATTATTACTAGATGGTTCTGCTTGTGAGGAAGGAACAGCACTAACAGCCCCATCCACACTTGGCAATTCGGCACTGTTAGAACTTGTAGTATTGTCTTGATCCATTACACCACTATTATACCAACAACTAGTCGTTTGCTCTAGATTAAATAATCCTTTTAAGCACTTGGTCTATCTATTCGTGATACATACCAAACAATAATAAGCGTAATGAAAAGACAAAGCACAACATCTCTCGTCGTAAGTTGCGTAACAGATTGGATTACCAACATAACTACTGGCATAATACTCAATACAAGCGATATAGTTCTCTTGCGAAAAGTAGTCAAAGAAAAAAACAGATCTAAAAAAGTTCTTATCGACCAGAATAATATGACAAATATCAATATAAATGGCACAAAAACAAACATTAGTGTCAGATCCGCTGGACTAATAAACACAAAAAAAACTACGACGAATAGAGTCGCAATGAACAATAAAAGTAAATTAGTCTGCGGTTTTGTCACTCCACTAATTGTACTACCAAAAAAAGCAGGACGACAAATCCGCTCTATTTTTATGACTTATTTAGCGCTTGCCGTCCTTTGCTTATGACTGACCGCTCACATTTGTGATTAACAAATGATGAGCGCTGACACACATTTTTGTTTTTTCTCCACTACCAATCATACTACCGGATAATGTAAAAAAAGTCAATAGTTTTTGTTGTGTAAGATACACTTATCACCTTAGAACAATCAATATTTAAGATTATGCGTTGTATAGAATATGTTGTAAATGTAATATAATATATCGATTTTTCTTGGTGCTGTTTCTAGTTTTGATACATTTACTCTTAGGTAAACTGCATAAATATTACGGAAACACATAAGTCATATAAGCAACACTCACATCATACACATTTTTGCCACCAAATTACTTATTGATTACCAGCAATGCCCCGATTATCAAAGATTGCATTAACAACCATATTTCGCAATAAACCTTTTCGTTTAACCATTCTAGCCCTACTTCTTTTACGACTCGTAACCCGGACAATGCCTATCAAGAATAACTATGCTTGATAGGCAAAAACTGTCGGAACATAAGTAATCATACTCATATAAATTTGAAATAATTCAGAATAAAGTTGCTTAATGTAGAAGTAGCATTATATGGCTAGCTCTTCATCCATTAACCTCCCAACGCATAAACAAATACTTCTTTGTGTCTTCTGGCAAAAATGCAATACGAAAATTAACCCCCGGCTTAAATAACATTATTACTCACACATATCGCATACCAAGCCCATATAGATTCGCTTCTGGCCAGTGCCAAAATAGCTTAAATCAATCAAATTTCTTAATAGAAGCGAACAACTAAATAACAAAGTTATCCACAGGTTTATTTTATTTTAAGCATATTCTTGTTGACATATATTTTATGAGTTTATAAGATGTATTTAGCACTTGAATAAAAAAAGTGCTCAAAAACAAAAACGACCTAACAACAACGGCTTCTCGCAAGCCGTTGTTCCACAAAGATAACAAAAATGTAAAAAACCACTCTAACAAATAAACCTCTACACAATCACAACCCGCCCTAACATTACGGCGGGTTGTTGCTTTTGTTTAATTTAAAATCTAGGTGTACAATCCAAGCTCATGAGTAATACCGTACACAGTATAATAGACATCGGCTTTGAGGGATTAATTGTTGACATCGAGTGCCAGCTATCAAATGGCCTCCCCGCAGTGATTATTGTTGGTCATGTAGGCAAAGCCATAGATGAAGCAAAAGAGCGTATTCGTAGTGCATTTGCTAGTAGTTCTATACGCCTACCCCGCAAAAGAATAACCATTAATATAGCACCTGCCGACATTCCAAAAAGTGGCTCTGGTCTTGATCTTGCTATAGCGTCATCAATAATGCTTGCAGGAGAACAAATCAAGCCATCTAACTGCAAAACTGTAATAATTGGCGAAATCGGACTAGACGGTTCTGTAAGAAGTGTCCGAGGAATAATCGGGAAGCTACTAGTTGGGAAGAAGAATAACATCTCTACCTTTTTTATACCGAAAGATAACCTAGAACAAGCTAAACTGGTCGAGGGTGTAACTATTTACCCCGTATCGTCTCTAGAGCAGATCTATCTTCACTTGTCTGGCAAAAAACAAATACCCGCCTACCAACCAAACAATAAGCCCCGAAGCAATCTACCCAAACAACAAACAGATAGCTCAAATGACTTTAAACATATCGTTGGCCAACAGTTTGCTAAACGAGGATTAGAAATCGCCTCCTCTGGGGGCCATAATATTCTACTACACGGACCGCCGGGCACTGGAAAAAGTATGCTAGCAAAAGCCATAATCGGGATACTCCCAAAACTAAGCATAAATGAATCCCTAGAAGTTACCCATATCCACAGTTTAGTTAATCACAACTTTGAGGATATAATTACCCGAAGGCCCTTCCGGTCGCCCCACCACACTGCCTCTGATACAGCTATTATCGGTGGCGGAAACGACCCTAAGCCCGGCGAAATTAGCTTAAGCCACAAGGGCGTACTGTTTTTTGATGAGCTTCCTGAATTTAGTCGATCATCTCTTGAAGCACTTCGCCAACCACTTGAAGATAGTACAATTACCGTTTCTCGTACAAAGGGATCGGCCTCGTATCCAGCCGATTTTATGTTTGTAGCGACATCAAACCCTTGTCCCTGTGGCTATTTTGGGACCCACAAAGAATGCTGTTGTAGCACCCAACAGATTATTAAATACCAACAAAAACTATCCGGACCAATCCTTGATAGAATTGATATCTTCTCTAGTGTAGAAAATATTGACCACAAAAACCTGCTTTCTGTCTCCCAGCATAACGAATCAAGCTCAATAATAGCAGGTCGAGTCCATAGGGCTCGCCAAATTCAATATAAACGATTTGGTACCATAAAAACAAATAGTCAAATGACCAGCAAAGAGGTCCGGGACTTTGCGTTATTAACGCCAAATGCAAAAGAATTACTTGATAACGCCTCAAACAAGCTAAATATCTCGCCGAGAAGTTATATGAGAGCTATTAAAGTAGCTCGGACAATCGCTGATTTAGATCAGTCAATAGATATTAAAGCTCCCCATATCGCTGAGGCATTACAATATAGATCAAAAATCTCACACCAAGTCTAAGCAAAAGCTTGACCCCTGTTTTGATATCTGATAAAATCCTAAGAAGTTATTAATGTTAGTGAAGGAGTTTAAATATTAGCAAAGACACCCGCCTGAATGAGTCGATTCGGGCACCCCAACTTCGGGTAATCACCGAAGATGGCAAACAACTTGGCGTCATGAGTCGGATAGAGGCTCTAAGAACTGCAAGAGACGAAGGACTGGATCTTGTAGAGGTATCACCAAATGCTAATCCGCCTGTTGCGAAAATTATTGACTGGGGAAAGTACAATTATCAAAGAACCAAGCAACTATTAAAGAATAAACGCAACACGAAGGCTGTTGATGTAAAGCAGATCAGATTAAGCCTAAAGATAGGACAACACGACCTAGATGTCAAGTTCAAGAAAGTCAATGCCTTCCTTAATGAAGGACATAAAGTCAAATTTGTTATATTCTATCGCGGTCGCGAGCTTGCACACAAAGATATTGGATTTAAATTAGCCGATAAGATAATAACAGAGTTCGGAGATAAAATAATCGTTGATCAACAACCTCAATTTAGTGGCAAACAATTAATATTTACAATAAGGAGTAATACCAATGCCAAAATTAAAGACGCATAGCGGTACAAAAGATCGTTTTAAGATATCCAAAACGGGTAAGGTCATCCATGGACACTCTTTTAAGGGTCACAACCTATCCAAAAAAGGAGCTTCACGAAAAAGAACTTTTGCGGTGCCCCAGATAGCTAGTGGGAGATCTGTAAAATCAATAAAGAAGAATTTAGGAGTCTAATATGAGAGTAAAAAGAGGAGTAACAACCAGACAAAAACATAATAAGATTCGCAAATTAACGCGAGGTATGACGCATGGTAACAGGGTCAGCATTAAACGAGGCAAGCAAGCGATTGTTCGATCATTGCAAAACGCCACGAGGGATCGCAAGAATCGCAAGCGTACATTTAGGCAACTATGGAACACCCGAATTAATGCCGGCGCCCGCCTCAACGGAACAACCTACAGTAAACTTATTGCTAACTTAAAAGCATCAAACATCGTTTTAGATCGAAAGATACTGGCAGAACTCGCCGTTAACGAACCTTCTGCCTTTAAAGATATTGTCTCTTCAACAATCAAGAAATAGATCAAATAAGTAGTCCGCCTCAAAACAATAAACCCACATCTCTTAAAGTTGTGGGTTTATTGTTTGCCAGCCTATCTATAAGCCGGGTTCTGTAATAGCTAGTCATCTATCTAGTCTAGAAGTTGCCTCCTAGATCGAGCGGATTAAATCGTATATTTAGCGGGACACTATTGTGCAAAAGCACAAATAATACACTACCTTGCAACGGACAGGGTTTACCCCTTAATTATGTCACCATAATTAACTGCGAGCTCTTACCTCGCTCTTTTCACCTTTGCCTCGTACCTTCTATAGACTATACTATTCATCTACAGAGGGTACGAGACAGTTTAGTTTCTGTGGCACTTTCCCTAGAGTTACCTCTGGTTGCTGTTAGCAACTGCCCTTCCCTAAGTTGCCCGGACTTTCCTCTCTGCACCCACAACAACTCAATATTTTACTCATTTAAGTAAATTGTGGGTGCAGAGCGACTAACCGATAACCTGGCAAACATTATTATACCATATCTTGGTTAGCATCCAGTATCCTGTTAACCTCTGCGTCAGCTAACTTATTTAGCTCCCTCGGAATATGTGTAAAATCAATGCTTTTAAAATCACGCGACATTCTTTTTACAATCAGATAAACAGTCAACAACTCTTTATTCTTTACCTTAAAGACACCCTTCATCTGATTAATTACTAGCATACTGTCCATATACACATGCACAATCTCTACTCCAAGTTGACGAGCTCGCTCCAAGCCCAAGCGTAAAGAGTGGTATTCTGCTTGATTGTTGGTTGCTATATTTAAGTACTCTCCGTTAGTTTCAATAACTCTACCGTCCATCCCAATCAGTACATACCCGCTTGCTGATGGTCCCGGATTACCTCTGGAGCCGCCATCTCCAAAAAGCTGTATTTCGACTACTTCTGTTGTTTTTATTTCATCAGCATTTTTTTTATTTTGCGCCCTTTTAGTTGGATTAAAAGAAAACTCGACCACTTTAACCAATGTCTCATCAGTGATATAGTCACCATAAAAAAGAGCCATCTGCTCATATAGCTCTGTTGTTGATCCAAATTTCTCAAAATTGCCTTCCTCTATATCTAAATCTCCTATGCGTTGAACCGTTACCTTATCAACTCTAGCAACGCCAATCACTTCCCAAGAGGATGGTTCGTCTTCTTTTACCTTATCTATAACTTCAATCAGGTCATTCACAGATATTGACTTTTCATCGTCAATACGCAAGGTGGCAGTCTGAACACCCTTTTTTATGTTCTCTGCTTCTATATGATTAAACTTTAGTCTTTTCATTACTCCTTATTCTACCCTAGAATATACATTATGCATATCAACGATTTTTCATACAAACTCCCTGAATCAAAAATAGCTTTATTCCCTCCCAAAGAACGAGGAAATAGCCAATTGCTAGTCTTTAATAAACAAACTAGATCTATTAAGCACGATAAGTATAGCAACTTCTCGGAATACATATCATCAGGTGATGTTGTTGTATTAAATGATACAAAAGTGATTAAGGCTCGTCTCCTCGCCCATAATAAGGCAAAGACACGAGAGTTCCTACTCCTTGAGCGACACACCAAAAAACTCAACCACCATGAGTGGAAAGTCCTGTATCGTGGAAAAATCACCATTGGAGAGGTGTATAAGATAAAGAGTCACGAGATACTCATTAAACAGATACTAGATGATGGGATGGCAGAAATAAGCTCTACAGACGACCTACTAAAAGTATGTAGTAAATATGGCGTCGTTCCTTTGCCTCCTTATATGCACAGACAATCAACTGAAGAAGACATTTCTAGGTATCAAACCGAATTTGCTAGTTCACTCGGATCAGTCGCTGCACCAACAGCCTCACTCAACTTTACAAGTCAACTAATTAAACAAATTCAAGACAAAGGCGGTGTTGTCTCATTTATAACATTACATGTCGGTTTAGGTACATTTTTGCCTATCAGAACAGAGGTAATAGAACAGCACAAAATGCACAGTGAGTACTTTGAAGTCCCTGCTAAAACAATTAAATTGATTAACAAGGCAAAAACTCGTGGCAACCGCATTTTTGCTGTTGGCACAACCGTAACTAGAACATTAGAATACTTGTATAAAACGGAGGCTCCGAAAGAAAAAGATTATTCCGGAGAGGCAGATATCTTTATATACCCCGGATACAAATTTAAGGTTGTAGACGCAATGCTTACTAATTTTCATGCACCGAAGTCAACTGTTCTTATGATGGCGTCAGCCTTCGCAGGATGGGAGAACCTACAGCATACCTACCAAGTAGCTATTGATAACAATTATAGGTTTTTGAGCTATGGCGACTCTATGTTAATCATCTGACAATTATATAATACCCAATCTACAACTCTGTTATTTTGATGTAACTTATACTCTTTGTCTTTTAGTTGAATGTTTGGCCAAAGCTACTGCTAAACGACCCAGGGTATGAATACCCTGGCCAGAAATGGCAGAAACATATTCGCCAGTTTTTGGGTCAAATATTTTGGGAACTTTTCCCTCACGCTTTCCGTATCTAGTTGTACCAAAAAACGGCGTTGCAACTTCGTTGGCATTTATTTGTACAGTACGCGATAGCCCAGAAAGTTTTGTTGCATCAACAATCTCTCTTACATAGGATTCTGTGCTTTCATCCTCATCTTTATCGATTCTTAGAGAGTTGCCAGATTTTATTGACAAAAAATGATTTTTGCCAACAATTGGACCTACTGATATCTGACCACCCGGTTTTGTGACTATGACCATAGCCTCTGCTACTCGTTCAGCAGGTTCAACACTGTCCAATGATAGGTGTGGCATTAACCAATAAGAAAAAACGACATCAAAACTCTCTACCCCGAATACCTCATCTAGTCTAGTAGCATCTCCAAAAATACACTCTACATTATCTGGCGCACCCTGTTCTGCCTCTTTTAGAATATCTACATCTTGATAGCTAAAATCGAAATTAACCCAACTTATATCAGGCCGTAATTTTGCAACTTCCTTGCCAAAAGGCGAAGCACCTGCACCGACATCAAGTACTCTTGCGCCCTCTGGGAGCTTTTCTGCAAGCTGGACGATGCTATCATATCCATGCTTACGAGCCAGCAATTCGGCAGGCCTATCGGTAGTAATTGCTTTTTCGTATATATGTTGCTTGTTACTATCAGTCATTGTTTATGATTAAGTTTTATGGTAGTTAAACTTATAACATAGCATAATATCTCAACTATACTCCTTATGCAACCAGTTAAACCAGTAAATATACAGATCCCTACCCTGTTTCAAACCCACCAAAATTTAACTATTTTATCAAAGCAAAAATAAGATCACCATCTTAAACAACGAGCAACAATCGATCCATCTTAAGTATGCTGATTTGCCTCTACAACGAGACTAGAACCTATTTTATGGCAAATAGCTGAAAACGAGAAACCAAGCCCTACTGTTTCCAGCCAAATCGGGGTCCCCTCAATAATCCAGCGCAGCGAATTTTGTGGGGTGAAAAGGCTGACCCGCTCCGCCAGCCCTGATTTTTACAATTTCTTGATTTTTACCCCAACCAAATTTCTTTTTTCAGTTGAGAAAAAATCAAGTCAGTCGGGTCGCCTGCCCAAAAGGGCAGAAACGGCCTGGCGGTCGGTAATACAGAAAGATTATATTGAAATATAAAATCATTATTGACAAGTATGCTTTACTTTGGTAAACTAATACTATGTCTGCAGATAAGACTACAATTTGGCAATCTGAAACCGCACAGCAGCTCGCTGGGGCGTTGACCGCTATTGATAACCAGCAAACAATGCAGGACTTCTTGCGTGATGTTATGACCAAGAAAGAAATCGCCGAAATCAGCGCACGGTTTGAAGCCGCCAAAATGTTGCAAGCTGGTAAAAAATATACTGACATTGTTGCTAAAACTAAGCTAAGTAGCCGTACTGTTGCTCGGATTAGCAATTGGTTGCAAAACGGTTGTAACGGCTATCAGGCAGCACTAAAAGTTGTAGATACACACCACTCACATATTCCGCCAGCCCGTGCTGTGTAAATAATTACTTTTGTAAAAAGTAAACGCCAGCACTTGAGGCTGGCGTTTTTAGATTATCTACTAAGTAAATTGTTAAAGGAATTAGATAATGAGTGAACAAAAGAATTTTTATACGCCAGACAAAGTAAAACCTTTATATGGCGAGATTGTACCAGCTTATCAAGCAGCTTTTGCTGACGAGCCATGGTACGAAGTAAGTAAATGTGCCGATGAGCGACAACGCTGCGTAGGTGGATTATCAGCCGTAGCAATCGGCTCAATATGTACAATGTGTGAAATGTGTCCATCTCGTCCCGCCTATGAAACGGACGAACTGATAGGACGCTTTGATACAGTTGCGGCTTCGCGTCCAACTGCGTGGTACGCCGAGCAAAACGGAGAATACTTGACTATGGCAGCAGTGGCTTGGCGAGCAACCCCCTCTATCATTGCAAAGGAAAAATACTCTGATGTGCCAGAGATGTCTGATTGGCTTAATACAACTTTGGGTAACAATGAAATAATGTGGCTTGATGAAGTTTTTGCAAATAAGGCTTTGAAACAAAGTGGCAATTTGCAAAACTTCGGTTTATTTGTAAAAGGGCTCGCTATGCAGCTCGATGCAGAAACTGTTGCCTATAGAACGATTAGCCCGCAAATGGTTGGCGCGGCTCGGCGGGATTTCCCATGCAATGTACGAATTTTTGCAGGACAACGAGACCGCTCAATGGTTGGTAGCGTAGAGACGGCGAGCATCGTACCAGACAGACGAGACTTCATAATAATAAACATAGAACAGGAGTACAAGAGATGAGAGTACTAGTAATAGGTGGTATGCACGGCAATGAACCACTTGGACTAGAAGTTGTTAAGCTACTTCGTGCTAACCCCTTAGACAGCGTAGACGCATTGTTTGCCAACGAACAGGCTATTGCTGGTAATTGGCGCTTTGTGAAGCATGATCTAAATCGTTCGTTTCCTGGCAACATTAAAAGCCAAGAGTATGAGGTAAAGCGAGCTGCTCAAATACTTAAAAAGACAAAAAAGTACGATGTAGTGTTGGACTTTCACAATACATACTGCCCAGACAACGACTGTGGATTTGTTGGCGATACTGCTAATAGAAACCTTTATGACATTGCGTGGATACTTGGACTAAACAAGATGGTTGTTGCAGACTACGACTGCACCAATAAATACGCAGATAACTGCTTATCGGTTGAAATTAGCTTAGATAGTCGGCTGAATAATCCAGAACTCTGGTATGACCGTATTGCACTTCTGGCTAAACTTGAAAAGTTTAGCGCTACACCAAAACTGGAGAAATACCGTTTTGTGTATCGTATGACACTTGAGGACAAGAAAAAGTTTGGACTGTCAAGTAAAGGCCTTGAAGCGTTCCAGCCGATTGACCAAAAACTTGCCAAGCAAATGCAGGTGAAAAGTCCGGCCTATCCCATTTTTATAGACGATGGATTTACCCCTTACAATTATGGTGGTTTATTGAACAGATTGATATGAAAAAGGAGGACGTTCCTCCTAAAGATAATTACAGAAAGGAACCTACCTATGGACTATTCTATCAACCCTAACCTACCTAAGGCCAGCAATTGCTGTGTAGTTACTCGTTCGTGAGAAACTACCCCTATGGGTAGTTGCGAATAAATTGTGGATTATCAGATGAGGAAGCCACGAAAAATGTACTTCAAAACCCATAAAATCTCGAATGGTCTCCCTATGCAACGAGGCTAGAATCTATTTTATGACGAAAAGCTGATTGCGAAAATGGCCGTTCAGACCCGACCACCTGTTCCAGCTAAGGCCGGAACGCGCCCCGCCAGAAAGTCGCCCTTTAACTATTTAGATTACCCCGCCAATTCCTTAATTTTAATGGAAAAGGCTGGATTTTCTGGCGGTTCGCTTGCCATAAATGGCAGAGGCGGACGGGGCTTCGCTAGATTACAGATCATACACGAGTTTGACAAAAACCGCTTATAGTGGTAATATGTAACAGATATGTCAGAATTAGTAGCCGAAGCAAATGTACCCTCGTTCCAGCCTTACGCTGACAGTTTTGCTGTTGGTGAAGATACGCTCGCATACATTACTCGTATGCGTGAACCAGTTGCGCCTGGTGAAGTGCCAAAACGTGAGTTGCTCGTAGGTGATATTCTTCGCCGAACTTGCGCCCTAGGCGGTACTGCCTGTGCAGGAAACGGTTGCCAAGCACCCGAAGGCTTTAGCAATAACGACAAGCTCTGTTCAGACTTAAACATAAAGGACATTACAGAACGTTTGAATATCAAAGCCGAAGATTTACTTATGGTAGGTGTTACGGCTGACGGTGTAGGCTTTTATGACCAGATAGAAAGTTACGGTGATAACGTAAAGACTAACTCCGTTGGTATTCGTGAATTACCTGGCTACAATGCGTTTTTTGCTAAAGCGTCCGAAAAAGTAGTACTTGGCGCACGACTTGCAGATTGTGGTTTTGCAGCTATTGAGTTCAAAGACCATGATGGTGAAGATGTGCAAGGTTTTGTTCATTTAACCCGACCAAACCTGCAAGGTGAATCAAAACTTGGCTTTGAAATAGACGGCGAACCTGCTGGTTGTTTTGAATACTTTATGCACGAAGCGTTAGAACATTACGGAGGTGATGTTGATAGCGTAAAGGTCCATTTGATTGCTGCCATTAAGGCTGAAAACTTCCAGCACACCTTCAAAGACAAAGGCCCAGAAGACCTCTTTCCTGGTTGGTATGACCAAGGCTTACTGGTAAATACCTCCAATCCTGATTGGAAGCCTGGCGATGAAATCAGACCTGATGATGTATGGGAACCGCAGTATCGTGAAATGGTTCGCTATCAAATTATGCGTAGCGGTATTAAGCCTGAACAGCTTAGCGAAGAAAATATGATTGACCCCGCTGACCTAGAGTTAGGACACGCTAGCAACCACGCTGGCGCACACGGCAAAATGCCTGACGCACGGGACGCATATCTTGTAATGCCACACTCTTACCAAAAGCAGTAGTTAATCGCCTATATTCTTTTGAAAGTGTTGGTAGTCAATTCTGCCACTTTCAGCCGTCCAGCTTCCGCCCCACTCCCAGCCACGCTCAACCATAAATTGCACTAAAGGGTGTTCTGCTGATAAAGTCCCTGGCTGGTCTGGTTGCCATATTGAATTAGTAGGAGCAACAATTTCTTGCCCGTCTTTATAACGAATATATGGGTTCTGTCGTGGATTTATATCAAAAGCAAAACCCCTGCCGTGTAGTGAAGGCGTGTCAGTCCCTGCGATTGAGCGATAATTGAAGCCAGAAGAAACATTCGCTTCCATAAGTACGTCATCATTCCATTCATAAGGGCTTTCACTAGCAGGAGCAACTTTTTCTATTGGGAAGTTAAGTCGTAGTGCTTGTTCAAAAAATGCCTTAACCTCATCAGCAACCAACTCATTAACTTCAATAATTCCGCTTGCTGGTGAACCATCAAACCCAACAAACTTAACTTCAATAGCCACCTGTTGGTTAAGGATTTCAGGCGGACAAGATGATTCAGGATTAGTTAGAATTTTTCTATTTCTTTCGTCCTTTATTTCCATACTTTAATAATAACAAAAGAAGCCCCGTCCGTCTCTGCGCTTTAGCGCAGGCGAACCGACAGAAAATCCGGCCTTTTCCATTAAAAATATGGAATTGGCGGGGTAATCTAAATAGTTAAAGGGCGACTTTCTGGCGGGGGCGTTCCAGCCTTAGCTGGAACAGGCGGTCGGGGCGAAGCGACCATTCTCGCAATCAGCTTTTTGCCATAAAATAGGCTCTAGCCTCGTTGTAGAGGGAGACCATTTCAGGACTCTTTTCGGACATTGAGTGCGAAAGCACTCTTTTTTCTTTGGTCGGCACTCCGTGCCGCCAAAGAAAAAACGGCACATTTGCGCCGCAATTCTGAAATTAGTCCATTTTTGGTCGGGGTGACAGGACTTGAACCTGCGACCTCACGGCCCCCAGCCGTACGCGCTAGCCAACTGCGCCACACCCCGAAAACCTAAAGTCAAGCTATCGCCCTTGATTAATCTGATTTATCTAGGTGGGTTTTTGCACACATAAACCACGATTTATATGGTATTAAAATCCCTATCAGATTGTGTTAGATAATCATATACGGACGATAACTTGACCACTCTATTATAACTCTTTGCAATATTATTCTATAACAATACTTGGAAGAAAAAACTGTTTAGATAGTTGACGATTGGGATTAACAAGGGGAACAGCAAAAACATAAACATAAAAATACCCATTAACCCAAATGATTCTATCTGTTGCATAATCTTTCTTAGTGGATCAGGAGCAAAGGCATAAAGCACTCTCGATCCATCAAGTGGCGGGAATGGAATCATATTGAACACAAAAACTGCTATGTTAAGTTGAATGAATAAGCTACAAAATGAATACATTGTTGTACCAACAGCAACGCCCAAGAGTCGTACTACGGATACTCCAACTAAAGCTAACAAAAAATTACTTAACGGCCCAGCAATGCCTACCAATGCCGCTCCATAATCACCATATTTAACCCTATACGGATTAAATGGCACTGGTTTAGCAATCAAAAACGGAGGCAATCCTAGCAATAATAAGAACAAAGGCAAAATGAATGTTGTAAATGGGTCTATATGTTTTAATGGATTAAGTGTTAACCGTCCCAAATCTTTAGCGGTTGTATCGCCAAGCCAATGAGAAGCAAAAGCATGCATCGCCTCATGAAAACTCAAAGAGATTATTAGCATTAGTAAAAAAACCGCCACCCCTATTAAACCAAGTTCTGCAATCATTACAATTCTAGTATATCAGTTATTCCTATCTTATTATAGTTGACTTAAAGAAACTAAGTGTGTACAATATACCCCTGTTATGCAAAAATGTGAATTAACTGGTAAGGGCAAGCAATTTGGGAGCAACATTAGCTTCTCGCAACGACACACCAAAAAAGTCTGGAAGCCCAATCTTCAAACAAAAACCTTAGTTATTGATGGCAAAAAAGCAAAAATGAAGTTAAGCACACAAGCAATTCGTACCCTTAAGAAAAAAGGTGTTATTACAATTAATTAGATGCTCCTCAAAAAACTGTTTAGAGAAGCACTCTACGCTATACTAGAATATAATAACTACCCAAATGGGCTTCGAGAGGTTACTGTCGCTCCAGAACTACAACATAAGTAGCAATATCAAGCAGGTCGCCACTTTTAACCTTAAACTTAGCCAGAGACTCCTTGGGCTCCATACCTAAACTATGCAGAAATACACCTAACTCTTGTTGTGCAACAGGATAATTTAACTGTTTATCGGCATAGTGTACGGGAATAATCACCTTTGGCTCTATGCTCTTGATAATCTTTAATGCCCCGACACCATCTAAAGTATATCCGTTCCCACCTACCGGTATGACCATAATATCAATTAGCCCGATCGTCTCAAGCTGGGCTTCTGATAAATCAGGGTAAATATGCCCCACAATAAGTACCTTAATATCTTCGGCAACGAGCTTATAAACAGTTGCTGTTTTATGTCCCTCCTCATCCATATGAGCTCTAGCAGAAAGACCAATTATAGACATTTTTGAAACTTCGTATTCTCCCGGTTGATCAATAACCATCTTTGCTTCTACGCTTGGCTCTGAATGTGCTCCTGAATAAATCAATATGTCGCCCATTTTAGCTTGACTCTTTTGACCTAGCTCGGATAAGTTATCATCAACAACAACCGACACATCTTTTGTTAAAATCCGAACACAATTTCCACCAAAATACTGAAACTCCATACCTAACTACCTTTCTTACTAAAACGACTTTTCTTATCAATTAAAATTTGTTTTTTTGATACCAACAAATTAGTCAAAAATCTATCATTAATCTGCTGACGATATTCAAATTCACTCGGCAGAAAAACAGCATATCTAATGTCCTTGCCCTCTTTTTTCTCTAGTTGAGAAATATACCTGCTCAACTTAGACTGATTAACATCTCCTATGACCAACATATCAATACCAGAGGATTCGTCTCTAGTAAACTGACCTGTCAAAACTACTGCTTCTATATTGCCTGTCTTCTTAAGCTCTGCGACATCGTCGCCTTCGCTACTTACACCCTCATCATTAGCAATCTGTGTGGCAGACCCCTTACCAAAAATGCTAGATAATGCATGGTAATGTTCATACTTTTGATTAACCTCATAATACAATTTGTTATTGTTATTATCTGAGGATATTATTCCGATACTCAACAAATTAGCTAGTTCTCTGCGAACCGAGTTAATTTGTTCGTCAATCTTTCGTGTTATTTCTCGGACATAAAAGGACCGATTAGGATTAGATAAAAATAACTGCAACAGCTTCACCCTAGTTTTCGACCCAAACAGTTGTTCAACCATAGTTTTATTGTACCAGAAAAGAATACAATTTATTTCAATAGTGTTGTTACAAGCTCAACGGCTTGGCTCTGTTCGTTAATCCAATGAATACTTTTATTACGCTTAAACCATGTTCGTTGGCGCTTTGCGAGTAATTTATCACCTCGAATAAACTCCTCTTTAGCTTGGTTAATACCGATTCCTCCTCTTAGGTACTTCACAAAAGTTTTGTATCCTATACCCGTCATTGGCTCAATATCTGTACCGTATTTATCAGCCAGTCTAGATACCTCATCAATCAAACCATCGTTTATCATTGTTGAAATACGCTGTTCTATCCTGATGTCCAACTCGTCTCTACTTCTTAAAATACCAATGACTAAAGTATTATCTCGCATCTTTTTTAACTGCTTAATATGCTTACTTGGCAATGCGTGGCGTGGATTAACTTTACTCCGTATATTTTTATCGCCTTCAAACTGATAATCAAAAATAACCGAGTCGACATATAAGCCTGTTCCTCCTACCAAAATAGGCAATTTCCTACGACTTGCAATATCATCAATAGCCTTCAAGGCATCAGCCTTGAATTGAAGAGCCGAATAGCGTTCATCTGGATTAATAATATCTATTAAATGATGCTTTATTTTTGCTTGGTCTAGCCGAGAAGGCTTTGCTGTACCGATATCCATACCACGATAGATTGCTCGCGAATCAGCCGAAATAATCTCACCATTAAATTGTTGTGCCAACAACATCGCTAGATCACTTTTACCGCTAGCCGTCTCGCCAACAATAACTACTAAAGGGCTTATTGTTTTGGCCACCAAATTGTCCTTTTTATATCTACCTTATAATCATTAACTTCGTAGCCTTCTTGTTCAAGCACTTGCTTATGCCCCTCCTTGCCCCCTGGATAACCAGACGCTAAACCGCCATTTTTATTAACTACCCGATGCCATGGTAACTCCGGGTTGCCGAAATGTGCAATTCCACCAACGATTCTGGCAGACTTTGGACTTCCACAAAGCCCTGCGATCTGCCCATAAGTCATTGCCCTACCCTTTGGGATTTGAGACACCAAAGCTTCTACTTCTTGCCGAAAATTCTGTTTATCAAACACCAAAATGCCTCAAAACTCCGACCCAATTAGTATGTCGTATTACGCCGTCAGGCAATAAATCACCCCTGTTCCATGGATAGTCACCGAATAATATACCTCTAACACCAACCTCTGCACAACCTCTAACATGTTCGATAGAATCATCTATCAGGGCAATAGCTCCAAGTTCAGTACAAACCTCCGCTTTTGATCTAGCCTCACCCATTGTCGCTTTAGTGCCTACTAATGTTACTTCGCCTATATTTCGCTCAAAATAATGCAAAATGTATTCGGAGGTAGTCCCTTCAAATTGAGGACGCCTGGCAGTAACTGCCTTTAAACCATATACTTCGCTAAGTTTAGCAACGGCCGACATAGAATGCTCAAGTGGCTCAACACCTTGAAGATGATGATCCATAGACAAAAACTGATGAACTCGATGAACAGTCTCTGGAACCGAAACACCTAAAGTATCGTTAAACTCATAACTATTAAAATCATCTCTACTCAAGTTAGTCCCGTATTCTTGATTGTGCCACCCAGAGAATGTCTCTACAAATGGAAACAACACCTCATCAATGTCTGTTGCGATTACCTCTTTTCTCATCTTGAACATTATACCACCGCTATTATTAACAACAGTATTATAAGTCAGCTTATTTAGATTTTTTTGTACTTTTTTTAGTGCTCTTCTTTTTTGATACACCAAAAATAATCAATGAGGTGCCTAAAATTGGCAACATCCACGACATACTTATTAAGATATTAGTTATTAATTTTATCTGGTCGAGCTGCCGTAAGGCACTTTCTTTGCTGACGACAGTATTATCGGCCAAATTATATGCAGGAATAACGCTTAGTGGCAACATAACCATTGCCAAACCCGCAATAATAAAACAAATAATACCAATTTTTGTAAATTTATTCATTTTTTGCGCTTTGTTGAGTCCTCTACAACAGTGCTTAGCAACTGCTCTGCTTTAATAGTTTTTCCGTAACTGCCTGAGGCTTCCAAATCTTGTCGTACCCTCGGCGTAACTTCGCCTGAATCTATCTCTTTTTGACCTATCACAATAGATAGTGGCACTTTTTGGAGTTCGGCTTGGCGTATTTTCTTGCCAACGGATTCGTTATCGTTATCCAAATAAACCCTAACACCCAATTCTTTAGCTTTTTTAACAATACCTTCAGCAAAAGCCACCGTTTCTTCTTCTTGATTAACAGTAATTATTCTAAGCTGTTCGGATGCAAGCCAAATAGGAAACCTACCAGCCGTATGTTCAATATAAACGCTCAAAAATCGTTCTATCGAACCCATAATGGCAGCATGAATCATCAAGATTCGCTCATCATCACCCTTTTCGTTTGCACAAGTTAAATTAAAGCTCTCTGGTTGATTAAAATCTAGCTGTATGGTCGCAACCTGCCATTCTCTACCAAGTGCATCACGCGACATAAAATCTATTTTTGGACCATAAAATGCTGCCTCTCCAACGCCCAACGCATAATTATCACCCACTTTATCTTTAATTATCTCAAGTAGCTGGCTTTCTGCCGTTAGCCAATCTTGTTCGCTACCAGCGTACGATGCCATTTCATCTTTGCTATGGGTAGAAAATCGAACCCTCAAATCACTAAAGCCCAGCGTCTTATAAAACCGGTCAACAATATCCCAAATTTTAAGAGCCTCCCCTACTACTTGACCGGTCCGACAAAATACATGTGCATCATCTTGCGTAATACACCGAACTCTAGACAAACCAGCCAACTCGCCACTTTGCTCATCACGATATACAAAAGCCGTTTCTCTGTATCTAATAGGTAGCTCGCGGTACGAGCGTGGACGACTAGCGTAAATCTGTGCGTGCATTGGACAACTCATTGGCTTCATAGCAAACTCGTGCCCTTCTCTGGTCTTTATCTTAAACAACTCTTCAGAAAATTTTGCCCAATGCCCACTCGTTTCGAACAGTTCTTTTTTAGTAATATGAGGCGATGTTACTTCCTGATAACCATATTCATCACGCATTTCTTGAATAAAGTTATCCAGCCCTCTTCTTAAATAAGTCCCTTTTGGAGTCCATAAGGTTAAGCCACCACCAACCATATCAGAAAAGGTAAACAAATCTAGTTCTTGGCCAAGCTTACGATGATCGCGCTTTTTAGCTTCCTCGAGCATATTCAAATATGTTCGAAGTTCTTTGTCTGTTTTGAACGCTACACCGTAGATGCGTTGCATTTGCGGATTATCTTCTTTACCACGCCAATACGCACCACTGACACGCATTAACTTAAATGCGCCAACATTGCCAGTACTCTCTATGTGTGGCCCTCGACATAAATCAGTAAAACCGCCGTTTTTATAAAAGGAGACTTTTTTGACTGCCGAATCTTCGCCAGCGATTGCTCCAAGTTCATCTTTATCAAGATCTTTGGCTAGTGTCGTTCCGGAGCGCTTTAAGTCATTTAACAATTCTTGCTTATAAGGTTGGTTATTTTCCTCTGCCCAGTCAATTGCTTTATCTATCGGCAATTCAAATTTTTCAAAAGTATCGTTAGCTTTAATTATTTTGTGCATCACTTTTTCTAATGTCGCAAAATCTTCTTCCGAAATCTTTACTTCGCCAAGATCAACATCGTAATAAAACCCATTTTCTACCACTGGGCCTACACCAAATTTGGCGTCTGGCCACTTTTGCTGAATTGCTGTCGCCATAATATGCGCCAACGAGTGCCTCATAGCGTACAAATTATCTTTTATCTCACTCATTAACTCTATAATACACTATATTTAACAGAGGTAAAATAAAAAGTACCGCTTTAATGTTCTCGCAAATACATTCAAACGGTACTAATAAGTGTGTTTTATAACACACCTCGGCAAAAAGCCACCTTACAAATAGATAGTATATACAAGCTAGTATTAAAATGCTAGTACTTTATTATTGTTATAATAACACCATGTTTATATCTGTTTTTTGAACTGTTTGACGATAAATATGCACGCAACATCAATACTTATTTAGTAACCTGTAGTGCTTTTGATAGACAGTTTTGCAATTCCAGACATAGTTGATATATGTTCATCGTTATATTAAAATCAGTCGCCTATCAACTCCGGCGACTGGTTGATGAATTTTCGCAATTGGTGGGCGGTACAGGATTCGAACCTGTCACCTCAACAACGTCAATGTTGCGCTCTAGCCAAATGAGCTAACCGCCCCCACTAATAACTAACAGATGTAATTTTACAGAATTACTTCTAGTTATTCAATTGTAATTATTGATCTTAATAATTCTGGCTCTCCAAAAAAATGTTGAGTTTCTGAATAGCTAAACGAGCGCCTGGTTCAAATACCTCCGGTTGTTTCTCACTCCATTTTAGAGCATCTTCAGGTCTCACCCAAAAGACTTCTTGAACTTCATCGTTTGGTTTAACCTCACCGTCTGTTTCTTTATATGGAGCAACATAGAGTTTTGTCCACTCAGGAATTTCAACAGTACCTCTCAATAGATAGTAGCCAATAACCTGTAGCTTCCCACCTACTTCAATACCGAGCTCTTCTTGTGTTTCACGCTCTGCGGCAGCCCAATAGTCACCAACTTCGCCTTTTTTTGATTTATCAGTTATATCAACCCAACCATCCACACAATCAGTTAATCCGGGATTATTCACACTTTCGCTACGCTTTTGTAACAGTATCTCACCATCGTCATTAAGCATGAATACTCTGGCGACTCGTGCTGGCAATTCTAGTTCTCTAATAACGCTCAGTTGTGCCTCTCCAACAACTTTATCGCTCCAAGTAATAAGAGGCACATCTGGGTATTTACTCATGAACTTTATAATACCATACTATGGGTATTTATACAAGTTTTGTTTATTAATTCCCTCTAGTAACCCGGTATTCTTCACAAATGCGTTGGAGATAACGAATATTATGGATTGACGCTAAGGTGCCGGCTAAAGGCTCGCCAGATTTAAATTGATGCCTTAAAAAGCCCTTACTAAACCCCTGTTTACAAGTGTAACAATCGCAGGCATCATCAATGACTGAATCATCATTGTTGAACTTTTTATTTGTTAAATGAATACGCTGATCGCCCGTAACCCAAACAGTTGCATGACGAGCATTTCTGGTTGGCAACACACAATCAAACATATCAATTCCATGCTCAATACCATACCTAACATCAATAGGATCGCCTACACCTAGTAAAAATCTTGGTCTCGGTGAGTTATCATATAGGGTTGATAGGTATGAAATCATACTATGCATCTCTTCGCGCGACTCCCCTACCGATAAACCACCTATGGCAATTCCGTCAACTTCACTTGCTTGAATTAGCTCCAGGCTTTTCTTGCGCAAATCTTTATTTAATCCACCCTGAACAACACCGAACAACAAAGGCTTTTCTTGAGGACTCATTTTTTTAGTGAGTTTTTTAAATTCAGCAATGTTTCGTTCTAGCCAACGATGAGTACGCTCAAAAGCTTCTAGGGTTCTATCTCTGCCCTTATCATCAAGAGCGGTAACATCATCAAAAACCACCATCATATCAGCCCCTAATTTAAGCTGTATTTGAATAGACTTTTCTGGCGACAAAAATATTGTGTCTCCCGTTTTGGGATCTTTAAAAGTTACGCCCTCCTCTGTAATCTTGTTGATATGAGCCAAAGAAAAAACCTGAAACCCACCAGAATCGGTCAGAAGTGGTAGTGATTGATTTGTAAACTTATGTAAGCCACCAAGATTTGCAATAACATCCTCACCCGGCTGTAAATGCAAATGATATGTATTTGCAAGCACCGCACCAACACCGGTAGATTGCACCATTTCTGGAGTTAAACTTTTAACTGCACCGCGAGTTCCGTCTGGCATAAAAGTTGGAGTAAGAATATCTCCAGCATGAGTTGATAAAACGCCAGTTCTTATACCATTTATGGTATTTATTACATTAAATACTCTGTTTGTTGCGGTGGGTCTCATTAATCTGATTATATCATTTTTTACCCACAATAGTTGACATAATGTGGGTAGCTTGATACACTGTTTGAGTTAAACGAGGCACTCTATTTTGAGTAGCAATAAGCAAAAGTCCCCGTTAGAGGACTTTAAGCTGTTCTACGAGGAGCTCGTATTTGTAACAGGTCGAAAGTCTGTTAATCGCATACAGCGACCCCGTTTAGCAGTGGCTGACTCGAAGTAACAACGAAGTTAGCTTATCAATCAACCCTTTTGTGAGTTTTGAGAGACCCCACAAGAGGGTTTTTTGTTTCCCACAGAAATTGAATAGTTTTCCACTAGACTTTTTATAAGCGTTATGACAATATGTTGTTATGGTTAGGACTTATGTACAATTAGTTAAACAAAATATGGTAGGGAGCGAGGCAAGATGAAATGTCTCTATTGTAAAGGGACTACTCGGGTAACAAACAGTCGCCCTCAAAAACGCTCAAACGCTATATGGAGGCGCAGGAAGTGCCTACAATGTGGTAATGTTGTTTCTACCACCGAATCCATAAACTACGAATCTGCGCTTCGTGTGAGGCTCAAAAGTGGTAAATTGGTTGTGTTTGACCCTTATGTCCTACTAATTAGTGTTTATGACTCTCTAAAACACCGCCCCACCCCAGTAAAAGATGCTTCGGCACTCACCCAAACAATTATCAGTCAACTTGTTGCTAAATCACAGGCAATTATTAGCACTCAAGAAATTGCCCAAAACACTAAGCTGACGCTAGAAAACTTTGACAAGGTAGCTTTTGTTCACTACGACGCTTTTTATGGCAAATAAACACTATTTCTCGGACGAATGGCCGACGACGGTTTTTCCCATATCTGTTTTGACAGCTTTTTCGGTAACATCAAACTTGTCTAAATATCGCCCAAACAATAATCGTGTTTGAGAATAAATAGCAGAGAATGAGCTATACACAATGCTAGTTAAGGGCAAATAAACCCATTGGATTATCATCCAAAAATTTCGCCTTTTCTTGTATCTATTTGGTCTTGGTGGTAAAGCTCGCATACCAAGGAAAAAGGTGATAAAAATCCCCGCCATTGCAATTGTTTGAATACGGCTTGCTAACAGTGGCAACTGATTTGAGGCAAAGTCATTGGGATTAAACCAAGCAGGAATAAAGGCGGCGAAGGATAAAATTAGAGGTGCAGTTGACCAACTTATGTGCCCTTCTAGAAGCCTTAAGAACTTCATCAATTTATCTGTTTTTGAGATATTATTTGGAGTAAACCAAGCTTTGTCGGCAACATAAGCAATATCTGATGCGCCATATGCCCACCTTCGCATCTGGATAAATTGAGCTTTGAGTGTACGGCGATAATTTTTATCCAAAACGGCATCCTGATAAATTGGTAAAAATATTGGATAAACCTCATGCTTGCCATCGTACCTAAAATAGGTTCGCCAGAATTGATGACCATCTTCAACAATTGTACGAACACTCCAAAAATCTGTATCTATAAGGGCTTGCATATTCTGTGCATGAGAAGCAAAGTTGCGTAAGGCATGTGGCCGAAGCGATAGTATGATGTTCCAAAAAGAGTTGCCTGTTGCCACAACACGCATAGGGGCCGGCACATCCCAGATATTGTTTGTAAAAATCGGGATAGGCTGATAAGAAACAAATTGAGGCTCCGGAGATACGGCATAGGTGTATGTTAATGCTGATAAATAATTAATGTGCGGACGATTATCCGAGTCCAGAGTAGTAACTATTACATTAAGAGGGTCAATGTTTTGTTTTTGTAGGTATTTTTGTAGTTCTCGCCCAGCGTATGTAATGTTACCACCTTTGCCAACAACTTCGTTAGGCAATCCATCGGGGTGCTTGACTGCCATAGCGTAAGCAAACTTGTCTTTATATTCCGAAACTAAGGCCTTAGCTTGTTCTTCTACCGTTTTACCGCCTCGTTCCTCAAAAGCCAATACAAAAATAACCTTATTCATATCATAATGAGATTCTAAAACCGACTTTATTGTCGGCTCTAAAACATCTCGACTTTCGTTATAGGTAGCGACAATAATTGCATGGTAAATATCTTTGGGATTAACAGACCTATTCTTGTTAATTCGCTTTAGGTTATCAAAATGCCACTTTGGTAAATCCTTGGTCTGCTGGTAATCCTTATTTGGGTCCTCTATTTGAGCAAGCATTTTTGGCCAATTGAGCTTTTCGTGAGCTTTCATTGTTCGCCACCCCTGAATAACCCGAACATTCAAGCCTATCGCCCGAACAAACCAGATCAAAAAGAAAGCAATTATCAACACTGCTACCAGATGTGCCACAAAAATACTCAATACAAACGGCAAGATAATAATAGACCAAGTAATGATACCCGGTAGCTTCTCAAAAAAAAGATAGTGTCGTTTCTTTTCTGACTGAAGAGGGATCTCAATATTCTTCATCGTAATGCTAGTAATGAATTGCTTACGAGTAAAGTTAAGACCAGCAACAAAAAGCAGAGTGCTGATATTGTAATGCTATATCGACGATGTATCTTATAGGCTCGTTTACCCAATATAATCTGAAAAGCAAAAACCATTATTCCAAAAATAATAAACATAAAAAAAGTTGTACGATCTCCTCCGTTGTAAGCTCCTAAGCCCAGATTGCTCCTATACTGAACAATATAACTCCCCCTACTGCTATCCAAACGAAGGAGGGTCAATAAGGTATTTAGAACCAAAACAAACAAACTAGAGCTCAAGAACAACAAAACCCACCTATCATGAAAGAATTTTTTTACATCAGCCATTGCCTAGAATTATAGTAGTTTGTATAAAAAAATGATAGATACTTTAGCACCCGGTTCTAGAATATATAGTTGTATCGATCTCGGCATCTTGCGGTAAATCACCAAACACAGACTTAATCATATCCAGAAACATCTGTGAGGGAATTCTTATCCTATTATCGTACGGAAATGTGTAGTCTGTCATGTAGCTCTCTACGATATGCAATCCTTCGACCTCATCGAGCCGTCTTTCTATAGTAGACACTTCTCTTGGTTCTTTTGTTTGAGGATACCACTCCAGGGTAAATGCGTCCTTGTCTGCTCGTTTGAACACTTGTCTTGACAAACCAAACTCACCTGTCTGCCGATTTTCGGCGACTTCAAACCTGATAGCTTCATCAAGACCCATGGTATCCAGCAATAACTTGCCATATTTTTGAATGTGATCAAAAACCTCTAGATCTCTCTGCCTTAACTGTTCGATTGAATAGTTTGTTTCCTTCTCTCTACTCCATAATTTCTTCATAGTATGTAATGATAGTTCATTAAAGTAACATAAGCAAGCATAGGTATTTTGGTGCGGGATACGAGAATCAAACTCGTACCTCTTGCTTGGGAAGCAAGCGTACTATCACTATACTAATCCCGCAAATGGAGCATTTCTACCGAAACGCTAGAACCTATTTTAGCAAAAACCAACAGATAAGAACAGATGTGAAGTGGAAAAAAGAGGACAACCTGCGAAACCAGCCCCGCCGTTAGCTTGCGAAAGTCGCAAGCCCGCCCCGCCAGCCCTGGATTTTGATTGTTTTTGGATTTCCCCCCGCCGAATTTCTTTTTTGTAGTTGAGAAAATCCAGGTCTGTCGGGTCGGCTGCCGAAAACGGCAGAAACGGCGTGGCTTTGGGCGGCAGAGCCGCCATGTGTCGCAAGCGACACATATACAAATCAAACCAAGCTACGAGATTGCAGGACTTCTGTAATGAGCGCAACGCGCTCATTGGTACTGATTGCAGGGATTGATATGACTTCAATGCCAGACTCATTATAAGCACGCTCAATCTCTAGGTGTGTTTGTAGGGCTTCGTCCTGCGTTTCTCGCCTGACTGTTGTAGTGGTATACTCGCCGACTGGCTGGCAAATTAGCGCAAAGCTGTACCGAGCAATTGCAACTCTACGGCTTACTTCTGGCACAAACTCATCAAAGTTATTAAGGCGGCTATATGCGATTGTGTCGATAAGACTTCTGTCCTGAAAAGCGATTGTGGCTGCCTCTGGTATATCTGATTCAAGCACTTCTGATTCTTCGGCAACGAGTGGGCCGAACTGTCGATAGTCTACCCAGGGTACACGCGGTTTATGGCTTGGGTTTGCTCGCTCTGTTTCAAGCTCTCTTGTAATTACATTCGTGGCAGGTTCTGGAACGAAATGAGCGTCTGGAAACTGCACTCTTAACGCTTCAAGTAGCGTTGTTTTGCCAGTGTGTGGCCCGCCGGAAATTGGTATTTTCTCGGCCATTACCTCGTATACCTACGCGCTAGCGGTTCTAATGATGCCCAATGGTAAGTCGGCACAGGACCCTGAGGGTCAAGCGGCGTGTCATTTATAAGTGCTGTTTTCATGCCGAGCGCATTACCCGCTCCCACGTCGTCAATCTGCAAATCGCCAACATACAGGGTGCGCCTGTAGTTATCGACGCCTAGCTTTGCAAGCGCGAGGGCGATTGGCTGCGGGTGCGGTTTGCGCTGCGCGGCATCGCCGCGACCAACAATAACATCAAATGAATCGGCAAGGCCATGATGTTGTAGCAATCTATCGCGCGAATTATTGCCGCGCGTTGTTACCAGCCCCGTTTTTTTGCCAGAATCGCGTAGCTGTTCCAAAATCTCTGCTGCTCTCGGCGCTGGTGTGAGCAAGTAGTCAAAACTGCCTGTTACCGAATCGTTAGCCTCCTGAAAATCAGCCTCAGAAATGCGGCTATTCGGGAAGCGGCGATTATGTTCTTCGACCATGAGTTTTTTCATTTCGAGATAATCGCTGCGATTTCCGAAAGTGCGGATTTCTTCCTCTGTATAGCCAGAGCCAAGCTGCGAAGCAATACTCGACAAGCGCGCGAACAATTCGTCTTTGTCGCCAAAGTGCAAAGTATTGTCAAAATCAAACAGCACTGCGTCTACACTGGTTGACTCATCAAGCACGCCGCGTAAAACTACACCTTTGATTGCATGCCAGCCCAACACCGCCTCGCGCGCCTTATCGCCTGCAATACCGGTATAACTTTCGGGGGTTGTAGCAAGCACTCTGTCGCGTAGTTCACCGTCTGGCAAAGCTGCTTTAATGACTTCCTGAATACCCGCATAATCAAGCTTCTTGCCCTGGGTTAGTGTAACAACCTTATCGTATGCTTCGGGGTCGCCCGATACCCGACCTGCTGTTTGTATTAGTTCGCTTAATACTTCTGCTGATTCGGCGAGTGTTTTTCCGGTTTGCGCTTCATCGACAGCCAAGCGGTCAAGTTGGATTGCAAAATAGTTATAGCCAGCGACCAGTCTACCTAAAATATCGCCATAGGCACGCTGCCAATCGTGATCTGATAAATCGCGTTCGTGGCGACTAGCCACAAGCCCCTCGCTTACTCGCCCTGATAAGGCGATAGCCTGTTCAAACAATGATTCGCTGTTCTCAAGTCGCCACGGATTGATTTTGTGCGACATGGTAGATGAACCTTTTTCACCCGCAACCAGTTTTTGCTTGAGTGTGCCGTTCAATATTTGCAGCCAGACATTATCGGTTCCATCTTTGCCGACAACCGCCAGACGCTGCACAGTATCGAGGAAATCGGTTACTGCTAAATGATTATTGCGCTGATTTTCAACCGGCGAATAATCAAAGCCTTGTGACTCAACAAAATCCCTTGCATATGCGTCATAGTCAAAATCTGGAAAAAGTACCGACATTGGATTGTGATTGCCGACTGCGCCGCTGAATTTGCCCGTCAGTCGCTGTTCGTCCAGCTCGCCGACAACTTGAGTGATGTTTGAGAGTAGGTAGCCAAACTGTTTGCCGACAGTCGTTGGCGAAGCCTTTTGCGCGTGGGTCGTGCCAAGTGTCGGCGTGTCAGCATAGATAGCCGCAAGATGTGCCAATCTGTCGGCAACTCGCGCCACTGATGGTATAACAACTTTGTTTGCCGCGTCGCGCAGCATGTAATTATAGGCAAGGTTGTTGGTATCTTCCGATGTCATACCGAAGTGAACCCACTCTTTGAGATGTCCCAAATCAGCTTCGTCAAGCAACTCTGCGAGGTATACTTCAACTGCTTTAACGTCATGCTCAAGTGGCGGACGCCCCTTGTAGCCGAGGTGGTCAAGCCGTATCACAACCTCTGGGTCAAACACTTCTGAGCTGTAGAGTGAGCGTAAGGTCTCCTTTTGTGTCTCATCAATTTCAACTTCGACTGGCCCGCGTTCTGCAAGGTTGATAAGTGCTTCAATCTCCGCTTGTGCGCGGTAACGGTGCAAAGCACCTTCCGAAGTGATTTCATCAAGCTCCCATGTGAGCGGCTTTTCCCGCCCTGCAAGCAAAGTACCTTGACGTAGACTATCTAGTGTCAATTGCTCTGGGTCAGGGTGTCCAGCGAGCGGGTTAAACTCATTGGGCGGTGTTTCATATTGCTTAACAACTTCAAAAGACATAAAACCTCCAAAATCTTTTCTTTAGTATAACAGGAACCTATATCTGTACCAAGCACAGGCGTTTTGCCCCAAAGCCACGCCGTTTCTGCCGTTTTCGGCAGCCGACCCGACAGACCTGGATTTTCTCAACTACAAAAAAGAAATTCGGCGGGGGGAAATCCAAAAACAATCAAAATCCAGGGCTGGCGGGGCGGGCTTGCGACTTTCGCAAGCTAACGGCGGGGCTGGTTTCGCAGGTTGTCCTCTTTTTTCCACTTCACATCTGTTCTTATCTGTTGGTTTTTGCTAAAATAGGTTCTAGCGTTTCGGTAGAAATGCTCCAGAATACGACTTTTTTCAAGATTTGACGGCGTTGCCGTCATTTTTTGTAGGGTTTGGCGAAAGCCAAACCAAATGTTTTCTTGGGGGGAATGAGATTTTGGGTCGCTGGAAGCGACCGCATTTTTGTTTTTGCCCGCCATAGGCGGTTTTTATTTGGTAAAATGGTAGTGCGTACAATCTAACAGAGAGGTCTTTTTTAATGACCGTCCCAGACAAACAAGATTTCTCTTGATTGTACGCAACTGGGGCGGTCATTAAAATTATGGGGGTAATTGCTATGAACAAAAATCGCTACATTTTGTATGCTCGTAAGAGTACAGACGTTGAGGACAAGCAAGTCTTGTCTATTGAGGCACAGCTGGCAGAACTTCGGAAGTACGCTAAAGATAACGGCTTAGTCGTGATAGATACCGTTATTGAAAAGAAATCTGCTAAAACACCAGGTCGCCCGAAGTTCGCCGAAGTGTTAAAACGCATACAAAATGGCGAAGCCAACGCAATACTAGCGTGGCACCCCGATAGACTAGCAAGAAACAGCATTGACGGTGGACAAATTATCTATTTGCTTGACCAAAACCACCTAGCTGACTTAAAGTTTCAGACTTTTTGGTTTGAGAATACCAGTCAGGGTAAGTTTATGCTGAACATTGCTTTTGGTCAGAGCAAATACTATGTAGATAATTTGAGCGAGAATACCAAGCGTGGGCTTCGCCAAAAAATTCGGCGTGGCGAGTTCCCCGGAATTGCCCCATTTGGCTACTATAACAACACCAAAAGTAAAACGGTGCATATAGACAAACGCCAAGCCGAATTAGTTGAAGCGATTTTTGTTCTATATTCTTTGGGGCAAAGCACTTTTCAAGATATATCAGATTATTTGTTTGAGCGTGGCGTTAAGACTAGCGGTGGTAAGCCGTATAGCAAAGACAAGGTTAAATATATCTTGAAAAATCCGTTTTATTACGGTCATTTCATATATGGCGGCGAGGTACACGAGGGTAAACATACGCCAATTATTAGCAAGAAACTGTTTGATAAAGTGCAAGCCGTCATAGAACAGCGAAGCCACCCAACAAAAGGCTTGATAGAGCCACAAGCCTACTGCGGACTACTGCGTTGCAGTTGCGGAATGATGATAACTGCTGAAAACAAAACGAAACGGCAGAAGAACGGCAACACGCACCATTATGTCTATTATAGGTGTAGCCGTAAAAACAAAACTGTGAAGTGTATTGAACCTGCCGTTCGTTCTGAACTTTTAGATCAGCAGTTATCTGACCTGTTGGCTGGCTTCGCTTTGCCCAAAGAATATGCGGACAAAATGCGTGTGTGGGCTACTGCGGACGAACTGGCAGACAAAGAGCAAATAGACGGTAAAATTAACGGCATGCGGAGGGAACTCACACATTTGTCCGAGAAATTACAAAGACTTTTGGACGGTTTTCTTGACGGCGTTTTGGAGCGTGAAATATACACGCAAAAGAAAGCCGAGATTATGAGCCAAAAGAAAACCATAGAGGAGCAAATGAGCGATTTACATTTAGGCACTTTAGAGTGGGTTGAACCGCTGAGTAATTGGCTAGAAAGAGCAGTTTCTATCTGTAAAATCGCTCATTCCGCCGACCAAAACGCCAAAAAGTCGCTATTGCTGGAAATTTTCGGGTTGAACCTCAAACTCAAAAACAAAAATGCGGTCGCTTCCAGCGATCCAAAATCTCATTCCCCCCAAGAAAACATTTGGTTTGGCTTTCGCCAAACCCTACAAAAAATGACGGCAACGCCGTCAAATCTTGAAAAAAGTCGTATTCTGGAGCCACCTAGCAGGATTGAACTGCTGACCTACGCGTTACGAATGCGTCGCTCTACCAACTGAGCTAAGGTGGCAACAACTACACTATTGTAACAGATTGCAATAGTAAAGATATTCTGATAGAATTTGATAGTCTTAAATGACCTTGGGCTCGTGGTGTAGAGGCCTAACATGCCTCCCTGTCACGGAGGAGATCGCCGGTTCGAATCCGGTCGAGCCCGCCAAGTGTAAGTAAAACCTACCGTAGCGTAGGTTTTTTTATTTAGGTTTTGATGATAAATGCCAGCCGTTACAGATTGTGCACTTATAAACTCGTCTGGGCTTACCCAAAGATTTATTTTGATTAATACGCTTTATTGCTTCTTGGGCGGATGCATCATTTGAATAACGCACCTTTCTTTTGCAGTGGCTTTTCTCTAAAGGGCTGGCCATATCAATTATTATACATACCAATAAAAAGAACCCCTCTTGAGTTTATTACTCCTTTGGGGTTCTTATATTCCGAATTATCTTTGTCGGAATGACGAACTTCGATTAAAGTCGCCACCAGAATGAGGTCTATCGTTTCGAGGACGATCCTCGCGAGGCTTAGCCTCGTTTACGATAATCTTGCGACCTCCTAGTTCGCTACCGTCTAGAGCCTTGGTGGCTGATTGAGCTTCTTCTTCAGACTCAAACTCAACAAAACCAAAACCCTTTGAACGACCGGTATCTCTATCGGTAATCACCTTAGCATATGTTACCGTACCATAACTTGCAAAAACCTCTTGCAACTCTTGGTCGGTTGTCGAATATGGTAAACCACCGACATACAACTTACTTGCCATTAAGATTAGTTCCTTTCTATTAATCCTTCAGGTCGACCATCTTCACTCACTCACTAAACTAATGGCTTGTTAAGAATCCTGTAGCGATATCATACACTAAATTAAAGTAAAATACTAGTTTTTCGGCGGAGCGACAGAATCAACCTGTGGCTCTGGCAAGCTAATGTAAGTCCTCGTTTTGGTCTGTTCTTTACGATCATTAAGATATTGATTGATATCTTTAAAGTTAAAGACGATATGGGCGACCTTTGCCTTTTTTGATTCTTGAAGTTCAATCAGTTTATAGATTTCAAGAGAATTGCCCGTGTTGATTATTCCAGAAACCTGTCCAGGCTGAAGCTTAAAAATCGCTTCGAGTGTTTGAGGAGTAATATCTCTGCTTGACTTCTCTATCAAAAAACCAAACAGGCCTCCATTTTCTTTGGTAGTAACATCGTCAGAATAGCTCTTGGCAACTTCTGCAAAGTCTTTACCAGCATCAAGTTCTTCTTTTGCGTTTTGAGCACGACCCTGCGTATCTGTGTCAAGTACAGCTAAAACCTTTTGTCGTAATAGATTATCTCTAGCGTATCGCTTAAAATCTGCCCGATCCCAGCCAAAATACTCACCTAATACATCCTCTAATACATCGTTACTCCCACCCAAGCGTTCTTGATTACGAAGCAATGTAATCTGATCTTCTATCTCGCGATCGCTTACTGTAACCTTCTTCTCTTTGGCAATTTGTTTAATATAGGCGTCGTTAATTACCTTTTCTAATGCACGCTTTTTATACTCTGCTAACTGCTGTTGACCATAGTCAGTATTAAAATCAAGTTTTTGTTGATTTTCGTAATAGTGCTTATATCGACGAACCTCAAACAAGTAATTTTCGTAAGCTATAAATCGCCCACCTTGACGAGCAATTGGGAACGGAATAACCTGTGTAGCCTTGTATAAAAATGTTGAAGTCGCCTGAAACCGATAAAGAGCCAGAACACAATAAGAAAAAAAGGCAATAAATGTTGCTAAGACGATTGAGACAGTTAAAATTACAATTTTGTGTTTAGAGTGTTGGAGTGGATATATGTATTTTCTAGCACTAGACAAGACCTCTTCTCGGTGTTCGGCAACTGTTTCGTTAGTAATTTTTGGCACTTCTTGTAGTGGCAAAGTATCAGACTTTTTTTTGAGCCTTAATCTTCTAAATTTCTTCGAGATCTTCTTCATCGTACTCCTTATTTTGTTTAATATCCTGTGGGTTCACCTCCTCTGCCTCTATTCCTTCAGAACGAAGCACCTCAGTAATGCGTTTGATAACTTCTGCTGGATGATGAATCTCGTGAATAATTAAATCTCCCATATATGTTTGTATCATTATTGTACCAAATCCTAATATCGTTGCTTGCACACCCTTAACTTCGTAACTAGTTGCCAGTATTTTTTTAAGCCCTAAATCAACAACCGAACGATTAAAAAACCCTTTCTGGGTGATTTGTATTAATCGTTGATTTGTAACAATAAACACACTGTACCACCAGATTATCCACGATGGTATAAATAAAATGATAGCCAAAACAAAGCCCCCAGCTAACCCTCCGTAAAAATATGACATCTCTGGTTTGATAAGTGCAGGAATGGTGCCTAGCAAAATTGCCAACATTGAAATAACCAATCCTTTCCGCATCACGATTGGGTGTTTTCTGAACAAAAATAGTACCTCTTCGTCATCAAACTGATCAGCAAAGTCCTTCTTAGACTTAGCGCCCTTCTTCTTTACCATAACTATATTTTACATTCCGAATAAGCATAAACCTAATTATAGTCAACCGATAGATAGGGGTGCTTCCTTTACTGCTGGTGACCCGGGAGGGACTCGAACCCCCAACACCCACCTTAGGACGGTGGTGTTCTATCCGTTGAACTACCGGGCCATAAACCTTTACACAATTTGTCCCCCCTACCTGCAAGCAATTATCAACTTAAGCTTCTGTCAGTCCTTCGTGTACAGTCTTATAATTAAAGAGCTCTTTCTTTTCGAACCACATATTTATTTCATTCTTTGCTTCTTCTACCGTACCAGAGGCGTGAACAATATTTGCGGCACCTTTCTTTTTTAGAGATGCCCTACCTAAGCTCAGATGAGCATAATCACCCCTGATGGTACCGGGTGCAGAATCTTTTGGGCCAGTCGATCCAACCATTTTTCGTACAATCTCAACCGCATGACCACCCTCCAGCACCATAGCTACAACCGGAGCACTCCGCATAAATTTACGAGTTGCATCAACAATGATATCACCAATTTCTTCAACTGTTTCGCTATATTCAACGCCGTAAGCATCCCAATCTTCTTTGGTCTTATTGCCAATAATCGGAATAAGATCGTCAGGATAGTGGGTCTTTAATAATTCCATTTCTGGTATCATCATCTTCATTCCAACAATTTTTAGCCCTGCTCTTTCAAATCGAGAGATTATCTCGCCAGAAATAGCTCGCTGGATTGTATCGGGCTTGAGTATAACTAAAGTACGTTCCATCAAATTCCTTTCATTGATAATTAATGTTTTTATTGTACAAGAAATCCTATCTGTTGTCATCATTTTATGTCGTACAATATAAGTATGAAGTTTAGCGATGCAAAACAAGAATTTTTAGAATATCTAGAAATTGAGCAAGGTCGATCATTAAAAACAATAGACAATTACGATCATTACTTAACTAGAATAGAAGATTATGCTGGAGACATTGCGGTTAAGGATATATCACCAGAATTAATCCGTAAATGGAGACTATGGCTAAATAGACTTGGCACTAATGTCAATGACGAGCTAAAGAAAAGCACTGTTAACTATCATTTAATCGCTTTAAGGAGCTTTTTAAAGTGGTGCACTAAACGCGATATACAAACTCTTTCGGCTGATAAAATTGAACTGGCTAAAAATAGCCGAAACGAAGTTTCGTTCTTATCTATCGAAGAGTTGCATAAATTATTTGCTCAGCCAAATACATCTGCTCTACAGGGGTTAAGAGACCGTGCGATACTAGAGTTACTGTTTAGTAGTGGGCTTCGTGTGTCCGAATTAACTAACCTTAATAAAGAACATATTAATCTAAAAACTAGAGAGTTTACGGTTAGAGGCAAAGGTCAAAAAAACCGACCGATTTTTATTAGCCCAGAAGCTTCATCTTGGATAGAACAATACATCGAACAAAGAAATGACACTATACCTGCCCTTTTTATCGGGCACAGTAACAAAAAAATGCCAGCAGATAGGTCTGGCAACTACTTGCGCCTAACGTCGCGTAGTGTTCAGAGAATGGTTTCTCGTTATGCTGGACTAGCAGGAATTACCAAACAGGTCTCTCCTCATACTCTACGGCACAGTTTTGCAACAGACCTTCTTCGTAATGGAGCAGATCTACGAAGTGTCCAAGCAATGCTAGGACATAGCAACATTGCTACAACTCAGATTTATACTCATGTTACCGACAAACACCTAAAAGAGGTTCATAAACAATTCCATTCAAATAATACATAGCATTAGTTCGGCTAGCTAAACACACCTAAGGGCTATATAAGTAACACTTATTTATTAGCTATTTTTTAGATGCACGAAAGACTATTTTTTTATGGACAAGTCAGCCGACGAGCGTACATAGCTACGTAAGCGTGTGCCCCACTTGCGCCTGAGGTATATCGCACAGTAATCGAAGACACCTTAACACCTGCACGGGGTCTAAGAGATGTGAAGCTTCGGTTTTGATTATTGCCATCTCTAGTGCGAAGCACGCCACTACCAGCGTTCCAACTCGGAGCTCGTGCTACTGAACCGCTTGGAGTATTACCCGTACCAGATGTTGCATCGCCGTCCCCGGCAACCTCAAAGTTTGACATACTTAAAGGATTGCCGTTACCGTCTCTTGCAGAAATTTGCATTTGGTCGCTACCGTCATCAATATCATATAAAATTAAGTCAAAGTTAGATTTAGGGCTAGAAAAGGTATGAGTAACTGTCTGTGCATTGCTCCCCTCTCGGGACAAGAATAGTGGAGATGGAGTCCCCCCACTATAACCCATAGCTCTATAGGAGCCAGAGTCAGTACTGGTAAAGACACCGCTTGGTTCCCGACGAAATCTTTCAAAATTATTGGCACTAATATCGTAACCAACAGCTACTGTTCCTAAACTATGTCCAGAGGCATTAAAGCTACCTCTTCTCGAACTGCTGACCCTTGGAGCACTACCATAATTAACGTAACCTTGTGAATTATTGGCAACACAAGGTGGTGGTGGAGGCGGTGGAGATGGAGGAGGTGGTGGAGGAGGCGGACCACTTATCGTCATATTAGTATTTGTACATTCATCCAAAACAGATGTACTACCTACTACTAGTTTTTTACATAAAGCATCTGTCGTAGAGATTACTGCATCTGGGAACAAACCATCAAAATCACCAATACTTAAGCCTCCATCTATCGGAACACGAACCTTAATACGCCTTAACACATCTGATGCACGACCAGTAACGTCAATCTCTGCCTGACCACCTTCTAGATTTATAGCATCACCTGTGGCATTATAAGCTGATATTGATACTTTGGCAGTCTTATAAAGAGGTTGAACAACAACAAAGTATTCTTGTTGGCCTAAACCAGTAATGTCTATGTTGCAAGCGTACTTAGATGACTTACCGCCGACATCATTACCTATGTTGTCGTTATTGCAATTACCATCTACAAACTGCCCCTGACTAGGATCGGTTGAGTTTACACCACCATTGGCACCTAAATAGGTGATACTAGCAGGAATAACAGGCGGTGCTTTGAAATTAGGATACAAGAACATAGTGTGCGACCCGTTCTCTATTGTGGATTTAGTCAAAGGAACCGAAGGAGAACCTCCATTATTAAACCCTGGGAAAATCGTTACTCTAAGCATTGGGCCATCTATTACATTGTTTAAATTATAGCTTGAGTCAGAATGAGTAATAGGCGCGTTGTCGTTATTATGCCAACTAATACGTAGGCTATTAATTGAACTTGCACTTCCCCCATTGATGGATGCCACAAAAGACCCATCCTTAGGATCAACATTTTGCTTATCGTAGTCAGGAAGCACTTGGTTTATTAAAACGCACGAGTAACTAACGTTGTCGCCTAGATTACTGCTGTACGGAGGATTTGTAAACGGGGCACCCGAATCGTTTCCAAGGCCCTGTGACTTTTTTTCAAAACTATCATTACCATCACATACGGTTACATCACCGATAGCACCAGCATTCTTTAACAGTGCCGACCTAGCATCCGCTATTCCTGCTTCTGCAGCATAAAAAGCCTGAGCACTAAGCTGACGGTCTAAAGTACGGCGCTGTTCGCGCCGAACAATCAAAGCAAAGCTACTAACTATCAAAGTAACAACAATCATAATAACCAAGGTTACAGTAACAGACACTAACCCCTGTTGATTATTGCGTATTTCTCCTGCCGTTATTTTGCTCATGCTTAGATATTACTATACACCATTAATTAATTCGTTTAAAGACAACTGTTGAATAATCTACTACAGAACACCATTGGCTACCGGCTACCTGCCCTTTGCAATTACCACCAGCACCAAGATCTATTAAGTCGTCATCACCATAGATTATTTTTAGATCTACCTTATACAAGCCAGTCGGGACAGAACCAAAATATATTGGATCTACCAAAAAATCTACTACTCGCATATTTTCTGCAAGGACATCATAGCTATTTTGATCGCCTGACAAGTAAGGATCATTTAACGCGGGCAAAGAAACATTACATTGATTGCTATTTGTAATTTTATCTCGCCACATAGTATGTTTAATATCTTTTGACCCCGAACCTTGCTTAACACCGTCAACAAAGGTATATCTAATATCTCCTATGCAAACAACTTTGACTTCTTTGGGTACGCCATCAATATCTATGGAGCCGGGAGAGTTAGGAGAATTAACTGTTGTGCTTTCGTACTGTATAGACCTAGTAACTGTATCAAGTAAATTACTAGCTAAGGCATGGGTATTAGATATAACCATACCTTTATAGTACAGACGACTTATCTGAATAATAACCATACTTGCCCCCAAAACAACGAACGAAAATACAGTAGAGGCTATTAATAACTCTATTATCGTAAAACCAATCTGATTCTTGCCTATAATACTCATTCTGCTACGTACCTATCTTGTATTTCTACCTTTTCTGTTGGGCCGCCACCAGAACGCTCCCATAAAACAAGAACTTTATAAGTTAACTGTTTTTTATCTGCCGAAGCATCGGCATTAAAGCCAAGTAATTTTAGTTCTGTAGTAACCGCTATATGATACCTGCCGTTTCCGTTTGTACCTTGCTTACACTCGTCCTCGAAAGTATCAGGATCGATAGTTGGGGGGATGTTGAGGTCGTCATTTGATGTTGCTACAAGGTTAGATGTATTTACACAAAAACTTTTAGACGGAGGGGTAGTCGATAGGCCAATTGAATCCCAGTTCCCACCTACTGCGCCAATATACCCTGCGTTATAAAGCTCAACAACGTTACCTACATTTTGCACCTTCCAATTAATAGCCTCTAGTTGCCCCTCGGCAATCTTTGTTGCTTCGCTACGCTCTTTTGCAATTTGTACACCGTTTAAGCTACGAGTGGCAATTGAATAGCCTCCCCCTAACACAACCATTAACACGGTTAGGGCTATCATTACCTCTACTATGGTGTCGCCTTGGCTACTTAACTTTCTTATGGAATTAAACATTTGCCATTCCATTCACTTTCATTAACTATCTGCTTCTCTACACTCATAGCATTGCCGTTAGCACCAAGTATCACTAGCGCATACTGATCGGTAGTTCCGCTTTTTACACACAACGTAATACCAATTTGAGGGTTTAATGAGCCGATGGTACTTGCAAAACCTGCCGGTAACGATGTACTTTCAAAGACAGAATAAGCACTGTTTACTGTCGTCCCCGGCCCTATAGGAGCAATTGTAATTTGTGGTGCGCCGTTTAGCTGACCTCCTCCTATGTCTGACCCAAAAGACTGCAAATATGCTACCCCGCCGTATTCGTCAGCACCCACAAACACTTTTTCTACGCTTAAGCCATAACCATTTGTATAATCTTGCACACCAAAATCTGGGCTAATCTTGGCATCTGCCTCTATCAACGACTTTGCAATGCTGGCACCATTTAAGCGCCTACCAAAAACCGTATAAACCCTAAGTTTATCGCACTCGTTGCCAGAATTTTTGCATCCAGAATAACCAAATTTAATTGCTTGCCCAAGAAAAAGACAGTTCTCATTTTGACCTTGTTCATCACTATTTAATGTATCTATAATGCCATTTACGCATGCGTATTGGTTAGTTTTTGGGTAATGCCCGCTAATAACCTGATTGCTGATGTCTGACATCTGTGTTGTTAGTTCGTTTAACGATTTAGTAAATTGCGTCCGAGACACTCGTTGCTGAAACAGTAATAATGTACTGGCTAATAATACCGACATAACAGTTAAAACAATGATGGTTTCTAGTATAGTAAACCCACCCGAGCTTCGTTCAAGACCACGAATCATAAAAAAATTATAACATAAGCACTAATTTATCAACAGGAAGGTTTTGCTGTACCAATCAATAATTTGCCTATTAAACAAAAAGACAATTATTGTTGCCACAGCTAATAGAGAACCAAAAGGTATTTTTGATTTTTGATTAAGCTTTTTTGTTACTAAAAATGGTAGAACTATAAGCGTACCGAGTGAGGACGACAAAAATACGACCAAAAACACATTAACCAACGATCCGACTATTAGCCCTAGGGATACTGCCAACTTAACATCGCCACCGCCGATCATATTGCCTTTAGATACAATAAAGATAGCCCAAAAAAATGCAAAAAAGGCTCCACCGGCAATGATTGACTCAACCAACAACCATAGTTGATTTTGGTGAATAGCAAGCAATATAACTAAAATAGTGGCACTAACGGTTAAAGCAAACACCATTTTATTGGGTAATAACTGCCATTTAGCATCATAAACAAGCAACGATATCAATAAAACGACACAAATTAACCAGACGACAAAAGCCAGCCAGCCTAGTAGCGTAAAAGTATAGGGCCAGTAAATGTAAGATAGTGCAAAAAGTAATGCCGTTAGTAGCTCGACGGCAGGATATTGAACAGATATAGGTTTTTTGCAATATCTACACTTGCCCTTTAAAGCCAGCCAACTAAGTACTGGCACAAGATCAATAATTTGTAGCTGTTTTTTGCATTTAGGGCAAATAGAACGCTCGCTTACCCAGTTTTTGTGTTTTTTAAATCGCCAAACATAGGCGTTAACAAAACTGCCAAAAATAAGACCAAAAATAAATAAGATAAGCGTAATCATCCATACCATAATACACCAACTTACCCTTTCAGGAGGACTGTCCTCCTGAAAGGGGTTTTTATGTTATAGTATAGTGTTTGCTAGTTCGTACTTTATTTCGTCAAGCTTGTCCTTGTAATCTACATAATCTGCTAGAAATTTTTTGTATTCTTCCCTATCGTTGTTAAATATCGCCAAGACAGAGTCTGGATGAATCCACTCTGCTTTTTGACCAGATAAATAGTAACCAATGCTACTGTAGGGTGTAGTCTGCCATTGCTTTCTATTAAGGTGTATATAACGCGAGATATGTTCTATATATTGTTGGCTAGATATTAAAGAAGCTTTATAACGAGTCTCGAACAATGATCCAGTTCTGTTGTATTTGTTATTAAAGTAATGCGAATAGCTACCCATTACGCCTCGCATAAGCTTTTGCATTGCGCCTTCTTCGTGCTGATAAAGTAATAAGTGAAAATGATTACGCATCAAGCAATAGCAGAGTAAATCTACACGACCATACAAGTGTGTATATGGTACTTGATATTTATCGAGGGCTGGCTTTTTTGATAAATAGCGCGCAAGGAGTTTTGCAAAATAATTGTAATCAGCGTCGTCAATGAAAATTTCTGATTTGCTGTGCCCTCGCGCGTAGACATGATAGTAACCGTCAGCTATGTCGATTTTAATAACATTACGACTTGGCATATCAGTTATGATAGCACTGCAAAATATATTATACAATCTTTTATACTTTTAGGAGGAACGTCCTCCTGAAAAATTGGGGGAGTTTGTGTGAAGGGTGTAGCTAATTTGGGGCAAAGAAAAACGGGGTTTCCCCCGTTTTTTTTAGAATGCAATGAGCTTTAGCCAGCACTTACGCATTGTGTAGTATGTCCGCTACCTGCATTCTCTGTATTAAAGAGGATTACGCCACCCCTAGAAGCATACGATACCATACTAATCATATTGTCAGCTTTATATTCCAGAGCTGGATCACATTTGGCATTAACTAAAATAATAACCGAATCAGTATTTGCTGGTGCGTCACCGGGACCAGTAGATGTAGTCGTTAAAGGAGTTGGAAGAGTAATATTTGTAGCGGGATCCTTATAAAATCCTAGCTTAGCGTTATTATAAACATCTTCTGCTTTTCCGGGTGATGACCCACCGTGATTATTGACATATTCCGAATAGGCACTAGCCAAGGCTGACGCATCGTTTTTGCGTTGCGTGTTGCGTGAGTTCCGTTGTAGTGCAGGTATTGCCAAGAACACTATTAGTAGTATTAAACCTGCAATGGCAAGCACAATCAAGACCTCAATTATCGTAAAGCCTTCTTCTCTTTTAGTTTTATATTTCTGTAACATCTTTGCCCCCTTTTAACGGATATTAATTAAAGCTAATTGCTTATGTTTAAGATATTAAGCTTTTGCCAACAAAAATGCAAGCACTTTTGCACAAATTAAATGATATTGGTTTGATTAACTAAGCCATACACCGGCAACAACACTGCGGCAACAATGGTAAAGGCAATTATTCCTAGCAAGACCATCAAGATAGGCTCTATTATGGTAGAGATAGTCTTAATTTGATTATCTACCTCTTTTTCGTAATAGTCGGCTGTTTTAGATAGCATATCTTCTAACGAGCCAGATTCTTCGCCAATATGGATCATATCTGGTACTAGGCTTAAAAAGTTCGGATCTCCACGCAAAGAATCAGATAACGACTTGCCCCCCTTTATTTTTTCAATTGCTTTGATGATAGACCGCTCTACATGAACATTATCTACAGCTCGAGCCACGATTTCTAGTACTTGAATTAACGGAACACCACTGGCTACTAAAGTTGTGCCTGTTCGTGAAAAACGAGCCATATAGACCTTCATAAACAAAGGGCCAAAAACCGGAGCCTTCATCTTTGCCTTATCAATTGCCTCTTTGCCCCCTAAAGTCCGTGCCCAACGAGAGGTAAAGAATATAGTTAGAGCCAGAATAATCAAAACAACATACCAATACTTAGAAGAAAACCGCGATACAGCCAGTAGTACTCTTGTTACTAGAGGCAAAGTCGCACCCGGAAGATCAGTATAGATCTTCTCTACTTGAGGCATTACTACCATAATCATAAAACCAACAACGGCAATCATCACCACAATAACAATTGCTGGATAAACCATAGCTCCGCGAATTTTACTAATTATTTCGGCGTCTTTTTCTTGCTGATTGGCTAAGCGTTCTAGTGCCTTGTCTAGCGTACCCGATGCCTCGCCAGCGGCCACTAGGTTAACAAAAACCTCGTTAAAGACCTTTGGATGTTTAGAAAGTGCTACCGAGAAAGAGCTACCAGCCTCAATATCAGAAGTAATACTACCTATAACAACCTGAAGTGCCTTATTTTGTGTTTGCCCAGACACATTGCGTAGCGATTGCACCAACGGCAAACCGGCACTTATCAAAGTAGAAAGCTGGCGAGAAAACAGCACTTTATCTTTTGTGGTTATGCGGTTGGTGATTCTGCCAAACATACTGTCGTTAGACACACTAACCGGCGTGACATCAATGGCCAATAACCCCTGTTGCTTAATAAGCCTAGCAGCCGATTGCACGCTTTCGGCCTGAATGACTGACGACACCTTTTTGCCTGTTGCTGGGTCTCGTGCCTGATACTTAAACGATTGCATTAACTAATTAGCTCCTCATTAACCTGTCTAATTCATCAAGATCAACAGCGTAGTTGCGTGCCTCGTCATAAGTAATCGTGCCAGCATGGATTAACCCAACAAGCGTTTTATCCATAGATTGCATACCAAACTCGGCGCCTGTTTGAATAACTGCCTCTAATTGATGAGTTTTACCTTCTCTGATAATGTTGCGAACAGCCGGTGTGGCTATTAAAACCTCGGCGGCTGCTACTCGCCCGCCACCAATTGACGGTATTAATCGTTGCGAACAAATCGCCATTAAGATATTTGATAGCTGTGCTCTAATTTGAGGTTGCTGATGTGGCGGAAAAACATCGATCATTCGGTCGATACTCTGAGAAGCCGAATTTGTATGCAGAGTAGCAAATACCAAATGCCCCGTTTCGGCAATAGTAATGGCCGAAGCAATGGTTTCTAAATCTCGCATCTCGCCAATTAACACAACATCAGGATCTTCTCGCAAGGCACTACGTAATGCGGCAGAAAAAGAATAAGTATCGTAATGAACCTCTCTTTGAACAACCAAAGACTTCTTTGACTTATGAGCAAACTCAATTGGGTCTTCGATAGTAATAATATGGTCCGCTCGTTCGGTATTGATTTTATCAACAAGAGCGGCTAGCGAGGTTGATTTGCCAGAACCAGTTGGGCCAGTAACTAAAACCAGACCTCTAGGGTATTGAGCAAATTTATTCATTACATTGGGTAACCCCAACTGCTCTACTGTTAAAATCTCATTCGGAATAAGACGCAATGCCGATGCAAGGTTTCCTCGCTCGTGAAAGGCGTTAACCCTAAACCGCCCTAAGTCACCAAAAGCAAAACTAAAATCAAACTCTTTATCTTTAAGCAAAACTTGTTTTTGATCTTCGTCCAACATAGCAAAGACTAGCGACTCTACAACCTCCTCTGACAAAGCCTGTGTGCCGGGTACTGGCGTTAAGTGTCCGTCAACTCTAAGCATAGGAGGCATACCGACTTGCAAGTGCAAATCTGACGCCTTCTTTTTAACGACTTCTTCTAGTAGTATTTCTATTCTTGGTTGTGTATCCATTTGTTATCCCACCTTCTTTCTTTAAGCACTATCGTCTGCTGCTACGCGATTGACTTCATCTAGTGTAGTTAGTCCACTTAAGGCTTTTAAGTAGCCGTCTTGACGCATACTAACCATACCTTGAGCTAAGGCAACCTTTTGAATTTCGTTGCTAGTTGCTCGTTTAAGGATAAGTTGCTGTATTTCTGGTGTTACATCAAACACTTCATACAACCCCATTCTTCCTTTGTAGCCACCGGGCGCAGAAGAAGAATCTTTGCCCTTATATAAAGTATAAGCGTTTTCGGTAATAAGTGGCAAGGTTTTATATCCAATATCTTCGGCAAACTTCTTAACTTCTGTTGTATTCTTTGGCAAAATCCCAGCTAATGTCTGATGTATAGCTGTTGTTTCGGCAACATTTGAGGTATATGGTTCTGCTCCGTCGGCTAAACGACGCACCAGTCTTTGCCCAATAACCGTCCGCACTGTTGAGGCTATCAAGAACGGCTCAATACCCATATCTAATAACCGGGGCAAAATGCCCGCTGCCGAGTTTGTGTGCAGTGTAGAGAACACTAAATGCCCCGTTAATGCCGCCTGAACAGCCAATGTAGCTGTTTCTTTATCTCTAATTTCTCCAACCATAACCACATCAGGATCTTGACGCAAAATAGATCTTAAGCCAGAGGCAAAGGTTAGTCCAACATCGGTATTTACCTGTATTTGATTGATCCCTTGCATTTTATACTCTACAGGGTCTTCTAGGGTAACGATATTAATAGAGTCGTCCTTTATCTCTTGCAAAAGTGCATACATAGACGTTGACTTACCAGAACCAGTTGGACCTGAAGTCAAAACCATTCCGTTAGGGTGCTCTAGTGCTCTCCGTATGGTACGCAAAGCACGACCTTTATACCCCATATCCTCTAGTTTTAAGCTAGTGCCAGTTTTATCAAGCAAGCGAATTACCACCTGTTCGCCCCACACTACTGGTGAAATAGCAATACGAAGGTCAATATCACGGTCTGCAATGTTAACAGTAAACTGCCCATCTTGCGGTAAGCGGTGCTCGTCAATTTTTAGACTAGATAATATCTTAACCCTAGAGATTAGTGGTGGCTCGGTAGCTTTTGGGAGCTTCATAACTTCGCGCAATACACCATCTATCCGACACCGAATCTGAAGTTCCTTCTCGAGTGGCTCAATATGAATATCGCTAGCACCATTATTGGCGGCATACTCCAAAATTGCCGAAAGCACCTTGCTAATTGGTGAATCTTGCGAGATTGTTTTGATAGCCGAATTAGGTAGCAACCCTGGTGCAACTTCTATATCACCCTTAAAGTTTTTTATCTCGCTCGGAAGATCAATCCCACCTCCGGGAGCTTGATTGGGGTAAGCATTAGTAATCTCGGCATTTGAAGCCGTTCTGTACTGTTTAAGCACGTTACGAATACCTGTTTCGCTTGCCGCAAAAACCTTGACCGGACGCCCGATTTTGTTAGATAGGTAATCTATGGCCTGAACATTGTCTGGGTCAAGCATTCCCACCACCAACCGATGTTGCATTTCTCCAAGAGGGACAGCCATATAACGCTCGGCAACTTCTTTTGGCAACAATCCTAAAACTTTACTGCTAATAACTGCCTCTGACAGATTAACATAAGGAATATTGCTGACGTGGGCAATAGTTTTTGTTAGGACTTCATCAGATATATTTCCGTCGCTAACCAGTAAACTAAACAAGGGTGTGCTGTCGCTTTTTGCTCGCTGTTTAAGCTCATCTACCTTTGAGCGCAATATCAATTTTTGCTCTATTAAAGAATCTTCAACCTTTTGTTGAACTTCTGCCGATAAGACACTCATAACTCAACGTGCCCCAACTTTTGCCATTAAAAAGGCGCTTGATTATTTTGATCGCCAATTTGAATAAGTTGCGTTGAGTTTATGGAGTCTTTATTGAAGTACCTTTGATCAATTTTAGGAAAATCGGCACTAATCTTTTCGACAACTTCAACTTGCGTTTTTCTGTCAGCTGGCTTACCGAAAATCATACCAGAAACAATAAACGAAAATATCCCGGCAACCATCATAATTACCACAATCAATACAAAATCTTTTTGCTTCATTACTTAACCACCTCTTTTGTAATAGTCAACCCTTTAGCTCCCTGATAATATGAGTTAGCGTCAATACTTAGCTGTAGAGCTACGCCATCGCCTCCTGTTATTGATAGTTTTTTTATCTTGATAGGCCTAATTGATTGCTCGGTCGAAAGCAAAAGCTCTTTAGCACGAGCATAATCGCCCGCCTCTGTCGTAAACTGAAACGGTATCTCAACAGGTTTGATATCACTAGCTTTGCTTTGGGCGACTTCATCATCACTACCTCCGATAGATCTAGGAGAAAAGTTCTTCATAGTAAGTAGTTTTTTGACGCTGGTAACAAAAGCAGGAAAGTCATACTTACTTGGTAGAGCATCCAGAACAATTTTGGCATTGTTTCCATCTCTATCTCCTGACCCATTAGGATTACCGCCTATAGCGTTATCTGGCGTGCCAGTAAAAGCAGAGTATGAAACCTTAAGCTGTTCAACCGACTTTTTATTTTCTTCTAGTTGGGCGACTGCCTTTTCTTTTTTGGCAATTACTTTGGCCTGATAAGTTCGTTGCGACCACAGCGATTTACTAGCTACTAGCGAAAACACAATCAAAAATGCCCCGATTGCCGACACGGCAACCATCGTTGAGTTTGCTTTAGAAATAAGTTCTCTTTTACCCTTTGATACGTCCATATCTTCCCCTTTATTGCCTCGGTGCTGTTGGTTGCTTCTTCTCAAATAAGTCGGTTGGCTTTTCGGTAATAGAACGAGTAGAAATAATGTTTGGCACTGCTAATTGAACATTTTTCGTATTATTGAATATAATTGGATTAAACTTAAACTGAATGCCATATGAAGGTCGCCCACCGTCAGCTGACTGTACTCCAAAGTCCTTTAGTACTACCTCCGAAAAGGCTTTATCTGACTCTTCCTCGTTAACAACCTTATAGCTAGTAAACTTTAAAATATCAGCAAATCGGTTAATTGTCTCTAGGTTACCGGCTGTACCATTTAAATCAATCGTTGAGGCGCTAAAATCAATAGTTACATCTGTAATCTTAGCATCAGAAGGCGTCAACTGAACAAGATAGCCGGCCAACCGACTGGTAGCTGGCTTGTCTTCGTGTAGCTTTGGCAAAACCTTTAATTGGTTTTGAACAGTCAATACTTTATCTAAATCAGGAACAGCTTTAAGCTCCTTTGTTTTGGTTTCGATGTTTTCGTTTAGGTTAGTAAGGTGCTGTTTCTGAAAAACATTAACAATTAAAAACAGCAAAACAAAAATAAACACCATCAAGGCAGTTACAGAAATAACGCCAAGAAGTACAGTACGCTTTGTCTTTTGTGCCTTAAGATACTCTAATTTTACATCTGGTAACAAGTTAAATTGGACCATTATTCTTGCCTCTCTGCCAATCCTGTCGCCACCGCAAAGTAAGGCGACAAAGCCATTAAGTCAGACTCGCTAGCCGAGCCAACACTAACATTACGCCAAGAGTTACCTATCTCAACATTAAGACCAGATTTATTGGCTATGTAGGCTGGCATACTAGGAATCACCGCACCGGCGCCAGCAATAATAATCTTTTCTACGCCAACCTGATAACGATTAGTAAAGAACTTTATAGATTTTTCTATCTCCGACATTAGTATATCAACCGTAGTAATAACAGCATTAAAAATTTGCCCTTCTAGACGATCTTTGCTTAAACCAAATTTAGAAACAAACTGTCGAGCTTGAGGCTCATCTATATTAAGGTTCTGCACCGCAGCTTTGATGATGGAGTTTGCCCCAGTAGGTATTGATCTAGTTAATCGCGGTGCCCCACTAGCCACAATAACGATGTCGGTACTGTTTTCGCCAACATCTACAATCATCTGGGGACTAACCGAATCAGGGGGCAATAACGACCGACTTAGAGCCAAGTTATCTGGCTCTAGAGCAATTACATTAAGCCCGATGGACTCAAGCATATCTAAACGACTTTCAATGTACTCGTTTGGTACACTTGTTAGTAAAACTTCAACCTTGGATGGATCTTTAGGAGAATCACCTATCATTGCCCAGTCAATTTTGGATTCTGTAGCGGGCGTTGGAATAATTGAATCAACCTGTAGTTTAATTGACTTACCGAGCTCTGCAGACGATAGCCTATCTACATCAACTAAAGTAGTAAAGACTCTTTGCGATTGAATGCCAACAACTACATTTTTGCTAACTACCCTTGCCTGAACCAGCAAATCTCTAATAATCTCACTAACTTTTTGCTGATCGGGCTTAGAATCGCTCATCGAAAGCTTAATATCAATTGGCACATAGCCAAATCGAACAAGCTGTTTGACTGGCCCACCCCCTCTTAGTTCTACTAATCTAATTGCTGAGGTGCCGATGTCCAGTCCAAAAAAATCAGAGACGCCGGTTAATAAACTCATTGGTACAATTATAGCATAAGCACTATGTTGTTAGGCAAGCGACTTTTTCTTTTTATAGTATTGGCGGTAAACCAACAATGGTATCGTATTTTCTTTGTACGGCGTCTGGGTTAGTAGGATTAAAGACATTGTATTTTAGGCCTAGGTAGAAAGAGGTCGGAAAGTTAAATACTTCAGCTATATGAGGGCTATCACCCAACTCATTTGACGTAGCAGACTCAAGATCTCCATTAGTTCGATAAAGGTTGACTGTCTTTGCTACAAAAGCACCGTTAACAGTAAGCTTATTGTTGCTACAACTCGCTGACATTGGAAAGCATGTATTAATCACCCCTGTATCGTCACTCTTAGGCAAAGCCACGTATAACCCATCTAGTCGCGTCACATTGCTAGCTATATTAATGTTACCTTTTACAATAACTATTACTGGCTTAATATCGGCAATAGAGTCCCATTCTGTTGTTAGATCTTCTATATTCCCATTTATAGTTAAATCTCCATCTAAGTAAAGCCTATTTCCAGCAGGCAAGCCACTTAATAAAGTCGCAGGTCCTCCGCCACTGGGAGTATAACCACCATTATTCTTTACATAACTATCATAATCCGGGGCACAGCCAATATATGCAGAACCATCAAAACCAAGAGGGTTAGCAGGGCCATTGCCTGAGTTCATAAAACTTAGTCCACCGCTAGGCCTGGGGACCTCACTACCACCCGAAGCATCGTTGTGCATACTAGCACTCATAAATCCTTCGATTGCACCTGTAGCACTAACGGCGAACTGCGACCCAGCACCAACCCACTTAGAACCAACTTGTTTAGTGTATCCCTTTACGCTCTTGTCAACATCCTTGGTGCAATCAGCATTAACCCCATTTGCGATCTTACGACCAGCAATAACATCGCCCCCGTAAACCCTAAAGTAAGGCCGAGCAATCAGGCTAATGCAAACGGGCTGGCCACCATTCGCGCTACGACTTCCCGGGTCAGAAGCACCATCTGTAACACCCGTAGCGGGCTGTATTTGAATTTGAGCACAAATTTGATCTCCCAAAACTAACCCTGGTGGGAGAGGGACAGGATACATACTACCCAATACACTACTCCAGCTTGAACCTGGTCCGATATCTATGTTATTTACGGTTCCATTATAGATTCTTCCAGTAGTATACGTGGGGTCAGGATTCTTCCAAATATTAATGGTTGCTGTTACCCCAGTTTTAACACCACCAGAATCATATCTAGAATTGCCATCCCCACTATTCGATATATCAAAACTAACGCTGTTCTTCCCATTAATTACAGGTGTCTGAGGAGTTAGATCAAAGTGCCTAATGGGTGCGACATTAACGGTAATCCTCAAGCTTGGTCTTGGCTCCCTACAGATATTCAAAACGTCGTTATTTGGATCGCCGGTATAAAGCGGATGTGGTGGGACATTCATTATGGTTGGAGTATTATCCTCAATACAAACAAATATATTTGGTGTTCCGGGATAAAATGCATACTGCTTAGAGGGTACTTCAACTTCAACAGTAAGAGTAGATCCAGGTGTAAACCCGCTCGTATCTATAGGAAATGCCCATGATGACCTAGACGCATTATTAGAGCCACTTGCCTGCGGAGGGAGTTGTGTCAAAGCATTAGCTATATCAGTACTTAATGAAGGGATGCTAATCCACGGCCCAGCATTATTGGCGCTATCCAAGACTCTGTAGCGTCCACCTGTAGGTCTGAAGTAACCATACTGCCCCCCCAATATTGGATTAGGGGTGGGTGGGTTCCATGTGCTACCGCATCTATAGGTACCAATCTGCCAAGCCAAATTAAGCGGTTGACCCGATGCAATAGTAACAGATGTCCTACCTTGATTTGAAGCATCAGAGATCCATATAGTAGTTGACAATGGCTGTCCGGGATTATTATTACAATAGCCCTGTACTACACTTAAGGCGTCTGCCGGCCATCCCGATGTGTCTTCATATACCGTTGGTACTGGAGCTCCGTAGGCTTTGCCAGAAAATACAAAGCAAATCCCACTTACGACACATAACCAACTGATCAACAGTATCGTTCGAAATCTATTGCTTAGGAATGTTTGGTGGGGTAAATACACGAACATTATCCTCCATTACTTTAGTTGTCTCTTCTAGATTGGCTACTCCTTGACCAAGCTTTTCTACGGATTCTATAGATTTAAACCCTAGCGTTAGGTATTTGTTGTCATCATTATTATAAATTGCCTTGTACTTGTTGTAACTGTGTCTGGCTTCTTTCGCGTCACCGTTATAAAGTGCATAAATTATTAATCCATACAGACAATTTTGATCATACTCATAGCCTTGCTTACTCTTTATTTCGTTCTTTAATGCCTTTAGGGCATCTGTATTATTACTATTCTTTGCATCATTAACCCTGTTCAGCAATTCAGAATTGTTGCCACAAACATTAGTACTAGCACTTCCGTTACCGTCAGTATCACTATTAGATACCATCACGCCATAGAGGTAAAATGACAAGAGAATGACGGTCAACCCAGCTAGTATACATACAAAAAAAACCTGCTTCTGCTTTGGTGTGCTTGATTTTACTGATTGGAAAATACGGGATGGCAAGGCCTCTTTCTTACGATTAAACCTGCTACCATTGGGAGTTTGTTTCTCGGACACCATGATTAACTAGTATTGTACTACACTGCTTATGTTTAAGTAAACAAGCTTTTTTTATTATTTATCCACAACATACCATTAATAGGAGATTAGACACCCTCGCCAAACAACTGCAAGAATCTGGAAGTTGCCTCCGCACTCCAGTCTGTCAAGGTTTGCAAGATAGGCGAACTAAGCCTAGCTCGTGCAATTATCTCATCCGCGTATAATTCGCTAGCTTCCTTGGTAAGGTGAACTCCGTCCAGAAAGGCCCATGTTCCAGCTGATGCCGTTACCCCACTACCAACCTCTGACCCTAAACAATCCCACAGGTTGACATATTGGCACTGCAACCCCCCTGCCTGCAAGTCAGCTATAGCCTCTTCTGATGCCTCGCCGGTAGTGTAATGCAACATAGAATTAACTGTTAAATTACTTATATTTCTCGTGCAATAAGATATGGCAATTTTGGTGTTGGTTGCAGACACAAGGAGGTTATTATTGGCAGCGGAGGAATAGGGGTATGCATTATATGCTGCCCTAAAGAAATTCTCTGCTGTGTTCCACTTATCTTGATTTGTCCAGCCTGCAAATGAAGCACCATAATGATCTGCTGCCCAATGAGAATACCAGCGTTCATATTCGGTACCCATATAATCAGCGTCGAAGGTCTTGTAAGCAAAATTAAAGGCCTTAACTTGCAAGAACATACCCAGATCGCCCTTTTGCATAGGACGAGGTAGAGGACCGTAGGCGTTCATATCTACTCCGGGTATATTAGTCTCGGCAATATGATTACCGCCATTAAAAAAATATGTGTACGCCAAAAACCAAGGTATGTGTGGGATAACATTAACATTACCGGAGCCATAGGGCGCCATTGACCCTCCCATATCTGTTCCGTTTGAGCCTCCATACCAAGAGTCTGGATTGCTAATAGATGGCCAGCTACCGCGGTGGTATGTTCCACCCGGTGCGGAATCTACTTGGACAACTCTGGGAGCTATTCGTGGGTCATCTGTCGCAAAATTCGGGTACCCAACTAGCAGAAAATCAATCTCTGACCCCCCAGCAGCATCACGAACATCCTTGCAAAAATTAAAGATATCTTTGTAGGCTTGTTTTATAGTAGCTTTGGTAGTATCCCACAGAGCTTGATCTGCAGGAGTGGCATTCATGGGTAAAAGAGCACTGTCATAACTAGTGGCAAACGCATCATTACCACCACCGATATAAATAAGTAGTAGCCTCTCGACAGAGGTATCTCGTAACAAATCGATCAAGGTCTGTCCGCCCGCATCATAATAATTCCATAACGGATTAGTAAGTATCCCATCTAGATTACCGCCAGGGTTCGCAATATTGGCTAGACTATCATAAGGTTCTTCTTTAGGCTTTGAGCTAGACCAAACACCCTGAGTCCGCGATGCCGGTCCTGCGGTCGTCCCACCAAGCCCATAGGCGTGAATAACAATATCCGTTTCGGCAACGCCAAAAGCATGCATTAGGCGGTCTTTTAATATCCCATATTGCGTATATCCTTGCCTGCCCTCTGGGGTAATCGATCCCATCCCAGCAGCACCGTAAGGATCATCAATTGTGTACGGTTGCCCATTGTGCACAATAGATACTATTCCACCGGGTGGCTGCTCAAGCTTAATCATCCCGGTCGTTTGGATTGCGCCAAAAGCCGCAAAACTCATCAAAGAATCTGTGTACTGTTGTCCGGGCTGTAACGCCCAACCAATCGAGTCCGACAGAATCGCAACATGCGTTCGTCTATCTGATGGAACCAGGATAGGATCATTTAGTACTATATTTATCGTTAATTTCGGTATTCTGGTACGCGTTAACGGATCAGACACACTATTATAAGAGTAGAACCTTACCTCATTATCTGGTGGACTTATGAGCTTCCCACGAAAAATTACTATTGGATTCTGTATATCCTGAGCTGTAGGAGAAGTTGCTACATACGGCTCGCCCGGATTACCAAAAACAGCACCAGCAAGTTCCATTAGTTCCTTAAACAAGGGTCTTAAGTCTGGTGTTGTAAACGAATCATTATTTGACATCGTTTGCACCCACGATATACTAGTAGTGGTTAATGGTCTACTGACGACATCATCAGGACCACTCCCTGCTGAATTCTTAAATTGATTTGTTGTAAGCGACTTCTGTAATAATATATCGCAATTTGCGCCAATCTCTGTACCCGTTGCAATAAGCCCTGATACAGTAGCCTGCGGTATAGATTTAGTGTTCGCAGGAATAACACCAATAAACCTTATGCCAACCACTTTGCGCACATTGTTATCATTATCTGCGCGTAACCTTAATTCTGAACCACTATGGCCGTAGTTATAACCAGGAACATCTTGGTTTGCATCGTCCAGATTATGTTCTGCTCGCCATACATAACTTGGCATTGATTAGTTATACCCCTTAGCAATAGCAATTGCATGCCATTTATTTAAGTTTGCATCGTAAACACAGCCAATGTAATCGTGTTTGTTTGGGTCGATCGATAATGTTGGTACACCGATGTTGCCAAAGTCATACACCGCGCTATAATACAAGTTTCTACCGCCAGTACCATCCTGGATGATCTGAAAGGTGATTTTTTGACCATCCACACCTCCAGTAGGTGCACCAAGAGTATGATTTGCGCCCGTTAAAGTCACTCGAAAATGATTACCGAGAGTCGCGTCAACCGCAATGGTGGTTGCATCAGTCAGTACGACAGGTGTTGTCGCAAATCTGCCTGTCATTATGCCACCGCTTCGTTGCAAAGCACCAGTTATCCGACTATCGTCACCAGACGCTACGGTACCCGCAGTAGTACCAATATCTAAGTAGGCAACATTCCCTAGTGGTGCCCAGACAGAGGTGCCACCTTGAATTTGTAATACCTCATCATCATTATGCCCAGACACACTTGGTACGCCAGGGCCGGTAACTCCAGCCGGGCCAGTGGCACCAGTTGCTCCAACCACGCCTTGAGAGCCAGTAGCGCCGGTAGCACCTGCACCGGTTGCACCAGTTGAACCTTGAGAGCCTTGCAATCCTTGAGCTCCGGTGGCACCTGTAGCACCAGCACCGGTTGCTCCTTGATGACCCACAGAACCCGCTGGACCAACCGGTCCTGTCGCACCAGTTGAGCCATCTCTTAACGAAGCCGGCAAAGCAGATGCTTTAATAGTCCCGTCCGTATTATGAGATACACTTAAGTACTCATTAAGTATGTCTCCCCATGTTCCAATATCTTGTCCCGGTTGAGGCAATCTAGCCATTTTTGACTCTTTCTGTCAGACTAACCAACCATCCACATTTATTTTTAGACACCTTCATTTATTTAAGCATAACAAAAAACATTTTTTTAATAAAGCCCTAGACCCATTTATTTCTTACCCCAACCCTTGTTATAATTAGCTTATATGAGTTTATCTATTGGCATTGTGGGCTTGCCCAATGTTGGCAAAAGTACATTATTTAATGCCTTGACAGACAACAACATACTAATAGCAAACTACCCTTTTGCAACTATTGAACCAAATACCGGCATTGTACCAATACCCGACCAAAGGCTAAACAAACTTGCCGAGCTGTATCAATCGTCTAAAATAGTTCCGGCAACAGTAACATTTGTTGATATAGCGGGCTTAGTAGCTGGGGCCAGCCAAGGCGAAGGTTTGGGAAACCAGTTTTTAGCCAACATTCGTAATTGTAATGCCATTTGTCATGTTGTGCGTGCTTTTGAAGACACCGACATTCAGCACATTGATAACAACCACTCGCCGAAAAAAGATATTGATGTTATTAATACAGAACTAATCCTTGCCGATTTACAGACCATCGAAAAACGCCTACCAAAACTTGCCAAAGAGGCACGAGCTAACCCAAAACTCAATAGCCAAGTGCATCTATTAGAAAACGCTAAACAGTGCCTTAATGAAGGCAAGCCAATCAACAGCCAGTTTTCTGAAGAAGATATGAACAAACTAAGTGATCTACATCTGCTTACTACAAAACCGGTAATTTATGTCTTTAATGTAGACGAGGAAACGCTAACAAACAAACGAAAAACAGAACAACTTGCTACACTCGTGCCACATTCTAAAGCAATTTTTATTTGCGCCAAGCTTGAAGAAGAACTTAAAAGCCTCAACCAAGCTGACAAGCAAGAACTTTTAACAAGTTATGGAGTTAAGACTTCTGGGCTAGAACAACTTATTCAAACAGCTTATGATATTCTCAACCTACAAAGCTACCTAACAGCTGGAGAAAAAGAAGTCCGTGCGTGGACAATTAAAAAAGGGGCTACCGCACCTCAAGCGGCTGGTGTTATTCACGGTGATTTTGAACGAGGTTTTATCGTCGCTCAAATAATCAATTATCACGATTTAATTAATGCTGGTAGCGAATCTAAGGCTAAATCGGCAGGAAAAGTCCGTACCGAAGGCAAAACTTACATAATGCAACCGGATGATGTCGTTGAATTTAGATTTAATGTGTAACCGGCATGTGGGCATTATACCCCCTATGCTTATACTTAGAAACCAATGATGGGCGTAAATAAAGTGGTTTGATGACCGGTCTTGGTCTAATGTAGTCATCTGTCGCCATCTTTCCAACTATATGTGCCAAGGAATGTAGCCGTATCTGCCGTTGATAGGCTTCTATAAAGTCCGTTTGTGGAATTTGTCGCATCCTCTGTAGTGGTTGATTTGTAGGCTGTACCGTAACCGACTTAACAACTTGCGGATGATCAGACTGTACCCACCCATTATCAATACGGCGTAAATCTAGGACTCTATTTTGAATATACTTAACAAGCTCTCGTAGGCGCGCCTTTCGCCAACTAGTAAAAGTCAACTTTTTGTTAATGGTAATCACCGATAATGTCGCGTCAACCATTCTAGAAAAGTAATCCACCTCAGAAATCATATCGTAACGAATATCCTCCATTGTCAGAAACCATGGCTTTTTATCAACTAACAAAACCCTTCGATCGGTAGCAATTATTAAAGCAAAACCACCCTCATACTGCCCCACAACAGCATGTTTGATGACCTCACCGGCCACCAAAATATGACACAACTCCCTAACCTCTGGTCTTGCAAAGAACCGATTGCGCATACCAACCTTAAACAGTTGAGCGTCTATATTTTGGATGTCCACCATCTTAACCCTCCTTCCATAACTATCATCTCACCACGCCAAATAATTCACAGTTAATTAAATGACTAATGTTCTGCGACAAATATCACAATAACTACACAATCTATAAATTTGTGCCATAATATATCTATGTTGGGTACCGAAAGCCAGCAAGAGATTTTTTTCAGCCTTTTTAGACAAGGTACGGTTTTGACTTACAAAAAAGGCGAATACATAATAAGGCCCGGAGAAGCACCAGAGTATGTTTATCTGATAGAGAGTGGCTTGGTAAAAGCCTACAACATCAGTAAATACGGCGAAGAAAATCTACTGATTATCAGAAAATCACAGGAGATATTTCCTCTTATTTGGGCCGTTACCGGGCAAGGACGAAGCATTATTTACCAAACCGTCGCACCTACGGTTGTTTATAGAATTCGGCGAAACACCTTTACGGACTTTTTAGCAAAAAACACAGAGGCGCTCTACCCCTTTATTGACTTAGTTATCAAACAGTACAAGTTCCATTCCGAGAGAATCCTTAATCTTGAGTACCGTACTGTCCGCGAACGACTAGCGTCTTTCTTGCTAACAATGGGGACTCGTTTCGGAAGAGAAGAAGGCGACATTGTAATTATTGATGTTCCCTTGCGACAACAGGATATTGCCAGCTCTATCAATGCCAGTCGCGAAACCACCAGTAGAGAGGTAGGAGTCCTTGAACGAAAAGGATTAATAGATAGTTCGCAGGGCTTTATAAAAATACTAAACAAACAAGCCTTGCAAAAATTACTTTAATAATGCCTCCTCAATAACAGCACCCAGCTGTGCAACATTTTTGTAACCCGCCCCGCTAGTCAAAATCGTAACTATAACCTTTTCTCCGTTTGGTAGCACAACTATGGCTGTATCGTGCCACTCTTTGTCCTCGTTCCAGCCTACTTTATTGTAAACGGTTGACTGCTTAAAGCCCGTTGGCAGGCCCCTTCTATACTTGCTGTCCTGTGTCTTCATAGAATCTAGATAAGCCCCCTTTGATGCCTCGCTTAAACCATCACCCTTAGCAATTCTTTGTAAAATCATAGCCGAATCATTGGCCGATGTAACCAAGCCAGTTAACGAAGTATTTGTTAGCCCGAGTTTTTGCATTTGTTTGGTTAAGCTTTCTTTGCCAAGCTCTTCCCACAACTTCTCGGCACAAGGGCTATAAGAATCTCTAATCATTGCATCCAAGCAACCCCCTCGTGTATATCCAGCCAAATACGATTCTGATAACTGGTGTGTCCCGTCATCAATTTTTTGATAACCCGCATAAGCGACAAATAATTTATAAATGCTTGCTGTAAAGAACCCCTTATCTCCATTATGCTCGGCTAAAACTGTACCGCTTTGGCTAGTTATTTTAACCGCATAGGTGCCTTGATGTGAGGCAACAAACTTATCAATATCAACCTGTATATTTGGCAACTGCTTTTCTTGGACGGAGGTGGTTGTATTGGGGGCAGAACTAGGTTCGCTTAAAGTGGTCTTATTTGCTGGTGGCTCTGGGCTGTTGGCGGTTTTACTGCCAATTATTAACCACCCCACCAAGAAAACCACTACTCCAAACAGTAGCAAAAGCGTTCTCTGCCGTTTGTGTCGTTTTGGTTTATTACTAAACTGTGATGTCTGTCGCAAATACATTTGTGGCATAAACTTAGTATACGATATTCTTCTGCTAATTACAGTGAAAGCAATTAGCTCGCTTACTTAGGTAAAGACAACAAGTAAAATCGTTCTTGATTGCCAGTTGATCCACTAATTTTACTGTCTGACTTATCTTCTATAACGAACAATTCTTTTACCCAAAGTTCAAAATCTTTTAGGATTGATCTGCGAAGTCGCTCATTTTTTATCACTCCTTTATTTTTTAACTCTGCTCCCGCCTCAAACTGAGGCTTTACCATAGCGATTATTTTAGCCTGTGGAGCTATCTTAACGACACTAGGCAAGACCTTTCTAATACTAATAAAACTAACATCAACAATAACAATATCAATCTGTTGGCTGGTGCGAAACTGACGAATATCCGTCTGTTCATAAAGTTCTACCCTCTTGTCTGATCGTAGTTTTTGATGCATTTGGTTAGTCCCAACATCAACAGCTATTACTTTGCTAGCTCTGTTCTGAAGAGCATAATCTGTAAATCCACCTGTAGATGATCCAACATCTAAAACCACTGCCTGACAAAAGTTAACATCAAAAATTTTAGCAACAGACGCAAGTTTTAGCCCTGCCCGCGACACATATCGCTCACTAGCAGTAACAACTATCTCGTTATTTTCGCCCACAAAATAACCGGGCTTAGTCACGACTTTACCGTCTACCTTAACCTCACCTAGCTTTATCAAGTTTTCTGCTTGACTACGAGTAGCAACAAGACTACGAATAACAAGTGCCTGATCAAGCCTTGTTTTTATCATAAGAGATCCAGCACCTGCTCTGGAGGCCAATCTAGCAACTGATTAAATGTATTGCCCTCACTAAGGCGCCTCTTAACCTCTATAATGCCAAAGGTTGACCCACGATCCAGACGAGGCAAGTCCCAATTAAACCATTTGTCCATAACCTCATCTAGAGCCCGCTCCGAGCTTTCGGACTCTAAAGAGTCGGCTACCAGCTCCTCCTTTACTCTTGCATTATTACAATAGCCCAAGTCAGAAATAGACCCGCAAGCTCCTCTATCATCGCCCAATTCTCTTAAAGCTAGATCTTCTGCCACATACGCTAACCCCTCACTGGCAACTTCTTCTAGTAAGCTCCAATCGCCAAATCGTTCGCAACGGGCAGAATGAGTCAATTCGTGAACAGTTGCCCTAACATATGTACTAAACTTCCTGGCCACTTTTCTCCGACGATAATCATCAACTGGGACAAAAATACTAAAACCAGTAGCGTCTTCATTTTCGCCAATTGCCGGGTAACTATTACCACAACGCTTAATCTTGGCAATTTTTGGCCGATCATACTCAAGCCCTATGTGCTCGGCCGTTTTATGAGCCAAATCCACAGCTCCTTCAATATATGGCCGTACAATCCGCCGATGACTACTTTGCCAAGTACAGCTCTTCCATATAACTTCTATTTCTGGGTTAGTCATAGGCTAATCCTTCTTGCGTTCGCGATATGCCCCAGTCGCAGTATCAATACTCAAAATATCTCCATTTTTAATAAATGCTGGAACTTTTACCTTTACTCCAGTTTCTAGTTCGGCATCTTTTAAAACACTACTTGTAGTATCGCCTTTTACAACATCTTCAGTATAAACAACTTTTAAATAAACATTTTTGGGCAATTCTACATTTATTACTCGGCCACCAAATAATTGAACAATTACTTTATCGCCCTCTTTTAGGTAACCTGCCTGCTCGCCAATAATACTAAGCGACACCTCAAACTGCTCGTAAGTTTCGTCCTCCATAAAATAATAAGTTGACCCATCGTTGTATAAATACTGTACATTTTTGTTGACAACTTCGGCAGGCTCAAGCTGTTCATTACCCTTAAAAGTCTTTTCTAGCACTTTGCCATCAAGCAAACTTTTTATGCGAACATTAACAATTGAGCCTCCCCGACCCATAACTTTTTGTGAATAATCAACAACCCTAAAAGGCTCACCATTAAACTGAAACAGCGTACCCTTCTTTAAGTCTGTAATTCCAAAAGCCATTATTTTCTTCTCCTATAATTTAATGTAGCAAGATAATCATCTATAGTCTCGGCACGCCTAATTTGCTCAATACTTCCATCAACCCGGAGCAGAAGTTCGGCAGACCGCAATTTCCCATTATACTGAAACCCCATTGAATGACCATGTGCACCAGTGGTGTGAATCACCAAGTAATCTCCTATATTGAGCTCTGGTAACCGTCTATCAATAGCAAATTTATCATTATTCTCACACAACGAACCAGTAACATCAACAATTTCATACTCTCGGTTACTGCCACCCAAAACCGAAATAGGATGATACGCTCCGTACATACCGGGACGCATTAGATTTGCCATGTTTGCATCAACCCCAATGTATGTTTTGTGTGTATCTTTTCTATTTATAACTCTTGTTACTAGATATCCCGAACTAGCGGTTATAAATCGCCCATTCTCCATAACAATCCTAGGCTTATTACTTCCAAAAAAATACTTATCATAAATAGCCCTTAAGTTTTCTGAGTATAACTTCATATTAAACTCATGATCATTGGGATGATACGCCACCCCTATACCTCCACCTAGATCAATAAAGTCAAAGGTAATGTCCAGTTTTTTAGATATCTTATTGGCAATTTCAAATAATAAGTCGGCGATTTTTATATGACTATTCCAATCTAAATTATTACTTAAGAGCATTGTATGTAGCCCAAATGTTCTTGTACCAGCCTTCTTGAGCAATCCATAAGCTTCAAGAATATGTTCATAGGGCATACCAAACTTCGCCTCATGTGGTGAGCCAATAATACTTTCTTCACCCCCTTTAAACTTTATTTTTCCTGGATTATACCTACAACAGGCAATCTTTGGAGTACCAAACTTTTTGATAAACCTCCTGACATGAGATATATCATCAAAGTTAATGATAGCACCTTCTTTTATCGCTCTAGCAAAATCATCATCTGTAGTGTTATTCGATGAATAAATCACATCCCGAATACCCACCATTTTGCACAATTCTATCTCTGCGATGCTACTAGCATCCATACCGTGCCCCAGTTCTGCCAAAATCTCCATAATATATGGATTCGGCAATGCCTTGATGGCGAAATAGTTCTTAAAATCACTAAAGCCAACATTTTGCATGGCATTGTATAATTCTTTTGAATTCGCTATTATCTGCGTCTCATCGTAAATATGAAACGGTGTAGGATATCTCTTAGCTACTTGCTTGATGAGCTCCAGATTGAAAGGTACCGATTTTTCCATAAATCTTAGTTATTAGCAACGAATGGTAATAGCGCAAGGTGTCTAGCACGCTTAATAGCACTTGCCAAATGTCTTTGTTGACTCTCTGTTAGTCCTGTCTTTTTTCGACCTTCAATTTGACCATAAACATTAATGTATCGCTGTAGTGTTTTATAGTCCTTGTGATCAAAAAAAGCGACTTCTTCTTTTCTTCTAAAAATCTTTGCCATTTATCATCTCCTTTACTTTATTAAACTATTAAATAGAAACCTGTCTCTAATACAAAACTGTACCTTCTTGGCAGACAAAGCATATACTATGTTGAGCATTGCTAGATTAAAAAGGGATATCGTCTAGGTTGATAGCCTCGTCACTAACATCATCTACCTCTGTGTCGTCGTTCTTTTTTGCTGACACACTAGACTGCTCTGCATCGCCTCCGTAATCGCCACCGGAACCAGCCCCACCTACAAAATTAAAGTCTTCAACGACGACCTCTACCTTACTACGCTTTTGGCCATCTTGCTCCCAGCTTCTTTGATCTAAACGGCCAGAGACCAAAATCGGACGACCTTTTTGCATATACTGAGCAATCACCTCGCCAATCCGTGCCCAAGCAACACAATCAATATAGCTAACCGACTCTTGTTGATTGCCGTCAGCACCCTTCCACGACCGATTAACGGCAATCGAAAAGTTTGTCACGCTTTGCCCACTTGGTGTTGTTCTTACCTCTGGGTCTCGTGTTAAGTTGCCCATAAGTATTACTTTGTTAAAACCTTTTGCCATAGAACTTCTCCCTTATACCTTATTAGTGTACTCTATTTATTCTTCTGACTCTTCTTGTGATTGGGTATTTTCGTCTTTTTGCGCTTGTTTTTTCTCAACCACCGCTTTAAGCTCTTTTATCTTGGCTTGTTGTTTTTCGTCAATTTTGACAATCAAATACCTGATAACCTCATCTGTGATATTTAATGTCGCTTCTATCTTGGACAGACTACTCGCCTCTAGCTCAACAGTATAAAAAACATAAACTGCAGATTGAAGCTTATTAATTGGGTAAGCCAGCTTTTTCTTGCCCCAGTTGTCGGTGTCAACAATTTTACCCTTGTTGTCATCAATTATTTTTTTAACGCGCTGTTCGCCCTTCTCCAGATCGACCTCCAAGTCTGGGTGATACAACACGGCTAGTTCATACTTATTCAAAACCTCTCCTTTCTTTGGGTTTGCCCAACAACCTTAAGAAGTTGTGAGCAGAAAAGTTACTAACTCCTTTAGTCTATCAAAACCACCCCTGTTTGTCAAAAGGCAGTTGATGATTTATTATGCAACAATGAAGAATCGACACAAGAAAGCCAAATCCACGCTTCCTAAACTAACTATACCGAGTAAAAAAACAATCGTTCTTATTACTATGGCTACTGTTGGCTTAGCTGTGCTCTTAAATCTAATCATTTTTGTAATGTACAAGAACAAAACCTACCCCAGAACCCAGCTAAATGGACAGTCTATTGGGTCGCTGTCGTATAAAGATATTGAGGCTCAAGCACAAAGCATAGTTAGTTTACCTCAATCCATTACACTTAAACTAGGCGACAAGACCAAAGAAATGTCTCCAGCTCTATTAGGGGTTTCAGTTGACTACCCCAGCATCCTCCAAAACATTAAGACCAACAGGTCAACCATCCCGATGATCAATTTCGTTCACAGCAATAAGGTAAACTCCTCCTATCAAATAAACCACACTACAGCCAAGGAGTATCTGCAGACTATTGCTCCAGATTTAGAAACACCCCCTGTTTCGGCACATATTGCACTCAACGACAACAAATTTAGTAGCATACCCGCCAAAGCTCCGCAAATTATTGACATAGACAACTCCATTACCTCTGTAATAAAACAGCTAAACAATGGCAAAACCACTATTGATCTTTTATTATCTGCAGACTTAAAGGCTCCCGACAGTACATTTGATATAGATAAGGAAGTTAGCAGTCTAAACAACAGTCTAGCAACGATAATCTCAATAAAATACGAAGACAAATTAAAAACACTCACCAAAACAGAGATAGCCAAGCTATACGAGGAGAAAGATAACACCTATGTTTTATCAAGCGCAAGAATTGGCGAGTTAGTTAATGACACCTCTAAACAATTTAATCTGGTGCTCGGAAACAAACAGCAAGCTATTGATCAAATAAGCACAGCTATTAAGGTATCAAAAAACATAGTAGTGACTCTTCTGCCGGCTCCAAAAAAACTTATCACATATACTTATTGTGTATCTGCAAAAGGTGTTGATGCATCCTATCTCGGCGAGTTCCGAAGCAAACTACAAGCAGTTTATGCTGATACTCGGGGCTGGTCGGTAAATGGACAAATCAAATTTGTTGAGGTTGCCAGCGGATGCAACTATACCGCATGGCTAACCAGAGCCGACCTAGTGCCCAGCTTTAGTTCCACAATATGCGACAGCACTTGGAGCTGTCGAGTAGGCAATAATGTGATAATCAACTTTGACCGTTGGTCTGGAGCTAGCCCTGCATGGAATGGTGCTGGCGGTTCCCTAGACGGCTACAGGACTATGGTTATCAATCACGAAACGGGTCATTGGCTAGGGTTTTCGCACCGTTATTGTGGTGGAGCCGGACAGTCCGCCCCTGTAATGCAACAACAATCAATCAGTCTGCAAGGTTGTGCCTTCAACTCTTGGCCAACAGCTTCCGAAATCCAATCCCTCAAAAGTTCTAAAAAACTCTAGACAAAAAAGAACCGGTCAAAAGCAGTAAATAAGTCAAAATCTACCTCCAGCCGGTTCTAATTTGCTAACCGTGTTTATTTCTATCTAATCTTAAGCAATTTTTTTAAACTATGCAAGCAAATATCTGCTGGCTCTTATTCGCCCTCTAGAACATTTTCTTTATTATCTAGTGCGTCTTCAACAGAATCAACTAATACTTCTCTTGCTCTAGATCCGCGTGCAGACCCGATTATGCCCTGCTCCTCCATAGTTTCTATAAAGCGCGATGCCCTACCATAACCAACTTGTAATCTTCTCTGCAATAAACTAGTACTCGCCTTCCCCCCTTCAATAACTACTCGTACGGCCTCTTTATACATCGGATCATCGCTTGAATCGCTCATATCAGCCACAATTCCTCCACGACCATTTAATTGAACAGGTTGACTTACCACCTCATCATCATAGTTTGGCTCACGCTGACCTCTTATAAAGTCGGTAACTTTGTTGGTTTCTTCGTCAGTAATCAATGCCCCCTGCACTCGAATTGCTTTGGGTATTTCAGCAGTTTTTAGGAGCATATCACCTTGTCCGAGCAATTTTTCGGCACCCGCTTTATCAATAATTGTCTTGGAGTCTACTTGGCTATTCACCGTAAAGGCAATTCTAGCTGGGACATTTGCTTTTATAAGCCCGGTAATGACATTTACGCTTGGTCGTTGAGTAGCCAAAATCAAGTGTATGCCAACAGCTCGAGCTTTTTGCGCAATTCGCACAATTAACGATTCTAAGTCGCGCGATGCTACCATCATAAGGTCAGATAACTCATCAATCACCACAACAATATATGGCATTCCTTCTTCTTTCTTTTGGTTATTATACTCAACGATATTTCTAACTCTAATATCGGTCATCGCTTTAAGTCGTCGTTCCATTTCGGCAACTGTCCATTTTAAGGCACTAATACACTTTTCTGGTTCAGTTATTACAGGAGTCAGTAAATGTGGTATGTCATCGTAAGGCTTAAGTTCCACCTGTTTTGGATCGATCAATATCAACTTAAGGTCGCTCGGGCTATTACGATACAGTAAGCTCGTAAGTATAGTGTTGATCATTACAGATTTACCAGAACCAGTCTGACCAGCCACTAACAAATGAGGCATCTTAATCAAATCTTCTACTACGGCACCACCAGTAATATCAGCACCAAGAACGATAGATAGCGGGCTTGTTGCCCCCTTCCATGTTTGAGATCGCAATAAACTACTTATCCGCACTGTTGCTGGCTCTTTGTTTGGCACCTCTACACCTACAGCTTGTTTGCCCGGGATAGGTGCCTCAATTCGGATTGATGTAGAAGCTAAGTCATAGGCCAAATTATCTGCATATCCCGGTAGCTTACTTAGCTTAACGCCATTGCTAGGCTTTAACATATATTGAGTTACTCTTGGGCCGATATTTGCCCCCTCCATCTCTACATTAATGTTAAAGTTGGCAAGCGACTCACGAATAGTCTTTGCCCTTCCTTCAACATCGCCTGCATCAACCTTGTCCTGCTTTTGATTAAGCATACCGATGTCTGGCAATTTCCATGTGGGGTCACTTTTAACGGTCAATGCTTCGTGATTTTCCTCAGAGGTTAGCTTTTGGGCACTACTTTTTAAGCTACCAGACTTATTTGCACTATGGACAACAGGAACACCCTCCTTCAAAACAAAGCCAGAGTCTTTTTTTAGTTTGCTGATGTCGGAATCTTCATCTTTATTGCCAGCAAATAATTTGCCCAAGCCCAGTATGATATCTGGTGAGATGTTAAAAGCAAAGAAAAAGGCAAGCATTGCAAATATAAAAAACATTATAGATGCAGGAATTTGAGTAATGGCGTTAAGTGTCGTATTGCCGACCAAAGCACCAACTCTACCGCCAAATCCTCCACTAAAACCACTGGTGGCATCACCACTAGCAAAAGCAACATGAAGCCATGTAGAAAACAAGACCAAAAAAGCAATCATACTAATGTTCTTACTTAGCGGAATACGGTGATCTTCGGAAGAAAACTTTATCACTCCGTAAAATATCAAAGCAATTGGCACCATATATGCAGATAAACCAAATACCGTATAGGCAATATTAAACAACCCTTCTGGTAAAGGTCCACCGGCGCTAAATCCACCAAGCAAAGTAAATAATGCCAGTAATATCATTACTACCCCACCAGCCATTGCCCAAAAAGGCGAACGCTCTATAGTTTCTGTTGTTCTTTTTTTAGACTGTCTCTTTCTTTTTCTTGCCATTACTCTTTTATTATATCATTACTACTTTAGCTTAACTATTGAATATCTACTGATAGATTATAGCAGATTTTACAACGCCTGTCAATGGCATATGTCCTGATTAAGAATACGAGCACCAAAGTGGTGCTCGTACATAATCACAAATAATTAAACTAACCTTATTTACTCTGGACTCTTTAGGGCTACTTCGCCAAGAGCTCTCTCGGATGGCGTTGCCTCTGGTTGCTTTAAAACATCAACTGGAGAAGCCAGACCTGCCTCTTCTAAACCCCGGGCTATTTCTGCTTGTCGTTCTTGGTTAGCTGTCTCACGATCTGCGATAATAGCTCTTTCCATTTCACCAAACTTTGGCTTTTCTGGACTTGCATATTCTGGCAATTCGTGAGTTGGATCAAGTGTGGTTACACTCATTAATATCTCCTTTTTTGTTTTATATTTTTGTTTGTCAGTCGATAGTAATCATATTACCACGCTTATGCTTTTTTGTCAATACCATTTTATAAAAACAATTACTACACCATATTTTCTTATTTTAGGAGGACAGTCCTCCTAAAATACTAAAATAGATTTTAATGGTTTTATTTACCTTTACTTTAGTCCTGTATTCGGGGCACCGACTGCTTGGGTAGCGAGGCCTACGGGGTCTACTATGGTGCCGTTTAGGGTATTGTCTAGGTCTAGGTTACTACCATCAGTAACTTGGTAGGTTACTTTGGTTACTGGTTTGTTATCTATAGTTAGGTTAGTTAGTGTAGGGTTAGCTATGGTATAGAAGGCATTAGTATTAGGGTTATGTTTTCTTAGAGTGTAGCTAGTACTATTTAGGTTGTAGTAGTAGAGGTTAATGGTAGCGGTAAAGCCAGCCGTACCACAGCTTGTAGTAAAGTTAGTTAGTCCTACTGGATAGTTATAGCCAGAGTCTTTGGTAGTTAGACTATCTTCACTAGTTGTAGTAGTGGCAGTGATACTACATTCACTAGATGTTTGGAGTACTACATAGCTACCTGTTACTGGGTTAATATAACTAGATACATTAGTTTGAGTGCTATCGGCGGTACCGTCATTGTTGGCATCGCCAGAATTGGGGGCGGAGGTTTCGATGCTGTCGGGGATGGGGTCGGAGTCGGAGGAAGATTCAGGATCTGGAGTTTCCGAATCTTCAGCAAATGTTGGTGGCGTATCGCTATGCGCTACCCAAACAGCCTCAAAATCCCAAGTATCAAACGGTGCGTTAGTATTGTTGTTAATAAAGTAATCTGGATCAGAAGACCCTACATTTACAACTGTACAATCAGTCAATTCGCCATCGTCGTCACAACTGTCTACCCCTGTTCTTGTGACATCATAAAAATTATTCGTAGAGGTTATTGTCTGCCCAGAATACTCATATTCACCGATTATACCCCCATCAGTAGATGTATTAGTTGCGGTTATTTGACCCATAGCGAAGCTATTAGAAAGTGCAATAGTATTTGGTGAATACAGTTCATCATTAGCACCAATTAAACCTCCAACATCAGAGCTTCCCGTAATATGACCACGAGAATAAACATTTTGTATAGCGTACTGGACAGTATTGTCCTCATCATCATCCAATCTACCAATAATTCCACCGATATTGGTATAATCTGGTACATTAACATCTCCCCAAGTGTAGGCATTGCTTAATGTCAAACTAATTGTGTTGTTGCTTCCATCTGGATCTAGCTCTACTTCGCCAAATAGCCCTCCAACATCACCACCTGTCGCACTAATATCAATATCGGAGTAAATCTTATTTATTGTTATGCTTGTATCTGTTTCTGAATCACTTCCGAAAAAGCCAAATAAGCCACCTACATCTGACCCGCCAACACTCGCTATTTGGCCACCGTTAACGGACAAATTTGTGAGAGTCTCGGTACTAACTGTTTCGTATCTGCCAATCAGGCCACCAACTCTATCGTTTGTAGCATTAATTGTAATATTTGAAGCATGGATATTATTGAAAGAACCGCCCTTAGCCACAAAACCCACTAGTGAACCAACATATTCGTTGCCTGATACATTAATATTTTCTAAATTTAGGTTATAGAAGTCGGCGTTTTCACTCTTACCAAATATGCCAATATAGCTGTTGCTAGATTCATCAACCACAACGTTGCGTATGGTATGACCGGCACCGTCAAATGTCCCCATAAATGAAGGTCCTTCGCCCGAATATAAAGGCTCAACGTCTACGCCCTGACAGTCAATGTCGGCCGTTAAAGTAACATTAGCGTACACGCCACTATCTGTATCGTTAATCGCCTCGAGCTCTGCGCAATTTGAAATTTCAAAACCTGCACTAGTTATGGTAATAGTTTTTTCGGCATATTCTACATCTGGCATATTGCCTGTTGCGCCATACTCAACTATGTAAGCTGGTTGAGTATGTGATGTGCACGATAAATCATTCCAGTCTCCAACCTCACCGGAAAGCATTTGACCACAATCTTCACCGTCCGAATCATTTGGCTCACCACCAGCCCAGTTAGCGTATTGACCAGGCACAACCGAGCCAGATCCATCACCACTCCAAAACGATGTGCCTGTTTCTGGACCAGTCACCCATTTCCAGTCGCCTTCTGTACTAGCATCGCTAGCGCCAAACCATCCACTGCCAGCAAGACGCTCGGCAACAAAATTATTCTCTTCTTGCGAGCTAATAGTTGCTAGATAACCTGTTGATCCGTAGGCAGTTTGACCCTCAGCAGCAGTTTTAGCATCGGTCCAATTAAGTTCATTGTTTATCACCTCGTACACATGTCCGTTGCTCGGATAATAAAACTGGTTAGCTCCTGTCAATGATACCTCAAGTTGCTTTACACCTGGCGCACCTGCTTGATATTGCAGAGTGGCTAGCGCAGTATTAATGTTACTCCTCGATCCGGAAAACTCTAATAAAGTGCCTTCGCTGTCGCCATCAAAAGTGAGGCCAGTAGTAGTAGTCATGCTTAGCCAACCTTCTGGCACAAACAACCGTACAGAGATTACATCATCCCCACTGCCGTTTATCTGAATGTCAGATATTGCTTGTGTTGTGCCTGCCTCAACAGAAATCGAGCTCGTACCCGTAATTGTCTCGCCCGATGCCTCAACAACTACTGGCTTGACTATTGGTAAAATCATACCAAATAACAAAGCTATCAAGGCAATATAGTTACTGCCTAGTTTACTAATTCTCCTCATAAAATCTGCTCTCCCCCTCTACGTTATCCTAATTATGCTTAATAATATACCATTTCCTTGAGACGAGAAACAGTTTTTTTGCATAATTTAATGCTGTCTGTTAATACAAAAATGGTTTTATTTGGAGTTTAGTAGTTTAGCTCGTAATTTAGCAAAGCGTTCTTGTTCTTCTATTTTTATTTGATCTGGACTTTTTTCGGGAGTCTTTTTGCTACTAGCATTTTGCTTATCGCTACTTGTTTGCTTGCTAGTATTAACTGCATTTACTACAGGAATAACTATCGGTGAGCGTTGTGTTTGATCATATAAATAATGAGTGATGTGCTCTTTGAGTTCTTGCTTAAATCTATCAAAATCTACCCTCTTAAACCGTTGCACCACAGCCCGACGAAGCTCGGTTCGCAAGCCGTTCATCAGCTCTTCGGAGTCACGAATATAGATAAAGCCTCTAGTTAAGATATCTGGGCTAGTTAATAGCGACCCGTTCTTGCGATCTATCGTCAAAACAACTGCTACCATACCCTCTGCCCCCAGCACTAACCTATCTTTTACCACGACATTGCTGACGATTGACCCCGTCTGATCTACCAGTAAACTGCCGTGAGGGACTTGCCCTGCGGGCTCAACCTTGTCTGCGGAAACCAAAAAACTGTCGCCATTATTGGCTAAAATTATATGGTCTCTCTTCCAGCCCTCTTCTACAGCCAAATTGGCGTGATAATGACGACGCAACATACCGCCGTGTACCGGAATAATATACTTTGGACGCACCAAATGGATCATCTCACGCATTTCCTCTCGTCTAGCGTGCCCCGAAACATGCAAAGGGCCACAACCGTCAACCTCGTGGGTTGGATGACGATACAAATGCACTCCGAGCTTGGCTAAGTTATTGCCGATTGTGTCATATCTGACTTCGTTCCCCGGAATAGGCGATGAGCTTACAACCACTGTATCGCCCGGTTTAAGATTGATGTACTGATGATTACCCTCGCTCATTCTTTGCAAGGCGGCATTTGGCTCACCCTGCCCACCCGTACACATTACTAATAGTTGTTCATCAGGCACATTATTGGCATCCTTCATAGCCATTATTGTACCCTTTGGCACCTTTAAGATACCTTGACGAACGGCAATTTCGGCATAGGCCATCATACTTCGTCCATCTAGTGCTACCCTTCGTCCAGACTCCACTGCAGAATTGATAATCATCTGAATACGGTTCATATTACTAGAAAAGACAGCACAAAAAATTCTCCCATTGGCACCCTTAATAATGTCATTAAAGCTCTTTTGCAGGGTATGCTCGGTTGGAGTTCGCCCCTCGTCGTCGGAGTTAGTACTCTCTGTTAATAACAACAAGACGCCTTCATCGCCCAATTGTTTAAGTCTTTCTGTATCACTCGGCTTGTTGTCAAGAGGTTCTGGGTCTAGCCTAAAATCACCAGTTGCAATAATCCTACCTACTGGTGTATCAATGGCTACCGAGCTGGCGTCGGGAATAGAGTGCGTAATACGCAAAAACTCAATAAAGAAATTGCCAATCTTTAGCCGTTCGTGGCCATCTATATTCATAGTTACCGTCTTTGGCTCAAAATGTTCTTGCCCAGCCGGAACATCTTCAAAAGTTTTTTCTACGATACCTATAGTGTAGCGGGATCCATAGATCGGTGCCGGAAATTTTGGAACAATAAACTTTAGTCCGCCAATATGATCCAGATGCCCGTGGGTAATTACATAAGCTTTAATCTTGTGGCGAATACTCTCTAAATAGGTAGGGTCAACAATTTCGTAATTAATCCCTGGTAAATCCACCCCTAGATGGTTTCCACAATCTAAAATGATTGCGTCATTTTGGTATTCAATAATTGTACAGTTTTTTTCGCCAACATCGTCTAATCCGCCCAAAAAAGTTATTTTGAGTTTATTAAAATCATCAAGCACCTCATTTGCTCTAGTTTTAATCCGTGGTCTTTGTGAGGCTGAAGAATACTGATTAAGTAGCTTCTGAGCATCGTCAAGGCTTCGTTTATGAGCACGGATCGCTGCCCCCCTAGAAACACTTCGACCGGTACCTGTTGTTTTGCTTGCCGATCTTGCATCCTTTATAGGGTTTTGCTTTGGCAAAGGCTTTAGTTTGTTGTTTGGTTGGTTTTGATTCATTGATTGTTCTCCTTTTCTTTTGAATCTTGAATTTCTTGTAAAATATGAGGGATCTGCGCAAAATCATCAAAAAGAGTGCTGCGCATACCTCTGTTATAAAGTGCTGTTGCTGGATGATATAAAGGCAAAATAACTCCGTCTTGCCTCCCCCATACTTTTGGATGAGGGTGTCCGTGCACTTTGCTAATTTGCAAATCTGGTAAGAAGCAACTCATACTATGTCTCCCAAGTGGAATAACCACTTTTGGCTGAATTACCTCTATTTGGGCTTGCAAATATGGCAAAAAGGCTTGTTTTTCTTCTGGCAGAGGGTCTCGATTATTTGGTGGACGGTATTTAACGATGTTGGTAATGTAAACATCACCTCGCAACAAGTTAATTGAGGCAAGCATTTCGTCTAGTAGTTTACCCGATGCCCCGACAAAAGGTTTGCCCTGAATATCTTCGTTTTTTCCCGGTGCCTCACCGATAAACAACAAATCGGCATCTGGACTTCCCTCGCCAAAGACTAACTGAGTTGCACTACTTGCTAACTCTAAACAAACATTATCGTCAATAATTGACCGTTTAATTATGTCTAGACTCTGTTGTTTGCTTTGTGCCATAACTTTTTAATGAACAAACTGGTAGCTTGCACCAGATGATAAATACCAAAAAATAAACTTAAAATAACTAACAGCCATTGTAGGGTACTGCCGGTATCTACAGCCACCCAAAATATGCTATATCCAATCACCCAAACAATTAACATCAGTACCAAATGCCCTATGGCACTTTTATAAAACCGAAACATCTTACTATTTTTTTGTGCTTGTCTATTCTTAGGCATATTATTTATTCTTTTGCTTCTTTTCTCGAGCGACGGCTTTCATACTTAATTGTAACCGACCACGATCATCAATTGCTACCAATTTTACCTCCACCGTATCGCCTTCTTTAACTACATCGCTTGGTTTATTGACTCGCTCTTCCCTCATCTCGCTAACATGAACAAGCCCCTCGTGACCCGGCATAATCTCGACAAATGCACCAAACTCTAAAACACTCACCACTCGGCAATTTTGGTATATTTTTCCGATTTCTGGCTCGGCGGTCAAACTTTTTACCCAAGCTACTGCCGAATCAATTGACTGCTTGTCTGGGCTAGCAATCATCACCGTTCCATCATCCTTAATATCAATTTCTGCACCAGTTTCGGCAATAATTTTGTTGATAGTTTCGCCACCCTTACCAATAACATCGCGGATCTTATCTGGATTTATCTTGATAGCCTCAACACGAGGCGCATACTGACTCATCTCTTTTGGCGCGCTAATTGTTTCTAGCATATGCTTAAGAATATGTTGCCGACCTGCTTTAGCTTGTTCTAGTGCGCTTGCCAACACCTTAACTGGTAAGCCATGAACCTTCATATCCATTTGAAGTGCGGTTATACCCTGTTCTGTTCCGGTAACTTTAAAGTCCATATCACCAGCAAAATCTTCGGCGTCGGCAATATCACTCAAAATAACTGGCTTATCGCCATCCATCATTAGCCCCATAGCAATACCGCTAACTGGTCGCTTAAGGGGCACGCCAGCATCCAGTAGTGCCAAGCAACTAGAACATGTAGCGGCCATTGATGTTGAACCGTTTTGACTCATAATTTCTGAAACAGACCTAATAGTGTAAGGAAAATCAGCCTCGTTGGGCAATACCGCTACCAATGCCCTTTCGGCAAGAGCACTGTGTCCAATTTCTCTCCGTCCTGGACTACCTAACCTGCGGACTTCACCAACTGTATATCCCGGTGCGTTGTAGTGATGCATATAACGCTTTTCCTCGTCCTTTTCCATCGTGTCAATCAATTGAGCATAGCTAAGAGGTGCTAAAGTAACGATATTCATAGCCTGTGTTAGCCCACGGGTAAATAAACTCGATCCGTGCGCTCGTGGCAATAAACCAACTTCGCTAGATAATGTCCTAACCTCTGTTAAGGAACGGCCATCGGGACGAATACCCTCTTTTACAATACCTTCTCGTACATCTTGATGTACCGCCAAAATAAAGGCATCATCGTATTCTTGACGCTGTTCGGCGTATGCTTCCTCACCAATTTCTTCAATAAAATGTTGGCGCATTTGATCACGCAAATCATTAACTAAATTATTGCGTTCTGGATAAGGCGCCCGAAGTTGAGCACCTAGCTTACCCTCTAGCCAAGTAGAAACTCTTTCTTGTATATCTGTGTCTGGCAAACTAAGATTAAACTCTTGCGCAACGACACCGACTTTTTTAACCAGCTCTTCCTGTAGCTCAATTGCTGGCTTAATAGCCTGACCGGCGTATTCTAAAGCTTTTAGAAGTTCTTCTTCAGTAACTTCGTTAGCTCCAGCCTCAACCATCATAATAGCGTCTTTTTTGCCTGCTACTACCAAATCTAGTTTATTAGCCTCTAGCTCTTTAGCACTCAAAAAAGCCTCCGGCTTACCATTTTTAAAACCAACCCTTACGCCTGCGATAGGCCCATCAAAAGGTGCACCGGTTAACATAAACGCCGTACTGATAGCCACCATAGCCACCATATCCGGGCGAAAATCAGGATCCATACTTAAAACTGTCGCCACTCCCTGTACTTCGTGCCTGTAGCCTTTTGGCCAGAGTGGGCGAATTGGGCGATCTATCAATCGTCCGATTAAAATTGCATCCTCGCTAGGACGCCCCTCTCTTTTGATAAATCGTGAGCCACTTATTTTTCCTGAAGCATACATTTTTTCCTCGTAGTCAATGCTCAAAGGAAAATAATCAAAGCCATCTAAGGGTTTATCGCCCACCATAGCAGACGCCAATACTGTTGTATCGCCATAACGGGCAATCACCGAAGCTGTGGTCCGAAACCCTACTCTACCTACTTCTAGACTAAGTTTTCTCCCACAAAAATCGGTTTCTACTTTTATTATCTTGTTTCCTGTTGGGTTTATTGTTTGACCCATAATTATTCTTCTCCTTATCTGCTAGAAGTTTGATGCATAGTGCAAATATACGCGCCTTGTGCAGTATGGTTTTGCATATATCTGGTGCAATACATCAAACTCTTGTTTAGCAATAGCTTTTTAAATTGTTAATGTGCACAAGCTCATCCGCTCCAAGAAAGCGGAATAAAGCCTATGCAAATTAGCGTCTTAAACCAAGCTTTTTAATTAAGTCTAGATACTCGCCACTATCTCTTTTGGCAATATAAGCTAAATGACGCTTGCGTTTACCAACCATCTGCAGTAATCCTCGCCTTGCCATATGGTCTTTTTTGTTCGTTTTAAGATGTTCGGTGATTTCTTCAATCCTCTTAGTAAGTAGTCCGACCTGAACAGCCGAGCTTCCTACATCTTTGTTGCTCTTTTGTAGGTCAGCAATCACTTTTTGCTTCTTTTCTGATGTAATCATAATTCCCTTTTTTAACTTAATAGATTGATGGCGTTACTAATAATACTAGCACGGTCTTCTTGATAAATCAACCCTATTACTCAAAGTGACACAATAGCTCCTCAGCGCAAGAATAAATCAACTTAAGACAGCCCGACGATTAAATTATAGATAAGGAATGTGTTTAGAGCCTATTAAAACCCTAGCTTTGACTTATTGCTAGACCCGCCATAGTTATCGTTACCATAGTTAAAAGAGTTCTGTTTATTATTGATTTTGCCAAACACATCCCCTAGATTTTTAACCAAAGCTGTTACGCCAATCATAGATAACAAACCCGCACCAATTAACCCCAAAAACTCTGTTCGGCTCATTTCTTTGCTTAGGACTTCGTTGATTTTTATATTCTTCATAATTATTCCTTTATGCTTATGATATAGTTAGATATTATACTATTAGAAAGATATTGTAAACAATGAAGGCAATTACCAACACATTTACAACTATTCGCCTAGACGACTCTTTTGTGTATTTTGCCTACCTAGCCCAGTCAACTAACTATAACTACGGTGAGAGTGCATATAGTACCGCCCCATTTAACGGTGATAGGCAAGCCAACAATGCTAATCTTAAGAACTTGATTAATTCTGGCACGGTTGTCTCTTTTACGGTTGCAACTGGTGCTTTGATTGTCTTCTCTGTACTGTTAGCTCGTTTTTGGAAACGCCCAAAAAAGTCAAATCGTACAAATAAAGCTAAGTAAATCTTTATCTGTTATCTGTTTTGCATCGTTAATCTTCATTTCACCAACACGAGTCCTTCTTAAGTCAGCTAAAAATGCCCCCGTTTGTAACTGCTGACCAATATCTTCTACTAAAGAGCGAATATAGGTACCACTGCTTACCGTAGCTGAAAACCTTACGACTGGATAGCGATACTCTACATTGGCTATGTCAAAGATCTCTACCTTACGAGGCTCAATTTTAACCTCTCTGCCCGCTCTGGCTAATTTATAGGCTCGCTGTCCGTTGACTTTAATAGCCGAATAAGCAGGTGGCGTTTGGCTAATTACCCCTATATTACCCGAAAGCGTATTTAATACATCTTGTTCTGAAGGTACAGCATCCGAAATAAAGGTTTTATCGCCTTCTATATCTCCAGTTGTACTAGTTGACCCCAACTGCATAACAACCTCGTATGTCTTATCCGCTTTTGATAGTTCTGGTACTTTTTTTGTATAACTACCTATGACGACCACCAACAGCCCTGTAGCTTGAGGGTCTAGTGTGCCAGTATGCCCGACTTTGACCCTCTTTTGTCCAGTTTGCTGTCGTATCAAACCTCGCAACTTGGCCACAACATCAAAGCTAGTCCAATCCTTCGGTTTATCTATCAGCAACAATCCGTCCATTTATAGGATTGTACACTAATTGTTGTGCAGGTTACTAACTACTTGGCGGCATCATTGGAGGCGGTACAGGAGGTGGTGGTGTTGGTGGCTGGCTTGCACCCGACTGATCTTGAGCTGGCAGATTATTTTGAGGAACGAAATCAGGAAAAGCATTATTATTAACACCCTGTTGGCCGTTTGATAGCGGAGAATTGAGGTTTTCTCCTAAAGGCTGGGCATTAAGACTCTGTAATGGATTTGGCTGATATTCAGATAACTGCGAGGCCTCTTCTACAGCCCGTCTTGCACCGTCTAGTGTATTGCTTAAATCTGAACTATTTTTTTGTTCAGACGGCTGACCTAGAAAAGTGTCATTTGCCTGATTTAAACCACCTCCTAAATTAGGTTTAGGGTGGCTAATTGGCTGTAGTCCATCCTCGTGAGGATTATTTTGGGTCGGCAAGCTACCCGGTTGGGCCATAGAGCTTGTTGCTCTAATATGTGGGCTTCCTACCTGTTCTTCTAGTGCACTTAGTGTTTGATCTGATGCTGTGAGTGTATTGCCTTCTTTTGGTAACGCCAAAGGTTCATCGGCTGTTTGTTTGCTGTCTTGACCAATAATCCCCTCGTTGGGAGATTCTCCACTTAGTGGGTCAATACTGGGATCAAGCTGATTTACTTGTGTGTTAGCAGTAAGAGCGCTACCTAAAGTTGGCGGTTCTAGTGCTAACCTGCTTGGTTTATCCGATTCTTTATTTGCTGACTTGTTCTTATTATTTTCTTTTGGGGCTCTGTCCTGTAAGCCGGTCTTAAAGTTGCCCTGTTCATCTATGTGAATTTCGCTTTCTTGATCAACTTCTCCCTCTACGGGTGGTAAAGGCAGACTGCTCTCTTGAAGCTCGGGATGTTCAATTTCTAGCTCTCCATCATTCTTAACTTCTTTCTTATCTTTAGGCTTGGCTTGTGGTATATCAACTTTAGTGGGCTCTTCTAGTTTTGTTGCTACCAACTGCTGATTTGCCCCCGATGCCATCAACTTAGAGCTAATACTCATAGTAATAGGTGTCGTTTTGCTGTTGCTAAATCGCTCTGTTTCGGCAACTATTCCAGTAAGAAAGGCCGTTGCCATTTGAGCATCTAGTTTATTTGGCTGTAGTTGATCAGCTAAACTTGCAACCATCTCCGACAAACTACTAGCTTTTGAATCGTTCCAGTTTAAGGCTCCCAGATCAGCCGGTTTTGAGTTATTGATAGAAACGATTGTAGCATCGTGCAAAATACGACCATGAGCCATAATTGCTTGATCTAGCTCCTCACGCATATGAACACCAATCGCGATAACTACATCTACATTAAAATCACCCTGGCTAAAGTCTAAATCCTTCTCGCTAAGACTTGTTTTGTACGGTGTAATAAATATCCTCACTACCTGATCTTCAACCTTATAGCGTAATTTATCGGCCTTGCTCTTATCAAGCGAGATGATGAAGTCTCGCAATGAATTAGTGTCTTTTTCTAAGGTGTCGTTGGGTTTTAAAAACTCTATTGTTGAGGGTACCTCTCCGCTAAATACGGCAGTGGCATGTTTACCCAGCTTATTTAAAAACAGCGTTAGTCCAATACAAGCCGAAAGCTGATCTACACTAGGGCTATTCTTAACAGTCACCAATACATTGTTAGTCTGTTTAAGGCGGTCAACTATGCTTTGCTTAATGTTTGGATCCATATTTTTTACTTTTTACTGTTTACTTACTTCAGAGTACCATAACCTTTTTAAGTTGTCTATATGTCACCCTAAAACAGGTTCAGTCAACTAACATGGAACAAGCGTAAACCGTAGAAATGTTAAAGGATCTT
>CAZMFO010000001.1:0-103045 GCA_964565615.1 uncultured Candidatus Saccharibacteria bacterium | reverse complement strand
GATTGCCACTGGCTAATACTGGGCAGAATACTAAAGCTATAACTGGTATAGGTAGCTTATTGGTCTTAGCTAGTAGTGCTTTGGCTATAATTAAGCGAGTTAAGAGGCGTAAGGGGTTTTCTTTAAGATAGTGGTCTAAATAAAGAGTCTGTATCTACTACGGCGATTTTATCAAAAATTGGTGACCCCGGCGGGATTCGAACCCGCGATCTTCTGGATGAGAACCAGATATCCTAAACCGCTAGACGACGGGGCCAACAGAGGTAAATAATAGCATCTGCCGAGCGATAATTCAAGTGGTGTAGATAGTACCCATTATTCTTTTATGGTTGCATTACACCCCAAAACCATAGATACTATTATAAGTATAAGCGAATAGGTGGGATCAACTAAGACATAATGCAACATCTTTCAGAAAAGTGGCTCAAACCCTTTAACTATCTATACCTTTTATATTGTGTAGTAGTATTTTCTATCTATGCCTTTTTGGCGTATCAGCAACAGACTCTAGCTATTTCGCCATCAACACAATTCGGGGCAAGTCTCGCCACCGGTATTCTATCCATAATCACGATTATTTACGGCACTATATTTTTAAAGTTTTTTAAAAAACACAACATTTTATTTGCTTATTTAATTACCTATGTCCTTGTTAGCATCTTAAACGCTTTATGCATAGAGATTGTGTCCGAATCAGGGATAGGGCTTACTTATCTGGTGATAACTTATTTGTTAAGTATTATTGCTGTTATTTACGGCTTTATCGTTTTTGTGGCAGTTTTTGCCACTTCTGGAGTGGTTCTGGCAATGATAATAGCCGGCACGACCTTACCGACCCAACTTGGCAAAGAAGCAGATGTGTTTATTTTTATCGTTCGTTTAGTGGTTGGATGTATTATTGCCTTTACCCTCCGCAATTTTTACAAAGACCAAAACGAACAAAACACCGTTAATTATATTGAGAGATATTTTGTTACCAACGAGGTAGTAAAGCTTCTAACCAACAGCATCGGCGACGGTGTGGTGATAGTAGATAACGAAGGCATTGTGCGCTCTGTCAATCCTACCGTAGAGCGGTTACTGGGCAAACAAAGCAAAGAACTGCTTGACCTAAACTACCGCAGTGTCATAAATCTAAAAAATACTAACAACACCGCTATTGACCCAAACCAAGAACCAGTTTCGCAAGCACTAAAAAAAATGGTGCCTGTAAGTGGCGAATTTTTGCTCCAAAGCAATCAACACCCAGAAGTCTACATTGACCTAACTGTGTCGGCCATTATTGACCCAGAAATTATGAACACTTATGGAGCAGTCATTATTATCAGAGATATCAGCGACAAAAAGAAAGAAGAAGGAGCCAGAAGTGAGTTTATCAGCACCGCCTCGCACGAAATGCGTACTCCTGTAGCTTCTATAGAGGGCTATATTGAACTAGCCATCAACCCAAAGCTAGGCTATGTTGACTCAAAAGCACGAGAATACCTAGAAAAGGCTAGACTTAGTGCCCAGCACCTTGCACGACTGTTTCAAGACTTGCTAGATAGTGCCAGAGCAGAAGACGGGCGGATTAGCAATCATCCAGCCGTTACAGAGATAGGTTCGTTATTAGAACGCCAAGCCGAGGCATCAAAAATGATAGCCCAACAAAAAGGACTTGATGTTGAGTTTATCGTTAGCTCCGAACAAGAATCTCTAAATCGCAAAGATCAAAAGAGCATTAACCCCTTGTACTTCGCCTATGTTGACCCAGACCGAATACGCGAGGTCGCCTCTAACCTTATTGATAACGCCATTAAATACACTCCTGCCGGGAAAATTACGCTAGGACTTACTGGCGACAAAGATGTCGTGCAGTTTTTTATTAGAGATACCGGTATTGGTATGAACCCCGAGGATGTACCTCACCTGTTTCAGAAATTTTACCGAATAGAAAGTGCCGAAACCGCTACAACAGGTGGCACCGGATTAGGATTATTTATTAGCCGAAAAATTGTTGCCCTCTACAATGGTCGAATATGGGCAGAGAGCGAAAAGAACAAAGGGACAACTTTTTATGTCAATATACCTCGTATGAACACCGCTCAAGCGCAGGCTACTTTAGCAATGCAACAAAATCAAGCTCAAACCACCACAAATGTCGCTCAATGATAAAGTTCTTATGTTACAATTATAGTAATTCTAGATATTTAAGAAGGAAACGAGAATTATGCCCAAAATTATGCTAGTCGAAGACGACAACAACCTCCGAGAAATCTACGAGGCACGCCTCTCGGCAGAGGGATATGAAATCATCTCTGCCTCTGACGGCGAATCGGCTCTAGCCTTAGCCATTAAAGAAAAGCCCGACCTGATGATATCGGACATAATGATGCCTAATGTGAGTGGTTTTGATATGCTAGATATTTTGCGTACCACCGCCGAACTAAAAGACACCAAAATCATTATGATGACCGCCCTTAATCAGGCTGAGGATAAAGCCAAAGCCGAAAACTTAGGAGCCGACCTATACTTAGTCAAATCGCAAGTTACCCTTGAGGATGTTGTCCGGTCAGTGAAGAGCCTACTTGGTGAGGAAACCCCATTAAGCATCGGGGGATTGCCTGTTCACGCCCCACCCGCTCAAAACGATAATCCAGTAATTAATACAAGCCCTGTAACAGCAACTTCTACTCCAACAAGTTCAACAGAGCCCGCTCAAACCGTAGCTTCACCACAAGCTCCCCCAGATCCTCAAACCAATAGCTCTACGACCCAAGCCAGCACCACTACTGCTACAGATACACCCAACCCCGATCAATCTACAACACCAGATCCTCAACAATCTCAAAGTCTAACCACTAAAGACCAAGAAGAGGCGCTCCAGCAACAGATTCAACAGTATATCAACGAAGAACTAGCCAACCCATCTACGCCTCAATCTAGCCCAACAGAAGCTACCCCAACAAGCAACTCAACCCCACTAGCCGAATCACCTGCTCAACAGCAATCAAACTTTGCCCAACCACCGTCTAGCCTGCCAGCCAATACTCCCGCTAACGATGGCGATCCAAATGAAGACACTCCAGCTGGCCAGCAGGTAATTGCAAAAAATAATGATAACCTCACAAGCACCAGTCAAGAACCAACCACCGATGCCTCATTAAGTGGCAGGAATAAAGTTATCTCACCAATAAATAAAAACCTGACTTCGTCAAGCAGTATTACTGAATTGCCCAACATAGATGAGGTGCCAGATGTCCCGGCTCCAGAATTTAATACCGTTGTTACACCTGATGGTGCGACATTATCGGCTAACACCACTCCGGTTGCTCCGGCTCCCGACCCAAATCCCTCACCAGCCCCCCAACAACAGCCAGCAACTCCAATCGACACCTCGCCAGCAATCAATCCAACACAAGCCCCACTCCAAACCCAACCCAGCAACCAACAACAGCCACAGATTATCAACGATATTGCACCGCAAACCCCCAGCCAACCACCAGCCCCTCAACCACAGCCAGCAACTCCAATCGACACCTCGCCAGCAATCAATCCACCTTTAGTGAATGATGTTATTGCCCCCAACCAGCAACAAACAGCACAACTTGCCCCCGGACAATCACCACCACCTCCCGTTGCCTAAAAAGGCTATAATTAACCTATGAGAATAAACAAATTCGTTGCTCTAGCAACAGGTCTTTCGCGTCGTGAGGCAGATAAGGCCATTGCCAATAACTTAGTAACCATCAATGACTACCCAGCTCAAAACGGACAAATAGTCAACCAATCAGATATTGTCAAATATCAAAATAAAGCGATCCATCAACAGCAGTTTTTCTCCATTATGCTTAATAAACCGCCCGGATATGTTTGCTCAAGAAAAGGTCAGGGCAACCAAACCATTTACAGCCTACTACCAAATGAGCTTCAACACCTTAAGACAATCGGTAGGTTAGATAAAGAATCTAGTGGATTGCTACTTTTGACAAATAACGGCAATTTAGCTCATCAACTAACACATCCATCTTTTAATAAGCAAAAGATTTACCAGATAGAACTTAACAAACCGCTCAAAACCGCCGATAGATCAGCCATAGAACAAGGGATTATGCTAGAGGACGGCATTAGCGCCTTAGCACTATCTGGGACTAACAGCTCGTGGCAAGTTACTATGAGCGAAGGTCGCAATCGGCAAATTCGCCGTACTTTTAATGCCCTAAATTACACCGTAACAAGCCTGCATAGAACAAAATTTGGCCAATATCAACTCGGCAATCTAGCAATGGGCAAGTATCGTCCTATAAAATAGCAAATTTGATAGTTATTTTACAACATTTGTGGTATAGTTCAAGTATATGGCAACTAAACATTCTGTCCCGATTATCGCAATTGTCGGACGAGCTAATGTCGGCAAGTCTAGTCTATTCAATGCTGTTTTAGGCAAAAGGGAGGCAATTGTTGCCAACGAGCCGGGTACAACTCGTGACAGTATCTACACAAAAGCAAGCTGGAATAACCAAGATTTTTGGTTAGTTGACACCGCTGGAATGAAAGACCCAGAGGATGACTTTGAGTTTACGATTCAAGAGCAAATTACACAAGCAACCGACAGTGCTGATATCATTTGGGTAGTCATTGAGGCCGACACCGTTATAACCGAAGAAGATCGTCGTATCGCCAAACTAGCCCTTAAATCCAACAAAACAGTTTACTTAGTTGTCAATAAAGCAGATAAGCAACCCACTGCCCAGCCAACCGATTTTCTGCGTTTAGGGATCAAAACAATCTTTCTAACAAGCGTAACCCAGAATCGGGGAATTGTTGATCTATTAAATGATGTGGTTAACAAAATCCCTAAGGCTACTATCAAAATAGATCCCCAGCGTATTCGTGTTGCCTTGCTTGGCCGACCTAATGTTGGCAAATCGCACCTCTTTAATAGTCTCGCCAAAAAACAACAAGCCATTGTTGCTGATAGGGCAGGGACAACAAGAGACATTAACCGTACAGTAATTAGGTACAATAACAAAGAAATAGAGCTTATGGACACGGCCGGTATTCGCCGAAGTGGACGGATAGAGCAGGGAATCGAAAAGTTTAGCGTCATACGCTCCATTAGCGCCATAGAACAAGCAGATATTTGCTTACTACTTATGGACGCCAACGAGCTCAACACTCAACTTGATCAAAAAATTGCCGGTATGATTAAAGAAGCAGGCAAGGGGCTAATTTTAGTAGTAAGTAAATGGGATAGTGTAGATAAAGATGCTTTTACCCGCGACCGACTAGCACCAGACATAAAACATAACTTTATTTTTGTCCCTTGGGCACCACTTATCTTTACCAGTGCACAGACCGGGCAAAATGTTACCAAACTATTTGATCTGATCTGCGAAATAATGCAAAATCGACAAAAAACCTATAAGACTACCGAGCTTAACCGCTGGTTAAGACAAGCCATCGACAAACATCCACCTGCTGGGCTAAAAAATCGCCTACCCAAACTCAATTATATTGTTCACGAAGAAGGCAATCCAATACCCAGTTTTAAAGTTTTTGGATCACATACTAAGTTCTTGCACTGGAGCTATAAACGCTATCTAGAACGACTGTTCAGAGAAGAGTATGACCTAACGGGGACCCCGATAAAATTCTGGTTTATAGAAAAGCACGAAGATCGCCACAAATAGCCCCCCAATATGCTTTTTTTAAAAATAATTGAACATACTGCATTCTAGGCTCCGCCAAATCAGCCCTAGTAGTCTTTTCACCCAATAAATCCTACTCTAGCAAAAAGCATACCAATTCTTTTGCTGGCTAACAATAAGGTTTTTCTCTATGTAGTTATTGTCATATATAATCAAGTCTATGGGTTTGTTTCAAAAAAAGGTCATCGAGCACAATTTAAACTTTAGTCTTAAGAATAAAAAGACTATTCTGGTGGCTGGACTAGGGAACATTGGTAAAGATTATAGTGCGACTCGCCATAACATAGGATTTGATTGTCTTGATGCGTTTAAGGAAACTCAAAGTGAGTTCGAGCCTTGGCAAGAGAAGAAATCACTATTCTGCAACCTAAGTTCTGGAACATTCGGCACAACAAAAGTACTATTAATCAAGCCAACGACCTTTATGAACGAAAGTGGTAAAAGCGTACAAGCAGTGATGGCATATTATAAAATACCGACTTCTAATGTTGTTGTAGTACACGACGACCTAGATATTGCTTTTGGGCAGATAAAAACCAAAACGGGAGGCGGTAGTGCCGGACACAACGGCATCAAATCTATTACCTCACATATCGGCGAAGCTTACGGAAGAGTTAGGGTGGGTATTATGGGCAAAAAGCCAGAACAAATTGACACTTCAGATTATGTGTTAGCAAAATTTAGTATTCTAGAGCAAAAAGATATAAGCAAACTGACTAGAGAAGTTTCGAGTATTCTGATTGAACTAATCTACAGAGGCGAACTTTACCCAGAAACCAGAAACTTCTTACTTTAAAACAAAAAACGGCCTACAGAGGGGGTGGGCACCGCTGTAAGCCGATTTCTGGACTCAAACAATAAAATACGATGCTTGAGTCTCAAAAAACACCCTTCAACCCACCCCAGCGAAACATCAGCGTACAACTCCACTAGGTACCTGTGTCTCTTAGTTGCAAGCAACCAAGAACCGTTTAGGCTCACTTTGAAAAACGGGTTTAGTTAAAGGGGTTAGTCTGTTTTAGAGCGTTGCTGATTAAACAGCAAGCTAATAAAGTGGAGGGTAACAACTTAGTTAGCGCGCTCTAAAACAATCTAACATAATATCTTGGAAAACCAAGATGTTAGAATGGGGGTATAAGGTACGTAATTCCTACTAAATAGGACTTACGAGTTGCTATTTTAGCAAAGTTGTTGCATTATGTCAATACTATTCAACTAATTTGTTTATTATGCAAAATAATTATAAATACCATAAGCTCTATAGCGCAGACCTTCCGGCAAAGTTTTCGGCAATTGATCCACTACCTAATCAAGTATCTTACTGTGGTGGTAATCTAAACACCCTGCTAAGCAAACCAACTGTGGCAATCGTCGGTAGCCGAAAACCAACCACTTATGGTCGAGAAGTAACAGAGAGAATAGCCAGCGAATTAAGTGCCTGTGGCATCGTCATAATTAGTGGTTTAGCTCTAGGAGTTGATAGTATTGCACATAAGGCTTGCATAAATGCTGGCGGACAAACGATTGCTGTATTACCCTGTGGAGAAGGATCAATCTATCCCAGCAGTCATCGACAGCTTGCCATCAGTATATTAAAGTCAGGTGGTAGCCTAATAACAGAGTACCCAGCAGGAGCACCAGCTCTCAAACAAAACTTTATCGCCCGCAACCGGATTATTAGCGGGCTTGCAGATGTAGTAATCGTTACAGAAGCTAGCGAACGAAGTGGCACATTACATACGGCGAACTTTGCGCTGGCTCAAGGTAAAACTGTTATGGCTGTACCCGGCCCAATTACCAGCCCTTATAGCCGGGGCACCAACAACCTCATTAAAGCTGGTGCTCTTCCGCTAACAGATAAGTCCGATGTCCTATTTAAACTAGGCGTTAGCCCTCATCAATCTGCAAAAATCATCGCCAACAATCAAGAAGAGTACATTATTTTATCTTTGTTAAAAGATGGAATCCGAGACGGGCATTCGTTACTAATTAAAAGTCAGCTACCTCCACAAATTTTTAACCAAACCCTAACTATGCTAGAAATAAACGGACTAATTACTCCCCTCGGTGCCGACCAGTGGAGCCCAAAATAAACTTGCAATTGTTTTAGATTTAGCTTAATATTCTCGCTTTGGTACTAATAATTTTCTGGTAAACTTAAGCAAGTATGAGCAAAAATCTAGTTATCGTAGAAAGCCCCGCCAAAGCCAAGACAATTGAAAAGTTTCTTGGCAAAGACTTTATTGTTAAAAGTAGTATGGGGCATATTAGAGGACTCCCTAGTAAAACGGGTAGCATTGATATTGCCAAAAAATATGCTCCTGTTTACGAAATTGACCCAGACAAAAAAAAGATTATTGCCGAATTAAAAAAGGCCACAAAAAATGCAGATAGCGTTTGGCTAGCTAGCGATGAAGACCGCGAAGGAGAAGCAATAGCCTGGCATTTATCAGAAGTTCTGCGATTAAACCCCAAAACCACCAAGCGAATTGTTTTTCACGAAATAACCGAATCCGCGCTAAAATCGGCTATTGCCAATCCTCGCACAATTGATATCCCGCTGGTCGAGGCACAACAAGCAAGGCAATCGCTTGATTACCTTGTTGGTTTTGAATTAAGTCCTGTACTCTGGAAGAAGGTTCGCCCTCAACTTAGTGCTGGACGCGTCCAGAGTGTCGCTGTACGCTTGGTAGTAGAACGAGAGGAAGAGATCGCCAAACATAAACCAGAATCTACTTTTAAACTTACCACAACACTAAAAACCCCCAGAGGGCATAAGATCCCTGCCGAAGCAACCACAAAATATAAGAATTCGGCTAAAATCAAGCAAATTCTTAAAGATTATGCCGATAGCGACTTTGTGGTTGAGGCAATATCACAAAAGCCCGGTCAGCGAAGTCCGGGAGTGCCACTTACAACTAGTAGCTTACAACAAGAGGCTAGCAATAAAATAGGCTATAGCCCCAGAACCACTATGCAACTCGCGCAACGCTTATACGAAGCCGGCCACATAACCTATATGCGTACAGATTCACTCAATTTATCAAAACCCGCCTTAGACTCTATGGCCAAGTACATAAAAAAAGAGTTTGGTCAGCAATACCACGAACAGCGAACCTTTAAAACAAAAAGTGCTGGTGCCCAAGAAGCGCATGAGGCGATTCGTCCAACAGATTTCTCAAAACAAGAAGCTGGCGCTGATCCTCAACAAAAAAAGCTGTATCAACTAATCTGGCGACGAACATTAGCTACTCAAATGGCTCCTGCAAAAATAGAAAAAACTGTTATATCAATTAAACCAAGTAAAAGTAAAGAGCTCCTGGAAGCAAAGGGAGAAGTAGTAATTTTTGATGGATTCTTAAGGGTTATCGGCAAAAAAAACGACGATATCATCCTGCCTCCGATCAACAATGGCGAAAAGCTAGATCTTCTTGTTGCTACTGCTAGCGAGACCCTGAGTCGTGGGACAGCTAGATTTACGGAGGCATCCCTTGTAAAAAAACTAGAAGAAATGGGCATTGGTCGCCCCAGCACCTATGCAACCACTATTAGCACCATCCAGTCACGAGGCTATGTAGAGCGAGGAGATATCTCTGGAGTAAATACTAAAACCCTTATAATGACCCTTAAAGACAAAAAAATATCGGAAGAATACCAGACTATAGAATACGGCAAAGACAGCAACAAGCTGTACCCAACAGACACCGGCAAAGTAGTAACCAACTTTCTAGTCAAACACTTTGCCGATGTAATGGACTACGATTTTACAAAAGATATTGAAGAGGAGCTAGATTTAATCGCCGAAAAGAAGAAAAATCGCATAGAGGTCTTAGATCACTTTTATAAACCGTTCCACAAGCTAGTAGTAGCCAGCGATGAAATCTCACGAGCAGAGGCAACACAAACCCGTTTAGTGGGTAACGACCAAGACGGAACACCAATTTTTGCTAGATATGGGCGATTTGGGCCAATGCTCCAACGAGGAGAACAATCTGATGACCCTAAACCCACCTTTGCACCAATGCCAAAGGACGAAACTATCGAGAACATCACCCTAGAGAAGGCCCTTAAAATGTTCTCACTACCAAGAGTTGTTGGCAAAACCCAAGATAGCCAAGAAATCACGGCCGACATAGGCCGTTTTGGCCCATACATAAAAGTTGCTAACACCTATGTATCAATTAAAGACCCACTAGACCCATTTTCTATATCTCTAGATGATGCCCGCAAATTATACAAAGAAAAGCTCCTTCAATTAAAAAAACGCCATATTGCCGACTTTGGAAAGGTAAAAATACTTCTTGGACCTTATGGCCCTTATGTTACAGATGGCAAAAAAAATGCTCGTATTAACAAAGATATTGACCCCAAAACAATAACCGAATCACAAGCGAACAAGATTCTACAAGAAGCTTCTCAAAAAAGAAGATACCGCCCAAAAAAGCAGAAATAGTTTATTTGACAACCTTTTTTCACTTTTTGCACCTCTATTAGCTAATTGCTTGTTATTGCAAGTATAGGCAAATCTGTCTACTTAGTGCTATAATAATGTTAGATAAATAGTCCTTGACTTATTGTCGCATTAGGTTATAATAAGCTTGACTATAATCAAATCATAATTTAACAGGGAAGCCCAAATGACTAAGAGTGAAGTGGTTGAAGTAGATAAGATAATTAAAGAAGTTCTTGCTTGTATAGAAAAAGAGCGAGAACGAGAGATAATCTCAAGAAGATATGGTCTTTTTGATCGCAAGGAAACCTTAGAACAAATCGGTGAGCTTCTTGGAATTACTCGCGAACGCGTCCGTCAACTAGAAAAATCAATTATCACACGACTTATCTCTCAAGCAAAGCAGGGGAGTATACCCTATATCAATGACTTAGAAATTGCAATCGCCGACAGCCTAGCCCAAAATGGTGATATTCAACGCATAACCGTCATCTCAAAAGATTTATTCAAGGACGATAGCAAGATAAACCAATCCCGGATTACCTTTCTAGCAACCCTAGCACCAAACCTAATCGCAATTGACGAAAACGACAACTATTACCAATCAGTAACTACAACTAAAGCATATCAATCTGGCAAATTGGCTACCGACAAAGTTGATGCTGTTGTTAAGACTATAGAAAACATCGGCAAGCCAACACCTGTTAAGGATATTGTTAAAGCACTATCTGGTTCGGATGTTCCACAACTAAATGCTCTAGCACAAATATCTAAACAATTGTCTTGTCTCAACAATAACTGGGGTCTATCAAAATGGCCAACAGTTAACCCCAAGAACATTCGCGATAAAATATATGTTATTCTAAAAGAAAATGGCAAGCAAATGCATTTTAGTGAAATCGCCGATAAAATTAAACAATCTGACTTTAAACGCAAAAATGTTACCACCCAGGCAATTCATAATGAGCTAATCAAAGATAGCCGATTTATTTTAGTTGGTCGTGGCATTTATGCCCTCAAAGAATGGGGGTTTAAGAAGGGTACTGTTTCTGATGTTATTGTTGATATACTTAAAAAAGCTAACCAACCCTTGCATCGCGACGAAATAATCAAACAAGTACTCAAAAATCGTTATGTCAAAGAAACGACCATCCTACTAAACTTACAGGGCAAAAAGAAGTTTAAACGAGTTGCTAAAGCCACCTACGATCTAGCTGAAGCAGAATAAACTTATAAGGCGGAAGGTTCTAAAAAAGGACATATTTAGAAGCCGGCGAGCTTGGAGTACACATACTAAACCATTGAACTTGGGTCATAAACATAAACATTTTGCGAACACTAATATTGATGATATATTACCGCTGTAAAGACAAATCTTAGTAAGGCATACTAAAATCTACTAGTAGAGCAATATAGTAAATAAAAACCAAAAAAATAGTAACATTAAGCAACCGCCGGTAGGAGGGATGTGAGGATGGGGCTACCGGACTCAACAGAGCATTTACGAAAGTATGTCGCACAATGTATATTTTGCGACTTGCGTACAATTCACGGACTTGATAAGCAATACCTCTTTATAGGGGAGTGCAGATCAATTGTGCGCTGTGTTTGCTTAATAAAGTTACTCTCACTAACGCTTTTCACAATACGATCTATACGCCTCATCCAAGAACGGCAAGTATATTCTCTTGCAATAAGATTGTTATGGTCTTGACAAAATCTTAGTATGCTTACTAATAAGTTTTCCACAACATTTGCTTTTTTGTTTTTTTGTGCTCTTTTATAGTTTTTTTGATATTTTCACATTTCCCCTGCTTTTTCACAATAGTTTGCAATTTTGTATTTTGGTATTATTGTATAGCTTTTTATGAATTACACACAAGAATTCTATACTAAACAAAATACGAACACGCTAGGGGAGAGTGAAGAATGCTATAAAACCACAATTAATAAAGTATCTCGCCACCTTCCTCCATTAAGAACACCTATCCGCTGTTTGGTTATTCTTGTTGCAAAAAAGAATGGTGATGCCCTTCTCCTCTACTTGTAATATACTCTCTCCCCTACCCTCACATCAATATACTCTTTAGCTACCTTCCCCTCTTCTTGAAGCTTGTTTTTTAGGGCAATGTAACTGCCAACCTGTTGCTTGGCATCCTCTAGTATATTAAACTTCACGAAATAACTTTGACCAACAACCTTTACAGACAGGTCGTATGGACTTTTGGGCAACGATAACGAATCAACTTTGATATTTTGTGCTTCTAATTGCTCAATTACGGTACAAATAAACAAAGATTGTTCTTGAGGAAAAGCTGATTTTCCAAGCTGTACAGATGAACCAGACTGGTCATCAACTACTTTTAACTCTTGGCTAAGACGATTATCAACATCGCTTGCTCTTGCTAAAGTCAAACCATTTACGCCAATAATATAGGAGTTTCGTCCCGACACCAAGACAAAACCGGGTCGCGAAGCCTGAATTACCACTACTGGACGACGAGACACAATCGGCATTGATACTGCAACTGCCGAAATTTCAGGAAACTGTTTTTTTAGCTCATCAGACAATCCTTTGCTATCAAAAAAAAGCTTAGAGCGATTTATCGGTGATCGATTAATATAATCACTCACTGCCTTTTTATAAACTGATTGCTCTCGCAAAGTAGATTCATACTTAGTCTTTGTTGTAATTTGCGCGTCATTATCAATAGTCGCAAAGTACCCCAAACTACAGATAATACCGATAGTTACAATCAATGTGGGGATGTGGCGTATTCTTGATTGACTCCTTCGAGCTTGACGATTATCCTCTGCTGATATAGGATGCTGTCTTTCTGTTCGACTTGTCTGTTGAATTCGCTGACTGCTGTACGAATATCGACTCTGGCTGGATCTCGTTAAACCCCGTTGCCGTGCAACCTCTCTGTTTGTTTTTTGGCGAAATTTCATTGCTTCTTACTTGTTCTCTGCCCTTTGGCAATTTTTAAAATGGCTTGGGAGATCTTGCTGGTAGCGTCTGGGGGGTATAGATCTTGAAGGTTATTAGCTAATGTTTGCGACAGCGAACTATTGGCAAGCAGTTCGTCTATTATAGACAAAATTAGCGTTGGGCTTTGTTTTAGCTCGTCTTGTGATATCACTACCCCTGCGTGAGCATTTTTAATGATTTCGGCATTTTTTAGCTGATGTCCGTCAGCTAATTGAGGTGCAGGAACGACGATTAATGTTTTTTGTTGAGTAGCAAACTCGGCTATAGCACTCCCTGCTCTTGTTATGATAATATCTGCCGAACCACTATACAGATACATATTGTTCAGATAATCGGCTATCCGATATCTTGGGTTATCAACAGGCAGATCATTACTCTTCCAGTTGCCTGTTTGATGAATAACATAGATGTCTGGGTCTGCCAACAAAGATTGGCTTATATTTGCAACTATACCGTTAAGCTCTTTTGCCCCTAGACTCCCTCCAGTTACTAAAATTAACTTTGCCTGCTCGGGAATACCGATTGCTTTTCTGTATTGAGCTTTTAGCTCTTTATTAACCTTAACAAAGTCTGCCGAAACAGGAATGCCTACCTGTAAGGTCTTGGATGCCGGATACTTGTACAAACTGCGATCCATTGCCACAGTATGAGTATGAGCCCACCGTCCGATTATCCGATTTGCAAGCCCGGGACTGGCATCAGAATCATGCGTAATAAATGGGGTACTAGTTAAGCGACAGGCAATGCCTATTGGAACGCCTACAAACCCCCCTTTTATAAAAACTATTCTCGGCTTTTCTTGCTTTAGCAACCATATCGCCTGAAATATACCCATAGTCATCCTAAAAAAATCTCTGATATTTAAAGCAAATGTTTTGATATCCAACAACCTCTCAACTACCGAACGATTTGGATATCTTCTGTATTTTCCGGCTTTTATACGCTTAACCTCATCAACATAACTAGATGACTCAGCAAAAAGCGCCGATTTAACAGAATTATCAATAACCACCAATATTCTGACCTTAGGATGGCTCTGTTTTAAATTATGGGCGACGGCTAACAGGGGTAGGATATGACCGCCTGTTCCCCCACCGACCAGCATTATGGTCATAATGTGCTCCTCGTCTTTTACTTATTCTATAATCTGTATAATGCGAAATGTTAAATACCAAACCAAGCCCAGCTGTAACAAAAATTAAGCTTGTCCCGCCATAACTGATAAACGGCAGGGTGATGCCCTTTAGCGGAAGCAAACCCACCATTGCACCGATGTTTATCATAGATTGAAAACTAAACCACACAACAACACCAACAGCAATTAGTCGAGTAAAGTCGTCTGGAGATCGCTCGGCGATCTTCATTATTCTAGCAAACAAAGCAACAAACAAAGCTATCAAGCCAACACCACCTATAAATCCAAATTTTTCGGCATAAATTGCAAAGATAGAATCGTTGGCCGCCTCTGGCAGATATCCATAGGCCTGAACACTCCTTGCCAAACCTAAGCCAAACATACCTCCAGACCCTATAGCAATCAAAGCTTGGCAGGTTTGATAGCCAGAAGATTGACAGTCTGCCGAAGGATTAAGGTAGGTCTTTAGCCTTTCTCGTCGATAGGGTGTGGCGCTTATAGCCAGAACTGCGCCGATAGCTATTACTAGCCCGACTAGCAAGATACGCTTCATCGGCAAGCCGGCCACAAAAGCCATAGCACCAGTCATTGCCACCATAACAGCCGTTGAACCAAGGTCACTCTGCAAAACCGCCACCACAAAACTAACTGACATCAAAGCAATCAGTAAGGGTTTTAGGGTTGCCCGAAAATTACCCAATGAGCCCGCTTTGATTCGGTCTGCAAAGAAGAACGCTAGCCAGATTAACAAAGTAAATTTTATCAACTCTGCTGGCTGAAATGACAATCCACCGATTTGTATCCATCTGTAAGCACCATTAACCTGCTCGCCAAAGATCCTAACAGCTAATGCTGATAAAACAGAAGCAACAATTAAAGGTTTTTCTAAATGCCGCCACGCATTAAGCGGAAACTTACCCACAAAGAAGAAAACTGCAATACTAATAAGCACCGCAACAACCTGCCGATTGACAAAATAGTTATTAGCAACATTCTTTTGACTAGCTAAGGCCGGGCTAATTGCAAACAAGACAATCAAGCCAAGAACAACTAAGCAAATCGCAATTATCGGTAAGCCATAATCTGGACGATGCCGACGCTGAATTGTTTGATCGAGGGCAACCGAGGCAAGCGAGCGTCTGCCTGGCGAATACATTAAATATATCCCCCGACAGCAAAAATTATTAAACCAATAACCCCGGCGACTTGACCCAGTATCCAAAAACGCATAGTAACTTTAGCCTCTGGCCAACCACCTGCCTCAAAATGATGATGGAGAGGCGACACCCTAAATATCTTCCGACCGTTTCGCAGTTTTTTTGAAGCAATTTGCAAGATAACCGAGCCTGTTTCGGCAACAAAAATTAAGCCGATTATTGGTAGTAAAGTTACAGTATCGGTCAGCATAGCTATCACCCCCAAAGCCGTACCTAAAGCAAATGATCCAACATCACCCATAAAAAACCTAGCCGGAAAGACATTAAACCAAGTGTATGCTAATAAACTTCCTAACACTGTCATACAAAAACCAGCAACTCCAAAGCGTCCCTCTAAGAACGCAATAATGGCATACACGCCAAAAGCGATAGAAGTCAATCCTCCAGCAAGTCCATCAAGCCCATCTGTAATGTTCACAGCATTAGCCGTAGCAACAACCACAAAAATAAATAGCGGAATTATCAACCAACCGAGAGTCCATTCCCCCATAAATGGAATATGAACAGAGTTGACATCCAGCTTAAAAAAGAAAAACCAACCCCCAACGCTAGCAACCAATACTGTCAACAATAGCTTAAGCTTTGAAGGTAGTCCAGCTACCCCAACACCATCGCCTCGTACATTAATAATGTCATCTACTAAACCAATCATTCCCGCGCCAGCAAAAGCGGCAATTGGTAGCCATGTCTCGGTACGCTCTAAATTAAGAAGTAGTGTTACAAATGACACTGCTAAAACAAAAACTACACCAGCCATGGTTGGAATATGTCGTTCGTGTTTCTTGGCATGAAGTTTAGTAAATATCTTTGCTTTTTCTCCTGTAACTGTAGTTGTTCTAGGCTTCTTCCACCACTGCCATTTGTAAGACAATGTAGTGTAAATTGGAGTCAGAACTATACTTAATATAAAACCAATAAATCCAAGACCAAGTATCCTAATAACTGTGCTAGTATTGACGATAATATCTATTGTCGGTGCCATAACTTACATCACCTAGTATACCTTAATTACTCTTTGGTCGCACATTAAAATTATCTATCAACATATTGACAGTCGCACTAAAAATTGGACCCGCCCCCTTTGAGCCTGCATAACCGGGTACTTTTGGTTCGTTCACTCTAACGACAATGACATATTCTGGCTTATCACCTCCAACAAAACCCATAAAGCTTCCGTTATAGCGATCCTCATAGTAACCACCTCCCGGTTTAGCAATCTGTGCCGTGCCTGTTTTGCCACCAACTAAATAATTACTTCGTAATGAAAAACCATATACTTTATGATTATTGTTTATAACATTTACCATATTCTGACGGACTGTCTCACTGGCTTGCTGGTTAACTACACCGGACATTACTACCTCTGATGTCTTTTTTTCTGACTTATCTTTTGAACCAATCACTTCATCCACTAGCCGAGGTCGATAGTAAGTGCCCCCATTTATAACACTAGCTAAAGCAGAACCGATTTGTATCGGTGTAGCCATCATACCCTGACCAAAGGCTGTGTTAGCATAACGGATATTTAATCCATAACCGTTATTTGGGTCTGGTATCAGACCCTCTGATTCAAACCCCTGCTCAATACCCGTCTTTTGTCCAAATCTATACTTATTAACCATATAGTCGTGCCATTTAGTACGCGCTTTCTCGTTAATTGACCCTCCACCCATCTGCATCAATAACCAAGTAGCCCCAGTATTCAACGATAACCTTAAGATGTCAGCCATTGTTCTCTGCCCCGCACCACCAGCCTCTTCAACATTTGTAATCACCGCATCGTCAACCTTAACACTTCCCGAATCATAAAAAGTAGAGTTTGGTCTAACGGCCCCAGAATCTATTGCCGATGCCATCGTGAGAGGTTTCATTACCGAACCAACCTCGTAAGCATCGCTGACATTTGTGTTATTAAATTTGCTAGCGTCTTCAACCTTATAAAATTCGGCAGGATTATAGGTTGGATAATTTGCCATAGCCTTAATTGCTCCAGTATTTGCCTCCATTATAAATACTCCCCCAGAGGTTGATTTTGCGTTCTCTAGCCCCTTTTTAAGAATTTCTTCTAACTGCAGTTGCATAGACATATCAATAGTCAAAACAACTCGTTTACCATCTTCAGGATCCTGAATTATGTTATCTTTGTTAGCCACTAAGGGTACGCCTTTAGCATCTGTTATCCCTTTTAACTGTCCGGGTTTGCCTCTTAATTGGGAATCAAGTGCTTGCTCTAACCCATACTTCCCTTCTCCGTCATCGTTAACAAACCCAAGCAAGCTAGCTGACATTTCTCCTTGTGGATATGTTCTATAAGATTGCTCTCGTACGCCAACACCTTTAATTTCTAATTTTTCAATCTCTGTCTTTTGTTCTTTGTTTAACTTCTTTGCCAAAACGACATATCTTGATTTGCTACTAAGTAATCTGTCAATATCTTCTGTGCGTCCCCCTATAATCTTTTGCAAAAGTTCGGAGGCTTTAGCCTTGTCTTTGATGTAAACAGGATCAGCAAAAACAGTGTACTTAATTTCGTTAAGAACAATCGGTACTCTACTGTTTCCGTTGTGCGCCTCAATTATGCCCCGCTTTGCCGGTATTTGATATTCTTTATACTGCCCATTTAAGGCCGAGTCTTTATAATAATCGTGTTTAATTATTTGTAAATAAAATAATCGGGTGATAAAAATTGCAAAAACAATAACTATCAAACCAAATCCAAAGCGAATTCGTAGAAGATGCTGACTTGTGCCTTCTGATAACTGCATTTTAGCTGGATAATTTCTTATTCTAATATAGTAGCACTCGGCGCCACAGAAACAAGTTGCCCTGCCAGTTCGCTATTTTTAACACGCTCCAACGACTGAAGTCGCGCCGAAGCAACCTCTAGCTCATCATGTTCTTGCTGTAGGCTAGTATGCTCTTTGTTTAGCTCGTTAAGTTTATAGCCAAAAGTATTTGTTTTGGTAACTTGAGTCAGGTACAAAAGCCCCAATAAACATGCCAGCACAATCAAAATTATGGTATTGCTAACTGGTCCGATAGTCTTCTCTTTTGAGCCAAAAGTCGTTACATTTTGATTGCGTCGTAGATGCTGACCACGCCCAATCGCTAAAGTGTTTGAATATGTCATATTTTTGCTTTTTGTTAGTTTTATATTATTGGTGCCCCTACGATCAATAATGACCGTAGGAGCGATTGTGCCTACAAAACCTTTACTTTGATTTTGTATGCACGGGAACTACTTTTTACCGTTATTGGCATACTTGTCCCCTTTCTGTTTATTTTTTTACTGCGACTCTTAGCTTGGCGCTTCGAGCACGCGGATTGAGAACTTTTTCTTCTTGGGTTGAGACAATTGGCTTCTTGCTTAGCTGTACTATTTCGGCATCGTACCGATCACCACCATATTCTTGTAGTGTTGACTTTACAATACGATCCTCTAGGCTATGAAAGCTAATTATGCCCACCCGTCCACCCGGATTAAGTAAATTAATCCAGATTGGTATTGCTGTCTTAATTTGAGCTAGCTCATCATTGACAGCGATTCGTAATGCCTGGAAGGTTCGTGTTGCAGGATGTACCTTGTATCTACCCCTGCCCCCATAGACCTGTTCTACAACTTTCGCCAATTGTATCGTGTCAGCAATTGGCCTATTTGTTACTATAGCCCGGGCAATACCATTTGCTTTTGGGTCCTCACCAAATTCGCTAATAATCTTGCGAATCTCTTCTTCGGCATAAGTATTAACGATAACTTCTGCTGTTAAAGAAGAGGATTCATCCATCCGCATATCTAACGGCCCCTTTTTTTGGAAAGAAAAGCCTCGACTTGCGTTATCAAGATGTGGCGACGAGACACCCAAATCTGCCAGAATCAAGTCATATCGCTTGCCTTCTTTAAGAAGTTTTTGTGAATAACTGACAAAATCTCCCCGAAGGATTTCTGGGCTTTTATCAGGAAAAAGGTTCTTAAGATGACTAATCGCATTATTGTCACGATCAATCAAGACTGAACTCTCCTGTTGACCAGTTACTTCCATTATTGCTACTGCGTGTCCGCCGTATCCAGCTGTCGCGTCTAAGAGCGTTTCGCCCTTCTCTGGCGCAAGATATTGCAATACTTCTTGAAGCAATACAGGAATATGTTGGTTTGTGTGGTGATTACTTACCATTTTTTTATTTTACATTTTTGTTTTTGTAAGGTCACCTATTCAGTAGTCAACTTTTTGTTTTTATCGTTTTTGTTTTTGTTAGACTGCCAAGTTTTTTTGTAGAAGGCTAACAACAACGAGTACAATCTTGGTTTGATTGTGCTCATACCTTTTACTGACTTTGCAGTTTGAGAGACTTAGTGTGAGGTGGAGTTTTGGGAGGTGTTTTATGAAAGGTGCTAGGGTTTTTTGAGTGGTTAACCCTCGATCCACTTGTTGACTACCGAATAGCTGACCTCAAGCATTCTGTAATGCTTACTGGTTACTATTATTTGTTAATGTACTGTGGGAACAGCCACTTTAGCCTGCTTGGATACGCCAATAACGCCCAGCACGCACCGCCACAATGTTCTTACGGATACCAGCATAATCTAACAAATGCTGTTCTATTGTGACTCGACCCTGCTTAGCATCTATACTGCTCTCTACCTTACCGAACCGAAACTGAACATTAAGATCGGCGACCTGCTCATCAAGAATACTTCCTTGAAGTTGAGGCTCGACCTGCTCGTCCCAGACACTTTTGGGGTAGATATGCAGATACTGCTTAAATCCACGGGTAACGACTGCTCCGCTCTCAAACTCGGCTCGTAGTTCGGCTGGAATTGTCAGCCTTCGCTTGTCGTCAAGTTTTCTTTCGAAGTAGTCCACCATATGAATTATTTGGTCTCTTATTATTAATATTCTCTCGTGGTTGTTTTTATTTTTTGCTTACGATGGGTTACCCACGTTTACCCACTAACCTGAGTCTACAACCCACCCCTACCCACATGCAAGTACTTTTTTTACTTTTTTACATATTTTGTCGAGTTTTCCACAGGTAATCACCAAAATAAAAAAACCGCCACTACATCTAGCGTGGCGGACTACTGACAGTACGCAAATATCAAATATGTCTACTTTTGTGAAGAATCTTGCTTGCTAACAATCTCGGCATCGCTTAACGGAACATTAAGCTCATCACCAGGGTGTAGCACACCGTCTTGAGCATCTGGAGACAGCGCAATAATTTCGTCCACTATCTCTCTCACATCAACAGGTTTGTCTAATCCCTCTACAATTTGTTCTGCATAACCAAAAACCGTATCGCCAGGCTTAACTAATACTGAACGAGTTGGTCGCGAAGGCTTTTCTTCGTCAGATAATGTATGCTTGACACCCCAGCCTACTCCAAGTGCTGACAAAACAACCGCACCTAAAGCAATGAGCTGACGAGCATGAGCTACTTCTTTTGTCTTTGGATTCTCTTTAGTAAAAATTCTTTCTTGTTTAGCCATAAATTAAATGATAGCATAAGTACGTTGTTTTGTCAATTTCGTTTTATGACCTTTATCTGTTTGATCTGCTCGGCAAACCATTTTGCACTTGGGCGAATAGTACGCTTCATCGTTTTCCTGTCGACTTCTATTAAACCAAATTTTGGCCACCATCCATACGCCCACTCAAAGTTATCCAGCAAACTCCAGTGGAAGTATCCAACCAACCCAACGCCCTCGCTTAGAGCCTTCTCCATTGCAATAAGTGTTTCTTCTATCCACCATCTACGATATTGGTCATTAGCATCAGCTACACCGTTTTCTGTTACAATTATCGGCTTTCTATAACGCGCCCAGACTCTTAGTAGCAAAGGGTACAGCCCCTCTGGCTCCATATACCATCCCAGATCGTTTGTTGGCAACTTTGGGTTAGATCTTTTATTTACCTTATAGTAATCAGTAAAGTAATAATTAAACCCAATAAAATCTTGCTGTTTACTAATACGATTGTAAAACCACCAGTTCCAAAAAAATCTCATCCATTTTGTCATTGCCTGATCAAAAAAATTGTGAGGCCTTTTAGCCTGTATATTCGCCAGTTGTTGAGCAATTCCGATATTTAAGCTCGGCTTCTTAGCCTTTAGAATCCGATAAGCTCGCTTATGTGCTCTTACCAGATTTAAATAAACCCTAGACGCCTCTATCCAGCTAGTCTGTTGCGGTGGCCACCAACCCAAAGCATAAGAGTGGCTAGCATAGACGTTCGGCTCGTTAAGCGTGATTACATTTTTTACTTGAGAGGAAAGCTCATTGGCAATTACTTCAACAAACTTGTCCCAATACTTTAAATTTGCCTTATTTACAAAACCACCTTTTTCGGTAAACCAAACTGGCAATGTCCAATGCCAGATATTAAGCATTGGTTCTATTCCCGCCTTTTTTAGTTCTTGAATATATGTTCTGTAATGGCTGATTGCTTCTTGTTTCCACTCATCTTCTGTTGGCTGGATACGCGACCATTCAATCCCGAAACGATACGAATTTAAGTTGAGCTGTTTGATTAACTTAAAGTCTTCCTTGTATCGTTTATAATGTTCTACCCCTTTACCAGAGATATAATTATTGGCATCCTCTGCTTGAGTCTTAATCTCACCCCAGTTGGGCAACCAACCTAAATGCTGACTGGACATTTTTGCATGCTCGTTAGCTACCTGTAACTCCCAAACAGACCACTGATTATGATTTCCACCCTCTACCTGATGGCTGGCAGTACTTGCCCCCCAAAGGAAGTTCTTAGGAAATCGCGTTTTGTATTTATCCATCTTTTATACTTTAACTTATGCTTAGCTAAAACCCAATTTAAATGGTAGATTACTGAGCCATAAACCTATTTTTGTCTGTTTGATCAAGTCTCTCAATGCTATAGCGCAACATTGTTCTGGGCATTAAATGTGCATTTTTTTCTAAAAACAAAAGTAACTCTTGTTGATCCTTCTTGCCCGCTTCGCGTAACATCCAGCCAACTGCCTTCTGTATTAAATCATACTTATCTTGCAATAATATGTTGGCTAATTTAAAGGTATCCTCTAACTGCCCCTGACGAATAAACCACCATGTACTAACAATTGCAATACGACGCTCCCAAAGGTTGGTTGACCTAGCCAAATCATATAATATGCTACGATCTTTATCTGTTAGGTATCTGCCAATAATATCTCGACAGCTTACATCAACCAAGTCCCAATTGTTAATTCTATCGGTTCGTCTTAAATATAGCCGATAAATAGCCTCGCCAGTAGCTTGGTCTGCCTTCTTAATTTGGTAAGTCATAATAATTAAAGCTACCAAACGATGTTCGTGAACGGGGCTTTCTAGCAACACCTCTATCTCTTTTAAAGATAGCGAAATGTATTGCTTGGCGATAGAGCGCAAAACAGGCACTCTCACGCCAATAAATATGTCTCCCTCCCCATATTGACCCTTACCTGTTTTAAAAAATCTTTGTAAAAAGACAGCGTCGCTTGGGCTTTCGTGCTTATCCAGCTCACTCTGTACATCTTTTGCCGTCATAACTTAATAATACCACTAACTTTCTTCTTAAAATTGTTATACTTATAATGTGCGAGAGTTTAAATACAAGCATAAAGATAAGAAGCTACGATTATTTAACGATTTTTTGTCGGTTGTTGTCATTGGACTTGGGATATATCTTATCGCTATGCCCTTACTGCCACAGCTAACTTTTTGGATTAATCTGAAAACTGGCAAGATATCTAGTAGTTCGGCTTATTCAGATGACAACAAACCGGGTACCAAACCAATCCCCCAAGATAATCGTTTAGTGATTCCTCAAATTGGATTAGACGAACCGATAAACGAAGGTAAGTATGCCGACGCATTAAAAAAAGGAGTCTGGAGAAGGCCACAAACTTCTACCCCAGACAAAGATAGCAACACAGTAATCGTTGGACATCGCTTTACTTACAATGATCCGGCGGTTTTTTATCATCTAGATAAAATTAAAACAGGCGATAAACTGGCACTTTATTGGCGGGGCAAAGAATATTTGTATCAAGTCGTCGAAACAAAAATTGTTGAACCCCACCAGATTGAGGTAGAGCAGAAAACAGCTGACCCTACCCTAACCCTATACACCTGTACCCCAATGTGGACCTCCAAACAAAGGTTAGTTGTTATTGCAAAACTAATAGAGGATAATCAAAGTAACGATGAATGAAAAGCTAAGAACAATCATTTTACTTATTTTACTTGCTATCGGCATAGGTGCACTATGGTACGCCAATCACTCAGCCGACGCCAACTTAACCAGTTTTCTTTGATCTTTTTAGATTTTTGTTTTTGGGATGGTAGTCTATGTGCTCTAGTTCTTTGCGTTTTTGGTCAAGACGAATAATAAATTTTTCGTATGGTTTTAATAGTGTAGAATACTTCCAGTTTGGAGTCATAATATGCTTAAGCCGGTTTTTAGACTCAAGATATTCTGCCAAGCAATAAAAATCACCGTCACCAGAAACAATAATCGCCTGCGCGTAATTTGGCATTTCTTTCATCGCATAAAGCACCAATTCGGCGTCGATATTACCCTTAACTTGTGGTTTTGACTGGCTTTCTTCTGTTGACGCAGAGGACTCAACCGTTGGCTTTAGTACAATTAAATAGCCCGCTTCATAAAGCTGGTTGTACATATCCTCGTTGTCAGATATGTAGCCAATAAACATATAAGCCTTTGTTACACCGTATTTGTTTGCCAAAAATTGTCGCAATTTTCTCCAGTCCATCTTCCAGCCAACACGCTGGACACCAAGATTGAGATTTTGACTATCTATAAAAGCATAAACATCCGATTTTTTCTCTGCTGTTTTGGGCTTTCTTCTAAATCTCATTTACTAACATTATATCACTACCAAACGACTATTATCGTCTAACTACAAGACTTGCTTTAAAAGGTCGTCATCAGAAGGTGGTTTTAAGGGTTTTTTACCAGTTATTTCGTATCGCTCGTTAGTTATCGGTGACTCAATATAATCATCATTCAAAAGATTAACAAACACGCTAAGATCTTTGCTATCCATAATAATTATTGCCCCCGCTCCATCAACCATTAGTGGCAAATCAAGCTCGTTAGCTTGTTGCATAAGCCTTTCTTGCGTGACCTTTGTCGGATCAATTTTTTGGAGTTTATTTACTAGTGCCTTCTTACCTTTGACCATTTGTTCTATGGTCTGATCTGTATCAATACTTAGTTTAAAATGTTCGGCAATTAGTTTTAGCTTTTGTTCGGCAATGGTATATTTTTTTGCATCATAGCCAAACAAACTAGCCAACTTGGCTTGATTAAAGACATAAATGTCACCCTCTAGCACCAAAAGTTGGTTATCTGCCGGAATACGCAATGCTCCTTCGGCATCAAAAGGTACAAACCTACCGCCTCGCAACATCCACCCTGCACTGCCCTTCATAATTTGTGATTGAGGCAAAGCCTTAATAACATAAAATGGTTTAGGTAAATCTTTGTGGCTACATCGCGCTACCAACCCCTTAATTCTCTTAAAATCGTGTTCCTCCTCAACAAATGGTTCTATCTCGTGTTCTTGAGTTTTTAACCAATTTAACACCATATGAGCGTTCTCAACATTTTTTAATCGTGTCCGTTGCAGTATATTCTTTTCTTCTTCGGCGTCTTCAAAATTTCGTACTACTAGACCACTGTCGGCACCATCTAAGACTGCTTCTAGCAAATTATCTAGAAGCAAAGTCTCTAAATTGCGATGAAGTGATTTACCAACCTGTGCCCGATAGACAACGAAATTCTTGCTAAACAAAAATAGCTCAATAGTCAATTCTTCTTTAATCTGCACTAGGTTATTTGCCCAAGCAAAGACATCTGTTTCTTGTTCTAAATCATCGCTTTTTTTTGGGGTTTTACTATCAGCATTTGTGAGGGTTTTTGCTTCCATATTTCTCCTATTTTGATATTAGTAATCTTTGTACATTTTACTCTAAGAATAGAGAATCTGTTGCTGTATTTTTTGCCTAATCAGTTTATAAAAATTCGGTAATTCTATCAAACAATATCCCACAATCACCACTCGCAAGCTCTAGCTGGTTGCCTGTATTTTGTCGCAGAATCTTCTCGCCCTCTGCGACTTGATCAAGTAAAGCGTCAGAGCTTCTTATGTCAACATCGGTTGTTGGGGGCAAAATTTGCGGACAAGCCAGAATACTTTGCCCAAACTCTACTAATATTCCACCTTCTTCTCTTAAGGTGTAATTATGATTAACAGAAGAGTTCTCGGTCTTAGAGTTATGTGCGAGTTCTCGATAAGTAACTACTAGACTGCTACCTCCAGTATAAGACCTAATTATTCCGTTAATACACAAGGTAAACGGTGGCCACGCTAAAAAATCTAAATCAGAACAGAGCTTTTCGGCACGAATATAAAGAGCGCTCAAATCGCCCTTAACGCACTTGGTTCTTGACCATTCAGAGTATCTAAGTTCTTCAAAAGCTCCCCGAAGAAGTTCATATTCTTCAATACTTGGTAATTCTAAATCAGATCTCATAATTTTGACTCTGCTTCAGTTTGCATAACCAAATCCAATCTTTTCAATAGCCACAATGTTGTCAACCAAAGGTACGGCAATATGCAAGTATGTTTGCGCCAGACTATAAGGAGGCTCATCATTGTCAATCGTCTCAAACACAATGCTCGGATAAAATGTGGCAGTGTGATTACCAGACAACAAAGGCTCTTTACCTCCTATCATATCAATTCCTCTATAGATACCGTAAAATAAGTCCTCTTCACCAGCATTAACCAAATCGTTTTCGCCCAATACACTACAACCCAAATAATAGCCCGGCACAACTTTATGAACCCATTGCCCCAAAAGCTGTTGGGCGCTAGATCTTATAGGGTCAATTAAACTTGCTAGAAGGTCTTGATCCAAAAAAAGTTCTTCTGGGGCAAAACCAAAAACTGTACAAACTGTCCCAGCCATTGATTCTAGTTCATCAATATCAACAAATTCCCTGCTCATATGTTTATCCTAAATTCCAAACCTTCTTAACAAATTTTAACACAGATAAAAAGCCTAACAGACCAAAAAACTCAAAGTCGCAAATCTACTGTTTCAAATCTATACATCGGCCAAAAATTGTCAAATACATCAAACGCCATAGCAACTGTTTCGATTTCTGAAGCAATCAATCATGTTTGTCATCTTTGCATACAACTGCGTACAAAAACATCCGAATCTCTAATGATTGACATCTTGCGTAATTCAGCCTAGTTTAGATTTTAATTCTACAATTTGTACTCGTTCTTGTTTGGTGGTGTCGCGGTTGCGGACAGTCACGGTGTCGTCCTCTAAGGTTTGGAAATCTATCACTACGCAATACGGTGTGCCGATCTCGTCTTGGCGACGGTAACGCTTACCGATATTGCCGTTGTCGTCCCACATAACATTACCAAACTCGTTCTTTAGGGTTTTATAAACTTCTTGAGCCTTTTGCACCAGCTCTGGCTTGTTCTTTAATAGTGGCGAAACAGCCAATCTAACTGGTGCAAGATTATTTGGCAGTGCTAAAAATACACGCTTCTCACCGTTCTGCTGATCCTCTTCGTAAGCACTTGAAAGAACCGCCATAATTAACCTCTCAACCCCAAAACTCGGCTCAATAACATGCGGAACAAGTCGTTCGTTAGTACCTTTAATTAGATAATCCATACTCTTTCCGCTCACTCGCTGGATATTCATCAAATCAAAATCAGTACGATAAGCTAGACCTAGTAGCTCTTCCCTACCAATTGGAAAATCAAATTCAAAATCTACTGTTCGTTTTGAATAATGTGCCCTCTCATCATTTGACACTTCAAGTTGATGGACCTTATCTTTTGGTAAACCAAGTTTATCCAAAAAGGCTACAATAGCATCAATCCATTGCTCGAATTCTTTTTGCCAATTATCTGGATGAATAAAATATTCTATCTCCATTTGTTCAAACTCGCGTGACCGAAAAACAAAGTCTCGTGGCGAGATCTCGTTACGGAAGGCCTTACCAATTTGAGCAATACCAAAAGGTAGGTCTGGGTAAAATGTATCTACGATATTACGAAAGTTTGTAAAAATGCCCTGTGCAGTTTCTGGCCTTAAGTACACCCTACTTGGATTGTCGCCAGAATGCTGATTATCAAAATCTTCTGCCGGACCAATTTGGGTGCGGAACATCATATTAAATTGCCGAGCTTCACCAAACTCGTGAGCACCACCCTTTTGGCATTTTTCTGTTCCATCAAGCTTATCTGCCCTTAATCGTACCTTACATTTTGCGCACTCAACCAAAGGATCAGAAAAGGTATCAACATGGCCACTGGCCTGCCAGACTTTTTGGTTCATCAAAATAGACGCATCCACCCCATACATATCATCTCGATTATCTACAAATGTTTGCCACCATAGATTCTGAATATTCTTTTTGAGCATTAAACCAAGCGGACCATAATCCCAAGTCCCACTTAATCCACCGTAAACCTCGCTCCCCTGAAAAACAAACCCACGCCTTTTACACAAGCTAACTATATCTTCCATTTTTACTTCTTTACTCATATTAGCCAATTATAACAGATTATGTTCTCAACGGTTTTATGATTTTGGTGGCCAAAAGTTAGGATCGTCCTCTGGCCCAATAGGATCAAGACGATTTATGGCAAGAAAATAATACAAGTCCGGCATTTCGGCTTCAATATCTGGTGGCTGATTACTGATTATATTATTCGCTCTCCTTAGCAACAGCACTCCAGCCCCTGCTACTGCAATACATCCACTAACTCCGACAATTAGGATATATTTAAGACCGTCCGAATAATCTTCTGAGCTCTCTGCTGTCCCACTTGGTGAATAGGCCAAATCATCATCCACTATCTGACTAACCTCCTCGTTAGATGTTGTTGCATCGTAGGACAGACCCTCCAAAACCTTAGGTTTCGATTCAAGCTCACTAGAAATACCCGCCACTATTGGTAAAGATATCGCTACTGCGATACCAGCTTTTTTAAACAAACCCATTGTTACATAATGCCAGACAGTCGCACAATTTCAAGTCAATATTTTACCAAATAGACTAATTTTGGTAAGTTAAACAATTTAAAAGTAGCTCCGAAACAGGTGATAATATACCACCAATATCTCTTATAGATTGCAATTTTTGGGGGCTTTCTTTAATTAACAACCTCAAGAATTTAATGTGCTTATGGTTATATTCTCCTTTACTGCTTTTAACAAAACTCATCTCTTGAAGATCAAAAGTATATTTTAATTCAACCTTTAGCTTTTCTTGGCTACTATCTGTTTCTGTATTTGGATAATGACCAAGCGTCTTAAGTAGCTGTGCAAAAAACCAACATTTTGTTACATTGATATCAACAGCAGTATTATTGAGATACATTAACGCTTGTATCAATATATGATAGTAGGCTTCTTCGCAGTTATCTTGTGTTGATTTATCTATAATCTTTAATATCTCGTAACCAACCATTGTTCGCGAATAGTCTAAAACTATATTGCTAAAATGTGTCTGAAGCCTAGCTGATGTCAAAGTTGAAACGCTCCCCCGCCCCATAATATAGCTCAACGAACTAATGCTAAAAAACTCAATACCACCGGCTAGCTTGCTCTTTACCTTTCTTACTCCACGCGCCAGCAAATGTACCTTACCATTGTCTGGCGTAATAACATTAAGTATGCGATCGGCCTCCCGATAATTTGTTCTGCCCAGAATAACTCCGGTTGTTACAATCTGCCTCATTTATCTAACACTTCTTTTATTGCCTTAAGTAAACGACTAAATGATGTCTGAGGTTTGTATAAGTACTTAACTATTTTATATTGCCTTGTCTGGATCAAGGCAGAAACATCTTGTTCTGGGACATAAGATAATACGATAACCGGAATATCGTTTGTGTCTGGATAAGATCGTATTTCGTTTATTAACTCTATTCCGTTGTGGAGCCTTAATTGAAGCTCTAAAATTATCAGCTTTACTTTTCTTCGGTCTAAAAACTCGACGGCCTGCTGTGCAGAAGTAACATATTTTGTTTTATAACCCTCTACTGTCAACGCTTTTTGAAACAGCTCCCCAATTATACCGTCGGGTTCTATCAAAAAAATATCAAGTGGCTTATTTGAGGAGTTTGTCATATTAGACTCAACTGCCTGCTGGGGAGTAAGGATGCTTTTACCCCACGCAAATTGTTGAACTTGCTGGCTTGCATCTTGGTAGCCATAACATTAAATAATTCATCGGCAATGATTAAACCGCTACTACTGCCGTGCGAAAATTCTGTAATCGGAACCCGAGCACGCCCTCGCAGTTGGCGCACTCTTTGTAAACTATTGGCCGACAAATAACTGTCGCTACTATACACCCCAATTTCTGCCCTATTTTGTTTTGCCTGCAAGCTAAGCAAAAGAGTTTTCTTGTTGCGTTTTGAGGCATCGTAATTATACAAAAAACTATAGCCGATACTAGTAATTGCAGATTGTAATGCCTGGTAGTTTGCCATAATCTGTCCGACATTGCGTTGAATATTTAGTTGTATATCAAAATTATGCAAGCGAGCCAAATTAGATAGTTGTTGCCCTGTGTCGTAAAGAATTGCATGGGCAGATACCGGCTCTATAACAAGGGTTTGCTGACCTGTGTAGATTTGAGTGCTAACTAAGTAACTATCGAGCATCTTTAGCGATGCTTCGGCAATAATATGTGCTTGACTATGTCCGTAATCACACTCTCCAACAGTTAGCTCATTAAGTATTCTATAAAACGGTACTTTTAAGTCTTCGGCAACATTATACAATAGACCGAGTGCCTGCTGGCTATTATCAAAATTACCCTTGCTGGTCATTAAACTATCATACTCCTCACTAGTTAAATGATACCAGCCGAACAACTAGGGCGTAAATGATAAGTTCGGCAAAATAATGTTGTTAAAATCATTATAAAACTGATCGGACTCTGTAAATATCTTTATTGTTTTATCTCTAATAGGCAATAAAATTACAATTCCTTGCTGTTTACTACTTATCTCGCCCTCTATCTTAATCCCTACTACTCCGGGTACTTTCTTGGCACTATATGCCGAAGACCGCGCCTTACCACTCTTAATCTGACTATCATAGCTACGCGCTTCTTCCGAAAACTCTTTATTGACTACCTGTAACCTTAGAGCGTAAGAGGAACCACTCTGAACACCTGGAACAGTAACAGGATTAAAATATCCATCCAAAGAAAAACTGCCTTTGCCGGTATCATCCACATAAGCACTCCATGTTTTTGGGAACTCAACAGATACCCTGCCAAACGACGCAGGACCTTGATACTGTTTTAAGGGGTTCTTCTCCTTTTCGATAAATTCGTTGTCTTTTTGAGTAGCAGTTTCCTTCTTGGCAATTTCAACCTGTTTAGCAACGATACCGTCTGTGTTATTTTTATACTCTTGTCGGCTAGTAAAAGCCCATATAGCAAAGCCACTTACCGACAAGAATAATATCGTCATCAATATCAAAGGGATCAATAAGGCATTGATGACGCCCTGTTGGTTCCTTGACAGTTTTGATATCAATACCATAATGTTTATGTTAACCTACCGACTAGCCTTTTTCAATCATTAATTGTAATCATACAAATACATACCTTTTTTTTGCCTGCGAATTGCTTTACCCGGTATCTTAAAGGCAAAACTAATGAGCTTTACTCCCTTAGAGTATCTTTGGATAATTTGCTGATCTAGTTTTTGCATATATCTTTGCAACAAAAACACAAAAACCACATCTGCATCTGGCCACTCTTCTTTCCAATAATTACCCCACTTAACCTGCACCTTGCTCCTATACTTAAAAGTAATTATCTTAGAATACAAAACCAAAACTGGATTAAGTTCATAGCCGACGACATTTATTCCCTGCTTAGCAAATGCTAGCAGAACCCGACCGTCACCACTACCAAGCTCTAGTACGGTCTGTCCAGATTTAAGCTCTGCCAGCTTAACAATATCCGAAACTCTATTCTTTAAAGTTGGCAAATACGGTGCCCCAAAGGCAATCACAAAAGCAAAAGACAAAAATAGCAAAAAGACAACTAGCAAAATTATATTCCAGACTAGGATCATATGTAGTTATTCAAACTTTGCCTTTATTTTGCTTACTTTGTTTGTGGCGTTTTTGATATACAATTCTAGTTCTTTAGTAATCTGCATACCCCGTTGGTAAAGTAGTACAGCATCATCTACATCCAAATCTGGAGATCGTAATTTTGCCAATATCTCATCCAGCTCTTTATTGAGTTGTTTGTAATTAATCTTGGTCATACACTCTATTATACTGTAGCCTACTCATTTATAGGAGGCCTGAGAGGCAGAATTGGTATGCCTTGCAACATAGAGGCCTCGCGTATAATTGCACTCAACAAGCTCTGGTCATTATCTGGATCTACAATATCTGCTCGTACTCCTGGCTCGTGTATCAAAGTGCCCTCTTTAGGGTTATCAGAACCATAGACTGCTGTAGCCAAGTGATGTTCGGATTGATAACCAAACACATCCACCATACCTAAGCTAAATTCTATAGAATGTAATTGGGGGACATCTACGGGTAAATAGTATGCCGGCTTAAGTCGAAGCCAGACACAGGTATTATTGCTGGAATCTTTTAGTGCAAATCTGTAGTCGTCTTTGTTTAAAACCAGGCCTTTACCAACAGCCTCTTCGTGCCTTTCGATTAATTTTAGAGCTAAGTCAAGAGGTTCTCTGGCAAGTCTCTCTTTGTGCAATCTCTTAGTCTCCTCAATTTTGCGATCTTTCTCTTCTTGTGCCGTTTGCCATACGGCAAATTTGTTCTGATTGTGCCAAGCTAAAATCTCTCTGCCAGCCTCAAATATTGATAAATCCATAAAATCTCTCGCTTTCGTTACGGAGATTATAATCTAAACTATCCCGCAATGCTAGTTATGGTTGCTTCGGCCTGACCATCATACAACTCTAGTCCAACCATTTGCCCCAACCGCAGTGATCTAACCGATTTAATTACCCTATTATTTAATCGCAAGATGGCATAGCCTCGCTTCAAAGCGACAGTTGGATTAAATGCTTCTAGTATCTGACTTCTTAAAGCTAAGCTACTACTCTGTTGTTGTAACGAGACAAAAGTGTTTTCGCTCAATTGCTGTCCCGCCTTCTGCAAGTTGTTTGCCCATTGAGCCAAGTTTTGAAGCACACCCACCTCCAGCTGATCTTTTACGGCTAGTAACTTCTCTAGCTCTACCAACTTATCTGGCACCAGCAGTTGGGCACAATTGCTAGGAGTGCTTGCTCGAACATCAGCCACTCGTTCAGCTAAGGTAACATCTTTCTCGTGACCAATAGCTACCATTGTAAGAATACGACTTGCCGAGATTGCCCTAACAACTCCTTCGTGATTAAAGGTCTGAAGATCATCATCGCCTCCCCCACCCCTTGTTATCACCAATACCTCAATTTCTGGATGGTGCTGATTAAAATAATCGACGGCTTGGATAATTTGCTTCGGCGAGTCTTCTCCTTGAACAAGGACATCAATTAGCTTAATCTCTAAACCCGACCATCGCTCGTTAACGATCTTCATAAAATCTGTATAGCCAGCAGATTCTGATGAGCTTATTAGGCCTACTTTTGTGGGTGCAAACGGTAGTGTTCTTTTTCGTGTGGTATCAAATAGCCCCTCTTTTGCCAGCTTCTGCTCCAGCAAGACTTGAGCTTTTTTTATTGATCCCTCGCCAGATAATCTAATAGACTGAACCGTAACGCTAAACCCATATTTTGGATGAAGCTTTGGTGTTCCACTAATAATTACTGTCATTCCATCCTCAAGAGGACCCGGTAGCTCATTGACTGTTCCAAAACAACGTAATGAAGAATACTGATCTTTAATGTTGAAGAAAAGCCACTTGTTCTTGCTCACTTTAAAACTAGCCAGCTCTCCGCTAATCTGAATGCTCCCAAAAGCCACCTCTAAAACCTGATTACAAATCGCCACAAAGTCAGTAACCTGATAAACCATATCTTTATTCATAGCTTAATTGCGTTTTCTTGCACTGCCTTATGGTACAACAAATATCCCGGCGGTAACTGCATAATCATAGTAGTTATCCGATACATTAAGACTATCGGAAAACTAACACCAGCAGGCACGCCTGTTGAGGTTAGTACAGCGGTCATCAAAGCCTCGTAAACTCCAACACCACCGGGCAAAATAGAAATCAGCCCGGCAAAGTTAGCTACGGCATAGGCCAAAATCACCGCCCCGGGATTGACCCAAAAATCAAACGCCACAAACACAAGATACAGAGTTATTATCTCTGTAATGTTAGAAAACAAAGCATCAATTAGTGGTTTTTTAAGAGCACTGAGGTCTTTTTTTAACAATAGATAGTTTTCGTGCAGTTCGCGGAAGACTTTTTGGGCTCTATCTATGCTTATTGCCTCTGGTCTTTTGGGGTGAACAACACTAACCAACTTATTGATGAGCCGTGTTATACCTGTAAAGAACATATTAATTCGTTGCTTGCTACCAATAACATATCCCAAAATGAGTGTTCCGATTATCAACATTGTAGCTATTGATCCAGATATCAACATCACAAAATTATTGACGGCACCAGAAAAGGCTAAAGCCAGCACTCCGACTACCAACAAAACCTGAAACGAAACAAAAACCAAAACAAAGCGCATTAATTGAATAAGTGTGGATGTCCCGGTTGTAACACCTAGTGGTCGTAATCTTAAACTAAAATACGAGAACCCAGAAACGCCCCCACTTGGGAAAACATGATTTACAAAATTAAGCTCCAACGCTATTTTAAACAGTTCTCGGACTTTAAGTTTAAAACCAAGAAACCGCAACAAACCATAATACATAAGTGTGTAGGTGTAAAAATTAAGAGCTTGCACAGGAACCATCAATAACAACACCCACCAGCGAATATCATCTATCTTATTAATAGTCTCTACTACATCATTCCTAACTAAATAGATTAGCAGTCCTAGTGCCGAAAGCGTCACAACATTAACAATCATCTTCCAGCGCTTCTGCTTTTTTTCTTCTGACATAGATAATCCTATTATAACAGGTATACTATAAGCTAGTATGTATCAGAGTTTATTGATTCTTGGTCGCCAACCGCCCATTTCATTAGCCGAACTAGAAAGTATCTTCGGAGCCAATAATCTTTTGCCCTATGGTCAAACAACAGCACTTATTAACCAGCCGTATCAAGAAGTTCGCCTTGATTGCTTGGGTGGTACCCTAAAAGTTTGTCAGGTTTTAGCTCAAACGCAAACAACTTCTTGGAACTCTGTAGCAGAATTGGTTTCCGACGAAGTCATTAAGCTGACCTCTACCTTGCCGGCAGGTAAAATTAATCTTGGTTTTAGTGTTTATGGGCTGACGACCAACCCCAGAACCCTTAGTGCAACTGGGCTACAGATTAAAAACAAGCTAAGAGCGGAAAATCGTTCGGTAAGGATTATTCCAAATAAAACCATTACCCTAAATACTGCACAAGTCATTTACAACAAGCTAACCTCTACTCTTGGGCTAGAGATAGTTATTGCTAGCAACGGCCAGAATTGTATTATTGCCAAAACCCGACAGATTCAAAATATCAACGCTTACGCCTCGCGCGATCAAAAACGACCCAAGCGAGATGCCCGAGTTGGTATGTTGCCCCCTAAACTGGCGCAATCAATCATCAACCTCGCCTCGCCACATCAACAGCAAAAGGTGCTTGATCCTTTTTGTGGAACTGGGGTAATACTTCAAGAAGCTCTAATTATGGGACACGATGCCTACGGCACCGATATTAATAAAAAAATGATTGACTATGCAAAAATCAACCTTGATTGGCTAGGTGAGCGCCCCGAATTTAGTAAACTTAAACAATCGTATCTACTAGAAGTTGGTGATAGTTGTAGCTTTTCGTGGCAAATATTTGACACCATCGCCACAGAAACCTACCTAGGGAGCCCCTTCTCAACCGAACCAAACCAAGAAAGATTAAAAAAAGTTATTAACGATGCCAACACGATCATTGCCAAGTTTTTACAAAATGTCGCCAAACAAACTAAGCCGGGTTTTAGAATGTGCCTAGCTGTCCCCGCTTGGTTTACCAAAAATGGACTTAAACGCTTGCCGGTGCTTGACCGACTAACAGATATGGGGTATACTCGTATAAGTTTTGTTCATACTCAAGATAAGGATTTGATTTATCATCGAGATAATCAGATTGTTGGTCGTGAACTAGTAATTTTAGCAAGGAAGTAATATGTCAAAAGTTAAAGCAGGCGGTAGTAGTAAAAATGTCCATGACAGTCCGGGTCAACGACTTGGTGTTAAGTTATTTGGCGGACAAAAGGTTAAAAATGGTCAAGTTATTGTTCGGCAAGTCGGAGCTACAAAACGACCGGGCGAAGGTACCTATATGAGCCGAAACTTTACAATTCATGCCTCAAAAGACGGCGTAGTTCAGTATAACACCCGAAAAGTTAGACTCTTTACCGGCAAGTCGGTTCGCCGAACCGAAGTTACCGTCGAATAAACCAAAGCTTGAGATTTATCACATAATCACCACATTCCTATAGTGATTCTTAGATACTACTCTCTTTCAACCTTGTGGCCAAGTTTATCAACTATCTTAGGCCATTCATTACCATACAGCATCGCCAAAGCTGCCGCTCTATGCTGTCCAAGCTTTACACCACCAACGCTCTTGTTGCTCAATACAATCGCATCATATGCCAAGTCTGCCCTAAACATACCTCTCATCATATCAACCATAAGCTCGGCAACATAGCGTCTCGAAGATGCTTTTTTATGTTCTTGGCGTCCGGTAATATCAACTCGTGCACGATCTTTATTTGTGTTGGCAAGAATTCTATCTCCGAACCATCGGTGTGGTGAATTTGGATCATCAACCATACCAACCTCAAGAGTAATAGAAGCCTCTGTTTCCTGAATTATTTCTTCTAATCTTTCTGGTGTAACTTCCCCCACGAGTTCCTGCGACAACATCTCAATCCGTTCATTACGATACTTTATCGTCTCTGTCTCTGTACTTCGCTCTGTCTCTTTGTAGCCAACTAGGTCCTGGCGAGCCTCCTCAAGACGCGAACGCGCCTGAGACAATAAAGCTGTGATTTCTGGCATTTGACGCAACGACCTTAGGGTAATCTGAGCACCTTCAGTATCGATAAAGTTTGGTCCGCGACTATTCATCTCGTCAAGTCCATACCTTAAGCCGTTGAGACTTCGCTCAAAGTCTTTTAGCCGACCACTAATCTTTGCGGGCAAAAATGCCTTGTCTCCGCCTGAAGCTAGTCGTTGTAGGCCTGCAAATCGTTTGTCATAAACCATCTCTTCCAGTGCTCGTCTACCGGAACCAGTCAACAACATTTTGCCTTCATTCAAGCTAGCGTGCAATTGATTAACCACTGAACCTCTAACACCATCAAATCCATGTAATAACTTCAAAACCCCGTTGACACGCTCTAACTCTGTCTCTATCTTGACTGCCGCCTGCTCTGCGGTTGTGCCCTCTGGAAGTCCCCAACTTTCGTTGAGTTCAACCATTGCCCTATGTACTCTGGGATTATCCACTTCTTGCTGTACTGGCTCAGGTAGCTCTATGCCAGCACCTCTCAATGCTACATCCCCTGATAAATTGACGATTTTTGCTTCTTTAATCTCGCTGTTGGGCTCAAGGTCCGGTTCTTTTACTCTATCGCCCATAACCCTACCCGCCTCTAGAGGAACCGTATCGTCATTAAGTTCTGGCTGGTCTGGCTGAGCGTTCCATTGTTGCAGATCACTTAGTCTAACTGTCTTGAGCAACTCCCTACCATCCGGGTTAGCTCTTACTACATTTACGAATCTGTTAACCTCATTGGTATTTGGGTCATTAAAATCACTAAAACTATGGACGCGCCAATCACTTTGAACTTCCCCAGAAGTGCGTACCACATTAACCTGTTTTGGCAACCCAAGCTGTTCTGCTGGTGTTATTTCAGGCTGTTGCCTTGAGGATTCTTCAAAGTCTGGTTCTTGCATATTTGTTTATACTTAATAGGTATATGTTAGCATAAAGATTACAAAAATGCAATAGCGTGTTACTGCTATTGCTTTTCTTTAAAATTGATTCTGTTTACATGCCAAGATGTTGCTTGATACGCTCAACAACATCTGCAATAACTACCTGAGATTTCACCAAGTAATCATCTACGCCCAACTGGGTGGCACGAGCTCGATCATTCTCCTGACTAAGTGCCGTAAGCATAATAATTTTAAGATTGGCTGTTGCTGGCGTGTTTCTTAGAATATCAAGAACATCGAAGCCGTCAACTTTGGGCATCATTACATCTAATAACACCAGATCCGGCTTATACTCTGTGGCTACCGCCAAAGCATCCTCTCCATTTGGTACGCGCCTAACCTCAAAACCTTCTACTTCTAACCTAGCCTGATATACATTAGCTAAGTTATCATCGTCCTCTACTAATAGTATCTTCTTTAGCTTTATGTCATTACTATCCATATTGATAATGCTACACCTTTTTTAGTGTTCTGACAATTTTGTTCTCATTTTTTACAACTCTTTATAAACTCCACAAATAATGGCTGTGGACGATTTGGACGAGAAGTAAACTCAGGATGAAACTGACTGGCTACAAAAAACTTATGATCTTTTGCCTCAATAACCTCTACTAAATGATTATCTGGCGATGTTCCTGATGCAAAAATCCCCCACGAATCATATTGATCACGATAATCATTATTACACTCGTACCGATGTCGATGTCGCTCGATTATATTTTTCTTGGCATAAGCTCGCTCTGCGATACTACCCTTAATCAAAACGCAAGGATAATTACCTAATCGCATACTCCCGCCGGTACCTTCCTTGCCTTTCTGCTCTTCCATAGTATGAATAACTGGGTGTAATGTGCTAGGGTTGATCTCTGTTGAGCTTGCATCGTGCAGGCCAGCGTTCCGCGCCGAAGCAATAACCCCTACCTGTAACCCTAAGCAAATACCTAAGTATGGCAAGTTATGCTTGAGAGACCATTGAGCAGACCTAATCTTGCCCTCTACCCCCCGTGAGCCAAATCCACCCGGCACAACAATTCCATCAACTTTACGCAATTTGCCAGACAAATTTGAGCCAACACCTTCAAGTTTCTCGGCATCTATCCACAAAATACTTAAATTGACTCCCAACCACCAAGATGCCGATTTTAATGCCTCAAAAACGGACATATAAGTATCTTGATTGTCCATATATTTAGCAACAACCCCGACAGTTACCTTGTCATCAAACTTAGTTAATGCTCGGTTAACTACTTGATGCCACGGTTTTAACTGTGGTCGTTTGGTTCGTAACCCTAACCTATTTGCTACATACTCTCCGATACCTTGATCTTCAAGCGTCAAAGGGACTTCGTAAACCGTTTTGGCATTGGGCAATATGGCAATCCCCTCTTTTGGAACCCCACAAAAAGCACTCAACTTATGCCGAACTTCGTCACTCGTTGATTGCTCACAACGGGCTACTAACAAATCTGGCACGATTCCGATGCTCCTTAACTCCCTTGTAGCATTTTGAGCTGGCTTAGTTTTTATCTCTTTGCTGGCCTCTAGGTATGGCAGATAAACGACCTGAACATAAAGGCAGTTATCACGCCCCACTTGGTTAGCAAATTCTCTAATTGCCTCAAAAAATGCTGGGCTCTCATAATCGCCGACCGTTCCACCAATCTCAACAATATGAACATCGTAGTTCTGGCTGGCCTCTTTGATATACTCTTGAATAGCATCAGTTAAATGCGGAACAACCTGCACGGTTTTACCTAAAAACTTGCCGGCTCGTTCGTCTTCAATTAATCGGCGTAATATTCGCCCGCTCATAACCGAACTTTGTTGAGTTGTTTCTATATCTAAAAAACGCTCATAATGGCCAAGATCTAGATCGGTCTCGGCTCCATCTGCCGTCACAAAACATTCACCATGCTCGGCCGGATTTAAAGTACCCGCATCAACATTTAGATAAGGGTCAAGTTTCTGGATGTTAATAGATAGCCCACGAGCTTTTAGTATGTTACCGATTGAGGCGGCGGTAATGCCCTTGCCCAAACCCGAAAGCACGCCACCTGTTACAAAAATATATCTTGTCTGTCGCTTCTTCAGCGCCACTATTCACTCCTCTTCTATGCAAATTAACATTAATGTTAAACTCAACTGTTATGATACTACCACAAGATTATCATACCCAGCAAATCTTATTATCGTTGCTTTAAGAGTTCTTCTTGGGCTGACTTTAATTGAACATCACTTTCCGAATCCGAAGACGACTCGACTTTAATATCTGGATCTAAACCTTGCTTATCAATTGTTTGACCATTAGGAGTAAACCAGTGAGCGACAGTCACTTTTAATGATGAACCGTCTGCTAATTCTTCAACAGTTTGAACACTGCCCTTGCCATAACTCTTTACGCCAAGTAATTTTGAGGCATTATTATCCCTTAAAGCTCCGGCAACTATTTCGCTTGCACTAGCACTAGAGCCATCTATCAGAACGATGGTTGGCACTCCCTCTAGTAAAGCGTTTCCCTTTGCTTTATATGTCTTAATGACAACCCCATCACGCTTTTCTTGTAAAACGGTCTTTCCGCTTGACAACCAAATACTTGAAACATCAACTGCACTATCAAGCAATCCTCCCGGATTACCCCTAAGATCTAAGATGAAGTCTTTGGCACCTTGTTGCTTCAAAGTCTTGGCCAGATCTCTTGTTAACTGAGTTGTATCGTCAGAAAATCTAGTTATTTTAATATACCCGGTATTATTCTCAAGCATCTTTCCTTCGGTGCTAGCAATAGTGATGTTAGCGCGCTTTATTGTAAACTTTAAATCTTCTTGCTGATTACGAACTACCCTCAATTTAACATCGGTTCCTTCAGGACCCCGAATTCGGCTTACTACCTCTGTTAGACTTAATCCATAAGTATTCTCTCCGTCAACCTCAACTATTGCATCTTTAGCCTTAAGTCCGGCTTTCTCGGCAGGAAACCCAGAAATTGGCGAAACCACAACAATCATATCTTTTTCTTTGCTAAGTTCAGCACCTATTCCGCTAAATGTTCCATTAAGATCATCGTTAAATTCCTTAGTTTGTTCGACTGTCATAAACTCGGTATGGGGGTCGCCTATTGCATTGACCAGCCCCTGCTTCATACCGTCTGTTAGCTTTGTAAAATCAAGCTGACCATCAAAATTATTCCGCAATAAATCATAAACCTTCTCTACAGACGCAAAATCAAGACTTGATGATAGTTGACTGTTCTGTTTTGATTGCCTAACCCCTATCTTAAGATTGCCCGACCCCAAACCATAACCAAAACTAAATATCGCAAAAAGACCTAGACCAACTAACCAAGCCTTAAAGATACCCTTACTGATTCCTCGTTTTTTTTCATCCTGCACCAAAAAACTCCCTTCTGTTTTCGCTTCTTATTATAGTAGATTAATCCCCAGAAGTTCTAGTGTTTTTCTAGAAAGTTCTTGTTCTAAAGTACAGTTTTCCGTCTAGGTTAGTATTATACTCGGATGTAGTAAATTGATTGCCGTTAACGCTTTCTACATACATAGCATGACCCCAATATCCATTTGTACTAATGGCTACATCGCCTTTTTTTGGATCAGAGCGAAGAACGGGCACTCCATTGGCGTATGCCGAAGCCACCCAATTCTTAGCATCTCCCCACCTTATAGGCGCTGACCTTCCAGATGCCATCACTGCCCATGCCGCATAAGACACGCACTGCCGAGTACAATAACCCCACCGATCAATAGAATCTGCACTAACAGGAGGGCCGGGACAAGGTGCATCTGCCTGACTATGCCCATAGTCGCGATACTCATAATTTGCCGGATTAATTTCTCCGACCGGCCCAGAAAAACGAATAAAGTAATATCCACCATCGGCAAAGTTAGCATTGCGTTGCGAGGCAATTAACTGTTGAAGCCGACTAGAGTTAGCTTTGATCTTGTTATTAAAGTCCGTTTGCTGGTTTTGATTATAAGCGAGAAGCTGATTTTGCTCGTTTTTACTAATTGCCAGTTTTTCTCTTTGTTGGTTTTGCTCGGCAACCAGTTTGTCAACTTGCTCTTTTTGCGCATTAAGCCGATGTCTTAAGTCGTTAATTTTAACGACTGTTTCGCTAATTTTCTCTTTAACAGAGTTACGATACTGTTGTTTATCAACAAATTCACTTAAATTATTGCTAGAGGCTAGCATTTCTAAGGTTGACATTTCACCCTCTACATACATTGCCCTAATGTTCTTACCAAGTAAATCCCTTTGCTTAGCCAGCTCCTCTTCGGCTTTTTTTATCTCCTCCGAAAGCCTATTCTGCTCGGTGATATTTATCTGTAACTTGGCCTCTAAATCGGCAATCTCGGACTGCATTTTATTAATTGCATCCTGATAACTAGTAGCCTCAACCTGCAAGCGAGAAACTGTGCTTTGATTATTGGAGTTCTCTTGTATTAATCTACTTATCTCTTCTTGAGTGGATTCAGCCGTTACGCTACTAATCCATAACGAACTAGAAGCAACCATCATCATAATCACTAAACCCATTAAGAGTATCCTTATGCTTGGTCTTATGATTTTTCTTGATAGAAGTTTAATTGACGACATATTCACTACCTTCTTAGTTTGGAACCATATGGGCATATAAACTAATTATGCCGTTAGTATGTTGTATCATAACATAATATCCATAATTAAGGTTACAGGACCCCTTGCATCCTCGCCAGACAATCTCGCCATCGGCAACCGCCCTAACAGGACGACCCGACACTCCAGCATAGTCAATCCCAGTATGATAGCCTTTATAATAAACCGAATCGGGATTACCATAGTTTTGAGAAATGTAGCCACCTTCAACAGGTCTGTCCCAACCACTTCCAATATAATTATTTGGGTTCATATCTACTCCCTCACTGTTTCGGGCTTCAAAATGCAAGTGTGGGCCTGTTGAAAATCCGGTATTGCCAACCGTTCCAACTACATCACCTCGCTTAACCGGACCTTGACTAACCAACTTCCCAGATGCGATACTCCGCTCAAGCGCCCTCTGAGCCTCCTGTAATTCTTTAATTTTTTGCTCGTTTGCTTTTGTTTTATTATTAAACTCTGCTTGCTCCGTTCCGTTCATAGTTAGCAACCTACTTTGTTCGGCACGACTTCTGGCTAACTGCACTCTACTGCTGTTTTGCTCTTTTAGCTCTACTTCCACCTGCTCTTTTTGAGCTTGTAATTGATGTTTTAGATCGCTAATTTTACTAACAGATTGACTTATCTTTTCTTTTACAGAGTTGCGATACTGTTGTTTATCAACAAATTCACTTAAATTATTGCTAGAGGCTAACATTTCTAGGGTTGAAATATCCCCCTCTAAATACATAGCTCTGATATTCTTGCTCAAAAAATCTTTTTGCAAAACAAGATCAGCTTCTGCCTGTTTAATCTGGGCTTCTAGTTCTGCTTGACGCTTATGGCTCGCCTCAATTGCTTGTTGTGTCTCGGCAATATCGTGTTCTAGGGTTTCTATAGCATTCTGGTAACTGATGGCGACTTCCTGCAGTTTTTCAACATTGTTTTTATTCTCTATGTTTTGCTTTTTTAATGTATCTATCTGGTCTTGAAGAGATTGAGCCCGTACCTGTAAAGCAGTACCAAAGCCAAAACCAGCCACAACTACCAACATAAGCACAGCTAAAAATAGGTGTCGCAGTGCACCGCCAGACATTTTTAACCATTGGTTTAACTTGTTTTTCATTTTTCTTTTGGTAAAGCTACCTACTGACATAATAACATAGACCTCCAAATTTGATAATCACAACTCCCCAATTAAGTATTGGCTCTCTTACTTGACAAAATAATGTCTTATTTACTGCTTTTAAACTTCAGATATCGTCTGGTAGCAACCATAGACGATACTGCCCCGATTAGTACTCCAACCGCTAACTGAATACCCGAAACATACCAAAAATGTCTAGAGAAATACTGAGTGGCATATTCTATATCTAATAATCCTAAACTGTTAGCACCAAAGGCCGATACTGCAACTTCTAGTGACAACCTACATAACGATACCGAGATCAACGCCGCTATCACACCGTAAAGCACCGTCTCAACCACAAACGGGCCCCGAATATACCAAGTGCTGGCACCCAGCAAGCGCATAATATCCAGCTCTTCTCGCCTATTAAAGATAGCCATTCTAATAGTGTTAAAAATTATCAGCATAGAGATTATGGCAAATACTACAACTCCTGCTAAACTAGCCTTTTTGAAAAATGTTGTTGCTTTAGCGATATTATCAATAGCTGTTTTTCTGTCTTTTTGGTAAGAAATCTTTAAAATGAACCTCTCCCAGCCTTGATTGTTGATCTCGTTACTTAGCTCTTCTAGCTTATTGATGTCTTTGGGCTTAATCCGAATTGTTGCCGGAATTGGATTGCCGTCAGACTGACCGATAGATAATCTAAGTTCTATGTCTTCTTTGTTTTTTTCAATAAATTGGTTTTTGGCATCATCCTTAGATAGATACGAAACGCTCTCTACATTAGTTAAGGACTTTAGTTTCTCAAGTATTTGATCTTTGTCTTTATCGCTTGTTTCGTCTTTTAAATATATTGATATATCAACTTTATCGGTAATCTGTTTTATAGTGTTTGTAAAGGTAGCGTTGGCAATAACCGAAAAAAGTACAATAGTTAAGGTAATGACCATCACAGCAATTGCGGCAATTGCTAACCAAGCATTACGCACAAAATTAGTCAGTCCGCCCTTAAAGATTCTAGACAAGGTGATTAACTTTCGCTTCATAATAATTTGTAACCCCCGCCGACCTTATCACTCACTATCTTCCCATCGGTTATGGTTACAACACGACGCTTTAATTTATTGACAATATCTTGATTATGAGTGGTCAGCAAAACAGTTGTTCCGTACTTGTTAATCTTTTCTAAAACTGCTATTACATCCCAAGCATGTTTAGGGTCCAAATTGCCGGTAGGCTCATCGGCAATCAATATCTTAGGTTGCCGAGCAATAGCTCTAGCGATAGCGACGCGTTGCCGTTCGCCACCAGACAATTCTTTTGGATAGCTCTTTTCTTTACCACTTAAACCGACGATATTCAAAACACGAGGTACGGTGTATTGTATTTCTTTGTTACCCATACCAACAATTTCTAGCGCAAAGGCAACATTTTCAAAAACATTTTTATTTGGCAATAATTTAAAATCTTGAAACACCACCCCTATCTTTCGCCGTAATAAAGGTATTTTTTTATCCTTTAGATGTTCGTAATCCACTCCTCCGACAATAATTTTTCCACTCGTTGGGCGTTCCTCTCTGGTGAGTAACTTCAAAAAGGTTGACTTGCCGGCACCACTTTGCCCCACAATCACCACAAACTCTTTGGGCTCAACATGTAGGCTAACCCTATCAAGCGCCGTGTTAGATTTGCCATAAACTTTTGTAACTCTATCCAATAAAATCATTCAAACTCTATTATACCAAATTGATTATGCTTGAGAACCCAAGTTTTGCTCAATATAGGCGTTTATCAACCCATTAATATCACCATTTAGTATTTTATCAGGGTCGCTTGCTTCATATTGAGTCCGTAAGTCTTTAACCTGTTTATAAGGGTGCAGTACATAACTTCTAATCTGATTACCCCATTCCGCCGATTGATTTGGCCCCTTGATATCCTGTAGCTTATCTTTATGTTGAATAAGCTGAAGTTGAGCCAGTTTTGACCTTAAAATGGTTAACGCTGTTTCTTTGTTCTGCAATTGCGACCGCTCATTTTGAATACTTACCGTAATGCCAGTTGGCAGATGAGTTACTCGCACCGCCGAATCGGTAGTGTTTACCGATTGACCACCGTGCCCACCCGACCGAAAAACATCTACTTTAAGATCGTCATCGCTAATCTTAACCTCGTTCGGTTTATCAATTTTAGGGATAATATCAACTTTAGCAAAGCTAGTCTGTCGCAAATTATCAGAATTAAAAGGACTAAGCCTAACTAGTCTATGTACACCATGCTCACTTTTTAGCCTTCCATACCCAAAAGAGATCCCCGAAATGCTACAGGTGGCACTTTTTATTCCGGCCTCGTCGGCTACTGACTGTTCAATAATCTCTACCTGACCGCCCTCGGACTCAACCCAGCGTACATACATCCGCAACAACATTGATGCCCAGTCCTGTGCATCCGTTCCGCCAGCCCCTGCATATATTGACAAAATGACATCGTGGTCATCATACGGCCCACTAAAAGCTAGTTGCTTTTTTAAAACCTGATATTCGTCCAAAAGCTTAGAATATGTATTTTGTAGCTCTTGTTTTAGAGATAAATCATCTAGTGCTTCTAGATCTACCAACTCCTCGGTTGACTTTTTTAACTCTAGCCACGGATTTGCGCGAGCTTGCAAGCTAGAAATATCCTTCATTATATTTTGAGCATTGTTAGGATTATTCCAAAACTCTGGTTGAGTACTTTCTTGCTCTAGCCTCTTTATCTCAACCTGTAAATTATCTATACCCAACTGACGATAAGCATTATTTATTTCGTCAAGTAAGCTCTTTATATTTACGGTTAATTCTGACATAAAACCTCTACTCGTTTCGCCAAAGACTATCTAGCTGTTTATTCGCATGAACGGCAAAATCATAACCACAGCTCCCCAAAACTCCAAAACCCCTAATTCCTTCAGAAAACATTGCGTTAATGACGGCCTCAAGTTGGTCTCTAGATACTGCTTGTATTTTATCTGGTACTTCATAGTAACCTTCAACCTCTTCCTCGTAAAAATACCGACTACTGTATAAGTTTGCTGTGCTAGAAACGGTTTGGGCGCTTCGTTGAAAACGGCCTAAAGCAAATAATTTTGCAGACTTTAGCTCATCATCACTAAACTTTCCATTTTTTAATTGGGTAATCTCGGTCGTTATTATTTTAAACAACCCCTCTACATTGCTCGGCATAACTTGAGCTCCTAGCCAAAAATTTGACGAACCCAGTAATCTAGCATAATTTGAGCTAACGCCGTAAATTAAACCTTTTTCTCGTGCTTGACCATAAATCCGTGAGTGTAGGGTCTCCGTTAAGATAGCATTGGTTAACATCATAGCATAGCTCTCGCTATCAGTAAGTCGTCGACGAATAAATGTATCTAGATAGAAATATAAGTTCTCTACCGTCGGGTTCTTGATAAATAATGGTTTTTTTTGAGATATTGGAGTTTCGTCTGGCAAAGGAGTGCGATAACCCTCTTCGGGTAGTTCAATATTCCCCAGTAACTTTTCTATTATTTCTTTTCGAGACTTTGTTAAGTTGCCAGCAATCACAAAACGCATATTTGGCGCCCGATGAGTTTTTTTGTAATGCTCAATGATATCGGTAATTGTTACATTGTCCATCAGCTTTAATCTCTCTTGATCGGTTAACGCCACAAACCCATACTCCTTACGAAGCGCTAGGTTTAGATGCCTAAAGTGGTTGTTAGAACGAGAGAACAATTCCTCTCGCACATTGCGAGACTCCGAATCAAATTCTTCTTGTAAAAAAAGGGGCTTAGAGATCGCCAAAACCAGCAAGCCCAAAATTCTATCCCACTCAAAATCAGCACATTCTGCCTCGTATGTTATATCATAACTGCCCGTGCTAGCATTGGCGTATGCTCCATTTTTTTCAAGTTCTGCCTGAAAATCGCGAGATTTTCTGTAGGCTTCATTAGCACCTAGTAGCACATGCTCCATTAAATGTGGCGTTTCCCATTTTTGTTGCTCAACCAAATACTCTCCTGCCCGAAAATTTATTTCAAAGGTCATTACTGTGGCGTCAGGGATATTTACCAACAAGCCTTTTGCTCCATTTGATAAATCAAGATGAGTTACACTATGCTTCATAGGTTACTTTTTTCGGCCCTTAGTACGACGCTTTCGTTCTGCTTTTCGTGATTTCTTTCTTGTTTTGGCGGTTATTTGTTTTTTTGTTGACCTATTGTCTGCCAAAAGATGACTATCTGCTCTTGGCGTAGCAAAATCTTCTTCATGTAGTTCCTCGACCTCTAAAATTTTATCGGCATTGTCAACCGAGTGCTTGGCGGCGCGAGTTAAATCAGTATCCACAGGGTGTTCGTGTTCAACAGGTTGAGCAGAAAATATAGCCCGAACAATGTCAGACCTTAATCTAAGTTGCATCTCCTCAAAAAGTTGTTGCGATTTTCTTCTATATTCAACCAGTGGATCCTTTTGCCCGACACTAATCCAATTAATGCCTTCTCGCAAATGAGCCATACTTTCTAGGTGTTGCATCCACAAATTATCCAGTATTTGTAAATATATTTCGCGCTCTATTGCCCTCATAATTTTATCGCCAAAGGCTGATTCTCTTGCTTCATACAACTCTAGGGCTTTTGTCGTTAATACATCAGCAAATTTATCGTGGTCAGCATCAAATATAATATCTAGCGTCGCCTCATCAAATGGAAAGACCTCTGTTAGTATGTCCTCAAAATCTGGGTGATGCGACTCTGGCGATCCACTAACTAGCTTTGCCTCGTCTTTAATAAACGCCCGTATCCTTTTGCTAATATCGCCATCTTTTAGTATTTCTTTACGAATAGCATAAGTTGCCTTACGATGACGATTCATTACATCGTCATACTGTACGACATTTTTTCGTTGATCAAAGTTAAAACCCTCTACCTTTTTTTGGGCCGCCTCTAAACTGCGCGAAATAATTCGGTTCTCTATTGGTGTTTCGTCATCTACTTTTAATCTTTCCATCATAGTACGAATCCGATCACCGCCAAAAACTCGCATTAGATCGTCCTCACAACTAACAAAAAATTGAGTCATACCGGGATCGCCTTGTCGGCCAGAACGGCCCCTCAATTGATTGTCAATTCGGCGAGATTCATGTCGCTCCGACCCCAAGACAAACAAGCCCCCGAGTTTTTTTGTTTCTTCATCAAGAACAATATCTGTACCACGACCGGCAATATTGGTTGCCAAAGTAACAGCCCCTCTTTGCCCAGCCTTAGCGACAATAGTAGCCTCTTTCTCGTTATTCTTAGCGTTTAATACTTGATGAGGAATGCCTGCCTTTTTTAATAAACTACTAAGCACTTCATTCTTCTCAATTGATGCTGTACCAATCAAGACAGGTTGACCTTTAGTGTGTAACATCTGGACTTCTTTAATAATCGCCCGAAACTTACCCTCTTCTGTTTTGTATATGCGATCGCCACGATCTATTCGTGATAACGGTTTATTTGAGGGCACAACAATAACCTCTAGCTTATAAATTTGGTGGAATTCCTCACTCTCTGTCTCGGCCGTTCCAGTCATACCAGATAGTTTTTCGTATAGACGAAAATAGTTCTGAAACGAAATTGTTGCCAGAGTCATAGATTCTTCCTTAACTTCTACACCCTCTTTAGCCTCTATTGCCTGATGAAGCCCTTCATTGTATCGTCGTCCTTTTAGCAATCGGCCAGTGAACTCATCAACAATTACAATCTCCCCGTCTTTGGTTACAACATAATCTTTGTCTCGCTTAAAGATGGCTTGTGCTTTGAGGGCTTGATCAAGATGATAAATTGTTCTGATGTTTTCGCTGGCATAAAGGTTGTCTATGCCTAGCTTTTTTTCTATTGCTTCAACACCCTCATCCTTCAAAACAACAGTTCGGCGCTTTTCGTCAATTTCGTAATGTTTTTCGTTTTCTAGAGTTCGCACTATCTTAGAAAACTGCTCATAAGCTGTTGCACTGGCCGACGCAGGTGCCGAAATAATCAGTGGGGTTCTGGCCTCGTCAATTAAAATAGAGTCAACCTCATCAACAATGGCAAAATGTAAATCCCTCTGGCGGAGTTGAAGCTCTTCTCGCACCATATTGTCTCGCAAATAATCAAAACCGTACTCGTTATTTGTTCCGTAAGTAATATCGGCAAGATATGCTTCCTGTCTGGTGCATGGACGCAAGTGTTTCATACGCTCGTCCTCGTGCTTATCGCTAATGTACTCTGGATCATACATAAATGACGCATCTGGAATAATTACAGCTACACTTAACCCCAAAAAGTTATAAATCTGCCCCATCCAGCCAGCATCTCGTTGTGCTAAATAATCGTTTACTGTTACTACATGCACACCCTTTTCAGTCAAGGCATTTAAATACACCGGCAAAGTAGCAACTAGCGTCTTGCCTTCACCCGTCTTCATTTCGGCAACATTGCCTTCGTGCAATACCATCCCACCTATTAACTGAACATCAAAATGCCTCTGCTTTAATGTTCTGGTGGCTACTTCGCGCACCGTCGCAAATGCCTCTGGTAATAGCTTATCTAGTGATTGGGTTTTTAGTTGTTTTTTTAGCTCGGCAGTTTGCTCTTTTAGCTTTTTGTCTGACATTTTTTTATACTGATCAGCAAGAGCATTTATCTCTTTAACCCGTTTTTTTAGACGCTTAAGCGTCTTAGCCTGTGGATCACCAAGTATTCTTTTAAGCACTTTCTTCATATATTGTTGTTGTTCCCCTCAATTTGATTAGTCTGTCCCACCGAGTCTTTATTGTACAGTATTTATTCGCCCGATTGCGAACGAAATTTGCCAATAAGTCGTCTGGTGTGCCCCCTAAGTACAGAATGTTGATCTTTGTATCGACGAATCTGATTTTTTAATTTTGTCTCTACAATATCAATCGCCGCAAACATATTAACGGTGGTTTCTTTGGTGGTAATGATATCGTGCGGTACTGTAAGAATAACCTCACAGGTATACTGCTTCTTGCCTTTGTTGCTTGAAGACTTTAACTTAACCTCAAGGTGAGCCACGCCCTTTGCTCGTCGAGGGAGATACTTATCTAATTTACCGATTTTTTTAACTACATAGCGACGCAGTTCATCACCAACCTCCATATGAATACCATCAATTTCTAGCCGTTCTATCATTATATTATCTCCTTTCCATTTAAATACTTTCTTAACACTTCTGGGACTCGAACATCTCCTGTTGCTGTCTGGTAATTCTCAATAATGCCAATTAACGGTCGTTGCGAAAAAACGGTTGCATCGTTTGTATGTACCAACTCAATAGCCCCGTCTTGACAGCGCATCCGTGTCTTCATAGCTCTGGCTTGATAATCTCCAATATAGTCTGCCGTATGAGTTTCACGATAAGTCTGCTGACTCGGTAGCCACACCTCAATATCAACTCCTTTAGCATTTGGCCTTCCGATATCGGCGGTGCATTTTTCTAGTACTTGATAAGGCAGACCGAGCTGTTGCATTAAATATTCCTGAATAGCCACCATAAAAAGATGCTCCTCTAATGCTGACTCGGCAGTCGCAAAGCTCTCCATCTCTAGCTTATTAAATTGATGTAGGCGGAAAATGCCTTCGGTATCTTTGCCATAAGTCCCCGCCTCTTTACGAAACGCAGTAGTATAGCCAACATAACGGATCGGTAATTCGTTTTCTGGCAGTATCTCGTCTAAGTAGATTGGGGCAATTGTGTGTTCGGCACTAGCGTTAACCCACAAATCTTCATCTTCAAATTTATAAGTTTGCTCTTCGCGGTTTAACCTGCCGGTTGCCTCAAAAACCGATTTTTTAGCAACTGCCGGTGGCAAAAGAGGCTCAAAAGGCTTAGCGCTAACTGTTAAGCCATTGTCTTGAATAATTTGCTCTAGTATTTTTTGATCACCCAAAACATCCATACCATACTGCCACAAGGCAAATTCTAGCCTAACTAAATCGCCCTTAGTATAAACAAATCTTGCTCCAGCAATTTTAGTGGCTCGCTCTTTATCTAGCCAACCCTTTGCTTCGGCAATCTGGGCATGGTTTTTTGGCGTAAAATCAAAGTTAGGCTTCTCGCCAACCGTTTTAATAACTTTATTTTGCTTTTCAGAATCACCTATCGGCACACTATCAAGGGACATATTTGGGACCGCTCTAAGTAGCTCGCTGTATTCTTGGTCAATTGCCGTAAATTGATGTTCTAAATCCGCTAGTTGCTCTTTAATTTGGCGACCTTGTTCAATAACCTCGGCTGTTGGTTTTGCGCCCTTCATAGAATCGGCTATTTTATTTCGTTCTTGACGCAAAATATCTGTCTGGCTTTGTAGCTCACGGCGTTTTTTATCAAAACCAAGCAACTGTTCAATATCAATGTCATAGCCTTTTTGTCTTGACTTTTCTTTAACCAGCTGTGGATTCTCCCTAATAAACTGTATATCTAACATACCTTTATTATACCACCATTGTCGGACTCTATTTATTCAAGTGATCCAAGGTTAGTTTGGTGCGAGCCTTGGCGTAAGTACAAAATTCACAAGCTCCACCCATTGCAGATAGTCCAACTGCTGGCATAGTATCGCTATCTAAAACCCCCTTAATTTCTGGTATAAGTTTGTCCACCCAATCTGTACTACCCTTATGAGGAAAAACACAAGTCTCAAACTTTAGTTGATTATCAAATCTATCTGCCAGCGAATTGGTTGTTGCATAGACAAAATACCCCGTATCGCTAACCTTAAAGCCATTTTTTTTAAATAGCCACTGGTAAATCTCCATCTGCCTTCTGTACATATCGTGCCACGACCCTTCTGGCCCCAAAGATGCAACCGGCTTGTCTTTGGCAGTCGCCTTATAATCAACAACTATCAATTGCTCCTTGTTATCTACCCACACATCATCAACAGCCCCAAAAATATGTAGATTTGTGTCCGTATCTAGATAATCAATCCCCGCATTATCACCAAAACTTTGGCGCCACTTATCTAACTGTTTATGAGCAAACGGAGTAGCCGTTATTTTGGCTTGCTTCATTAGTGGATGAGGCTCCTTTTTGGCTCGATAGGCATCAAACTCTTTCTTGAATAACTCGTCAATGGCTTTATTGATATTAAACGGTGGGCTACTCGGTCTGGAAATTTTTAATCTTGTATCTAACCAAAAACACCGTTGACATTGCATAAACAGCTCTAGCTTACTGCGACTCAATCTAAATGCTGTTTTTTGGCCGGATTGGTACGGCCGACTTCTCATATAACTCATAATACTGGTAATTATACCTCTACTTGCTCGTACTGCTTCGTTGTAAAATTGCAAGGGTTTCAATGTGTGGAGTTCGCGGGAAAAAGTTATAGCCTTCAAAATAACTAATATCATATTTCTCTTTTAGTAATGTAGTGTCTCTGGCTTGCGTCGTTGAGTTACAGCTTAAATAAATAATCTGCTTTGGGGTTTGCTGTAATATGCTAGTTATTACATTTTTATGCAATCCAGCACGGGGCGGATCAACTATCAGCACTTTATCTTTTAAGATGTAACTTAAGGCGTCTTCAGCAGACGCAAGCACCACATTTGAAACCGTATTTTGAACATTTATTTTAGCCATTTTTACCGCACTTTTATCTGGTTCTACAATAGTTGCTTTGCTAGCAACACTTAAACCAATACTTCCTACGCCACCGTACATATCAACAACCTCATCGCCCTCAATATGTTGTTTAATCACCTTAAGAACAGTATTAAAAATAGGTATATTAACCTGAAAAAATGAGTCACTATTGTATTCAATATCAGTACCTAAAAGTTGGTCTGTTAAGGTTACCTGCCCCAACTCATAAATGTTGCTAGTGATCACCGACGCTGGGCTTTTTGGGTTAGAATAATTAACTGTTAGTCCTTTTATATCACTGGGCAAGTCTAGCTTAATAAAATGCTTAATTTTTACAAACAAACTTGCCACAGTATCACCCTTTTGGCTTGCCCGAACTACTACTGTCTTTAAGTCTCCAGCTCGTACATTATGTTTGCTAAGCTCCTTAAGAATAGCGTTTGCGCCTTTATCAACAAACTGCATAGCCAATGCACTGCCCGACACAATGTTCTTCCCGCGACTGCCCCGTTTATGAAGTGCCAGATGTAGGCCTTGCTCGTCGCCCCAAAACGAATACTCCATCTTATTACGATACCCATACGGCATATTGTTAAAAACAAACCGAAATTCTGGCAATGCAACCTTCTCTCGTCTAAAAACTTCTTTTATTATTTGCTTCTTATATTTATTTTCTGCCTCAAATGACATAATCTGCCAAGGTGATGTAGAAAGATAATTTATCTCTTTTGGTTTAATGCGTTCTGGGCTAGACTGAATAATTTCTTCGGCAATTGCTTCGGCATAATCTCGCCTATTTTTAATTACCCTCACCCTAACTAGTTCACCGGGCAAAACTCCCCAAATTAACACCTTTTTACCATTTGCAAATTTGGCCAATCCTTGCCCGCCAAACACCAGCTTATCAACTCTTACTGCCTCTTTATCCATTTATTATCTTTAGGAGATCTTTGGCTTTATTGACCATATAATCTGGATGATAGTTAGATAAAACCTCTTTACCGTTATAGCCCCAAGTTACACTAATTATCGGTAACCCGATTTTTTTTGATGCCTCAATGTCTCTAACTTCATCCCCTACATAAACTGCGTCGTTTAACGCCAGGCCCTCCCGCTTGATCACTTTCTTTAATGCCTGTGCCTTACTAAAAACTCCAACATTACCATAAACGCCCCTAAAATACTGCCGAACACGATAGTTCTCTAAAAACTGATTAATTATCCCGGCACTATTTGAGCTAACCACATAAAGACTATGGCCTTTTTTATGCAAAAACTCAATAACCTCCAACAACTCCGGAAACATCTGGACATCAGGCATTCTTTTTTGCAACAAAGGGCGACCTTTAACAAGCAATCCAGGCACTTTGTAGATCGGAATACCGGCCTCTTTTAGGACTTGCTTGGCTGTCATATTTCTGTATTTCTCTATCTGATTATTGTTAATTTTTATATTGAAAGCGTTTTTTGCAATGTCAATCACTATCGGCAGACTATCTGCTAGGGTGCCGTCAAAATCAAAAATCACATACTTCATAAGTCTATTATACAGAGGTCATTCCATAACACTAATTTGTTTTGTGATGTCTTACTTTTAACAAACCCTACGATAAGCTCGCAAACACCAACCAAACCAACAGTACTTTTGTTGCAACACTTAACACTAAATAGCGTTTTGTTACAAAGTTATAATTAGCCCACTTCCCCTGCCTAACAACAGAATAATACAGCCCAAGCAGTAAAATACACCCCGATAGTAGTACCACTAGAGCCGAAAGATAGGTGTACAAGCTAAATTGACTACCGCCAATTACTAAGCTATTCCAGATACTTATAGCAAACACCAACCAAGAAACCAACCAGCTACCCCATCCCAAAAAGAAAGCCTGACGGTTTAAGACCTTTTGAGTTGCTTTTGTGTCCTCTGTTATCACACCTGCGCAAGCAAATACTATACTCAAAGCAATTAGCATCAAGATGGCTACCAGATCAAAAATCCCAAACATCAAACAAAGAGCAAAAACAATTAAAGAATTACTAATAGCTACATCAAGCCAATGATATTTATTGACTCCCGCCTTGATCTGCACTGCACTACGCTTCTTCAGCAATGTGGCAAGAAATAGATGATAAAAAACAGCAAATAACAAAATAGCCAAAAGAACATTGGCTAGGCTAACATCAACAACTGTTTTTGTCGCCGATACTAAAACAGTATTATTGTTGGTGCTAATAAGTGGATCTTTAACCAGATAGTTTGTAACTAAAGAATACTGACGAGTAGAAGCGAAAAGCGTCAATAAACTAGCTTGAACAGCATAAAAAAATGCTAAAAATAAATGTACTCTTTTGGCTTTTGGTTCGCTCGTTACTTGTTTTTTATGTTTTGATATCTTTTTAGATTTATTTAACATACTTATCCTTTTATTAGCTTGGCTCTTTGGTAGAATTATCGGCAATATCCTTTGTAGAATCTTCTTTTTTACTAAAGTAAAAAAGATAAAACAGAGGTAGTATACCGATAGTATTTAGCAAGAACAATAATATAAACCATACTTTTGAGTTTTTTCGCGCGGCAACCCACAACGCAATTGCCTTTAAGAGATAATCTGTAAACAAGATACCCAGAAAGAGCCAAATATGATCGCTGATAAACTGCTCATTAAACATTATTTCTCTATTGTATCACAAGGAACCTCTACCATCAGAGCAAGAAATGTGCTATTTACAGCCTAATGTCCTTATAGATGTTCTTGGTTACTTCATCAATCTCTGCCCGAAGTTGAGGAAACGGCACTCCCTCACGCGCCGTAACACCTTCTAGCATCCAAAAGAGTCGTTCAGAATGACCATAACCACAAGCAGGAGGCATACCGTATTCTAGCATTTCAATAAAGTCTATATCCATCATCATTGCCTCGTTATCACCCGCATCTCGCATTGTTTGTTGCTCTTTAAATCTGCCCAGTTGATCTACTGGATCATTGAGTTCGCTGTAAGCTTTGCAAGCCTCTGTCCCACCCAACAATAGATTAAACTGCTCTGTGAGTCTAGTATCGTTAGCCTGTAATTTTGCTAGTGGCTGGAGAAAATCAGGTACATCAATCAAAAAGGCCGGACCTTCAATCTCTACCCGTATTTTCTTCCAGAGCTTATCAATAACCCGAGAACGATTGTCTATCTTTTCTACCTCGCCCCCAATTTTCTTCAACTGCTCAACCGCTGACTCTAGACTACAGTCAAACACATCTAACCCATATCTGTCCTTGATTAACTTAACAAAACTAACTCTTGGCCAGTTCGTTTCATCGCTACCCAAATCTACCACTTGTCCGTTAGCCAGAGTAAACCTTCGCTTCCCCCAAGTAGTATCAGCAATATATCTGATAAATCTTTGAGTAAAATCCATCCCCTGTTGCCAGTCTGCATATGCCCAGTACCACTCCATAGCTATATGTTCTGGTAAATGCTCGTCGGAGTAGTTCTCGTTCCTAAACCGAGGTCCAATGTCGTAAACTTTCTCAAAACCTGCCCCAAGTAATCTTTTTAAAGGCAACTCATGACTAATACGAAGATAAAAGTCCTGATCTAGGGCATCCATATGAGTTACAAATGGGTTGGCGTCAGCACCGCCAGCAGTATGTTCAAGGACAGGTATATTGATTTCTGTAAAGCCATTTTTATTTAAAAAGTCACGGGTCGCTTGCCAGAACTTACTCCGTCGGACAAATCGCTCCTTAACGCCTATATTGACATTCATATCAATATATCGCCGTCGTAACCTCTCTTCTTTGTTGGTAAATCCATCCTGTATAGTTGGCATTGGACGAAGTGATTTTGTCAGTAAGCGCAGGGTCTTAACTTCTATTGATATTTCGTTAGTTTGCGTCTTTATTACCCGACCACTAGCTTCAATAAAATCACCCGGATCAAGCAGATTAATGTTTTCAAAACCAATACTGGAACCACCAGAGCTCAAAGGTTCAACCAAATCGTGTTTAAGAAAAAGCTGTATCTGTCCTGAGTTATCTTTTAGTACAAAAAAGGCTATTTTCCCAAACTTTCTTGTACTAATTAGCCTCCCCGCCAGCGTAACGCTTTTATTCTTTAAAGCATCAAAACCCGATGTTATCTCTTCTATACAATTAGTCCTGCTAGACCTAGCTGGGTACGGTTGGATACCCAGCTTTTTTATTTCTGTTAGCTTTCGTAATCGTTCATCTCTTAGTTCTTTTAGATTTGCCATCGTTTCTATTATACTCGACTTACGAAGAAATCTCTGCCATTTCTTGAACATCTCTATCATACAGAGGTTCTAGCTCTATATTTCGCCAAATAGCTAAACCAAGCAAACTAACGCCCTGCTGGGTAATTATATGGGGGGCCAAAACATCGCCCTCGTCAATTTTGTGTACTGACTCCTTCCAAAATATACTGGCTACATCTTCTGACCTACCAAAAATTGTAAAAATCGGCTGTCTTTCTTGTTGTGTCATCTGACTACTCTCTGCAAGTGCCTCATCAAATGACATAGCAATAATCTCATCACATCTTTTTAAAAACTCGTTTCTTTCCATAATATCTCCTTTAAATATGTAAAACTTCCCGCACTAGGTTAGTCGCAAATACCCGGGAAGTTTTTATAAATATCTAGAGGGCTCCGGTATTTACGACCGAAGCTTGTACTTTGATAGTGACTGTAATTGTGATGTTATCATTCTTCTACTCTCTTTAGTTTACTGGCTCACGACAAATTATTTAATATCAACTATCCTATAGGTAGTCGTATCTATTGGTGTAACAATCTCTACTGCCTCGTTTTCTTTTTTACCAATTAATGCTTTACCGATGGGCGATTCGTCAGATATCTTGCCGTTTATTGGATCTGCCTCAACAGTACCAACAATCTGGAACTGCCTTTTTTGACCGGCTTCACTTAATAACTCAACTACAGAACCTAGCTGTACCTTGCTATCACCCTTAGGTTTAGTAATTAGCTTAACATTTTGCAGGATATTCTCTATCTCGGCAATACGGCTTTCGTTCTGGGCTTGTTCATTACGAGCCGAATCGTACTCGGCATTTTCGGCAATGTCACCAAACTCACGAGCTGTTTTAATTCTCTCGGCAATGGATCCTCGTTGACCAATTAAGGTTTTAAGTTCAACTTTAAGTTCGGCAACACCTTCTTTGGTTAAATGGAATTGTTTCTTCATATACCATCCTTATATCTGTTATTTAATATCACCGCAAACATTAAAGCAGTCTTATTGTTTACGGTGAGTCGCTGTATTATAGCAACCTTAGACAATAGAATCTAGTACATTATTCATATCTTTTTCGGCAATGATTTCTACATCTGCTCTTGTTCTTTTTTTGTACTCAATTACTTGATTTGATACCGTCTTTTGGCTAATAACAATTCGATGAGGTATCCCTAGCAAATCTGCGTCGGCAAACTTTTCTCCGGGGCGAACATCGCGATCATCAAACAATACTTCTACTCCCATTTTTTGTAACTGGTTAAATAGATCTTCGGCCTTTTTTGCCACTTTGCTATCGTCCCCTAACTGGCAGATTACTATCTTAAAAGGTGAGATATTATCTGGCCAAACTAATCCTCTTTCGTCAGAAAACTTCTCAACAATCACTCCCATCACCCTGCTTACACCAATACCATAAGAGGCAAGATAAAGGGGTTTGTTTTCGCCGTTCTCATCAGTAAATGTTATACCCATTTGTTTGGACTTATCTATTCCAAAGTTAAATATGTTACCAACTTCGGCGCTTTTGGTTTTTTTAAGTTCACTTTTTTCTATTCCAAGTTCTTTAATTGCCTCGTCTAGAACCTCTTCGTTGACAGCGATATTCTTTTCTTTATGAATGTATAAAATATCCTCGCCGGCATCGCAAATTGTCTGAAACTCGTGACTAAACTTGGTAAATGCCCCTCCGCTGGCAAAAGTAACATAAGTCGTATCACCAATACCTAATCTGCTAAAAATTCGTTCATAGGCATCACTAACCATCTGATAATATCTGTCTAGATCTTCTGCGGTTCTGTGTAAAGAATACATATCCTTCATTAAAAACTCACGGCCCCGCATAACTCCACTTTTTGCCCGAAGCTCATTGCGGAGCTTAGTCTGAAATTGATAAACACTAACTGGTAGATCTTTATAACTTTTGATATGTTGTTGAACCATTCGTAAGATCGGCTCCTCGTGCGACCATGCCAGCCCCACATCAGTTTCGTCCTTTAGTTTTGTTTTAAACCAAATATCTACGACTGTATCGTCCCACCTTGTTGTAGATTCCCAAACATCTTGCGACTGCAGGTTGGTCATTAATAGCTCTTGCCCCTTAATAGCGTTCATTTCCTCTCTAATAATAGTTTTAATTTTTTCAATCACTCTCAATCCTAGTGGCAAATAAGCATAGACACCGGCCATCTCTTTATGAACATAGCCTGCCTGTATCAATAATTGAGCATTTCGTGCCGTTTCGTCGGATGGAACATCCTTGCGTGTTTTTGTAAATATCTGTGAGTATCTCATATTTGAAAAAATCTTATACCACCCTGATTATACAACTATTAACCCCTATCGCCAATTTCGTATCGGTTGCGATACATAATTTGCGACACTGCTTTTCGGCAAAAACGAAGCTCTGTGCCGATAATCGCCTGCCTCTGAGCTGTCTCTACCAACCCGGCTAGCTCTTGTTGATCCCCACCACATATCGATTCGGCTATCTGTTGCTTTAATCCCGGATGCTTCATCGTTGCCAAGTAGTGAATACGCCTATCTAACTCGTACTGCGAAGCCACGGCAACACACTCAGCTATTTTGACCACCATATTTTCGTCCAGTACAAAACATTGCTCAACCTCTTTGTTCAGTCTTGATAGATTCTCATATCCCGAGCTCTCAAACTCATTTATCATTTTTTTAACATCTTAATTTAATCTAGCAGATAATTATACACCAGTGTAGTCCAATTACTAAGTTGTCAATAAAAAGAGTGCGCTAAAAGCTACTAAGTTTTTAATACAATGAATAATCATAGGTGCCACTAATCGCCCCGTTCTCTCTCGTAAATCTACTAGCACTAAAGATAATATAAATGTGTCCAGCCCGGCTATCCAAAGCAAAGGGGCATTACTACCAAACTGAAGATGAGCCATAGCAAATACTCCGCTTGTTATTATCGCTGATACAACCTTTCTGTACCTGATTTTTAGGCTACTATACAAATACCCCCGACACAGTATCTCTTCGGCAATAGGTGGCAAAATCACTAAACTAACGCCTGATAAAAGAATATTTACCACACTCTTATTATGTGCATCAAATCCCAGTTGCTGATCTTGTTCAAGATCTAGCGACGGTACTAACTTTTTGATAACAATAGATATAAAAATAAAGGTAATGAGATAAACCAAATAACCTACTATTGCTCTGCCGACATCACTTTTTTGAGGCTTAGCTAAGCCAATGTTTTTTAACTTCCAGCCTTTAACTTTTAAGAGCTTGATAACACCCAGTACTATCAAGATATCCGAAATTAATACAAAAACAAATGTCGGGAAAGCCGTCCCTTCAATCCAGTCAATAATCTGTGTATATTGTTGACCAAGCAATAATGCTAACAAAACAATAGAGCTAGCAACAACCTGTGCTCCAAAAAAAAGACCGATTGTACTTAGTACGACAACCACAGGATTATTTAATAGTCGGTGCTTTCGGATAACCTCCACTGGCAAGTCATTTAACTCTTTTGTCATAGTTAGAAGAATCTCTTAATATCAACTACCGAGATTAAGACAAAAAGTATCATCAACAAAGCAAAACCGGTACCATGAATGGCATCTTCTGCCTTAGCTGTTAGGGGTTTGCGTAGCACTCTATACAGATAGGTTACAAATAATCGTCCACCATCAAGAGCCGGAATTGGCAAAACATTCATTATGGCTAAGGTTAATGATATCACTGCAATAATCATCAAAATAAATTGAATACCCAATTTACTACCCTCCTTTATCAAAACAAACACTCCAATTGGCCCCGAAACCTGACTTGTCGCTTCTTTAGTGTCTCCTCTAAACAACCCCACGACTATAGAACCCAACCCTTTTAAAGTGAGCTCCGTAAATTGTTTCGTAACCCCAACTCCGACAATTGGTGCCGACCATGTAGATCTCTGTAGTGTAAACTCTGCCGGAACAATACCTAAATATCCTTTTGGATTATCCGTTTTTTTACTGGATTCTACCTCTTCAACAGATCGTAACCTCACCTCTGCTGTTTTAGTTTGTCCATCCCTAATGTACGATATTTTTACTGTTTCGCCGGCGAACTCTTTAGTTATATCGGGTAGAGTAGAGGCGCTAACTACATCTTTAGACAGCTGTGCGTTACTAATTGAGACAAGCCGATCGCGCTGTATAAGCCCTGCTTTTGAACCCGGCGAATCATCTTCAACCACCCCAACCAACACTTCATTTTTAACAATTTTTGTATCACTAGCTACTGTAAACTGATCATCAATCAGTTTTGGTATTCCGAATAACGCCAGGAGGGTAAACATCAGGACTGCAACAAACAGATTCATCGCCACCCCTGCCCCGATTATCTTAGTTTTTGCCCATAAACTTGCTGCACCATAACTACCCTTTTCTTTATCGTCATCATGTTCGCCTTTGAGCCGAACAAACCCTCCCAAAGGAAGCCAATTAACGGTAAACCACATACCCCCTTTGAGTTTCTTGCCCCACATTCGGGGCGGAAAACCAATGCCAAACTCCTCAACATCTACATTATTGCGCCTCGCCATAATAAAATGCCCAAATTCGTGAACAACTACCAACATCACAAATAATACAAATCCAACAAATATCAAAAACAATGACATCTAACTTCCGAACCTCCTTTGTCGTTTACTATATTCTACTATCGCCTCGTTTAGATCATCTGCTGTGTAGTCTGGCCATAGCTTATCAGAAAAATACAATTCAGCATAAGCGGATCTCCACAACATAAACCCACTGATCCTTTTCTCTCCAGAAGTTCTAATCAACAAATCTACTGCCGGAACTTCTGGAGCATACAAATTTTGCTCAATTATTTCCTTAGAAACCGCTTGACTTTGGACTTTACTATCTATTATCTGTCTTGTGGCGTCAATTATTTCTTGCTGACCACCGTAATCTAAACAAATAATTAGAGTCCCTCCTGTATTATGTTTTGTCGTAGTCTCTGTTTTATCAATTGCCTGCAGAACTTTTTTGCTTAATCTATCGGTCCGCCCGATAATTTGAATCTTTATATTATATTGATGAAAATCATCCAGATATTTTTCTACAGCTTTTGTAATTAATTGCATTAAGTAAGAAACTTCTTCTTTGGTGCGAGTCCAGTTTTCCGTAGAGAATACATAAGCACTAAGATATTTTACTCCATTATTAAATGCCGATAGTGCTACCTCTTTAAACACTTCTGACCCTTGCCTATGACCTTCAAGGGTTGGCAATCCACGATTCTTTGCCCACCTACGATTGCCATCAAGGATAATACCGATATGTTCGGGAACTAATAACTCTTGCTTAACCATTAGCCTATATTATACTCTAAAAGAACCATCCTAAACCAGACTTATACAGTCATTACTTCTTGAATTTTTTCTTTCTCTATTGATTCTGCCTGAGCTTTTGTTCGAGCCATAGCCTCTTCCACCTGCAAAACAAATCGCTTGGCTTCATCCTCACCTATTTCTTTACTCTTTTTAGCTTGCTCAATTGCGTCAATGGCCTCATGGCGAATTCCCCTAGTTACTATCATCGCTTCTTCTAGCTTGGCGCTAACTTGCTTGGTAATTTCACGGCGACGCTCCTCTGTTAATGGGGGGATCGGAACCCGCACTACCCTGCCATCATCACTAGGATTTAGCCCTAAAGACTGGTTCTCTCTTATTGCTGTGCTAATAGCTTGTAGGTTATTTGGATCAAAGGGAGTAATCTGCAGTAGCTGAACTTCTGGTGCTGTTATGTTTGCTAACTGATTTAAGGGCATTGGTGAACCATAGGCCTCCACCATTACACCGTCCAACATCGCCGAGTTTGCTCGGCCGGTTCGCATTTTTGATAACTCCGTTTTAAGTCTTTCTATCGCCACAGTAAGCTTGTTTTGCGTTTGACTAACTATCTGTGCTACTTCCATACAAATACTCCCTGTTATTTAACAGATATTGTATCAGACATCGCGATGATTTGTAACAAAGAATTATTCTACTTCACCAAGCTGAAACCTACAAATACGGCGAACGACTATATTCTCCCCCAATTTAGCAATATGCTCCTTAACTAAATCTTGAACTGTTTGATCGGGATTTTTTACAAATGGCTGATCCATCAGACAACGCTCGGCAAAATGCTTTTTAAGCATACCTTCAACAATTTTATCCAGCATCTGCTCTGGCTTACCCTCCGCCCTTGCTTTTTCGCTAAGCTCTAACTTAATTTTTTCTTGTTCCTCTGTTGGGACATCTTGCTCACTAATATACTGTGGTGCACTAGCGGCAATATGCATACTAATATCTTTAACAAGTTCTGTAAAAATCTCGTTCCGAGCAACAAAATCGGTTTCGCAATTTACCTCTACTAGAACACCGATACGATTATCATGGTTGTATGTTCCGATAACACCCGCACGGGCCTCTCGTTCACCTCGTTTTTCGGCTTTAGTTAAGCCTTTCTTGCGCATTGCTTCAAGTGCTTTATCAAAGTTGCCCTGCGACTCTACTAAAGCTTTTTTTGCATCAGTAATGCCAACACCTGTTAGTCCTCGCAAACGCTTAATGTCTTCTATTGAGATATCTACCATTTTATACTCCTCTACTTATTAATTCTTATCTGTAGCTTGTTTTGTTTTTGCTTTACCTGCCTCAATTGCCAGTTTAAAATAATCAGCAATTAGTTGTAATGTCTTTATAGCATCGTCGTTTGCTGGAACCGGATAAGTTATGTCGGTAGGATCGGCATTTGTATCTGTCAATCCAATAACTGGTATGCCAAGTTTAATAGATTCCTTAACGGCATTGTGGTCGTTGATTACATCAAACACCACTACAGCACCGGGTCTAATTGACATATTTTTTATCCCTCCATAGAGATGATTCATACTGTCAATTTCTTCTTGATAGCGTTGAAGCTCCAGCTTATTGTACTTTGAGGCCAGTTGGCCAGATTCCATTTTAAGCTCTAGATCCTTCAAATACTTAACTCGACCACCAATTGTATTTTGGTTAGTTAGCATACCCCCCAGCCAACGCTCCGAAACATAGGGCATCTTAGTTTCTTCGGCTAGTTTTTTAACAATTTCTCGTGCTTGGCGCTTTGTGCCAACAATTAAGACCTGTTTACCAGAAGCTACGGTTTTTTCTAAAAAGGCAGTCGCTGACTCCAAAGCTATAACGGTTTTTGTCAGATCTATAATGTATGTGCCCTCTCGCTTGGAGTGGATATACGGTGCCATTTTGGGATGCCATCGACTAGTCTTGTGTCCAAAGTGAGCTCCCGCCTCAAGCAATTTTTTGATATCAACATCTACTGTTGCCATTGATAAATCCTTTCATCTTCGGTAGAGCCACGACCCATATCAATCTTACATAGACTTGACCGGGAAGGATTGTTAGCTCTCCTGTTTAATTTATTGTAAACATTATTGTAGCAAATTCTTACATTTATGCAATATCTATTGACCTATTTAATCTGTTAGGCTATACTAACAGTCTGTATGAAAAAAGATTTGCATCCTAAAGACTATAGATTGGTTGTGTTCCAAGATCTCAACGACAACACTACATTTTTGACTCGCTCGACTGTAGCAACAGACGATACCATCAAGATTGATGGCGTTGAATATCCTTTGGTTAAAGTACATATCTCTAGCTCATCCCACCCATTTTATACCGGTCAAGAGAAACTCCTTGATATAGAAGGTCGTGTTGACAAATTTGAGGCACGCCGTAAAGTGGCCCAGAAAGCTCAAGAGGCTCGCGTAAAATCAGCCCAAAATAAAATTGCCCAAAAACAAGCCAAAGAAGAAAAATCCAAAAAACAGGCAACTACTAAATAATAAATCCCCTCTCGTAACTACTGTCTACGACTACTTTTTGTGCCAAAACTAAAGTTTAGTTATACTAAAATAGCTTATGAACAATAAAGAACAGTCCTTGCGTGATGAACTAGCCAATCTCAACAAACAGCTTGAGGTTCCTAGCATTTTTAATGATCCAAAATACCCTAAAATAGCCCGCCGACAAAGCGAGCTAGAATCAATTGTTAGTCTTTTTGATGAATTGCATCGTCTAGAAAACATCAAAAATGATGCCCTAGATATCATAACTAGTGGCGGTGATCTGGCAGAACTTGCCAAAGAAGAACTTCAGGAAACAGAGAAGCTAATCATCAGTAATCAGGCTAAACTAAGTGATGCTCTGCTCCCCAAAGACCCCAATAACGAGCGCGATGCGATTTTAGAAATCCGCTCGGCAGCGGGTGGGGATGAAGCCTCGCTTTTTACTGGTGACTTATACAGAATGTACGCCCGATGGGCAGAAAATCATGGTTATAAATTAGAGCTTATAAACGAAAGCCCTAGTGAGGCTGGAGGTTTTAAAGAGATAACTGTAGCTATACACGGACAAGATGCCTATAAAAACTTTAAGTTTGAAGCAGGCGTACATCGTGTTCAAAGAATTCCTGTTACCGAAAGTCAAGGACGCGTTCATACCTCAACAGCTACCGTTGCTGTTTTACCGGAAGCGGAAGAAAGTGATATAGAAATTAAACCTTCGGATCTTAGGATTGATGTTTACCGGTCAAGTGGTCACGGTGGTCAATCAGTCAACACTACCGATTCGGCCGTCAGGATAACTCACCTCCCCACGGGCCTAGTAGTTACCTGCCAAGATGAGAAATCTCAAATAAAAAATAAAGATAAGGCTTTAGGAGTCTTGCGTTCACGACTGCTTCAACAAAAAATAGAGGAAGAACAAAAACAACTATCTAACGCCCGCAGAAAACTCATTGGCTCTGGAGATCGTAGCGAAAAAATTCGCACTTACAACTTCCCACAAGACAGAATAACCGATCATCGTATTGGCTACTCTCGCAGTAACCTACCTAGTGCTCTTGATGGCAATATTGATGACATCTTTGAACAACTACAAAAAGCCGAACACGATTTGTTAGATCAAGAATAATAATTTTCTATCACTCATACTTTGCCTGCTACTCGTAAGGCGTAGTCTTTATGGCGACGGTTAGTAGGGTCATATTTACCCAAGAATAAACTATTCCATAAATCCGACCTATCAGGTTCAGGTAATGAAGCAATTTTATTTAATAGTGGTATTGCCTTTATTTTGCCAGAAGCATAGGCTAAATCCTTAGCATAATGCAAAGTTACGCCTTCTGTCGTTTTGAGTTCTCTAGATGTGGGTGTACCCCTAAAAATACGCACTGCTCCTGTGGCTGTTGTTTTACTTGATTTTGCCACCAAGCTATCAGGAATTTGCTGGTCTTCGGGCGACAACCCCAACACAACCCTTACCTGCGTCATAACTTCTTGAACTTGCCGAGGAGTCCAACCCATATGAGCAAAAGCAACATTTAGATACAACGCTGTGCTAGCTAACCCCCATTTCTCTTCGTCGCCCTGCATTATTTTTTGTAAAGTTCCGGCTAAGCCTTCCTCAAATGTTAAATAATCTGGCACTTCTCCCTCATCCGCTTCGGTAAATAAGCCATTGGTCAAGGAGCTATCTCCTAGGTCTTTTCCGCTAGCATACCGTCTGCCATGAACACCAACTTCGTGAACAAAAACACCCAAAGCCTCATCAATGCTAGACAGCGGATTACGCTTCATACCCACAACAACTGCGCTATCTATAGATGACCAACTTAATGCGGTAGCATTCTCGTCTTCTAAGATTGCAACATTTTGTAGATTCATAACCTCTACACCTTTATTAAACATAGCAACTATGTCAGCCGGGGTAAGAGATGGGTCATCTCGCGACTCTACTTGTTGATGATAATATTCTTCAAACACCTCCCTAACTGGTGCATACTCGGTAGTTAACAGGTCAAATATCCATTGCTTAGCTTCTTCGGTTAAAGTCGGCAAGGGTTCTGGGCTTGATTCACTTGGTTTTGGCAAAGCGGGGATCGCAACCTCTGACCCATCCTGTGCAGTAAATGTCCAGCCACTCTCTAGTTTAGCGATTAGATCGTCTGCTATTCCACCTTTTTTTGCCTCTAATTGCGCCCATAAACCAGCCAACATTTGATCAACAACAGCTTCATCTGGTCGACCATAAATTGATTCGTTAATTTCTTGAAACTGATCAACGATTGGCTGTGATGGATTACCCAAAACCTTTATCTGCTGACAGGCTTTTAAAAAATATGCTTCGGCCAACCTAAACTCAGCAGATGCAGATCCTGCATATTCCTTTGGCACCAAACTAGACAAATTTGAAATATGCTCATCAATCTCTGCTAATTCTAGCCTTGGATAATCAAGATTAAGCCCAGCGACTTTACCAGCAAGAAACTCTTCTATTCTATCAGTTCGCTCCCCTCCACCAGCAAGATACTCGTAGGTCTGAAGACCCATTGAGCTTTCTGGATTACGAATAATTTCTGGGTTAGGCGAAGTAACGGCTAGCTTATCAATCATTGGTTCATTTTAACAAATTTATTATGTTTTCTCAATATTACACAATTATATGTGTTAAGTCGCAATGGACTGTATACTATTATCCAGTATGCAAATAGGCAATTGGTTAAAAAGATCTCGCCATCAGCTAGCAAAAGCTGGTGTTGCCTCCTACAATTTAGACAGCTTAGTTCTGGTTGAATATATCTTGTTGCTCGAAAAAGCCCATATTCTTGCCAATCTCAATAGGCAACTTTCGCGCCGACAGACTACCCTGCTTAACAAACTACTTCGTCGTCGACTGTCGCGCGAACCGCTTGCATATATTATTGAACAAAAAGAGTTCTATGGACGACCATTTTTAGTTACAGCAAACACACTGGTTCCTCGCCCCGAATCAGAGAGTTTTATTGATCTCTTTAAAAAACTCAACCCCCAAAACCAAACCATTATTGATGTGGGTTGCGGTTCTGGGATATTAGGCATAACCATTAAACTTGAGTCCCCTTCAAACACAGTTATTTTGTCAGATGTTAGTGCCAAAGCTTTGAAAGTTACTGTTGAGAATTTAAAAAAGTACTCTCTTGACTGCCAAACAATAAAAGCAAATTTAATACCGAAAGATATAGACGCAAGCATAATAGTAGCAAATTTGCCTTATGTCCCGACGGATATAAATGTCCAGCCAGAGTTGCAATATGAACCCTCGGTTGCATTGTTTGCCAAAGATAATGGTATGCAACTCTACAAACAGCTTTGGGATCAAATATCAAAAAACAATTCAGTCAATCTAGTCTTGACAGAGAGCCTTGCTCTTCAACATCAAGAGATGGAAGATCTTGCCAATAATATAGGGTTTAGACTAATAGATTCTGATGGGTTGGTTCAAGTATTCAAACGACCTTCTAGTTAGGCAATTCGCCAAGTTTTACTTGAACAGTTTGTTCTTTGCTTTCTCGTACGATGGTTACTGTTACTGTTTCGCCAACAGTAAATCTACCGATTACCGACGAAAGCGTATTGTTTTCATCAACAGACTGATCATTTACTTTAGTAATGATGTCTTTATCTTTTAGTCCTGCACTTTCTGCTGGACCACCAGCAACGACACCAGAAGATCCTTCGGAGCCATTAATATACGCCCCTTGCTCAGTTTTAACATTAAGCTCTAACGCCACAGTAGGATTTAGCTGTACATAACGGACTCCAAGATATGGTCTTTGCAATTTTCCAGAGGTCAACACGCCATTAATTAGTCCTTTAGCATCATTTATCGGAATAGCAAAACCAATGTTTTGCGCTCCATCACCCGCCACAGCCGTGTTTATGCCAATAACCTCGCCGTTAGCATTAACTAAAGGCCCTCCCGAATTGCCTTGATTGATAGCGGCATCTGTTTGAAACAGATTTTGTAAGTTCTCGGCACTTGCTCCTGTTCCGTCTGAGGCCTGTAAATTCCGCCCGTAACCCGACACAATACCCGATGTTACGGTATTCTGAAACTGCCCAAGAGCATTACCGATAGCTATGACAGTATCCCCAACCTGCGCCTTGCTAGAATCTCCTAACTTAACAGCCGTTAGCTTCTTGCCCTTCGTGTCATTTATCTTTAAAAAACCTACATCTAACGAATCAGAAGAGGATGTTGTCCCCACCACGGTTACATCATCTAGTACCGTGCCGTCAGACATAGTCAAACTAACCTGTGAGGCTCCCTTAGGCAATACATGACGATTAGTTACTACATAGCCACTATCACTTATAATAAACCCCGTTCCAGCACTCTGCTGTTCTATAGCGCGTGGCCCAAATAAACTATTTTGTACATCTTGACTAACAACACTAATAGAAACTACGCTCGGACCGACAGATTTTGCCAAACTACTGATTAGATTACTCTGTTCTTGGACTGCTTGTCGTCCTTGCTCAATACTGACATTGGAATTATTATCTTCTACCCGCCTACTGGCACCAATATATCCACCAACAAACCCCAAACTAGTGCTAATAAAAAACAAAACTAAAACAGCCAAAACTCCACCTTTGCTAGGTAAACCTAACTTAGGTTTAGTGTCTTTTATTTTTTGCCGTACTGCAACATTACCGTTCTCAATTTTGTTCTTATCTTCCATACACCTCCCTTTTATGTTAATTGATTACCCCAATCAGAAAATACCAATGTTATGATTACGACGGCAATCATAACAAAAACAATCTGTCTTCTAATTAAAATAGATAAACGATCAGCTTTTTCTAGGTAATACAATGTTCCGAGACCAAATCCTAATACAATAAGTAACAATGAAACCTGCGAAAATACCTGATAATACAGTAACCAAAACGACATTATCCAAGAAAGCCCTGCTCCAAACAAGCCCCATGCATTTGAAAGAAACGCCGAATGAGATTCATCAAAACTAGAAAAATAATGTCGCGCAACAGAGTAACAAACAATCCATGTCATAAACATAATGACACCTGCTGTTGAACCCCCCCACTCTAAGTACACTGCGACTAAACCATAAACAAACGCCAAAAAAGCTTGAAGCGATATCCCAAACACACTTGAGCTAGGCTTGATCAACACCAACCAAAGTGCATAAGCTACCGCCCAAATTAATTGCGTTAACCCACTAGAAGTGTTGACCATAAATATAATAGTCGCCACACCAACAATCATATCTACGGCATTGGCCCTAATTAAAGGTAGCCAATATCTGGGACGCACCGAGAACATCCGCCATTTACTTAAAAACACCAAGATTATTGCCAACGGCACCAAGTTTAGGCGTATCAGAACATAAATAGATAACGGCATCACCACCGTCAATAGCAGGTGAAATATATGCGAGAAGCCAGCTACTGGCTTGATCTTATCGGTTACTCGTTTCATTCTGTCCTAGTATTATAACAAAGTCTGCATTTTCTGGAGGAATAATGCCGTCTGGCAATGTCGTTGTGGCAGTAGTTTTATATCTCAATTCTAAATACTTTTTGGTATATTTCGTATCTTTTTTCTTAAGATCAACGATTATTGTGCTGGCATTACTCTTTGACGGAGCATCGCCTACATCTACAACATTGTATCCATAACCTTTTAGCACATTTGCCTTATTACTTGCCAAACCACCAACAGAGGTCCCATTATAAACCACCACCCCAGCATTTTCTTTTTTAATAAATCCGTCAACAAAAGTTGCTCTAACAAAGTTTTGAATATCTGTATACTTATACAGCCCGGCTTTAGGCACCTGAACCGAACCCAGCCCCAAGTTAGCGCCCCCCGAACCTATTAAGACATTGGGTTCATCAACCAAACTAACCGATTTAATGTTTGATTCGTTAATTTCCTGACCTAATGCATAGAGCTTCATAGCATCATCGGGCACCGAAAGATTAGTAATAACTCGCGACCCAAAGCTATCAATCAATTGAGACACCTTAACCGGGTTACTAAAAGTCCCTAAACTAATAATTTTCCCCTTAAGAGCAATGATTATCTCTCTTTGGCGTTCGGATCTGCCAAAATCATTTCTGTTATCACAGTGCCGACATCTAGAATAGGCTAAGGCCTTAAGGCCATCAAAGTGCACATTGCCTACAGGAACATTTAAGCGATATGGTTTGCCTTTTAGTAACATATTTTCTGATACTGACTCCTTGACATTAATATCAATGCCACCCACCGAGTTGATGGCCTTTTCAAAGGCCTCAAAGTCAATCATGGCATAGTAATTAATGTTTAGCCCCGTTACATTCTCTACGACATCCTCTATTGCCTTTATTCCAGCCTTTTCAACTTCCTCATCGGGCTTCCCGGCATTATTACTAGACATTTTTGTTAAGGCATAAACTGCATTTATTTTTTGCGTTTCTCCGCTTTCCATCTTGACTGCTAAATCTCGAGGAATACTTAATAAGCCCGCCTCTTTATTGCAAGGATCTACGCTAGCAACAATGATTGTATCTGTTAGGTCTGGCCCATCAGACTGTTCTGGCCCCCCCTTTCCAAGTAACAAAAAGTTCATCCGACCATCACCCTCTTGTTTTAAGATTGCTGGATCTGGTTGACACTTCCATGCAACAGAGTCACCACCTCCCTTAAAAATTTCTCTAGCTCGTAAATAACCCCTAACACCAATATAGCTACCAATTATTAGAGCCACTAACAAACAAGCGATACTGCCTCGTAAGAGATGTTTAAGGAGTTTTTTGGGTTTCTTGCTTCGCCTTTTTTTTGGTGAGCTATCATCCCCTAGACTCATATCCAATGGCTTAACAACTTTGTGGGGTTTACGCCCCAAAGATCTCCCATCGGGTAAAATTGACTTTGTTTTACGAGCAATAAAGCCATCGCCTCCAGAAAAGTTGCCAATTCTTGTTTGTGGAGATTTAATCCGAAGACCTTCAAATGAATTAGGTCTTTTATTGTGTTTTGAGTCAAGCGGGCGACTACTATAATCGCTCCTTACAAAACCATCTATGCTATCTGACTTAACACGCTTTATTCTTCGAAAATTATCCATAACACGCGTACTCTAGTATAGCGTTATGGCTGATATTTTCAAAACCAAAAGAGATATCTTTTTATGGCTATTTTTGCCTGATTAAAGTATAGTTATAGGCTGATATGTCTAATACGAACTCACCGCAATTAAACAATAATACGAACAACCCTCAGCCCACTAGCCAGCCCGAACAGCAACCCACTGCCCCCGTAGAAACAGATGTTGCGCAAAAAGATACCAACTCTAAATCTGATACTATGCGCAATATCATCTCTACAGTTATGCTATTCCTTGCCGCACCACTACTGGCACTTTTTTTGATCACTTTTGTTATTCAATCCTACGAAGTCGATGGCCCAAGTATGCAACAGACACTCCAAGACAAGGACCTGCTAATTGTCAACAAGATAGACCGAACACTAGCCCGCATCACCAGCCGAGATTATGCCCCTCCTAGATATCAAGTTATTATTTTTTCACTTAATGAATCAGGGTCTGCTCGTCAATTAGTAAAACGAGTTATCGGCCTCCCCGACGAGCGAGTAGTCGTTAAAGATGGAGTCGTGACAATTTACAGTTCTAAACACCCCAACGGCTTTAACCCCGACAAAGGTCAAGAATATAGTAAATCTTTTTCTTCCACCAAAGGCAATGTTGATGTTACGGTGCCGGATGGATATGTTTTTGTAATGGGAGACAACCGCGACAACTCGTTGGACTCCCGCTATTTTGGCCCAATTGCCGACAAAACGATTGTCGGAAAATTAGGCTTACGGATATTCCCTCTTAACAAAGCTCAAACATTCTAACCTATCAGCACAGTGGTTATTCTGTCAAGGTCAGCATCATCCTTAAAATATACTTCTAATTTGCCACCCTTAGCTGTTCGCCGTATATTAATAGAAGTCTTGAGTTTTTTAGCGAGTACTTCGGTTTGAGTGTTAGTAGTTGCCATATGGGCTTTAACTTTACTTGTAGATTGCTTTTCTTCTTGACGACTGGCCGTCACAAACTGTTCGGCCTGACGGACAGTCCAGCCATATTTTAAGATAGATTCTAACAACTCCTTCTGTCTCTGAGTGTCATCCTTCAGTGCCAAAACTGCCCGGGCGTGACCTTCTGTTATTTGGCTCTTTTCTAGCGCCTCCTTTGCTATTTGCGGTAACTGCAATAAGCGAACTGTATTATGTATGGTTGGTACTGCCCTCCCAAGTTTTTCGGCTATTTCGGCATAACTAAGATTAAACTGATTATGCAATCGCTGAATTGACAGAGCCTGCTCTAAAGGCGATAAATCCACTCTTTGAACATTCTCAATTATTGCTACCTCAAGTTCCTCAATTAGCTCTAGCGACCTCACCACAGCCGGGACTTCTTTAAGACCAGCTAGTTGAGCCGATCGCCATCGTCGTTCGCCAGCAATAATGCGATACTTTTCGCCATTTTTTGTTACTATCAATGGCTGAACTATGCCGTGCGACTTAATAGATTTTGCCAATTCACTTAAGGATTCTTCGTCAAAATGCTTTCGTGGCTGATCTGGATTTGGGACAACCGCTTTAATAGGTAATTTTTGAATACGCTCATTGCTCTCCAAAATAGAAGAATCAAATTCCTCTGGAATTAAAGCATCCAATCCCTTACCTAACCCAGTTTTAGTTGACATACTTATCAATCTCCTTTGCTAATGACTTATAAGCCCTAGCGCCTCGCGACCATTTATCGTGGTCAGCAATTGTTTTACCATAGCTTGGCGCTTCTGCTAAACGAACATTTCTGGGGATAACTGTCTTAAACAATTTCTGCCCAAAATGCTTTTGTAGTTCTTTATAAACGCTGTCTGACAAAGATGTCCGACTATCGTACATCGTTACTACCACTCCTAATAAATCCAAATCTGGATTTAATCCTTTTTTTACTTTTTGAATTGTTCCGAGCAATTGTGTTAGCCCCTCAAGTGCATAATATTCAGCCTGGACTGGAATAATTACCGAATCACAAGCAGTCAAAGCATTTACGCTCAATAAGCCTAACGATGGCGGACAATCAATCAAGACATAATCTTGTGAGGCTTGAGCTAAAACAGTCTTCAAGCGACTCTCCCGATTATGCTGAGATACTAATTCAACCTCTACTCCTGCAAGATGGGCATTTGCTGGCACTAAAGACAAATCTGCTCCATCTACATCTATAATTGCATCACTCAAAGTCGCACCCCCTAATAATAAATCGTAAGTAGAGGCAGTAAACTGACCGCTTTTACCTAGCCCACTAGTAGCATTTCCTTGAGGATCAAGATCGACTATCAAAACCGAGCGACCCATTTTTGCTAGATATGCACCAATATTTATAGTGCTAGTCGTTTTGCCAACGCCACCTTTTTGATTCAATATCGCAATTATATGTCTCATACCCTCATACTTTTCACTCTTTAGAGTAGCATTTTCACACCTCAAACTCAACCAAATTCATATAAGTTATTACAATAATGCTTCTAACTTATCCCTAACTCTTGGATGTCTAAGTTTGGCTAAGGCTTTTGCTTCAATTTGACGCGCACTCTCTCTAGTAATGCCTAAAACCCTGCCCGTTTCTTCTAAAGTTAATCTTTCATTGTCAGGTCGTAAAAATCTCATCTGAATAACTTTCATATGTCGGTCTGTTAATCCTTCTCCTTTAGCTTCATCCAACACCGAGTTAACAACCCGTTTAATTTCACTGATTATCAACCCTTCTTCAACAGTTTGCATTTCGCTAGCTGATGGATCAATTGGATGCCATAGTCCTTCGCCCTTACCGTAAGTACTATGTTGATCGCGATCGTCCCTAAAGTAGCCCTGATCTATTGAACCCATCTGATCAGTCATAGCCTCAACTTGCATAATCTCAACTACCCACTCTATTGAAGTGCCTAGTGCTGTAGCTAAACGCTCTCTCATGGGTAAATGTTCTTCTGTGCCATAAATAGACCAATAGGTATTCCTTGCCCTATCAATCTTGTTCCTCATCAAAGCGGGGACCCTGACCGCCCCTTTAACTTCGTCAACATATCTGCGAACACTACCCCAAATGGATTGCCTAGCATAACTAGTAAAGCTACCATTTCCTCTTTCCGGGTCCCATGCTAAAGATGCTCTAAATAATCCACAGAACGCTTCTTGCTCTAAATCATCTTTACTAATCATAGGCGAGGCTTGTTTTGCTTTGCGGTATTCTTTGTTTAGTATTTTACGCATTAATGGTTGGTAAACCCCACTCAGCTCGCTCAAAGCCTCGCGTGCATCATCATCTAAAATACCCTCGTCAATTTTTGGGTTAGGATTTTCATCAGTTGGCTCCGCCTGAGTATAGCCAGCCTTTATTCTATTAGTTAGTTCTATGTCTCGAATAAGTCCCTCTTGATATTCGTCGGACTCCATATGCTCCCTAATAATTTCAGGGGTATTTTCTGCATCAAACATAATACTATTATAGTATAGTATTGCACTTTAGTCAAATACAAATACCCTGCTGTAGTCTACTTGGTGGAGATTTTTTCAATAGAAATGCGAGTTTTGATTTGTCGATGACCACGCACCTTTTTAACGCGTTTTTTGGCTTTATAACGAATAGAAGTAACCTTGTCTGCCTTTAATTCTTCAACTATCTTGGCATTAACTTTGGCGCCTTCTACTTCTGGAGTACCGACTAGAACCTTTTCTCCATCAATTACCAATAATGGCACAAAAGTTAATTTATCTTTTGCGTCTTTGATGCGTTCTACTTCTAGAGTTTCGCCTTCGGTTACTAAATACTGCTTGCCGCCGCTGGCAATTACTGCCTTCTTCATATATTTCTCGTATTTTCCATTCTTTAAAATAAAGTTACTCAAGTAAGTGTAGCAAATTACCCCTGTTGTGTAAAGACTTTATTTATTTACTTTTATCATTATGGCTATTTCTGCCCCATCTATACTTAATTTATTGTGATTATCTGTAATTTTATCAACAGAAAGATTAGTAGCCAAGGTTTCGGTTTTTATAATCTGACTATATTGCTGTATTGCTTCTTTTAGATCTTTATCGTTAGTTAGCAAGCTAAGGTTAATACGCTCATCTACATTAAGTTCGGCCTGCTTGCGAGCATTTTGTACAAGCCTAATTACTTCACGCATTAGGCCTTCTTGTTTAAGCTCTTTTGTAATCTTGGTGTCGATTGCTACTTCTTTCCCAACAACAACCTGCTTAACATTAAGTTCGTCCATCAGGATTGACCCAAAACCAACCTTTTTACCCATACCGGGTATCTTGACGCTAAGTAATGGTTGACGCACCTTGATACCAGCTTCGGCTCGTTGGCCCAAACCATCGTTGATATACTTACGCACAGTTGCCATCTCGTCCAAAATGGTCTGATCAACAGAATAATTTGCTGGCCAATCCAGCAAATGCACCGACTCTACCCCTCCGCCAAGTTTTTGATACAGTTCTTCTGCTAGAAAAGGCGTAAATGGCGCTAGAATAACTGCAAGTTTTAATAAAACATAATGCAATGTCCTGTAAGCATCTGATTTATCGTCATCGTCCTCACTCTTCCAAAAACGACGGCGACTTCGCCTTACATACCAGTTAGATGCATCATCAACAAATGGTAAAATTGGCTCGATTGCTTTTGCTATATCATAACTATCCAATTGCTCGGTAACTTCTTTATTCAGCTGATGTAGCCTCGAAACTATCCAGGCATCAAGCGAATTATCTAGCTTATTTGGGTCTAACCCAAATGGTTTAGTTGGATCAAACTCCCAGCCGTCAACTTCGGCATACATAGTAAAGAAATCGTACATATTCCAAACCATGCTAAGTTTTCTGGCAATTACGCCGACATCTTTATCAGCTAAACTAAAGTTTTCCCCATTAGTTAGAGGACTAGAAAGCATCAAAAACCTAAAACTATCTGCTGAATATTGATCTATCAAATCCATCGGATTAGTGTAGTTTTTGAGCTTTTTACTCATTTTCTTACCATCTGACGCATTGATAAACCCCGTACAGATCAAGTTCTTCCATGGAGCCTTGCCAAACAGTCCAACATTGACTGCCATCAGGCTATAAAACCATCCGCGAGTCTGATCAATGGCCTCAATAATAAAATCTGCCGGGAACATACTCTCAAACTTGGCCTTGTTTTCAAACGGATAGTGGAATTGAGCAAACGGCATTGAGCCACTTTCAAACCAACAATCCAAAACTTTGCCAATGTGATGCATCTGCACACCATCCAACTCAAAGGTGACATTCATCACTTCTGGCAAGTGATAGTCATCCATGTACTTGCCGGTAAACTCTTCAAATTCTTGATAGCTACCAAAAACCTTAATAACCTCAGTTCCATCGTTGCGCTCACCTCTCCAAACAGGGATTGGCGTTGCCCAATAGCGATCACGAGATAAGTTCCAATCTGGAGCTTGTTCAATGATGTTATGAAACCGCCCAGTGCGTAGATTGTCTGGCACCCAATTGGTCTTGGCGTTTTCCTCTAGCATTTCTTTCTTTTGCGATTGAATATCCATAAACCAACTCGGGTGCGCCCGATACATCAACTTGGTGCCACAACGATGACAATGCGGATACTCATGCCGAATATACTCAACCTTAAGCGCCTTGCCCTCTTCCACCAGAGTCTTGGCGATAGTTTTGTTGATTTCCCAGATATTTTCACCTAGCCAACGGCCGGAGGTATAGATGCCATTTTCGTCTACAATCGAAACAACCGGTACTCCCTCTTTTTTGCAAAGCTCATAATCTTCTTCACCATAGGCCGGCGCTTCGTGAACCAAACCAGTTCCATCAGTTGCTGTTACAAAATCAGCCAAAAGCACTCTATGAGCATCTGGGCCGTGGTTCTCAAACAATGGCTCGTATCTTTTACCAACAAGCTCTTTGCCTTTTATCTTTTTAAGCAACTTATAATCTAAAGGTTGTTTCTTGGCGTCTTGCATTACCCGCTCTACAGCCTCGGTAGCAACATAAAACTTCTTGCCCTCGTGCTCGATCAAAGAATACTCAATCTTTGGATTGACAGCCACTGCCACATTGGCCGGAAGTGTCCATGGTGTAGTTGTCCATGCTAGCATGTAAGTCTGATCGTCAGTAGCCTGCTCACTTGAGACACTATCTTCTAATTTGAAATATACATAAACGCTCGGGTCCGTATCCATTTGATAGCTGTTTTCCATAGCTACTTCGGACTTGCTAATTGGTGTTGCATCTTTGGTGCAATATACCAAAATCTTTTCGCCCTCATAGATTTTGCCGTTATCGTAAAGTTCCTTAAACGCCCACCAAACACTCTCCATGTACTCTTTGTCCATGGTTTTGTAGGCGCCTTCAAACTCAACCCAGCGACCCAGACGCTCAATCGTGTCCTCCCACTCCGTACCAGTTTTTACCATAGCCGAACGACATTGTTTAACATATTCAGAAATGCTAATTTTGGTGCCAATTTCTTTTTTATTCTTGATACCAAGCTGTTTTTCAACAAAGACTTCAGCCGGCAAACCATGACAATCCCAGCCCCATCGTCTTTCAACTCGCTGGCCTTTCATAGTGTGGTATCGACCCATAGTATCTTTTACTGTTGATACCAGCAAATGTCCGTGATGTGGTGTACCGGTCAAAAATGGCGGGCCATCATAAAACACCCATTTGTTGTCTTCTGGGCGCTGGTCTACAGACTTTTCAAAAGTTTTGTTTTCCTTCCAACGCTTCGCCCAATCTTTTTCGTATTCTAGTGCCCTACGCCTTGTTCCGTGCTTAAACTTCATCACTTCCTCCTTGATTGACTTTTACACTTTTGTTTGATATAATTCGTAACAGCGAACCGATGCAGTGATGAATATGCACAGCATCGGTTCCTTTTTTTAGATATACTTTCATTTGATAACCTCAACACTTCCATGCTTATTAATAAGTAACACGCTCTTAAGATGTTTTCTTAAAGATACATTATGCTTCAAATGCGAGCGAATCTTAGCGATATGCAACCTACAATGTCTTGCATCAATAATGATATAAAGTGATTGTCTAGAGGCGCGTTTTATTTGATTTTCAATCACATGCTTGTCTCGACCTAATGGACTTTTTATCTCCCATTCTATGCCATTGATTTCGCAGTCTGGAGTACTTCCATTTTTTCTAACAAGAAAAGTTGCATCTACACCAAAATATTCCGCTACAATACTCGCAGCCTCAATCTCAAAACGCTCTGGTCGTGGATTTATATCAGTAGGTATGATTATTCGCTGTGCCATATTTTTCCCTAGGACGAGTCTTCGCCCAATCTTTTTCGTATTCTAACGCCCTACGCCTTGTTCCGTGCTTAAACTTCATATTTCCTCCCTTCTACTACGCATTATCGCCTCCTCCATAGTTATTGGAGTAGAAGAACTTGTAGCTCTAGGGGTATTAGCCATTCCTGACTCTGATATATTGTTAAAATATATGCTAAATAGTTTATTTGGAAATACCTCGCCTAGCCCTCTTATCATCGACCTAGCAATATCTTGTTGATTTTGCCTCTTGACGGCAATAACCTCTAATATAAAGTCTATGCCTACCAGATCTATTCCCTCACCATAAACAATCTCAATATTTTCTGGCGTCGTTGGCAACTCATCGACATTCAACGCAGCTGCTCCTATCAGCTTAACCGTATTTGCAACACTTTTATGTAAATATTCCTTATTCTGTTCTAGTGTGTACACTTTTATTAATGCCATTTCACGACTCCTTTTTTTATTAATAAACTCACCATCTCTCCTCGATTACTTTATGTATTTCTTCTGCAACGACTTGATGAGCATTTTCTGAAAAATGAACACCGTCATCAGTTAGCTTAAGGTCGTTAAAAGCGATGACAGATTGTTCTTTTTGTCGCAAGCCAATGATTACTTCTTGTCGTTTTACTTCATCTGCCTGAAAATATTCATCTTTACTTACAAAATTTGGTGGTGCAATAAATATAACTTTTGGGACCTTCACAATCATTGTGTCTTTGATCTTTTTGATCTTCTCTTTATACCAGAGTATATCATCAACAATCTGTGAAGCCGATCTGGCGTATCGCTCTTTAAGATCGTTTGTGCCTAGCGCAACTATTACAAAATCTAAAGGTAATGCGGTGCGATACGCAACCTCAAATGACACCCTGCCGTTTAGTTCTGGCTTTTTTGTTTCAAACGCTCCCGCAACACGCGCCGGCAATCCCTCCTGAACAACACGATAATAATCTCCGAGTTTGTCTTGAAGAATCCAACACCATTGCTTCTCTTCTGGATAACGTCCGTCGAAGTTCATTTGACCCCATGTATTGGAATCGCCATATATCAAAATTCGTTTTCTTCTATCTACAGCCATATTTTGTATTAAAAGCACTCCTTTTAGCTATCGGAATCCCAGCGCGCTAGGACGGTACCATCCGATTTCTAAAAGAAGTGCTGATCACTTTTTTAGCTCTTACTTACGGCTATTACGGGCTTGCCCGGTGAGGTCTACTTGCCGATCGGCTTTCTTCTCACTAGCTTCGTGGTTGATAGCCACTCATCCATAAATGGAACGCCTTTACATTAATATCTTATAGTAAACAGGGACTATTAACAAATTTATTGCTTAACTTCGCCGTATGCTGAAAGTTCGTTGATCAACGGCAATGGATTTCCAGTCCATTTCTGCAACAATGACCCACTGCTATCTAATGCCAAAAAAGTTGGATGGTCTAATATATCGTATAGCCTCATTTTTGAGACTCCATCTGGAGTATCAATATTCAATAACTCTATGTCTTTACCTGTACGGTTGTGAAACTCGCGTACATACCGTTCAACTCCACGAGCAAATTCTGAATTAGGCCGATAAAGCACAAGCAATCTCATACAGTTTAGTGTACCACAGTTGATTGTAATCATCTGTAAGGTTCGGAGCGACTATACCCAGACACCGAACCTTACTATTTATATCTCCTAGCTACATCCTGTGGTACTACCACAACTGGTGCACACATAACAACTGCCCGAACGCTGTGTTTGATTGCCACAATTAAAACAAAGTGGAGCATTATCATCATTTACAGATGACTGTTGGCTACTTATGAGGGGCTTCGCTTGGCTAACTGCTCTGCTGACCGACTCGCCAACAGTATTAGGCACATTTTTCGGCGAACTCTCTATAGGCTCGTTTATTAATGTCGTCTGCTGATCTGGCATATCGTCAATCAGGGCTAAGCCAAGCTCTAAACGATCATCAAACGGCAAATAATCAAGCGCCAATCTTCTAACAATGTAATCTGTAATTGAGGTAGCTGTGCGAATATCCGCATCATCAGTAATGCCCGCAGGGGCAAAACTTGTACCGCGTAAAGTCTTAACATAACTCTTTAGAGGCACGCCATACTGCAAGCCATGACTCATAGATATCGCAAAAGAGTCCATCAATCCCGATAATGTTGAACCCTGCTTAGAGATGTTAATAAATATCTCTCCTGGTGTGCCATCATCGTATTCTCCAACTGTAAAATAGCCATCAAGATCAGCTATCTCAAAATGATAGGTTTTACTAGATCGTACTTTCGGTAGTTTTCTTCTTACGGCCCCCTTAACAACAATTTTGTCATCGTTTGACTGAATTACTAGGCTTGGTTTTTCTTCTTCGTCTTTTTTAGTAGCGGTATCTTTCTTGGCCATTGATAGCGGTTGAGCTACCTTACAGTTATCGCGATAAATAGCGACTGCTTTTAGCCCAAGCCTCCATGACTCAATATGCAACTGTTCAACATCCTCAACACTTACATCTTCCGGCATATTGACGGTTTTACTGATCGCCCCCGAAAGAAACGGCTGAACCGCCCCCATCATTTTTACATGCCCCATATAATGTATTGCGTTGTCGCCCATAGAACAAGCAAAGACTGCTAGATGTTCTTTTTTAATATGCGGTGCGCCAATAATCGTCTTTTCGGCGTCTATGTAGCTGACAATGGCGTCAATCTGTGATTTATTGTAACCTAATGTTTTTAAGGCGCGTGGAACAGTTTGGTTGACAATGTGCATTGTTCCGCCACCAACCAACTTCTTCACTTTAACGAGTCCTAAATCAGGCTCAATACCCGTTGTATCACAATCCATCATCAAGCCAATGGTACCTGTTGGCGCCAAAACACTAGCTTGTGAATTACGAACACCAAACATATTGCCCAGCTCAACTGCATCATCCCACGACTCTGTAGCAGAGCTAAGTAATTCTTCAGACACTAAGCTGGCATCTATTTTTGATACCTCTTGACGATGCATCTTAAGCACATTTAACATTGCTTCTCTATCTTTATGAAACCCACTATAAGGGCCAACTCTTCGGGCAATTCTTGCACTGGTAGCGTAAGCATGACCAGTCATCAAGGCTGTTATTGCTGATGCCTGTGCACGCCCCTCATCAGAGTCATACGGTAGGCCCTGAGCCATCAATAACGCCCCTAGGTTAGCATAACCCAAACCTAACTCTCTATAAGCGCGAGCATTTTTACCAATCCCTTCGGTTGGATACTCCGAATAACCGACTAGTATCTCTTGAGAAGTAAACATTACCTCAACAGTATGCTTAAATGCCTCTATGTCAAAACTGCCGTCTTTATTTAAATACTTTAACAAATTTATAGAGGCCAAATTACAGGCTGAATTATCAAGATGCATATATTCGCTACACGGATTTGATGCATTAATACGACCAGCGTTCGGTGCGGTATGCCACTTATTGATAGTTGTATCGAATTGCATACCGGGATCGGCGCATTCCCATGTTGCTTCAGCAAACTGACGCATAAGTTTACGAGCTTTGATAGTTTTAACCGTTTTGCCAGTAGTAACTGCTTTAAGATCCCAATCGGCATCATCTATGACTGCTTGCATAAACTCATCTGTTACCCGAACAGAATTGTTGGCATTTTGATACTGCACCGAAAAGGAGTCCTTTCCGTCCAGACTCATATCAAATCCAGCCTCTTGCAAAACTCTTGCTTTACGCTCTTCTATAGCTTTAGCCCAAATAAACTCCTCAATATCTGGGTGATCTGCATTTAAGATTACCATCTTGGCTGCTCGACGAGTCTTGCCTCCACTCTTAATTGCGCCAGCCGAGGCATCTGCCCCTCGCATAAAACTTAGTGGGCCACTTGCGGTACCGGCACTTTTACCCAGTTTTTCTACCGATGACCGAATAGGGCTAAGATTAACACCAGACCCCGACCCGCCCTTAAAGATCATTCCCTCTTCTTTATACCAATTTAAAATTGCTGGCATCGTATCTTCAATGCCTAAAATAAAACAAGCGCTAGCCTGTTGAGGACGCGACAATGCACCGATATTAAACCAAACAGGCGAATTAAATGACGCTCTTTGGGTTGCCAAAATATATTTTAGCTCTTGCTTAAAATCTTCCGCCTCATCCTTAGAGTCAAAATAATCTTCTTGAAGTCCCTGCCGAACAATTGTATCAGCTACACGATTGATTAAATCACGCAGGCTATTTTCTCGTTCTGCCGTCCCAGGAGTACCAGTAAAATACTTTTGAGCGACTATATTGATTGCATTAACCGACCAGCCCTCCGGAAACTCAACATCCTTTTGCTCAAAGACATTGATATTTGTAATTGGATTCGTAATAACCGAGTCTCTTTTGACCCACTTAAGCTGATCATAAGCCTTTGTTTTTGGCTTAGTAAAAAATCGTTTAACCCCTAAAGTTGTTGTATGTCCCATTGTTCCCTCACTTACCTTGTTACTTTGTGTTTATTTAGAGTTCCTGTCAAGCTATCTTTGTCGACCATAGCTTAACAATCGAGCTCCTCATAATCTTTAAAACTTTGTTTAAAAATTATGAGCAACCGTAAAAACAGTAGTGACTTTTAGTCTGGTTTTACTTGTTCTGACTGATGCTTGCGTATTTGAGATAGTTCTTGCTCAAAGCTGGCTATGTCTTTAAACCGACGATAGACACTAGCAAACCTGACATATGCAACCTCATTGACATCGGCAAGACTGTCCATTACAAGCTCACCTATCTTAGACGAAGAAATGTCCGGCTCGCCACAATTATAAAGTTTGCGTTCTATGTCTGATACAATCTTTTCTATCTGAACACTGGTTACGGTCGTCTTTTCGCAAGCCCGGTACAATCCACTAAGCAATTTTTGACGACTAAATAATTCACGCGTACCGTTATGCTTAACGACAACTAATTGAGGACGCTCAATCCTCTCATAAGTCGTAAATCGATTATTACATTTCTGGCAGACACGACGACGCCTAATTGACTCGCCCTCGGCCACATCGCGTGACTCAATTACTTTTGTATCGGTGTTCTGACACTGATTACATCGCATTACCTACTCCTATACGCAGTTACGCTTAAATGTACGAACGCCACATCTACTACATATAGCGTCTATGCTTACTAGCATAGCCCTATGTGTAGCGTTTTTCAAGTTTTTTCTGCTGTATTATTTACCTACCGTAACTCACCGATCAGATTGCTCATCTGTTGATTTTCGATTGCTTTTTTTTCGAAATCTTCGTAAAAATGATGGCTTTTCAAGCTCTTCATCTGGCTGTTCTGATTCTGTATCACCACTGTTTTGATTATCAGACAAACCGTCGTCTTGAGGGTGATCAATGGCCCAGATATTCGGCATTGGTGCATCGTTATGAAAGTCACCCATGGTGTGTTCTTGTTCTGGCTGATCTTCTAAGCTCATATTGATATTTGAAATATCTTCTTCTTTACCATCTGGAGTTTGGTTGACTGATTTAGTTTTAGTGTCGTGATCAACACTTTTGCGATTGGCAAAATATGAGCTGTCAAACCCTGTTGCCACGACTGTAATAATTATTTCGTCACCAAGGTCTGGGCTAATTGTTGCTCCAAAAATTATATTTGCATCTGTGTCGGCTGCGTTTGTAATGGCTTCGGCTGCGGTATTAATCTCGTGCATTGTCATATCATTACCACCAATAACATTAAATAGCACACCTCGTGCCCCATCGATTGACACCTCAAGTAGCGGTGATTCTATTGCTTGCTGGGCAGCCTTTACTGCCCTATCTTCACCACTCGCCCGACCTATACCCATTAAAGCAGAGCCGGCATTTCTCATAACGGCCTTAACATCAGCAAAGTCAAGATTAATAAGTCCATGAACAGTAATTAAGTCAGAGATGCCCTGTACTCCTTGTCGCAAGACATCATCTGCCACCTTAAAAGCTTCCATTAAAGGTGTTTGTCGATCAATTGTTTGTAGCAATCTATCGTTCGGTATAATAATTAGCGTATCAACTGCACCTCTTAGATTTTCTATGGCAACTTCGGCATTTTTTCGGCGTTTTTCGCCCTCAAAAGCAAACGGTTTTGTGGCAAACCCTACCACTAAAGCATGTTCTGATTTAGCAGCTTTGGCAACGATATGCCCAGCCCCACTACCAGTTCCTCCGCCAGCACCAATAGTCACAAATACCATATCAGCTCCCTGAAGGGCTTTTTGAATCTCATCAATAGATTCTTGGGCGGCCTTTTCTCCAACCGACGGATCAGCACCAGCACCGAGCCCCCTAGTTGCGTCTTTACCGATATGGATTTTCTTAGTCGCCTTAGAATGGTGTAGTGCCTGGGCATCAGTATTTACAGCAATAAATTCAACGCCGTCAACTCCAGCCTCTACCATCCGGTTTATCGCCGCACCACCGGCACCTCCAACACCTACTACTTTTATGTTTGCAAATGTTTCTATGGCTGGTTCAACTTGAGGCATTTGTTATTCCCTTATACTTACTTGTTATTACCTATATTTTAGTATACTCAATTGATTGAACAACTGCAATACTACACTCATATTTCTATATTCTTTTTATGAATAAGTAATGTGTTTACTACTTGTTTCTTTTAAATTTATGCCACATTCCACCTAAGAGACCGAACACATTTCCGTCTAGTGATGCATTATTTGTATTTGATGAATTAGCTGGTAACAGCAACATATCTAAAAGCATCAACCCAATGCTTGTTGCAAAAGAGGGGTCATTAACTGTGTCAACCAAACCCCCGATAGGTTGGGTTTTACCAATGCGTGAGGCAAGCTGAAATTTTTCTCTAGCAAAGTCAGCAATCCCCGGTAGTTTCGCCATACCGCCAACAATGACTACCCCACCCGGTAGCTTCTGAGCTTTATGAATCTTTTTGAGTTCTTTGTTTATTATCTCAAATAATTCCTCTACTCTGGCCTCTGTTATCATAGCTACATCATCAGCGTCAAAACTATAGTTCTTTTTCTGCACATTAACACTAACTGTTCCTATTTTGGCACAATCACCTAATCCAGCGTGTTGAACTTTTACTGCTTCGGCAATATCTAAGTCGGTTTTTAATCCTATTGCCAAATCGTTTGTTAATAAAATTCCCCCTACAGGTATTACACCGACATACTGAACCTCTCCATCCTCTACGACAACCATATTTGTGGTTCCGGCACCGATATCAATAAGCAATGTACCGGATTCTTTTTGCTGTCGCGATAAAACAGCCTCCGCCGAAGCTAAACTAGAGACCGTATAGTTTTTTGGCCTAATGTGGGCCTTATCTAGCACCATATCTGTATTGCGTAAATTAGACGACAAAGCTGTTACGATATGAGTATCTACCTCTAAACGAATACCCTGCATACCTATAGGATCTTTAATGTTATCCTGCCCGTCGATACGGTAATTTTTAGCGAAGACCTGAATAATCTCACGATTTGGAGGTAATTTTATTGTAGTAGCCGCTTGCTCCACCCTGTTAACATCCGTCATAGATATTTCCTTATTGGCAGTACTAATTGCAATCACGCCCTTTGAGTTAATGCCTGATATATGTGAGCCATTTATATTTATTGTTGCCTGCTGAATACCAACCCCAGATACCTGTTCTGCCTGATTCACCGCCTTAATAACTGCGTCCACAACATCGTCTATGTGCGCAATGACACCCTTCCTCATACCCATATTTTTGGATACTCCATGACCGATAATAGATACCTTAGATTTGTCTTGTTGATCAATAACACCAACTATGCATCTGACCGCACTTGTTCCGATATCTATGCCAACATAATGTTGTGGTAGTTCGCGCATATATGCAGTATAACGCTTATACTCTATTTACTTCAAGTTAATAAATTAGTTGTTCAAGCTTCGGGTCAAAATTTCATAGCCGGTTTCGGTAACTAAAACTGTGTCTTCAAAATGTGCTGACAAAGAACCATCGTATGTTGACACGGTCCAACCATCGTCCTCTACAAAAACATTATCGCTCCCCAGCATAGCCATTGGCTCAATCGCAATTGTCATACCAGCAACCAATTCTGGGCCGGTATTAGTACGACCATAATTTGGGATATTGGGTTCTTCGTGAAGTTGATGACCAACACCATGCCCGACATATTCTCTAACAATTCCTAACTTTGCACTAGTTAATACATCCTCGATTTTCGCGGAAACATTACCAACTCGTGTTGAACTTTTAACAACTTTTATTCCCGCTAATAATGATTGTTCAGTTTTCTCTAAAAGAAGTTTTTTTGAAGAATTTGTGCTTCCTACAACAAATGTTCTTGCAGAATCAGTAATCATACCTTTGTAATTTACCCCAAAATCTACACTAACAACATCACCATCTCTTAGTTTCTTGCTTGCACGAGGAATGCCATGAATAACTTGCTGATTGACAGAAACACACATAACATGAGGGAAGCCATAGTAGTTCAAAAAAACAGGGTGAGCATCCTTATACTTACCAAGTTGTTGTGATGCCAAATCTGCTAGGTCTTTTGTGGACATACCTACTTCGGCTGTCTGAATAACAAATTGGAGTATTGATTCTAATATCCTTCCACTCTTACGAATATTTCGTATCTCGTCTGCTGTCTTTACTTTATTTTGCATAAAATAATGTTACACCTTTAGTGAACGCCTAATATCTGCTTGGACTAGATCGATCTCTTGATCAGCGTTCACTTCATAGATTGGAATATTGGCATCTTTAAAATGATCCAAAATTGGTAGAATACAATTTTTATACTCCCTAAATCGCTCGTCAATTGCTGTTTCGGTGTCATCTTGCCGGCCCCTTTTTAGAAGTCTCTTTTTGACAGCTTCTCTTTCGGCCTTAAGATGGACGACAGCCGTTATCTTCAGTTGTCCGTGCTTAGATTGATTTAGAATCCAGTCCGCTTGGGCGACTGTTCTTGGAAAGCCGTCTAAGATAAACTCACTACTGGCGTCTATGACATTAAACATTTTTTGGACAAGAGCAATAATGTCTCTGTCATCAATCAGCTTGCCAGCTAGCATATCTTTTCGTCTTTCTCCAGAAATTAACATCCGTAAAAATTCACCTGTTGATAGCCATGGCAAGCCCAAAAAGTCAGCCAGCATCTTGCCTTGAACGCTTTTGCCAGAACCAGCAACACCCGTAAAGATTATCAACGCTTGTTGTCCTCTGTTATCTTTTCTAGCTTTGCTTTGACTATATCAGCAATAACAGAACCGTCAGCCCGACCCTTACAGACATTCTTAACCTGCCCGATAATCAAACCCATCTTTTTTAATGAAATGTCGGACTCATGGCTAATTACATCATCAATAATCCTACCGATCTCATCCCTATCCATAGCCTCTGGTAAGTACTTGGCGATTATTGATTTTTCTGCCAATTCTTTATCGGCCCTATCTTGAGATCCTGCCTTGACATATAAATCTGCCGCTTCTTGCCGTTTCTTTATTTCTTTTTGCAAACAAACAATAATCTCTTGATCAGATAATCCTTCTTGGCGTTTTTTTTGAGCAATTTCTTCATTTAAAATAACACTCTTAACAATTCTAAGAGTGTCTGATTTTAACTTATCTCCTCCAAGAAGTGCTTGTTTTAAGTCCTGATTAATTACCTGTTTCAGGTTCATTCAGTTTTGCCTAAAATGCTCGCTTGCCTTTGATAATCTTACGCTCACTACGAATAATAGCTCTTTTGCGACGATCTCTTTTACTCATTGGCTTCTCGAAATATTGCTTCTGTTTTGCTACTGCCAAAACACCAGATTGCTGTACTTTACGAGTAAACCTGCGTAATAAGTTTTCGGTTGACTCTCTTGGATCTTTTCTAGTTGCTTGAATCATATAGGTATATTGTACATTAACAGAGTGGACTTGGCAACAGCCCTACTTTTGCTTCCTTGCCTGACTTGCCCTTTGTGATTTTAATACGATACTCTGTAACTCTTTAAAAATTAGAAAGTGCTTATTTGTAAAATACACTTTTGTATTTCCTTGTTTCTCTGATATTAAGAAATTTATCTTCTCAAGTCGTTTTAATTCTCGCTGAATATTGCCAGCATCTTCTTTAATCAGTTTTGCCAGCCCTCGCACATGCGTCTTAAAGTCTGGGTACTTCGCGTACACGACAACTATCTTTCGTCTCACTCGTGATGTAATAAATGTATCTAGCATAAGCTTTTATATTGTTATTAGAACAACGCAGATATTAGTATAGACATAATTATCAGAATTTCAAGTCTTTAGTGTATTTAATTTAATATCTTCTTATAATAAGGCTATGTACACTTATGAAGTCTGGGTGCGAAGTCCCAAATATCAGAGCAAGCAACCCTTAACCTATACATCCGTTGATAAACTGTCGCCGGGTAGCATTATAGAGGTAGATTTAAGGAATCAGGCCGTTATTGGCTTTGTTCGTCGTGAAGCACCGGCGCCAAAAGGAGTCTCTATGAAGCCCATCAACAAAATACTGTTTGGTAATACATATCAACTGCCCCCAGAAAGCCTTAAACTAATATCGTGGCTACTGTTGTATTATCCCTCAGGCAGTGGACCTCTGGCACAACTATTTCTGCCGTCTTCTTGGCCAAAAGAAGCTGATATAGACTCACCTAGCGAAGTAAAGCCATCCAAAACACCCCCCTTGCCAAATTTAACTAGCGAACAATCAAAAGTACTTCACTCAATCAATCAAAAATACGGCAGTTTTTTACTGCATGGCGATACTGGCACGGGTAAAACTAGAGTGTACTTAGAGCTTGCCAAAAATACTCTATCAAGAAATAAATCGTGTCTGATTTTAGTCCCAGAAATCGGTCTTGTTCCCCATATGGTGTCTTTTCTGTGTAGTTATTTTAATAAAGCCAACATTGTAACATACCACTCTGGACTTACTCCTGCCACTCGTCGACAATTTTGGACAAAAATACTGACCAGCGATAAGCCACTTATTGTTGTTGGTCCGCGATCTGCACTATTCGCCCCACTTCATAATATAGGGTTAGTGGTCGTTGATGAATGTCACGATGATGGTTACAAGCAAGAAAGTACCCCTCGTTATCATGGTTTGCGTGTCGCCTCCAAGTTAGCTCAACTACACAATGCAACCTTGATCTTTGGATCTGCCACTCCAACCATAAATGATACATACATAGCCAAAGAGAAGCAGATACCAATACTAAGAATGACTGAGCTTGCCACAACAACCAACACGGCAAAAACTCAAACAAAGATTATTAACAAACAAAATAAGGCTGAATTCGCTCTATCAAGTTTTTTAAGTACCTCAATGATTAAAGCAATTAAACAACAGCTAAAAAAGGGAAACCAATCACTCTTGTTCTTAAACAGACGCGGAAGTGCTAAAGTCATCGCCTGTACTCAATGTGGTTGGCGAGCACTTTGCCCCAACTGCGAGTTACCTTTAACCTTCCACGCAGACAAATACACAATGCGTTGTCACACCTGCGGAAAAACAATAAAAGCACTGACCGCATGTCCCGAATGTAGTAATTCAGACATCGTCTACTACGGACCCGGCACTAAAAAAATTGAAAGCGAAGTACGCAAACTATTCCCCGACGCCAAAATTGCTCGTTTTGACGGAGATAACCCAAGCCAAGAGCGCCTTGATAAAAAACTTGCTGATATACAAAACAATCAATTTGACATCATTATTGGCACACAGGTGTTAATTAAAGGCTTTGATATCCCTTGCCTTGGGTTGGTTGGCATAATTGATGCCGACACTACTCTATCCTTTCCAGACTTTGCGACAGAAGAAAAAACCTATCAAATGCTATCTCAAACTATTGGACGAGTTGGTCGTGGCCACACTACAGGATCAGTAATAATTCAAACACTCTATCCAGATAGCCAACTTCTTAAACAAGTAATTGATAAAGACTGGCAAAGCTTCTATGCTATTCAAATTAAACAAAGGAAAAAACACCGATTCCCCCCCTTCACATTTTTACTAAAGCTGGAATGCAGTCGCAAAAAATATAACAGTGTTGTTTCTGCTACTACAAAACTTAAGGCACAAATAATAAAGAAATATCCCTCTGTCTCATTATTGGGACCCTCGCCAGCTTTTAAAGAAAAACAGGGCGGAGTCTATACATGGCAGATAATTATTAAGTCGCCGAGGCGCTCTTTACTCCTAAAAATAATTGAAGAACTACCGAGTGGTTGGAACTACGATATAGACCCTACTCATTTGTTATAAATCCTCTGAATAGGCTATAATCTAGTGTACCGATGCCAAATAAACTAATTACCTTACCCAATCCCCATCTTCGTCAGCGATCAAAAAAAGTCGGTATTATTGACGCAACGGTTCTTCAGGTTATCCAAGATATGAAGAAAGCCACCCTTGACTGGGAAGATAGCCGAGAACACGAAGTTGGAGTGGCGCTCGCTGGAGTTCAGATAGATCAATTGCAAAAAATCGTAATAATCAGAGAAGATACGGAAGATAAAAAGAATAAGAACTTTGTGGTTTTTATCAATCCAGAAATAACCAAGTACGAAGGTGATATTATAGAGGACTTTGAAGGATGCTTAAGCATCAAGGATGTCTACGGAAAGGTGCCCCGATACTCCAAAGTAAAAGTTAAGGCATTGGATCAAAACGGCAGACAGTTTAGAGTAACTGCCGAGGGATTTTTGGCAAGGATATTCCAGCACGAGATTGACCACACTAAAGGAATCGTTTTTATAGATCATATCAAAAACCACAAAAATGCGTTCTTTAAGCTAGAGAATAATGGCAACCTAAGCAAGCTCAACTATGACAAAGAAATCCGAGACAATAGTATTCTTTGGTAGTGGTCCTGTTGCTGGACAGTCATTAGAGTTTCTTGCTAGACATTTTATTATTGAAGCAGTTATTACCAAGCCTCGACCACCGCACCACAGAGGTGATGTGCCAGTTATTCGCATCGCTCAAAACCTTAATCTACCTATCTTTACTGCCGACAACAAACAACAGCTAAGCCATCTAATGAGCCGAAATAAGTTCGCCAGCTTGCTGGGAGTACTGGTTGATTTCGGAATTATCGTCAACCAAGATGTAATTGAAAGTTTTAAGCTAGGAATAATTAATAGTCATTTCTCACTATTACCTCGCTGGCGGGGTGCAGACCCGATTTCATTTGCTATCTTAAAAGGTGACACCAAGACAGGAGTTAGCTTAATGTTAATTGATCAAGGTATGGATACAGGCAAAATCTTAACCCAAAGATCTATGCCTATTCCCGATAACATCAACACTCCAGCACTAACCACAGAGCTTATTCAACTAAGCAATAACTTATTACTATCAAACATCCCTCTATACATCAATGGCAAACTCAAACCCCGACAACAACCCCATCCAGACAGAGCAACATATTCAAGAAAACTAACCAAAAAGGACGGTCTAATAGTTTGGCAAAAACCAGCCGAAGAGATAAGTCGAGAGATCCGAGCCTTTCTTTCTTGGCCATCAAGTAGAACTAATCTACTTAACAGAGATGTAATTATTACCGAAGCCAACATAAAGCCAAGCAATCCGACTACACCCGGGCTAGTAGAAGTCAATAAAAAGCAAGGAACAATAACAGTCCACACTGGCTCTAACCTACTAAACATTACACGACTAAAACCACTGGGGAAACGAGAGATGTCCGCTAAAGAGTTTATCTCTGGTTATTATAAAGCCTAATCTACTCTGCTGTAGGCGAGCCTTGACTAGCAGACAATATTTGAGGCGCGGACTGACGAATCTCTTCTTTTAATCCTTCAAGCTCGTCAGCAACAACTTGTTTATAATTTGGAAAGTTAGTCTCTAGCCACGAGAAGGCACTTCGTTCTTTATTTGCCTTATCTTCGTCCGAATCACTTGGTTGAGGCATAAGCTGTTCAAATTCAGTTAATTGCTCTTTGGTCATTCTTTCGGCTAGCTTTGTCCCCACCCTAAGCTCTAGAGTTTCGTAAATGTGGTGGAGCATCATATTCTTTTCGCTCACCGGCAAAGCCCCTAATCCGAGTTCTTCTAACAATGCATTATTTAACTTAAACATATGTCCTCATCTGCAATTAATTGTATCAAGAAAACACTCAATTTATCAAACCCCAAAATAACACAACTAAACCAAATGATACTAGCACTATAATACCAGCACTTACACCTTGCCTTATTGCCTTTTTGTATTCTTGCGTTACAGCTTCTGACTTGGCTTGCCTTTGGCTCAGTTGCTCAATCTGTTGCTGTAAGGGTCTTTCGTTAGTTGACCGCCAAAGAGGTAACGGTGCGCCTCTGCTATCTGCTGGGGATAGATTGATGCCTTGTATTTTTTTATCTGAATCACTAGTGTCTAAAGCTTCAAATCGCTTCTCGCTCCCTGCAAGAAACCTACTACTACCTAACTCTGGCGACTTAATCTCTGAATAATCTATGGAGTCTGGTTGGCTACCCCTTCTCATTTTATCTAGATGATTACTCTGACTTATGATGGTCGAAACTTTCTCTGCAGTACCTTCTGTCCTATGGTTGCTTCTTTTAGTAAAGATCTCTTCTCTGGCTTGCTCCTCATAAGAACCCCTCTTTTCGTTATAATCGTATACGATATGCCTATCACTTTTTGCAATCAACGCATTTGAGCCTTGACTTTCTTTGCTGTTGTTATTGCCCTCCCTCTTATTATCTACTACTGACTTTGAATGATATAACTCACGACGACCCATAGCAAATATTTCAGACTGCTGGTCATCCAGACGCTCTCTTAGCTTTTGCGAGTCTTTGTCTTGTTGTTTCTGACCTATTTGTAGCTCGTTAATACGCTTACGCAACTTCTTTGTTTCCTTTTTGAGCTTTGTTGTTTGGTACCTATCTGTATACTGCTCTCTTTGTTCGCCCATCGTGTTAAGTCGGTTATTTCTCTGCGTAATTGTTTTAGTGGTATTCTCTGGATTGCTGGCATCTAACGGAGATATTTCTGGCGGCTGATTGTCTAGCTGTTCGTATTGGCTCCTGCCACTAATGGCATCATCTTGATTGATAGTATTGTCTTCTGCTGACTCACTCAAGATCCGAGGTTCATAAGCTTGGCGATCAGAAATCGCCTCCTCCTCAAATCCCTCAAAAGAAGAAGGCTCATCTAGTGTGCTTGACAGCTCCGCCCTCTCTTGTTTAGCTTCTTCGTCAATAGTCTCTTCTTGAGCACCTGGGCTTTCCGAAGAATTCGTCTGTTCGGTAGGTGAACTATCCGTATCTATCAGAGAATCGTCAAGAACATTTTGTACGCTTTCGCCCTCTTCATTAGTAGAGGTGCTTCCTTCATTACCAACAATCTCTGTACTCATTATTGGCAAATGAAAGCCTCTAATCAAATTTATCCTACTTTGATTGTCTTGGTCTGTGGTACTAAGCCCCTCCTCTTTATCAATACCGATCAGCTTGCCAAACAAAGTACCAAAAGACTGGAAGAATCCTTTATGCTCCTCTTTCGGTCGATCCTCCTCACGACCAAAAAGCTTCTTCCAAAGCTCACTTACCCGACTTTTCTTTTTGCTAACACCCGACTCATAAGACTCATCATCCTCATTCTCTATAGGCTCTTCATATTCTGCGCTACCTGTATTAAATGGTGATTTATTTTCCATGGCAAAGCACCTTCTTGCCCCTAATCCCACCTAGAGCGAACGAGTTACCTCTTCTCTTGTATAGACCTCTATACGATCACCTTCTTGGATATCAATTTTTGAGTTTGTCTGGAGCTGAATACCACACATTTCACCCTCCTGAATCTCTTTAGCCTCTGTAGGACCACGCTTTAACCCAACTACCGTAGCGTTAGCGATCTCCTCTCCATCACGAAGAATACGCGCCAAACTGGGTGTAACTAGCTTACCCTTAGTAACTTCACCACCAACAATAAGATCTGTCTTAGTAACCTTAAAGATGCCTTTGACAATTAAACGACCCATCTCCGTCTCTTTAATCTCTGGAGATAATCGCTTTGTAAGTTCTGCCTTAACATCATCAATCAATTCATAAATTACTCTATAAACCCGAACATCCACCTTATCACGAAGAGCAATTTGTCGAAGACCATTAGAAAGCTCAACATTAAAGCCATAAATAACTGCATTACTTGTCAATGCTAACTGTAAATCATTTTCAAAGATGTTCCCAACGCCACTCCCAACAATCCTCACGCCCACTTCTTCATTATTAAGCGTTTTTAGACTATCCACTACAGAAGTAAGTGATCCCTGCACATCAGCCTTAACGATTATGTTAAACTCCGAGAGCTCCGTATTTCTGTTAATAATGTGCAGAAGTTGGCTACTAGTTGTAATGTTAGATTTTTGACCACCCTCGTTCTGTCTAGTCCGTAATCCTGCTAATTTTTTGGCTTCCTTCTCGCTAGCTACTACCGTAAACTCCTCTCCAAATTCTGGCAGTCCCCTAAAACCCGTTAAAACTACGGGAGTTGAAGGACCTGCTTCTTCTATCGCTACTCCTAGTGTTGTTTCTAGGTTGCGAATTTTGCCGTATGTCGTACCAACCACAACAACCGAACCGTTATAAAGCGTTCCAGTCTCAACTAAAGCTATAGCTACCGGACCCCTACCCTTTTCCATATGCGACTCAATAATTAACCCCTTAGCGGGTACATCAACATCTGCCTTAAGCTCCTCTACATCGGCAACCAACAATACCATATCCAATAATTCGTTAATACCCTGCCCAGTCTTAGCAGAAACCAGAGAAACTATAGCGTCGCCACCCCAATCCTCTGGTATGATATTTTGCTCGGCCAACTGTTGCTTAACACGATCTATGTTGGCCTCTGTTTTGTCTACTTTATTGATCACGAAAAGCATTTTTACATTTGCCTTTTGCGCAAAACGAATCGCCTCAAGTGTTTGGGGCTTTATTCCATCATCGGCAGCCACAACAATAATCGCCAGATCAGTTAATTGAGCACCGTGTTCTCTAATGGCCGCAAACGCTTCGTGACCGGGCGTATCCAAAAATGTTATCTTTCGACTATTATGAGTAATTTGATAGGCCGATATATGTTGAGTTATACCGCCTGCTTCTTGTTTGACAACCTCTGCATTACGAATGGCGTCCAAAAGAGATGTCTTACCATGATCAACATGCCCCATTACCGCTACTACTGGTGGCCGTGTGACGGCTTTTTCGGTTACTTTATGTTGTCTTTTGATGGGCGTGGCATCTTGACTAGATTGTTTTTTAACAAAATCAACATCTGGCAACTTAAGTTCTTCGGCAATTATTATGGCAGTATCAAAATCAATACGCTCGTTAACTGTCACCATAATCCCATTCTTCATTAGCTCACCAATCAGCTTAGCTACTGGGATCATCAGCTTTTCTGCAAGGTCGCCAACAGTTATCAAATCATCTATTTCTATAGTTGCTCGTGACATATTGGCTCCTTTCTTCTGATTAATTACATACTTGCTGTTAGGTTATTTTTTACCGTCTTTTAGACTGAGACCAATTTTTCGCCCCTCAATATCTATATCAATCACCGTAAACTTCTTTGTTTCATTAAGCTGAAACAACTTCTCTGGGTCTATGCTGTCGTCATCGCCCATTTCAGAAACATGAACAAGCGCCTCAACTGCTGAACTCAATTGTACGAATGCACCGAAAGGCGTAATACGGGTAATCTTCCCTTCAACTATATCGTCTTTTTTAAATGTCTTAACCTGTTGAAGCCAAGGATCTTCGGTCATCTGCTTAACACTTAGGCTTAATCTGTCTTTATCAATACCAATAATCTTGGCCTTAACCGCCTGACCAACCTTAACATAATCTTTTGGATTTTCTACTCTTTCCCAAGATATTTCCGAAATATGTATTAGTCCTTCAATACCATTAACATTAACGAATGCTCCAAAATCAATTACTCCCGTAATAACCCCCTCTACCGAATCTCCTACTTTTAGCTTGGAGAATCTATCTTGTAGTTCATCTCTAACAGCCTCTTTCTCGGAAACTATCAATTTGTTATCCTTTTTGCTAGCATCCAAAACCCGAACCCTAATTGGCTTATCTTTCAGCGAGTTAAGTTTTTGTAATATCTCGTCTTTATCGGCACCAGAAACACGCGGATAGTGGCCTGCGGCCAGCTGACTAACCGGCAAAAACCCTCTGATACCCTCTAGCTCAACCAGCAAACCGCCACGATTTGCGTCATAAGGATAAACATCAACTATCTCTTGCTCGTCCTGAAGTCGTTTTAATTCATCCCAACCACGATCTTTTGCCGCCCGACGCATACTCAACAAAACACAGCCCTCGTCTAGTTCAGATTCTAAAACGCTAACCGTAACTTTACTGCCCACTTCAAGTGACTGGGCTCCGCTAATCTCGCGACGATGTACGACACCTATCCCGTTTGCACCCAGATCAATCCAAGCTTCTTGCTTTTTTATATCGATTACTGTGCCCTCTACAACATCACCGACTTTTAATTGTTTAATTGTTGATGACTCTAAAAGTTCATCCATTGTTATGGTTTTAGACATGTCTAAAAACCTCCTTAAAATATATTTCTGCTGGATTCTGCCCTGTCTGGCAAGCACCTCAAGCAAGCCCCAGAAGATTACTTATGATTATATCTGTTAAACGCCCTTAAGTAAAGTGTTTTTATCTAAACACTTCCATACAATCTGTGCTAAACTATCTCTATAAAGGTAAATAAGGGGGCTAAGTAACTATGTTTTTAGCGATTGATGTTGGTGGAACAAAAACATTAGTTGCGGTTTTTACTCACAGGGGCGAAATAAAAACCTCTATAAAGTTCAAAACCCCTAAAGAATATCCTCGTTTTATTGGAGTCCTTCGAGCTACTATTGACCGTCTTCAAGAATATAATTTTTCTCAAGCTTGTATAGCCCTTCCGGGTAAAATTGATCGCAATAAGGGCATAGGCTTAGCGTTCGGCAACCTAAGCTGGGAAAATGTAAAAATAAAGCAAGACCTAAAACAATTTATTGATTGCCCAATTGTATTAGAAAATGATGCCAACCTAGCGGGCCTATACGAAGCAATAAATATCAAAGATGATTATAAGCGTGTGTTATATTTAACAATAAGTACTGGAATTGGCTCTGGAATTATCACAAACGGTATTATTGATCGTGACTTACAAGATAGCGAAGCGGGACAAATGCTTGTTCAGTATGGTGATAGATTAACTTCTTGGGAAGACATAGCATCGGGGCGTGCCATTAAGCAAAAGTACAATAAACTAGCTAAAGACATTAATGATCGAAAGATATGGAAGGACATCAGTTTTCGTTTTGCAATCGGAATAAATAGCCTTATTGCTACAATCCAGCCAGAAGTAATAATCTTTGGTGGGAGCGTTGGATCTCATTTTAATAAATACAAAGCACCCCTACTTCAAGCATTAAAAAAGATGAGCACTCCTCTTACGCCTACCCCTAAGCTCGTTCGCGCAAAGAGGCCTGAAGAAGCGGTGATATATGGTTGTTACAAAATGGCGAAGAATGAGCACAACTAACCTTGTCAATCAATTATCTTCTGATTTTCCTACTATCAGCTTTATTTTGAGCGATCGATTTTGGTGGTCGCCACAAAATAAAAGCATCTTTTACAACTCTTTTGCAATCAGTAAACCTCACGGACAGTGGACTCTACTACACGAGGTTGGTCACGCACTATCCGACCATCAACACTATGGGCACGATATTGAACTCATAGAGATGGAGATGCAAGCTTGGGCAAAAGCCAACCAAATAGCTTCGGATTACGATATTCAAATCAATAACAACCATATTCAAAACTGTCTTGATACATACCGAGACTGGCTCCACCTGCGAAGTACTTGCCCCAAGTGTCATTCTGTCGGTATCCAAGAAGATAAAAAAACCTACTACTGCTACAACTGCCACAACAGTTGGATAGTTTCAGAGACGAGGTTTTGTAGACCATACAGAACACTAAAAAAATCACCACAAAATTAAATCACCTACCCAAATGGTAGGTGATTCTCGATTTATGGTTACTAACTAGGCTTTTTTTGTACGACGACTAATGCGTCCACCTTTTGCTCCAGCAATTCTAGCAAGCTCTCGGTTAGCAAAAAAGCCACCTGTGCGACCCTTCTTACCACCAACAGCACCAATTTTTGCGTAAAAATCAGCACCGTACTTAGCTTTATTTGTTGTTGCAGCAGCCTTGCCACCAGCTTTTGTTCCAGCCATATTTATGACCTCCTATTTTGATAATTATTAACATCTCCCACCGTTTTACCCTAAAGAAACAAATAGCCCCATACAATAGATGGGACCCTCATTCCTCTCGAATATGCTTATGATATCACTTCATTTAACTAATGTCAATAACATTTTCTAGTTATACACTCTAACATAGTCAATATACATAGAGCTTGGCAATTGAGACAAGTTAGGCTTCCCCATCCATTCACCAGCCTTACCTAATTGAAGATCGAGCAAAAGTCGCATATTCTGGCTAGTATCATCAAACGGCCATCTTGTATTTGATGGCAGGTCAGATGGAGTAAAAACCCTTCTTGTAATACCGTCAACTATGTAAGTTATTGATCCTCGCCTCCAATCTACTCCGTAAACATGGTAGTCATCACACCATCGTCGGCCACTTTTGGGTAAATCAACGTATGATTTCATACTGTCTCCCCTTGTTTCACCTGGTATCTTCGGCACCCATACAGTTTGAACAAAACGCCAAGGATCTTGCATATTCTGCTCCCAAATATCAATTTCACCAAACTTAGGCCATTTCACTTCACCATTGTTACTCCTGCCAGTAGACAACCATAAGGCACCCCACACACTATCCGCGCACGATGTTTTAGCCCGTATTTCAAACTTACCGTACTTAAATGTATTATCTGCGCCAGCCCGATAGGTATCAACATAGCCACTAGTTATGTTAGATGCACTGCCCCTAGAAGGATCCCAATTATTAGTACACTGAAAGGTCCCCGTATTAATTAAGGTTAGCTTTAGGTTACCCTGACCATCTAACGAAACATTGTTTGGGTTCTTTTTAAAACACTGGACCCCCCAGTTTGACTCATTATCTACAACACCAAAATTTGCACTGTTAGGATAGCTCCCAGCTACCCCATCAAAGTCTTCGCAAAACTTTAAATTAGTTAGATCAGCACACTCTTGACCTCCTCCGGGTGGGGGGGTGCCAGCAAACTGGACCGCCCTACCTCCGCTTGCAGTACCATCATCAACAGTGCGAACAATAGGCGATTTACTGCCGTTTTCGGGCTCTAAAGAGACTGAAAAGCTAGATGCCCTAGTAGCTACAAGTAAGGCTACGCCAATTATTGCTATCAAAAGCACTACAAGTAAGTGTTTCTTGCCCGCTTTTAAGTTCTTTAAAGGTCTGTGCTTCTTGCTAGTCATGCTTATACTATAACAATATTTATTAAATACCCCGAATAATTCTAAGTTACAACAGCCTCAAATACTTGCCAAAAACACAGCTTATATCCATCAGGGTCTTTTAAGATAAACTCTCTGTTTCCCCACTCCCAGTTACGAGGTTTTGTGGCAGGTTTTAGCCCAATTTTTTCCTGACGATTATATTCGGCATCAACATCATCTACTTTAATGTAAATATACATCCCCTTACCCTTGATGCCCGATAGAGAATCCCCATTAAACTCATCTTCATCTCGCATATTTACAAGTGTTATCCTGAACTCCCCGAGCTGTATTTCAGAATATGCATCCGTTGATACTAAAACTTCAAACCCGAGCTTTTTATAAAACTTCTCTGATAATTTATTCTCTTGAACCCACAATAATATATTCGTAAACTTCATAACCCCCATTCTGAATGGTTTCAAGAACCATTTCACCGTATTTTTAACAACACCTACTCCTAAGTTTATTTTTTATATGTCTAAGAACGGATAACTTATTAGCGCTACAGCGAACAATACGACCAAGACCAAAACCACAATCATTGCAATATCCATAACATGAGCCCAGACTGATTGATCGTATGCAACACGATCCTCACCAGTTAGCTTATTGCGATATCGGTACTTTCTCCATAGAGTTACGCTTGCAAATATTAATAAGAAAAGGGGTGCAACTATTGGCTGAACAATGAGCAATATGATCCCCTGTACACCCTCTTGGCTAGTAAATACCGTATCGTGATAGAGAAATCGCAATACTACCGCAATAATAAGTGCTATAACAAATATAATTGCAACCAATTTTCTCCTTAGGAATACAAACCAGCCCGGCTCGTCAGGAAATACACCTTCTTTTTTTGCCCCTACTTCCATTAACTGGTCTTTTCTTGGTTTACCAAAAATAAAATCATAAAGTTTGCCCATAGACTATATAATACCAAAATTATCCAACCGCGATTCCTATAACAACCTTCTGATCTAGGATACCGACATATCGCTCCCTCCTATGTCTCTGGGAGTTCCTGATGAAATCCCCTCTATGAAACAGAAGGAGTGAAGGCAGATGCTATATCGCGTTTCAAGGATGTCTGACCCAGCACCTTAAGCCTAAGGTGCTGGGGAGTTCTGCAGAAACCGATTAGTAACAAGTGAGTGATGCTCTTGTTTTACAGTCGGGGTGGCACTTTTTGGATACTTTTTGTTGCTACGACAAAAAGTATCTCGAACAGACGAGCGAAGTGCGTCGCCGAAATGCGATTATAGAAATAAAAACTCTCCTTTCGGAGGGTCTCTATATAATTTAGCATCATGACAACGCCCCATAAATAGTAATTGCAGGAGCCCTTATCCTTTCGCACTAGTAAAACAACTCGCTAAATAATAAAGAAAAACCACCCTTTAAGGGTGGTTATTTCTATAATTCGGCACCGTGCTATTTTCCCAGGGCTTGATGACCCAAGTATTGTAACCGCAGAGAGGCTTAACTGCTGTGTTCGGCATGGGAACAGGTGTTTCCCTCTCGCTATGGGCACCGACCCTTATGAGACAAACCTGCGGTTTTTCTCATCGGACTTTTTGGAATAAATCCGAATTCGCTTACGCGAACCAGTCCTGCTCTTTTCTCTTTTGACTCAAAAAGGTCGATAACCATTATGCACGGATAGATTGTTAACAAACACGGATGTGTATATGTTGTATGATACACACCAATAACTAGCCAAATGTCCATATTTTCTAAAGTCACACCTCTGTTAATAAAGATTAACATTGATTGTGGCTTTAGTTCATAAAAAGTCAATGGGACTGTTAGTACGCTTCGGCTCAATGCATTACTACACTTTCACCTTGCGCCTATCAAACTGATCGTCTTTCAGTGTCCTCATAGGGAAAT